>CBFGUO010000019.1:0-94495 GCA_965652375.1 uncultured Opitutus sp.
GGCCGCGGGCGGTGCCGCCGGTGGCCGATTGGGGCGGGTTGATGACGCTGCGCGGGTTGCGGAAGCAGGCGTTTGGATAGCCCAGCTCGGGCGGCGGAGCCGATCGAGCTGGGAGTGAGGAGGGAGAGGGAAAAGTGAAAGGGCTCAGGAGGGGCGGTCGAACGACGGGGCGTGGCTTGAATGGCCCTTAGTTAAAGGGCTGGATCGTCTCATGGCGCTTCAATCGCCCCTTCAGGGCTTTATTCCTTACTGCCTGGTACCTAGGGCGTTGCCCTAGGCTGTCATGGATCGCCCCTTTGGGGCTCACCTGCCTAATTAAGTGCCATTCGGTCGTGGCTTATGGCCATGTCGCGCACTTTGTTCGGCGGTCACGAAGGGGATGGATTTTCGGCGTTCGGGTCCCAAAGAGCTGAAGGAATGGCCGCTAGAAGGCGCAGAAGGCGCAAAAAGCTTTTACAGGGCTGCTAGGCTGGTTGGAGGCAGGGGTTATCGGTCGGCTGAGGATCTGGTGCGTCGGCGATTGGGTGGCGGGCGAGATGGGGCTGGCGGTCGACATTTTTCGTTTCGTGTGAATCACTGCGCGACCTCATGAAATCCCTTTGTCGCTTTCTCTTCGTTTTCTCCGTGGTGGCTCTCGCGGCTTCGCTGCAGGCCGCGCCCAAGTTGGGGCTGCAGACCTGGACCTGCCGGCACATGAGTTTTGAGGAGGCGGTGGTGTTTGCGGCCGAGCATGGGATCACTCAGCTCGAGCTGTTCAACAAACATCTCGATCCGGCGGCGCCGCTCGAGGAGTTGCTCAAGAAGAAGGAGTTCATGGCCGAGTATGGCGTCACGGCCTACTCCATCGGCGTTAGCGGGACGTCCATGGACAAGGAGGAGAACCGCAAGCTCTTCGAACTCGCCAAACTCTTCGATATGGAGGTCATCGTGGTCGAGCCGCGCGAACCGGCGCAGTGGGATGTGCTCGAGGAGCTGGTGCAGGAATACGACATCAAACTCGCCGTGCACAATCACGGCACCGGCACCGTCTACGGCAATCCCGCCACCGTGAAACAGGTGCTGGCCGAGCGCGATCCCCGCATCGGCGTGTGCATGGATATCGGCTGGGTTACCGCGGCAGGTTTCGACGCCGAGGTCGTGTTTCGCAACTACTTCGATCGCGTCTACGACATGCACCTCAAGGACAAGCGCCTCGATCTGGAAGATGCGCCCGGTCGCCCGAAGGATACCTTCATCGGCCTCGGCAATGCCAACTACGCCGGGCTCATCGCGGCCATCAAGGAAACCGACTGGTCGGGCGTGATGGCGATCGAGACCGACAGCCCGGAGTTTCACCAGGATCCGACCGCCTTTGTGCAGGCGGCGAAGGCGTTCTTCGACGCGCATTTTTCGGAGTAGGGGCGGACGTCGGAGGACGGATGTCGGATGTCAGATGTCTGAGGACGGATGTCGGAGGACGGAGGACGGATGTCGGAGGACGGAGGACGGATGTCGGAGGACGGAGGACGGAGGTCGGAAGACGGAGGTCGGAGGACGGATGTCAGAGGACCGAAGGCGGATGTCGGAAGGCGGAGGACGGAGGACGGATGTCGGAGGGAATTGGCCGCAAAAAGGCGCAAGAGATCTGCGTCGTGGGTGGGCGCTTGCGTGCGCCTATAGGCGCGGGGGCGGTGCTCAGCTTGTCGACGCGCGCCAACGCATCGCGATGCGTTGGGTGAGGCCGGCGGTGCGCTCGGCGGCGAGGATGGCGGCGAGTTCCGGGGCGAGTTGGTCGGCCGGGATTTCGGCGAAGCCGCGGCGGGTGTAGAAGGGGCCGTTGAACGGCAGGTCGGCGAAGGTGGTGAGGGTCACGCCGGGCAGGCTGCGTTCGCGGCAGTCGGTCTTCACGCGTTCGAGCAGGAGGCTGCCGAGGCCGCGGCCGGCGTGTTCGCTCGCCACGCTGAGCTCGAACAGGTGGAGGTGGCCGGCGAGCGGTTCAGCGATGGCGAGGCCGACGGGCCGGCCGGCTATCTCCGCGAACCAAGTGAGCCCGTCGGCGATTGCGCGTTCGAAGGCGGCTCGGTCATAGGGGATCGCGGGGTCGGGGATGCGTCCGGCCGGGAACAGGCGGGCGGCCGATTCTTCAATGGCGACAAAGTGAGGGTAATCCGCGGGGGTTGCCCGACGAAGGAGGGGATCCGGGGGCATGGCGGAAAACCGGGTTCAGGATCCGATGCGGCACGCTGTAGGGCCGGCACTCACCGCCGTGCCGCAGGGGAGCGGCAGACGGAGGAGCAGGAGCCCCGCCGAGTGGCAGGTGCGGCATGCCGACAAGCGGCAGCCCTACAGTAGAGGAGCGTGACGAAGGCGACGGAGGCACTTACTCCGCGGCGCGGAAGCCCTTGCCGGTGGCGGCCCAGTAGATGCCGCCGTAGACGTGGTGCATGAAATTGGCGTCGGACCAGGTGGCGGGCAGGTGGCCGAAGGCGGAGTAGAACACGCGGCCGCCGTCGTATTCATGGAACCATGACAGGGGGTGCAGGTCGCCCATGCCCTTGGACTGCTTGGAGCCCCAGTTGGCGCGGATGTCGTAGGTGGATTCGTCGACCGCGAGCAGATACTTCAGGGCGTCGCTGCGCGGGGCGTCGAATTCATACCACTCTTCGGTGAACAGGAAGCGCTTGGCGAAGCGGTCCATGCCCGGGAAGTTGGGCTCGAGCACCTCGACGGTGGCGGTCTGCACGGCGGGGTGGATGTGGAACATGTGGCCGAAGGCCTTCGTCCACCAGTCCCAGCCGTACTCGGTGTCGGCGCCGCCGGCGTGGATACCGACGATGCCGCCGCCGTTCTGCACGAATTTTTCGACCGCAGCCTGCTGTTCGTCGGTGAGGATGTCGCCGGTGGTGAGGGCGAAGATGATGACCTTCACGTCGGCGAGGTAGCGGTCGTTGAGGACCATGCCGAGCGAGTTGGGCCAGACGAGTTCGAAGTCGTGCAGCTTGGCCAGTTGCTGCATGGCCGGGACGGCGGCACCAATGGAGTCATGGTGCCAGCCGTCGGTGTTGGTGATGAGCAGCGCCTTGAATTGGGCGGCGCCGGCGGAGGCCGCCAGCGCGAGGGAAAGGGTGAGCGTGGAAAACAGGGGGCGGAGTTTCATGGAAGGTCCAGCAAAGCGGATTCGGGCGCGATGCCGAGCCGAGAACGCGGCGGTCGCGTGGGATTGAGCGTTGTACGTTAGGCGGTGACCCCCGCCGATTCCTGGAAGAGGCGTGGTCGCGGAGAAGAGGAAGACCGCCTGAAGGCGGAACTCCGAACGGTGGGGGCGCGTATTCGAGATACCTCCGGCGAGATAGGGTGAATGAACAGCTATTGCGGTCGCGGTCCCGATCCGCTATGGGCGGGGTGCTTTTTTGTCCAAGCCGCCGCGCGATGGAATCGCCCCGCAAATCCCTCGATGGCCTCAAGATCAACCGTCCGGCTTCGTCCGGCGGCAGCGCCCGTTTCCGCGGGTGGGTGGTCTCCGTCATCGTCGTCCTGCTTCTCGGGGTGGCGGCGTTCTGGTGGATGCAGCGGCCCCGGCCAATCACCGTCCGCACGACGGTGGCGCGCGTGGTCACCGGCGATACGGCGCGCACTTTGCTGAACGCCTCCGGTTACGTCACCGCGCGGCGGGAGGCCACGGTGTCGTCCAAGGTCACCGGACGCGTGATCGAGGTACTGGTGGAGGAGGGCATGAAGGTGGAGCAGGACCAGATCCTTGCGCGGCTCGACGATGTCAACGTCGCGGCCAACCATCGCTTGGCGGTCGCGCAACTCGAGGCGGCGCGCAGCGCGCTCGGGGAGGTCCGCGCTTCGCTGGAACAGGCCGAGCGCGATCTCGTGCGCACCCGGCAGCTCGCGGCCGAGCAGGTCGTGAGTTCGGCCGAACTCGAACAGGCGGAGTCGGCCGTCGAGGTGTTGAAGGCCCGGCTGGAGCGCGCGCGATCCGATGTGGGCGTGGCCCAAAGCCAGGTGGCGCTGTGGCAGCAGCAACTCGACGACAACATCATCCGCGCACCCTTTGCGGGGGTGGTGACGTCGAAGAACGCCCAGCCCGGCGAAATGATCTCGCCCATCTCGGCCGGCGGCGGATTCACCCGCACCGGCATCTGCACGATCGTCGACATGAGTTCGCTGGAGGTGGAGGTCGACGTGAACGAGACCTACATCAACCGCGTACGCGAGGGGCAGCCGGTGGTCGCCACGCTCGATTCCTATCCGGACTGGCCGATTCCGGCGCGCGTCATCGCCATTATTCCGACGGCCGATCGCCAGAAGGCGACCGTGCGCGTGCGGGTGGGCTTCGAACAACTCGATCCACGCATCCTGCCCGACATGGGACTGAAGGTCGCTTTCCAGAGCACCGGCGACGACGGCGGTGCGTCTGCTGCTGCGGGCGGATCCGCCACTGCCGCCGCGCCTACCCGGCAGGTCGTCGTGCCGACAGCCGCCGTGCATGCCGAGGGCGGTCGCGACGTTGTCTGGATCGTGCGCAACGGCGCAGTCGAGCGCCGCGCCGTCACGCTGGGCCTGCCCAACGGCCGCGAAGTCGCGGTGCTGGGGGGATTATCCGGTGGAGAAACTTTGGTCGTCGACGGGCCGGATACGCTCACCGACGGCGCCCTGGTCACCGAGCAGCAATCATGAGCATCGTTCCTCCCGCGCCTCCCGCCGCCGCGCCCGGCACCACCACCGAAACCCTCGTCCACGTCGACCAGGTCGACAAGGTCTTCAAGCGCGGCACCGAGGAGATTCATGTTCTCACGGGCCTCAATCTCACCGTCGCCCGCGGCGAGTTCCTCGCCTTGATGGGACCGTCGGGTTCGGGCAAGTCGACCCTGCTCAATCTGCTCGGCGGACTCGACCGGCCCACCCGCGGCTCGGTCGCGATCGGTGGCGACCGGATCGACGCGATGGCGGGCGGCGACCTCGCGGCGTGGCGCGCGCGGCACGTCGGTTTCATTTTCCAGTTCTACAACCTCATCCCGGTGCTCTCGGCGGAGCGCAACGTGGAGCTGCCGCTCCTGCTCACGCACCTCTCGAAAAAGGAGCGCCGCGAACACGTGGCCACGGCTCTCGAGGTCGTGGGTCTGAGCCATCGCACCAAACACTATCCGCGCACGCTCTCCGGCGGCGAGCAGCAGCGGGTGGGCATCGCGCGCGCCATCGCCACCGACCCGACCATCCTGCTCTGCGACGAGCCCACCGGAGACCTCGACCGCAAGGCGGGCGACGAGATCCTGACGCTGCTGCAGGCGCTCAACCAGGAGCACGGCAAGACGATCGTGATGGTCACGCACGATCCGCACGCCTCGCACCGCGCCTCGCGCACGGTGTATCTCAACAAGGGCCAACTCTACGCGGAGGCGCCGGAATGAAATTCTTCGCGCTGGTCTGGGGCAACCTGGGGCGCCGCAAGCTGCGCACGGTGCTCACGCTGCTGTCGATCTTCGTGGCGTTCATGCTCTACGCCTTTCTCGGCGCCATCCGCACCGCGCTGGCCGGCGGGATCACCCTGGCCGGGCAGGAGCGCCTGGTGGTGCGCCACAAGGTATCGATCATCCAACTGCTGCCCGAGGCCTACAAGGCGCGCATGGAGCGCCTCCCCGGCGTCGATCTCGCCGTCTTCCAGACCTGGTTCGGCGGCATTTATCAGGACCCGAAGAACTTCTTCCCCAGCATGCCGGTGGTACCCGAGGAGTTCCTCGACATGTTTCCGGAGATCGTGCTCACGCCTGCGGAACGCGAGGCCTGGCTGCGCACGCGCACGGGCTGCATCATCGGCCGCACGACTGCCGACCGCTTCGGCTTCAAGGTGGGCGACCGCATTCCGCTGAATTCACCCATCTGGCCGCGCAAGGACGGCGGGGTGTGGGAATTCGACATCACCGGCATTTTCGACGGCGGCGAGGCCAACACCGACACGACGCCAGTGTATTTCCATTACGACTACTTCGACGAGGCGCGCGTCTACGGCGAGGGCGAGGTCGGCTGGTACGCCGTGCGGGTGAAGGATCCGGACCGGGCCGCCGAGGTGGCGGCGGCGATCGATGCCGAGTTTGCCAACTCACCGGCCGAGACCAAGGCCGAGCCGGAGGGCGCGTTCGTGCAGGGTTTCGCCCAGCAGATCGGCGATATCGGCGCGATGGTGGCGGCGGTGTTGAGCGCGGTGTTCTTCACCATCCTGCTGGTGGCGGGCAACACGATGGCGCAGGCGGTGCGCGAGCGCGTCGCCGAGCTCGGCGTGCTCAAGGCCATGGGCTTCTCGGACCGGCTCGTCATGGGCACGGTGCTGGCGGAGTCGCTGCTGCTCTCGGTGCTCGGCGGTTTTGCCGGACTCGGCCTGGCGGCGCTGGTGATCGCGGGCGGCAGTCCGATCCCGCAGTATCTGCCGCTCTTTTATCTGCCGCCGCGGGACTTCGCGGTCGGCGCGGTCCTGGTCGTGGTACTGGGCCTGGTGACCGGCGCGGTGCCGGCGCTCACGGCGATGCGGCTGCGCATCGCCGATGCACTCAGGAGGGGCGGCTGAGTCTTATTTCACACAAGGAAACGAAGGTAAGGAAGGCACTCCACTGAAAGCAGACAGCGTTTCATTCGAATCCGTCTCCTCCGTTCTCTTCGTTACCTTCTGTAGAACCATTCCGGAGTAACTGAATTATGAATACGCTCATCAACTGGTTTTCGCAGGTCGCTTCGATCACCTGGTTCAACCTCCGTACGATTCCGGAGCGCCGGGGAGCAGCGGTGGCCACGGCGGTGGGCATTGCGGGCGTGGTGATGGTGTTCGTGGGCGTGCTGTCGATCGCCGACGGTTTCCAGCGCGCGATGACGGTCGGCGGCTCGGATACGCTGGCGCTGGTGCTGCGCAGCGGTGCCGACAGTGAGATGACCAGTGGCTTGGGCCGCGATGAGACGCGCATCATCGCCGATGCGCCCGGCCTGGCGCGGCAGCCCGAGGGGGCACTGGCGTCGGCCGAACTGTTCGTGATCATCAACCTGCCGAAGCGTTCCACCGGCACCGACGCCAACGTGCCGTTTCGGGGCGTGGAGCCGGCGGCTTTTGCGGTGCGGGAGAACTTCACGATTGTGGAAGGGCGCACCTTCACGCCGGGGCGCAACGAGATCATCGTGGGTGAAGGGGCGGCCAGTTCCTTTGCCGGGCTCGAGGTGGGCAGCCGGCTCGCGATAGGCAACGCGACGTGGGACGTGGTGGGCCGCTTCACCGATGGCGGCGGCCTGGCGGAGTCGGAGATCTGGACCGATGCGGCGGTGCTGCAGCCGGTTTATCGGCGGGGCAATTCCTTCCAATCGGTGTTGGCGCGGTTGGAGTCGGTGGAAGCGTTCGACACGTTCAAGGATGCGCTCACGGCCGATCCGCGACTCAACGTGAAGGTGGTGCGGCAGCGGGAGTTCTACGCCGAGCAATCGACGGTGATCACGGCCTTCATTCGCGGCATCGGGGTGTTCATCGCGCTGCTCATGGCGCTGGGGGCGCTCTTCGGGGCGCTCAACACGATGTATAGCGCGGTGGCGGCGCGGGTGCGGGAGGTGGCGACGCTGCGGGCGCTGGGTTTCGGCGCCTCGCCGGTGGTGGCGTCGGTCATGCTCGAATCGCTGGTGCTGTCGTTGGCGGGCGGGGCGCTGGGGGCGCTGGTGGCGTTTCTGCTGTTCGATGGCTACCGCGCGTCGACGATCAACTGGCAGTCGTTTTCGCAGGTGGCCTTTGCCTTTGCGGTGACACCGCAGCTGCTGGTTTCGGCGGTGGTGTTTGCGGCCGGCATCGGCGCGGTGGGCGGTCTCTTCCCGGCGGTGCGGGCGGCCCGGCAGCCGATCGCCCAGGGGTTGCGCGAGAGCTGAGACGGAGGCTATTTGCTACTCAGGTCACGGAGCGGACCGTCTGTCGACGTTCGCGGGCGTCGGCGAGCGACGCCCCTACAGTCGGAGAGTCGGCCGGTCGTGATTTCAAGGAATTGATGCGGAGCAACAGCCCTCAGAGGCAGGAATGCCGGTGTCACAGAGACCAGACGCCACGTCCGACGCGGGCAAGCCGTGGGGACTCAGCGGAGGAAGTCGGCGAGGTTGATCGTGGTGGTGCCGAGTACCGGGGTGCCGTCGCGGAGCGCGGGGAGAAACACCATCTCACGCAGGGCGGTGAGCAGGGGCTCGGGCAGGGCGATGTCGGAGTCAACTGCCGCGTCGAGGGCGGGGTCGTCTTCGGCCGGTCGGGGGGCGGAGCCGTCGGCGGTGGGACTCGCCTTGGTGTGGAGGGTGGTGGCGTCGGGGATGGCGGCGAGGTAGGCGCGGGCGGTCGTCTCCGATTGATGGATACTCAGGAGTCGGCCCTCGGCATCGATGTTGACGGCGAGGGGAAGGTCGAAGTCCGCCGCCGCGCGGGCGGCGAAGAGGGCGGCGGGGGCGAGCGACCAAATGGGCTGCGGCGGCAGGTCGCCTTGGGGGTGGTCCGTGAGGTGGCTGAGCAGGAGGAAGCGATGGGCTTCCGTTGCGGTGAGAAAGGAGGCGCGTTCGGAAAGGTTGGTGGGCAGTTCCTGGCCGTGGGCGAACACGTGGAGCTTGAGGGCGGTGAGTTCGAAGCCGGGACGGAAGCCGGTCTTGCGCACCTTGATACGGCGGGCGTCAGGGCCGATGGCGCCGAGGGGATGATGAAACACGACCACGCCGGGTTCGCCGGCCTGTTTGACGTGGGCCAGGGCGACCAGGTGGGCTTCGGCGACGGGGCGCGGGGTGAAGATCTCGAAGCTGACGTTCAGCACGTCCTTGTCTTCAGCGTCGCCGGGCGAGAAGAGGGCGTCGCCGGATTCGAGCGGGCCTTCATGGACCCGCTCCGGCCCCGGGAACGGCAGCGATTCCAGGCGAGCATGTGCCTCGCGGGTCAGTTGATGGTGGCGGGCAAGGTCGTCGGAGCTCGGCGGGGTGAAGGGGGTGAGACCGGAGCGCAGGGACAGGTTAAAGCGATCGGCGGAGTAGTCCAACAGGCTGCTCATTTCCCGCAGCCGTCGTTGAACCTGGTCGGCCTGCACGCTGCTTTCGAAGCGGGTCTCGAGATTGCGGATGATGACGGGCAGCCGGCCGACTTTGGGGCGGTGATCCCAACCGAAAGTCGGGATGTCGCGCAGCCCGCGGAGGGTGGGCGGGTTTCCCGCGAGGAGGGCCTGATCGTCGGCGAAATCAAGGATGGCGGTGCGGCCGGCGGCAGTGGACACAAACAGGTCGATGCCGACAAACACGCGATGGTTGCTCACCTGCTGCCCGCGAGCAGGTACGAGCCCGAGCCAGAGGGTCAGGAAGCCGGCGCCGACCGCCACCGCGGCCCTTCGCCGGCGAAGGCGGATTGGGCGGTCGGCGATCAAGGGCGGCAGGTGGCTAAAACGAGAAAGGTCGGGGGCGAGGCGGGCAGCCGGAGCGACCGGGCGGACAAGCCAAACACGAGGCAGGGGGGCATCCCCCAGCAATGAAATCAGCGGAAGAAGTCGGCGAGATTTATCTTGGTGACGCCGGGAACCGGGGTGCCGAGGTCGAGGGCAGGGAGAAAGACCATGTCGCGCAGGGCGGCGACGACGTGCGCGGGCAGGCGACCGGTCTGGTCGAAGGCGACGCCGGTTTCGCCGGCGGTGACGCGGACGGAGGAGGCGATTGATTTATCATCCGGGGCGGATTTGGTGCGCAGGTCGGCGGCGTCGTGGATCTCGGCGAGGAAGGCGCGCGCTTCGGCCTCAGTTTGGTGGAGGCTGATGACGCTGCCGTCGGTGTCGATGGTGGCGACCACGGGGTGGTCGTAACGCTTGGCGGACTTGGCCGCGAGCAGGTCAACTGGAACGAGATTCCAGACGGGGGCGGGCGCGACGGATTCGGTCACGTGGCCGGCGAAGTGGATGGCGCCGACGATGTGGTGGAAGGTGGCAACGCCCCGTTCCTCGGCCTGTCGGACGGTGCTCCGGACCACGACGTAGGCCTCGGCGATGGGGTCCGGAGAGGCGAGGGTGAAGCTCAGTTCCATGACGTCCTAATTGCCGGACCGGACAGCATCCAGCGCGCGTCTTTGGTAGGATTCGTCGGCCATGATCTGTTCGGCCTGGAAGGCGGTTTCGCCCAGTTCTGTGTGGTGCTGGACGGCATCGGCGTTGTAGCGGTCGACCTGGCGTTGGGCGATGGCTTTGGAGCCCTCGGTAATTTCCATCCCGGCGGCTTCGAGTTCGTCCAGGTAGATGCGGTTGCGATTGGCGGCGGACTGGCGGATGGAGGTCTGGCCCACTTGGGCGCCGGCCCAATCGGTGCCCCGCTGTTGGAGGTCGGCCATGCGAGTCTGGTCTGACATGGACTGGAGGGCGCGGTCGTTGCGCACGGAGGTGACGCGGTGTTGCTCGAAGTCGGCGATGGTGACCAGTGCGCGGCTGAACTTGGTTTTGGCGTCCCCTCGGAAGTGATCGACGTCGCGCAGGCGCAGGCGGGGCAGACCGGGCTCGGCGAGGATGATTTCGTGTTTTTTAAGTGTGTCGACGGAGCGGTATGGGTCGGCTCCTTCACTCACCAAGAGGTCGACGCCGGTGAAGCGGTGAATGGGATTTGCCGTCTCCTGAGCTGCGACGGTGGCGGCGAGGGTAAAGAGGCCGGCGAGGGTGAGGGTAGCGCGGATCATGGGTAACCGGTGGGGAGACCGCAGGGGTGAACAAAAGGGATCGATGGGCCGAGGGGGTGGCCCGCCGAAGGGCGAGGGGACGGATGTCGACCGTGCTGACGAGCTTCTGTTCCGAAGGTCGGGGCTCCGCGGAAGGTGCGTTGTCCGCCCAGATCAGCGGAAGAAGTCGGCGAGATTGATCCTGGTGGTGGCGGCTACGGGCGTCCCGAGGTCGAGGGCGGGGAGAAAAATCATCTCGCGCAGGGCGTCCACGACGTGGGGCGGCAGGCGACCGGTCTGGTCGAAGGCGACGCCGGCTTCACCTGCGGTGACGCGGACGGAGGAGGTGAGGGATTTGCCGTCGGTGGTGGCTTTCGTGCGCAAGTCGGCGGCGTCGTGGATCTCGGCGAGGTAGGCGCGGGCCTCGGCCTCGGAATTGTGGATACTGAGCACGCTGCCGTCGGCGTCGAGATTGACGACGACCGGATGATTGAAGGCATCGGCGGACCTGGCGGCGAGCAGGGCGGGCGGGGCGAGGGTCCAGACTGGGGCGGGGTCGACGGATTCGACGGCGTGGTCGGCGATGTGGGAGAGGAGGAGAAACTCGCGGGCCTGGTCGCGGGTCATCGCGACGGCGCGTTCGGAGAGGTTGGTGGCGAGTTCCTTGCCGTAGGCGTAGAGGTGGAGCTTCACGTCCTCGATGGTGAAGCCGGGTTTGAAGCCGGTCTTGCGGATCTTGATTTTCCTCGGCTCGGGTCCGATGGCGCCGATCTGCTCATGGAAGGTGACGACGCCCTTTTCCTCGCCCTGTTTGATGGCGCCCATGATCACGACGTAGGCATCGGCGATGGGTTCGGGGGAGGAGAGGGAAAAAGTGAGTTCCATGACGTCCTGGCCGTTTTCGCCGAGGGCGCCCTGCATGCGGTTGAGAAAATCGGGTGAGCCGGCGACGGCGTCCTGCTCGATGTATTGGCTGTTCAAGTCGCCCAGGGCCGCGTCCAGGTCGCTGTCTGCGGCGGCGATCCCGGCGGTGAGGGAACCGTACTCGCCGTCATCGGGGCCGACCTTCTGAAACGTGAGTCCTTCCGGGCCTCCGGCGCGGTAACCCGCAGGCGGACCACCCTCCTGCCCGGCGCGCGACTCGGCGTCGAGCTCGGCCTGGATGTAAACGGTGCGACGGATCTCCTGGGTGTAGCGCGCGTCGCTGGCGGCGAGTCGGGCGGCGTCGGTCTTTTCCTGCTGGTAGATCGCCATGTGGTTCTGCGTGGACATGTATTGCATGGCCTTGTCGTTACGCAGTGAATACGCGCGGTGCTGCTCGAAATCGGCGATGGTGATGGGGGCGCGGCTGACCTTGGTCTTGCGCTCCCAACTGAAGGGGCCGGCGTCGCGCAGCCGCAGGCGAGGGAGGTCGGGCTCGGCGAGGATGACCTCGTGGGGCTTGAGACTGTCGACCGGGCGGTAGTGGTCGTCTGCGGCCTTCACCTTGAGATCGACACCGACGAAAAGGCGGAAGGGTTTACTCGGATCGTCCTGGGAGAACGCAGCGGACGCGAGCAGGTGAACGGCGACGAGAACACGGAGCAGTTTGGCGTGCATGAGACGTCCGGGGCAGTTGAGGTAGATGCGGGTCCTGTTTCGTACGGAAGAGGACTGGCGGTGAATGTGCCGGGGCGGCACAGGAAAGCTAAACCCGGTGCGCGGGCCCTTCCCGTCAATTTTTCGCCTCATCGGGTGATTTGGCCAGAGCCCGAAATGTGTGATGCAGGGTCGGAACGATCCGGTCAAAGGCGGGACTCCCCACGAGTGGCGGCTCAGCGGAAGAAGTCGGCCAGATTTATCCGGGTGGTGGCGGGGACAGGGGTGCCGAGATCCAGGGCGGGGAGGAAGACCATGTCGCGCAGGGCGGCGACGACGTGGGCGGGGAGACGGCCGGTCTGGTCGAAGGCGACACCGGCCTCGCCGGCGGTGACGCGGACGGAGGAGGCGAGGGATTTGCCGACGGGCGAGGCTTTCGTGCGCAGGTCGGCGGCGTCGTGGATCTCGGCGAGATAGGCGCGGGCCTCGGTCTCGGAATTGTGGATACTGAGCACGCTGCCATCGGCATCGAGGTTGACGACGACGGGGTGGTTGAAGGCCGCGGCGGACTTGGCGGCGAGCAGGGCGGGTGGGGCGAGGGTCCAGACGGGGGCGGGGTCGACGGATTCGACGGCGTGGTCGGCGATGTGGGAGAGGAGGAGAAACTCGCGGGCCTGTTCGCGGGTCATGGCGACGGCGCGTTCGGAGAGGTTGGTGGCGAGTTCCTTACCGTAAGCGTAGAGGTGGAGCTTCACGTCTTCGATGGTGAAGCCGGGTTTGAAACCGGTCTTGCGGATGCGGATTTTGCGGGGTTCGGGACCGATGGCACCGATCGGATGATGGAAGGTGACGACGCCCTTCTGCTCATCCTGGGTGACGGTGCCCATGACGACGACGTAGGCATCGGCAATGGGCTCGGCGGAGGAGACGGTGAAGGCGAGGGCGAGGATGTCCTCGCCACCCTCGCTGGTGCCTTCAAGCGCCTCATCCAGCATGGCGGTGTTGTTGATGATGGCGGTGGACTCGAGGGCCTGTTCGCCGAAGTCTTCGATGGACTGGGCGTAGTTCTCCTTGGCGGCTTCCACCCAGGCGTCGGCGGCGGCGTAAGAGCTGGCGTGAACGACCACGCCGTTGGCGGCGGCTGTATCGAGCCTGGCGCGGTTGCTTGCGGCGGCGACAACCATGCGCCCGGCGTCACCGATCTTCATCTGTTGAAAGTCGGCCTTTTCCTGTGCGTACAGGGTCAAGTTGTTCTGCGTGGCCATGTATTGGATGGCCCTGTCGTTGCGGACGGAAAAGACCTTGTGCTGTTCGAAATCGGAGATGACGAGCGGGGCGCGGCTGACCTTGGTTTTGCGTTCCCAGCTGAAGGAGGCCACGTCGCGCAGGCGCAGCCGCGGCAGATCGGGTTCGGCCAGGATCACTTCATAGGGCTTGAGGCTGTCGACACGGCGGTAGCTGTCGTCGTCTCCCTTGACCATAAGGTCGACGCCGATGAACAGCCGGAAGGGCTTGGCCGGATCCTGGGCCGCCAGCGGAAGGGACCACGCGACGGCGAGCAGGGCGGCGGAAACGATACGGAGACGGGTTCGGGGCATAAAGATCAGCGGAAGATTTGCATCGGGGCACGGGGTAGGCGGGTTGGCGTGGGCCGGTGTGCCGTGGTCAGGGGTGGGGAAGACCATAGGCTGGATGGCGAAGACAGCCAAGGGAAGCAAGCCACCGGTCCGATCGAGGTCCGAAACTGCCTGGAAACATGGGTGGAGGAGAAGTCATTGGGCGTATCAGTAAAAATAGTCGGCTAGGTTGATGCGGGTGACTCCGGGGACCGGGGTGCCGAGGTCGAGGGCGGGGAGGAAGATCATCTCGCGCAAGGCGGCCAGGACCGTCGCGGGCACCCGGCCCGTGTGATCGATGACGCGGTCCGCTGCCGCTCGGGCCGTAGCGCCGTGGAGCGATTGGACGAGGGTTTTCGAGACGTCCGCGATTCGTTTGGAGCGGAGGTCCGCGGCCTCGTGGATCTGCGCAAGGTAGGATTCGGCGTCCGCGACGGAGGCGTGGATGGCGAGTAAGGTGCCGTCGCGATCGATCGTCACGATGGCGGGATAGTCGAAGGATTCACGTGAGGGGGTGGCGAGCAAGGCCGCGGGAGCGAGTTCCCAGACCGAGGTGGGGGCGACCGATTCGACGGCGTGGTCGGCGAGGTGGGAAAGCAGCAGAAACTCACGGGCCTGGTCGCGCGTGAGGGCGACGGGGCGTTCGGAGAGGTTGGTCGCGAGTTCCTTGCCGTGGGAATACACGTGGACCACGACGTCGTTGATCACGAAGCCGGGTTCGAAACCGAGCGATTTGGCTTTGCTGGGGCCGAGGAACGGGTCGTTGTTACCAGGGCCACCGGATCTTGTCGAATTGTAGTAAGCCAGTTCCTCGGCTGCGGCTTTTTCCTGTTGGTAAACGGCCATGCGGGCCTGTTCGGTCATCCACTTGATGGCAAGATCCTGCTGGATGGTGGTGGTGCGATGGGCGGCGAGGTCATCAACCTTCACCATGGCGCGGCCAACCTTGGGGGTGCGGACCCAGCCGAAGTGGGGCGCATCGGAAAGCGGGATGCGGACGATCTCGTCACTGTGGACAAGGATCTCGTGGGGTTTGAGGCTGCGCACCGGCAGCGTGGTGTTGTCGCGCTTCACGGTGAGGTCCATCCCGACGAACAGACGGTAGGGGCCGCTCGGGTCCTGCGCGGCTGTGAGCGCCGCAGTCACGAGAAGGATCGTCAGTGCGGCCATGGGTAGAGGGCGCATTGGGTGCATGGCGGACGAGGGGTGGGGATAACGCTGAAGCCATCCGCCGCGCACCGGGGTATGGCGGTGGCAGCGGATGGCAGGGTGCCTGGTGTCAGGCGAGTCGAGGGCGGCGGGAGTTCGGCGCGGTGGCGGCGGAGGATCAGGATGAGCGGGGCAGGGAAGCGGGCGTCAGGGTGGCGTCCAGCGGGGGCTTGACGGAGAAGTCGAAGGGCTGGCGCACGTGGGTCAGCACCGGTTGGCCGTAGTGAGTCGGCGGGGCGAAGCGCCACTGGCTGAGGGCGGCGAGGGCGAGATCGGCGAGTTCCGGATGGTCGGCGGAGGCGACGGCCGGCAGGCGCACGCGGCCGGTCTCATCGATGTAGAAGTCGACCACGACGCGGCCGGTGATGCCGCGGGCGGCGAGTTCGGTCGCGTAGGGCGGCATGACAGGGTCGAGGGGCGTGGGCAGGTGGTCGAGCTCACCCGGGGCGAGCATTTTGACGGGGTCCGCCCGTTCAAAACGTCCGTGCAGGTAGAGGTCGGCGATCGCCTGGAAGTCGGAGACGATGTACAGGCCCTCGTTGCGGAAGCCGACGTTGACCACGGTGCGCAGGGCGAGGGGCCGACCGTCTTCGCGGGGCGGGGAGATCTCGGCGGTGCGCAGGAGCTGACTGGCTTCCTGGACGAAGGTCTTGTCGGAGGCGGCGATGACGAGGTGGTCGAGCAGGTGGCCCTCGGCGTCGATGGCGACGGCCACGCGGGCCCAGCCTTCGGTGATGCCGCGTTCGCGGGCTTCCCGCGGATAGATCTGACGGGTGGGTTTGATCTCGAGTTCGACGCCGGAGGGCGCCGCCGCGAGGGAGGCCGCGATGCCCAACGCGGCGAGGGTGGCGAGTGTAACCAACGGTTTCATGATGAATCGGGGGTTGAAGGTCTCGGGCAGGTTGCAGGTAAGACCCCGGGTGCCCGAGTATCCCTTCGGAATTCGCGGTTGGCGGAGGGGCGGGGATTTTTGGTGATTTTTTGAAACCGCGTCGCCGGTCGGCGGGTGTTGGGAGGAGAATGCCCGTTTCGACCGTTCCCAAACCCGCCGCCGTGTGTGCTTGTGGCCACCCGGGGGCGCAGCCATGTCTTGAGCCGTGAGTGATCCGATCATCGAAACCCACGGACTGACCAAGCTTTACGGCGCGCAGCGGGCACTCGACGACGTGACGGTGAGCGTGCCGCCCGGTACGATCGGCCTGCTCGGCCCCAACGGCGCGGGCAAGACGACCTTCCTGAAATGCCTGCTCAACCTCGAGGTGCCGACTGCCGGCACGGCCCGCGTGCTGGGGGTCAACATCACCGCGCAAAACCGCGAGTCGCGGGAGCGCGTGGGCTACGGCCCGGAGCGGGACTGCCACATTCCCGGCATGGCGGGCTGCGAATATGTGACGTACTGCGGGCAATTGTCCGGCATGTCGTTTCAGGCGGCCCGCCAGCGCGCGCACGAGATGCTCGATCTGGTGGGCATGGGCCAGGAGCGCTACCGTTCGGTCGACACCTACTCGACCGGCATGCGTCAGCGGGCGAAGCTGGCACAGGCGCTGGTGCACGACCCGAAGCTCATCATCCTCGATGAACCGACCAACGGACTCGATCCCAGCGGCCGCGAACACATCCTGCGGCTCATCGGCACGCTGTGGAAGGAGCACGGCATCAGCGTGATCGTATCCTCGCACCTGCTACACGACGTCGAACGCATCTGCGACCGGGTGCTCATCATCGCCAACGGCCGCATCGTCGAACACGCGTCGATGGCCGAGCTGCAGAAGAAGCGGAAGCGCGTGATCGAGCTCTCGCCGGCCGGGGCGATCGATCGCTATGAGGCCGCCCTCAGGGCCTCGGGGCATCGCGTGGAACATTTGTCCAACGGCCGCCTGCGCGTCGAGAGCGTCGAGGAGGACATCGGCTGGCTGCTGAAGCTCATGCGCGAGCACGCGCTGCCACCGGCGGATATCTTTGCCAGCCCCGATTCCCTGCACGGGCTGTTCCTGCAGGCGCTGGCGGCGAGTGGTGCCGCGACCCCGGCCGCGGCGGCAGGTTCGAATCCGCCGCCCGTGCCGGCGCGCGGCGAGGAGGTGGCGCGATGACCGAATTGGAACCCAAACTCGATTTCAACCGCTGGGCCGGTCCCCGCCACGGCGTGAACGCCCGGCGTTGGGTCATTCTTTCAACGGGCCTGCGCCAGTTGATGAAACTCAAGTTTTTCAAACTGCTGCTGTTCCTCGGCTGGACGGCCGGAGTGCTCGTGGCGGTGGCCGGCTTCGCCTTCACGCAGACCTTGTCGGAGACCGGCTGGCTGGCGACGCTGGCGGCCAAGGGCGGCCCGCGCCCGCAGGCGATCATGTCGGCGGTGAGCGCGCTGTTGCTGCTTTATCCCGACATCCTGGTGGCGGGCATGTTCAAGAGCATCTTCTGGGCGCATTCCTTCATCGGGCTCCTGCTCAGCCTGGTGGCGCTCACGATCCTGGTGCCGGGGCTCATCACGCGCGACCGCTCGAGTCAGGCGCTCACCATCTATCTCGCCCGCCCGCTCACCTCGCGGGACTACCTGATCGGCAAGTTCGGCATCATCGTCGGCGTGCTGCTGCTGTTGTGGACGGGACCGCTGGTGGCGGGCTGGCTGTTGAGCCTGCTCTTCGCGCCGGACTTGGTGTTTGCCCGCTACTCGCTCGGTGCGCTGGGCCAGGCGCTGACTTTCAACCTCATCGGCCTGGTCGTCGTCTCGGCCATCGCGTTTGCCGTGTCGTCGCTCGGCCGAACCGCGGCGGCGGCGCGCCTGTGGTGGATCGGTCTGTGGATCGTGGTCGGCGGCCTGGGAGCGCACGAGTTCATGCCGGCCTGGGTGCGCCACGCCAGTTTTGCGGTCAATCTCGACATCGTGCGCGATGAAGTCTTCGGGCTCAGCAAAGTGCTCGAGGAGGCGGCCGGCGTATTGCCCATGCTCAACGCTGGCTTTGCCGCCGAGGTGCAGCAGGCGGCGCAGACCTTTGCCTCGGACGAGCTGCGCGGCGCCACCATCGGATTGGTGATCCTCGTCGCCCTCTCGCTGGCCTTTTTCCTGCGGAGGGTGAAACCGGAATGAACACGATCGTCGAAGCCACCAACCTGAGCCGTTTCTACGGGATCGTGCTCGGACTCAACAACGTGTCCTTCACCATCGGCCCCGGCATCACCGGCGTGGTCGGCCCCAACGGCGCGGGCAAGACCACGCTTTTCCGCCTGCTCACCGGTCAGATCCGCCCCAGCGCGGGCGAGCTGCGGGTCTTTGGCGGCCTGCCCTGGAACAATCCGACCGTGCGCGCCCAACTCGCCTACTGCCCCGAAGACGAGGCCGTGCCGGCCAACATCAAGCCGCGCGACTGGCTCATCGCCCTCGGCATGATCTCGGGTCTGCCCGCGCGCCAGGCCAAGGTCCGCGCCACCGCCGCGCTCGAGCAGGTGCGCCTGCCGGCGGTGCACTGGAACAAGAACGTGACCGCCTTCTCGAAGGGCATGAAGCAGCGCGTGAAGCTCGCCCAATGTCTCCTGCACGAACCGCGCCTGATCATTCTCGACGAGCCGATGAACGGGCTCGACCCGATGGGCCGCGAAGAGTTGGGCAATGTCCTGCGGCAACTCGCCGCCGCCGGCACCAGCGTGGTGATTTCCAGCCACATCCTGCAGGACCTCGAGGCCTTGTGCCGCTCCTTCATCCTGCTGCGCTGGGGCCGCATGCCGAGCTCCAGCAATGCGATGGCCAATGCCCGCGCCGAGCCGGCGAACGGTGCCGCCCCGGCCGCGAATCCGACCGAGGCGGACGGCGCGGTGCCGCCCGCCCCCCCGCCGCGCCGCTGGCCGGCCGAGGCGCAGATCCGTTGCGACGACCCGCAGAAACTTGCCCGCTTCCTCTTCGAACGCGGCTTGTTGCGCGGCTGCGATCTGGACGAGGACAAGTCGACGCTCGTGGTCCGCTGGCGCGATCCGGCGGCCTTTTACGACAACTTCCACACGCACCTGCTCGAAAGCGGCGTGACCCTGCATGAGATCAATGCCAAGGGCTCCGCCCTCGAACGCGCGATCGAACCGCCGCCCCTGCCATGACGCCTCCGCCCGCTCCCGCTGCGCCGTCCGCGGCCTCCGCCTCCGCCCTCACCGCCCAACCGCGCACCGCCCCGCGGCTGCTGCCTGCGCTCGGCGGCGTGTGGCGGCTCACCTGGCGGCGCGTCTTTGCCCCCTCCCGCGCGGTCATGACGCTCGTGATGGTGGTCCTGCTCGGTGTGCTCACCTTCCGCTTCGCCGTGAGGGGCCACGGCGGGGCCTACTGGGAATGGATCCATAACTTCGTGCTGGGGACGGTGGTGCCGATCCTTGCCTTTCTCGGAGGCGCCGGCGCCCTGCGCGAGGCGCTCAAGCCCGGCGCGGTCGATTACCTGAGCACCCGCCCCATCCCGCGCCCGTTGCACGTGCTGTTCAATTACCTCTCGCAGACCGCCTGCGGGCTCATCGCCGGCGCGGTGCTGGTGCTCTTTATGGCTGCGCTCGGCGCGGTCGGCGGACGCGAGGGACTGCTCGAGCAGCTCCCGCGTCAGCTGGTGTTCATGTCCGCCGCCGTGGCCGCCTTCACCGCGCTCGGTTTCGGCATGGGCGCGCTCACCCGCCGCTATATGATCCTCGGCCTGCTCTACGCGGGCCTGATCGAGGCCGGGCTGGGCAATATTCCCATTCAGATCAACAAGCTCTCCATCGCGCGTCACCTGCGCGTCCTGCTCGACGGCGCCGGTTACGAGCCGCTGGCCTGGAATGCCGCCACCTTCGGCGCACTGGGGCTGCTCGTGGTCATCAGCGCCGCGCTCGTGGCGGTCGCCATGGCGATCTTTGCGCGCAAGGAGTTCCTGGGCGCCCGCGAAAAAGAAGCCTGAGCGCAAAAAAAGCGAAACCCCGCGGTCGCGCCGGGGGAATAGAGGGGCAGAAACCACTGCACCGCAAACCTCCTCCTCCCAACCTCTTTTCCTCACCATGAAACCACGCACCTTCCTTTCTCTCGCCGCCCTGGCCACCGGCTCCTGGCTGGCCCCGGCGGCCCATGCGGAATTCAACCCGGCGCTGGTGCCCGCCGACGCGAAGTGGGTCGTCTACGCCGACTTGGCCGCCCTGCGCGAGACGGCCCTGGGCAAGCAACTCATCGCCCGCTTTCCCGTTGCCGAAAACCTGCCCGAGGAAAGCCCGATCCAGCCCAACATCGGCAAGATCCTCGACACCGTCGGCAGCATCACCGGCTTCGGCAATCTCGAGCTTACCGCCAACCACGCGGACATGACCGGCGCCCTCGTGATCCAAGGCACGCCCGACCTGCGCAAGATCGCCGAAGGGCTCATCGCCCACCTCACCGTTTCCAATCCCGACCAGTGCGCCGAAGTCACCGACCTGCCGATCGAGGCCTACCGTCTGCATGGCGAGATCGTGATCGGGTTTCCCGCCGAACCCATCATCGTGGTGAGCCGCGCCAACGACACCCTGATGCAGGCCCTCGAACTCTACCGCGGCAAAGGCGCTTCGCTGGCCCAGGGCCGTCATGCGCTCACCAGCCTGCTGCCGGGCAAAGGATCCTACTACATCTTCGCCGCCTCCCAGGTGCCGGGCGAAGCGCTCGGGGGCGGTGAAAACTCGCCGCAGGCCCGCGTCCTCCAGATGACCCAGGCCGCTTCGGTCATGCTCGGCGAGCGCGGCGAGGATCTCGTGGCGGCCGCCACGCTCGAATCCAAGGACGACGAGCTGGCGGAGAAACTCGTCAAGATTCTCACCGGTCTCACCGCCATGCTTTCCCTCGCCGAGTCGAGCGACGCCGACCTCACCGCCTTCCTCGAGTCGGTGAAAATCAACCGCGACGATGCCCGCGTCTCCATACAGATGGCCTATCCCACCGAGCGCCTGGTCGCCATGCTCGAGCAGCAGATGAGCCAGATGGAGTCTCCCGCTCCCCCGCACCCCGGTGCCGGTGCGAGCCACGAGCCCTCGGCCGCGCCGGAGATCACCGGTGTGGAGGGTGAAGTCATCGGTCGCTGGGCCGCCGACGCCGACCTCGAGTCCGACACCGCCGCGGCTGGCAATTTCGCGCTCTTCTCCAGTGAGCCGGTGGCGCTCGCCGTCGGCTCCCGCCTCGTGCTCACCAGCGCCCGCCACAACGGTGAACATGCTCGCATCGACTACATCGACCTGGTGCCCGCCGCCGGCGGCGACGCCACCCGCTACGAAGCCGAGTTCATGCGTCTGAGCAACTACGGGATCGAAGGCGTCGAGCACGCGTCGGGTGGCGAGCTCATCCGCACCAACGGCGGTCCCGCCACCGCCCAGCTGCGCTACCATGGCCCGGCCGGCAACTACCGCGTGCGCGTCGCCTATGTCGACGAAACCGACGGCCGCGCCGCCTTTGTCCTCAGCCACGTTGCGCCCTCCGCCAACTGATCCGCCCTGCCACCCATGACCTCCGCTGCGTCCAGCCCGGCCGCCCGCGGTATGGAAGACACCACCACTGCTCTCCCCGCCGAGGCGGAACTCGTGCGCGAAGCCCAGGCCGGCAGCGAATCGGCCGCGCGCGAGCTCGTGCGCCTCTTCCACCGCCCCATCTACACCTACGTCTGCCGCATGACCGCGCAGGCTCAGGATGCCGAAGACATCACGCAGGAAACCTTCGTGAAGGCCTTTCGCGCCCTGCACAAGGTCGACCCCGACCGTCCGCTCATCCACTGGCTCTTTACCATCGCCCGCCGCACCGCGCTCAACCACTTCCGCGACCGCAAACAAAAGCAGTTTGTCGAGCTGGCCGAGGAAACCGTGCGCGACACCGGCGACGCTCCGCACCGCGAGGCCGACCTGCATGAGCGGGTCGACAACCTGTGGGCCAAGGCGCGTCGGGTCCTGACCGGTCGCGAATACGAGGCGCTGTGGTTGCGCTTCGGCGAAGAACTTTCCACTGCCGAGACGGCGGCCGCCACCGGCCAGACCGTGCCCGGCATCAAAACCCTCATTTATAGAGCCCGCCAGCGGTTGCTGTCGGCCAAGGAGTCGTTCCTATGAACCATACCGCCATGAAAACCACCGCCACCGCCCAGCCCCGTCTCACCTGCCGGATCGCGCGAGCGTGGAGCGCCTGGCGTGAAGACGACACCACGCGTCCCGCGCCCGGCCTGGCCGCCCGCCATGCCGCCGACTGCCCGGATTGCGCGCAACATTTTGCCGCCCTCTCTGCGCTCGAAAACGCGCTGCGCCAGGAGGCGCGCACCGCCGCCCTCGCCGCGCAGGCGCAGGAGGTGCCGTTGGGCCTGGAGGATCGCATCTGGGGTGCCGTGCGGCCGATCGTGCGGGAACCGGCGCGCGTACGCCGCGCCGCGGCCTGGCGGCGCTGGGTGCCGGCGCTGGGCGCCGTGGCGGGCGCGCTCGCGGTGGCGGCGGTGTTGTGGAACGAGCCCAACCGGGTCGCTTCCGGCGAAGACATCACCTTTACCCAGGATGACCTGCGGCAACTCACCGCCAGCATCGAAACCCTCTCGCAGAAGGTATTGAACGCCCCCACGGTGGAGTCGGTCGCGGCCCGCCAGCCCGATGCGCTCACGGCGGAGCTCAACGCCCTGCGATCGGATGGCCGCGCCGCCCTGCGTTTCCTCGAACGCAGTTTCCTGCCCAGCGACATGCAGCTCGGCACCACCGACGCCCCGACTGAAGTCAGCGGTTGAGCGCAGCCTCGGCCGAGCGGCGGCAAAGCAGTTCTACGTTCGGAGTTCCGCCTTTAGGCGGTCTGGCCGGACGTGCCGCGTAAACGCGGAACTCCGAACCTTCACGCACTCGAACCCGCCCCTGTTCCTCCGGCGCCTACGCGTCGGCGGAGTCGGCCGAGTTGGCGGCGGCCGGGGCCAGCAGGCGTTTTTCCACGATGAAGGGACCGAAGGGGAGGAGGGCGCCGAGGATGACCAGCGCGGTGCGTTTCAGCGGCCAGGTTTCGTCCTCCACCTGCGCCTGCAGGGCGGCGGCGCAGAGCGCGAGGAACAGGACGCCGTGCGCCATGCCGACAATCTTCACGGCCATCGGCTGGTCGGCGAAATACTTCAGGGGCATGGCAATGAAGAGCAGCACGACGAAGGACCAGCCTTCGATGAGACCGAGCAGACGGACGCGGCCGAGCGGAGTGGAGAGAGGCATCGAATTTTTGATTTTGGATTTGGCGGCTTGTCGCCGGTGGGGCTCGGAACGTTTTGGAATGACTGGGGCGGAACTTGGTGGACAGGTGGCGGGCTTCAAGTCGTTCCGATCGATTGCCTACCGGAACGGCGGACCGGCCGGGCGTTTTTCCCTTTCGCCTTTCGCGTTTTCCTCACCGCCGGCGAGTTGCCTGCCTTATGCTCAGCGGCAGCCTGGGGCGCAATTCTGCGTTCCGGCCCCATCCCCAAAATTATGTACACCCTGCTGAAGCTCTTTCCTCCGGAACTGCTCTCCCGGATCTGCACGGTATTTGCCCAGGAATCGGGCAAGGCCGTCACCGGTGCCACGACCCTTGGCGCGTTGCACTTGTCACTGGCCCAGATCGACAGGATCCAGCGCAGTCTGGATCTGGCGGGCGCCTACATTCCGGATGCGGATTGGACGATCAGCGGGCGCACGCTGGCGGAATTGGCGGACCGCAGTGAGGGGCACCCCATTGCCTTCGACCCGGTTCCGATCGAGGAGCGATTGTACGAGGTTCTGAGCGCGCTCGGTCCCATGGGGGGCGGGCAGATCGAGCTGGCGACCACGATCGAGCAGACAGGAGTGAACCCGCTGCTGCTCGCTCCCAATCTCAATCCTCGTTTTGCCAGCGAAGGCGTGCGTCTCACCGTGGCCGAGGCGGCGAACTGTGCGAGCGTGGGCGATTTGTATCAGCGCTACGACTGGTTGATTGGAGAGAAAACCTATTGGGAGGACCAATAATGCACCGGCACCGAATGGTGGTTTGGGCGATCGGTTGGACCGCGTTGGCGCTCGGTGCGTCGGCTCAGCGGGGCGTGCCCCTTGCAGAACTTCCCGCTCTCGATGCCAACGGTGACGGGATGGTTTCGCGCGAGGAGTTTGCCGCGGTGATGCAAGGCGGACTCGAGGCGTTTGCGGCGCAGGATGACGGGAGGGGCCCGGAGGACGCCTGGGATCGACAGCTGGCACGCGGGCTGATGGCCTCATTTCCGCCCGAGGTGTTCGAAGCGGCGGTGCGGGACGTCCTGCAGGAACGTCATGCCAAGGCGGTGGCGGGACACCATTTCTTCGATCCGAAGGTCAACGCCAGCACCTTGAGGCTTTACTCGTGGGATGGGAAGGGGCGGGAGTTCGACGAAGCGTCGCTGCGGCGTCTGGTGGCGGCCCTGATCGAGGCACCGCTGCGCATGCATGATCTGGACGGCGACGGTCGCATCAGCCTGGCGGATGTCGTGATCGGTGAACGCCGGTCCGCGATGTTGATGGGCGAGGGCGCGCCGCCGCCGAATCCCCAGGATCGGAATCCGCTGGCCGGAGGCGGAAACCGGTTTGGCGGCGCCAAGGAGCTGCTGGCCAAGGTGACCAAGAGCCTGGCCAAGGCCGGTCCGATCTCGACCGGGGAAACCGACCGCGAGGGCAAACCGGTTGCCGCCCAGCCCACGCGCTGGCGATTGGACGACGTGCGGAAGGCGCTGTTGGATGCGGAACTCATCGAAGGTTCGCCCTTCCAGGCCAAGGCCGAGCCCGACGTGGTGCTGCGCAAATCCGCCGAGCTCGATCTCCAGGCCTGGCTGTCGGGTGATGCCTATGACGATGATCTGGCGGAGTTCGGTTATACGCGGGATTATGATGCGAAAGACGGTGCCCAGGCGGGCGTGCAGGCGGCACTGCTGTTTCCCCGGGTGCTGAGCCGGGCGCCCAATGCCTGGCTGCTCGATCCCAGCGTCCTGGTGGGAGTCGGGGGGATGGAGATGAAAATGGCGGGAAGCGGGTCGACCCGCACCCACCTGACGACGGCCGTCCTCGGGGTGAGCGGGTTTTGGGAACAACGGGTGAGCGACGCGGAATTCTCCGGCGGCTCCCAGGCCGCGGCCTGGGTCGGCGTGACGCATGATGCTGAAAAACGCAGTGAGCTGCTGACCTTCAACGGAAGCTGGCGGCCGGTGATCCCGCAGTCGGTTTTCGGGTCCTATCAATCCCTCGGGAATTCCGGCATCGACCTGCGGATCGATTTATCCCTGCGGGCGCAATGGCGCGATGTCTGGGAGGCCGGGTCCAACGAAGAGCTTGCGACCTTCGGCGATGCGCTGCGGCTCGGCCATACGATCGATGTGCGGCTGCGGCCGAACGGCGAGCAATGGAAGGCCTTTGTTCTCAAGCTCCAATACACCTATTTCGCCGCGATCAGCGGTGACGGTGACGAGACCGAACACCTGTCGGCGGCGCTGGAATTCAAGACCGGCAAATGGCACTCCGTCATCCTCGGATACGAGGAGGGGGCCGAGGCGCTCACCGATTCCGAGGTGCACCAGCTGCAGCTCAGCGTGGGGCTCAAGCTGTAGACTGAACCCTTCACATCCGTTGGGCACCTCCGATTTGGGGAGGTGGTGCATGACCGGCGCGTGGAAATACGCCCGCGGCACGCCGACGAGCGGCGGGCCTACAGCGTGTAAAATGCGCATCAGTCCGGGTCGTTTTCCCAGAGGCGTGGCGTGGCGAATTCGAGGCTGTTGCCGGCGGGATCGCGGAAGTAGAGCGAGCGGGCACCGTTGGGCCAGGTATGCTCGTGTTCGATGGCCACGCCCGCGGTGGTGAGGTGCTCGCGCCAGCCGTCGATCTGATCGCGTTCGACCGCCCAGCAAAGGTGTTCCTGGCCGTGGCTGCCGTGGCAGGGGATGCCATCGGGATGGCACTCGGCCGTGGCGCGGGGATTAAAGACGAGCACCATGCTGTCGCCACAGCGATAGAAGTTGTGCCGGCCGTCGACGCGCGAGTGCAGGCCCAGTCCAAGCACGCCGTGGTAGAAGTCATGGGCGGCGTCGAGATCCTCGGCGTAAACGCAGCTTTCCAGGATGCGGAGCGGACGGAGTGGCATACGCCGGACGGTGAGGAATGACCCGGTGCGGAGCAAGGCCCGCCCGCGGGTTCAGGCCGCGGGGCTCACCCGCACCTGCCGGAGAGCGTCGCCGCCCAGGCCCAGCCAGTGCGTCGCCTCGCGTTCATCGCGGAAGACCTCGATCCGTTCGGTCTCGTGGCGACCGAAGACCGCGTACATGCGGCCCAGTCCGAACGCGAGATCGTCGCTGGCAAGGATGGCGATGGGGCCGGCTCGTCGGTGGGTTTTGACCAGTTGGGCCATCTTTTTCAGGCCGACGGTCGACAGGTCGATCGAGTCGAGGGGTCGGAGGTCGGCCAATTCCCGGTGCGTAGGATCGTAGGCCGGCGACCCGAAGAATCGCCGGTAGGCGTCGAGCATCACTGCATCGGTCATGCGCCCCTGCCAGGTGGAGAGCACGAGCCCTTGTTCGGCATCGATGCGGAACTGGATGTGACCGGGCGCGGGAGGCGATGAATCGGGAGCAGGCATGAACGCGGGTGACGTGCGGCGGCGTCGGGCCGGGTGCAATGGGAATACCTTCGGACGGTCGGTGGTCGACTGAAGGAAAAACGCCCCCCGTGGACGCGGGATTGCCAGCCGTCCGCCGATGCGTCATCCCCCCGCGCGTGAATCGCATCGATCGCCTGTTTGCCATCACCTTGCTGCTGCAGTCGCGGCGGGTGGTGACGGGGGCGGAGATCGCGGCGCATTTCGAGGTGAGCCTGCGTACGGTTTACCGCGATCTGGGGGCGCTGAGTGAGGCGGGCATTCCGGTGGTGGCGGAGGCGGGGGTGGGTTATTCGCTGCCGCGCGGTTATTTCCTGCCACCGGTGGCGTTTACGCGCGAAGAGGCGCAGGCGCTGGCCCTGGGGGCGGTGCTGCTGGCCAAGTTCGGCGGGCGCGGATCGGGCGAGGCGGCGGAGGGGGCGTTGTTGAAGATCCGCTCCATTCTCTCGGCCGACGGGCGGGAAGGCATCGCGCGGCTTTCGCGTTCGGCGACGGTGTTTGGCGCGGGGGCGGCGGTGCCGGGGACGCAACACCTCGTGGCCTGCGCGCGGGCGGTGAGCGAGCAACGGGTGATGCGCATCGACTACGTCACGGCCCAGTCGGCGCGTTCGCAGCGCGAAGTGGAGCCGCTCGGCGTCGTGTTGTTCGATTTCTATTGGTATATGGTCGCGTGGTGCCGGTTGCGGAAGGCGATGCGCAGCTTCCGGCTCGACCGCGTGCAGGCGCTGGAGCTGTTGCCCGAGCGCGTGCCGCTGCGACCGCATTTCGATTTGGAAGCCCACTTGCGGTCGGCCTTCGACGAGGAGATGACGACGCGGGTGCGCCTGTGGTTTGCGGATGGTTTTGCGGTGCAGCGGGCAGAGCGTGAACTGGGCACCTGTGTGCAGGAGAAACGGCGAGGGGACGGTGGCTGGGAAATCACGGCCCTGGTCTGGAGTGAGCCGTGGATTGCGCGCTGGCTGCTGCCCTTCGGCGAACACGCCCGGGTGATCGAACCGGAGGCGCTGGCCGAGGCGGTGCGGGCGGAGATCGCGCGGCTGGCCCGGCACCATGGTGCGGTGGTGGCGGGCTGCTGACACAGGGGTGTCACGGCGGTGTTGTAGGTTGCGGGCATGCGTGCCGCGACCGAACTTGTCTCCATCGAGCTGCCCAAGGCCGAGGTCTTTGATTTTCTCGCCAATCCGGCGAATCTACCCGCGTGGTTCGGAGAAGCCGGAGTCCGGGATGAGGGCGCTCGCGACGTAGTGAGAATCGAGTCCGATTCGGCCACGGGTGTGGTGGATGTCTGGGTGCGTCCAGGAGGAGATGCAGCCTGGGGGGTCTTGCCCGTGCGGGTGATGAATCTGACGCCGTTGAGCAGTGTGGTGCTGGTGACGTGTTTCGCCGCGCCGGAGGTGAGCGAGGCCCGGTTTGCGTGGCAGGTCGGGCTGCTGCGGCGGCAACTGCAGGGGTTGCCGGAGGCGATCGAAAGCCAATTGGTGCGGGCGTAGAGCGTGACGGTGCCACTCGCTCACGCTCGTATCCACGGGACCGGGCGAGTCAGCGTGCGTATTTCACAACCCGATGGAAACGGCTTACTCCTCGTGATTGTAGGGCGCCGCTTGGCGGCGGGCCGCTGGCTGACGGCGGTCTGAGAGGCAGACACGGCACGCCGGCGAGCGACGGCCCTACAGTGCAAAATTGGCGGGTTACTGAGAGGCGCGCCAGGCGGTCCAGGCTCGGTCGCGGGATTGGTCGAAAACGTCTTCGCCGTGGGCGGCACGAATGGCGGAGAGCATAACGGCGTTGTAGGCGATGGTGTAGCGGCGGGTGGTGGGATCGAGTTCGTCCTCGGCGGTAACAAAACGCAGTTCGATGCCGTGGCTGTTTCTCAGTTCTGCCTGGTAGGCGGCGATGACGGAGGTGACGCGGCCGTGGGTGAGAAAAACAAGCTGGCCGGCGGCGAGATCGGTGCGGGCGTCGCGGGCGCCGTCACGATCGGCAATGGGGGAGGCGGCGACCGGGACGGCGACGCCGGGCTGGGGGCGGTGGCTGTCCGCTGCCGATTCGTTGTGATGGTAGTAGGCGGCGACGACGGCGGTGGCGAGGAGGGGCAGGATGAGGGTAACGCGCTTCATACCGGATTTAACGGCTGGCCCGCACGTTTGTTAGAAGGCCGATGAACCGGTTTCCTTCGTAACGAAACTGTCAAAAACTAGTGTGTTCTTGCTATTGCAAAGTGCACTTGTTGGCTCGCGCTCATGTCGGGTCCGTTTGCCGAAATCCTCCGACTGGCCGCCTATATTCTCGTTCCGACGCTGATCGTGATGGGGCTGATCGTTTGGGTCATCAAACGTCAGCACGATCCGATGATTCTGGATCGGAAACGGGACAAGGAAGCGCACGAGCGGCGACGGTCTCGGCGCCGCCGGGGGGCGTAGCCGCGAAGCGGGCGGGGTGCCGCGTAGGTCTCAGAACCAGTGCTCCTGCTTCCAGCCGAGGACGTCCTTGAGGCGCTGGTTGGAGATGAGGTGTTCGTGGGCCCGGTAGTCGAGGCGGAGGTCGGTCACGCCGGGCATGAAGCGTCGGATGAGTTCGGCGGTGGGGATGGGCGAGGAGGTATTGTCGGAGGCGATGATGATCGGCTGGCAGCCGAGCCCGTCCTTTTCCAGGCCGAGGCGGCAGGCCTGGGCGAGGTCGCGCGAGTCGATGTAGGACCAGAGGATGCGCATACGGTCCTCGGGATGATCGGCGGCGCGGGCCTTGATGGCGGCGTAGTCGTCGGGACAGACGACATTGCCGATGCGGTAGGAAAGGATCTGGGTGCCGTCGCGGCGGTGAAACATGGCGGCGGTGGCCTCGTTGACCACCTTGGTCAGACCGTAGGTGTCTTCCGGATACTGCGGATGATCCTCGTCGACCGGCAGGTAGTCGGGAGCGAAAAACTGGTCGGCGAAGCAGATGCCGTAGGAGGACTCGGAGGAAGCGATGATCGCCTTCTTGATCCCGAGCAGGCCGCAGGCCTCGAGGACGTTGTAGGTGGTCATGGTGTTGATGCGCCAAACCTCGGCGTTGGCGTGCATCTGCGGGCGCGGGATGGCGGCCAGATGGACGACACCGTCGTAGGGCGTGCGGTCGCCGGTGCTGTGCGGGCCGAGGGCGTCGATGGTCTGGCCGAGATCGGTGAGGTCGGCCGTGAGGTGGTGGCAGTCGAGCTCCGGAGCGGGCGGGCGGGTGTCGACGTTGGTGACCTTGTAGCCCTGTTCGAGGAAGTGTTTGAGGATCCAGTGGCCGGCTTTGCCGGCGCCGCCGGTGACGAGAACGCGTTTCATGGAGGGAGGGGTGAAAGGAAGTGAGTGAAAGGGGACGGAGAAGGGGCGGTCAGGCGCCGGTTTCGATGTAGGTGATTTCGTCGGCGGTGAGGGTGAAGTCGAGCGCGGGGGCATTGGCTTCGACCTGGGCGGCGGAACGGGCGCCGACGATGGCGGCGGTGATGGCAGGCTGGCGACGGGTCCAGGCGATGGCGACGACGCCGGCGGAGACACCGTGCCGCGCGCCGATTTCCTTGAGGCGTTCGGCGATGGCGAGGTGCTCGGTGAGCTTGGGTTCCTGAAAGTTGGGGCTGCGCGAGCGCCAGTCGTCCGGCGGCAGCCCGGCGATGCGTTCGCGGGTCATGGCACCGGTGAAGAGCCCGGACCCCATCGGCGAGTAGTTGATGACGCCGATCTCATGCGCGGCACAGTAGGGAAGTACCTCGGCCTCGATGCTGCGGTTGAGCAGCGAGTAGGGCGGCTGGAGCGAGGTGACCGGCGCGATCTCGGCGGCGCGGGTGAGTTCCTCGACGCTGAAGTTGGAGACGCCGATGTGGCGCACTTTGCCCTCCGCCTTGAGCTTCGCCATGGCGGCCCAGCCCTCGAGGGTCGGGCCGATGGCATCGTCGGGCCAGTGCATCTGGTAGAGGTCGATGACGTCGGTGCGCAGACGACGCAGGCTGGCTTCGACCTCGGCGCGGATGGAGGCCTCGCTGTAGCGGTAGTCGATGTTGCCGGCGCTGTCCCAGACCATGGAGCATTTGGTGAAGACGAGCGGACGTTCACCCTTCCATTCGGCCAGGGCGCGGGCGACGACCTCCTCGGAGTGGCCGAGGCCGTAGATGGCCGCCGTATCGATCCAATTGATACCGAGTTCCAGGGCGCGCAGGATGGCGGCCACGGATTCGGCGTCGTCCTGGGCGGACCAGCCGAATTTCCAGGGACCGCCGGCGGCCCAGGCGCCGAAGCCGATGGGGGTGAGATGCAGGTCGGAGTTGCCGAGTTGTCGGAGGGTCATCAGGCCTCCATGCAAAGGCCCGGCGTCGGTGGGGGCAAAGGACGGTCGCAGCGGGAAGGCTGACCGTTCAGCGTCGGGCGTCCGCGCGGTGGCGGGGTCAGTTGAGCTTGCCCGATACGTCGGCCGGATGTCGATGTGCGGCGAGGGCGGAGGCGCGGGTGACCGGCACAGGGACTTGAGACGGATCAGTCACGTCGAATACCGTGATATCGAAGCGGCCCTGAGCCGGATCCACTTGAAGACGGTAACGTCGGTGCGCGAGCGTGCGAAGGCTGATGGTGGCCCGAGCGACGCTCGGATAGCCCAGAACCGAAGCGCCCGCCTCGACGCGCAAATGGAGAAAATGGCCACCCGCGCTGAGCCGCAGTTCGGGCTGCGCACTGTGGCTCAGGTTACGGCGGCCATCGATGCGGTAGATCTCGGTTTCGATCCCTCTTTCGTGCCGATGGTAGATCTGCCGGGCGTCCGAAGGGAGAGTGTTTTCCCGCGGGCTGCTCGTGCATCCGGCAGCGCCGAGAAGAAAGCCGAGCAAGGCGAAGTGGCGAACCGTTGTCGAGAGAGGCATGGGGCTCCGGGGGTGGGGTTATTGTCGAGCGCTTCCCCCGGGACTCGGCAGTGCGGCGGTTTGTTCCCGCCGCGAGCGCGGGCAGGCGCCGGTGGAAATCAGAGGCGCTGCCAGTTGCCGGGCTCCTTGCGAATGATGAGTTCCGGGAGGAGACATGGGGCCATTTGTTCGAGGCGGCGTTCGACGCAGTAGACGAAGGCGGCCTTGAAGGCTTTGAGCGCGGCGGCGAAATTGCCCGTGATGTAGGCAACGATACCGGAAGAGAGGAAAGCGGCGATGCCGCAGGTCCTGGCCACCGTCTCGACGGCGCGGACCACGTCCACTGCGGTGGCGAGCACGAAGTAGAGCACGGCATCGGTCCAGCGAATCTGAAGCTGCGGGTAGCTGATGGTGACGCGCACGCAGCCGATCTTGATCTGGCGACGTTTCCAGACGACGCGGAACTCCGGGTAGCGAAGGAGGGTGGCGAGACGCTCCGGAGTTTTTTGCACGAATTCACGGCATTCGACGCTGCCGCGGGCGCTTTCAATGAGTTGGTCCATGGCGGCTCCGATGTCGCTGTCCCGGGCGACCTCACGCGGAGCGTCGCTGTCGACGGTGGGAGCGGAGGGCAGGTGCTCTTCGTGCTCGAGCACGGGGTGGAGCGGGTTGTCGGCGATCCAGTCGGGCACGGGCTGGCCTCCGACCTCGCTGCCACCGAAGTACTCGCCCGCCTGGTTGCGATGGCGCAGCGAAGCGAGTCGGCGTTGGTAGTGGTCGTGCTCGACGCGCCGGTAGCGTTTCACGACGACTTGGGGGACGACCCAGAACTGTTCGTCGCTGATGCCGGCTTCGGCGAGCCGCCCGAGAATGGCGGCGATGGGTGGCGAGCCGGCGTCGGCCTGGGCGAACTCCTGTTGGAGGAGGGTGCGTTGATCGGCGCCGAGCGCCGGGTCGGCGAAGAGCAGGCTTTCGATGCGCACGCTGCAGAAGTGCTGCACCGGCACGATGATCTCGGTGTTGGTGTAGGAGGAGTGGTCCTTGAAGACCCGGTAGCGTCGCCGCCAGTGGGTGTTGAGCTGGATCTTGTCCGGGGCGGAGCCGGGATCGGAGGCGTCGGGCGGGAACTCGGTGGCGCTGCCGGCGGTGCGGCTCTCGAGGCGGGCGAAGTGGGCGGGGATGCCGAATTCTCCGTAGGCGTGGGGCGCCCACTCCGTGACTTCGGCGGCGGTGCGGATCATGTGATCCACGAGATCGGTGCGATTGAGTTCGAGACGGGTGTCGAGCAGGACGGGCATGGGGGGAGCGGGTTCGAGGTGAGGCCGCGGGGCGGAAACCGCGACGGGTTGGCGGGGCACCGAGCCTAGCAGCGACGGTCGAACCCAAGGAGGGAAGCTGCGAAATCATGGCGGGAGGTCTTCCCGCGATCGGTCGCCGGTTCTCCGGGATTATTGAACCGCAGGCCGGTCGAGGCCGAAGCGTTCGGCCAGGTAGGTCTCGCAGATGCGGTAGTAGCTCACCATCGACTCGATCTCGATCCACTCATCGGGCGCGTGCAGGTTGCCGACAGTGGGGCGGGACAGGAGCACGGGGATGCGGTGTGGATGAAAGAAGCGCGCGTCACTGCCGCCGGACTCGCGGACAAAGCGGGTGGGCTGGCCGGTGATGGCCGTGGTGATCTCGGCGAAGCGGGGGTCGGGGGAAAGGTGCGTGGGCTCCGCGGTGACCAGGGGCGAAACCGTGATGGCGGGGCCGAGGATGTCACGGACGCGGGTGAGCATCGTGGCCGTGTCGTGGGGCGGCGGGAAGCGCAGATCGAGCGTGGCGTGAGCTTCGGCCGGCAGACGATTGATTGTGCTGTTCTCCGTGCCGATCGTGGTGACGGCGCAGGTGGGGATCCAGTGATGATCGATGCCGGTCTGCTCTGCGGCGAACTGCGCTTCGAGCCGGGCGAGGGCGGTGAGCAGGCGCGAGAGCGGATTGTCGCCGAGCCACGGCCGGGCGGCGTGGGCGCTGCGTCCGTGGGTCTGCACCCGCAGATGCAGGATGCCCTTTTCCTCGACCGTGAGGGCATTGAGCGAACCGCCGTCGGGCACGATGGCCAGACCGCAGCGCAGGCCGCGTTCGCCCACCAGGTAACCGATGCCGTGCTCGCCGCCGGTTTCCTCGTCGGTGGTGACGGCGAGACCGAGGTGAACCCCCGGAGCCGCGCGATGGAAACGGCGGAAAAGTGTCATGAGGATGGCGAGCGCGCCTTTCATGTCGCCGGCGCCCGGCCCGATGATGCGGCCGTCGCGCAGGATCGAACGGTACACGCTGGTGTCCGCGTGAGCGATGACATCGAGATGGGCCACCAGCAGCACGTCCGGCTCGTTCCGGTCGGCGGGCAGGGCGACGAGCGACGCGACCCCGTCATCCACGTGATCGAAAAGCCGGACGCCTGCGCAGTCCTCCAGATGGTTGCGCACAAATTCGTAGCACTGGCGCCGGGCGGCGTCGTTCTGAGCCGTGCTCGGAATGAGAATGAGATCGCGCGTGAGCGCGACGAGGCGCTCGCGCAGACGATGATGGGGCGAGGAATCAGTCACGGTCAAAGGTCGCGGCGACCGGCAGGTGGTCCGGCAGGGTGTCGAGCAGCTGGGCGGCCGCGTCGAGGGCCGGGGCAAGGCTGAGAAACTGGCCCTTGGCGACACCGCCTGCCGGGTCGGGGTTGAAATTGATCGGCAACAGTCCGCGCGTGTCGCCGGGCTGGTAGAGCACGCCGGCGCGGCGCAGGCCGGCGAGCACATCGGCCGGATCCGGTGCGGGATCGAAACGCACGTTGCGCATGAGCCACGCGCCGTCCGGCGTGAAGTGGCGGGCGAGCAGCGCGGGGTAGGTGGCGCCGGTGACGCGGGCATTCACCTCGCAGACGCGCACCTGGTGGCTGCCGTCGGCGAGGCGTGTCACATGAAAGTCGATACTGGCGGCGCCGCGGTAGCCGCGGCCATGCAGCCAGCGAGCGACGCTGGTGGTCTGGCGAAACAAGGCCTCACGGACCGGGGGCGCGTCGACCAGCCAGGACGGGGGTGCGGCGTTGCCCTGGTGGATGCTTTCGCTGCTCAGGATCTGATCCGTGAGGTCGTAGACGTGGACCGCCTCCGGTCGCACCAGCAACTGGGTGCTCGGCGAGTGCACCGCCGTCACGTCGGCCGGGGTGCCCGGTTCGATCCAACCCTGCAGCAGGCAGGCACCGTGGGCAAAGGCGTAGGCGGGCGGGCCGGGCGCGGGGCGGGTGGTGTCGAGCCGCCACAAGCCGATGCCGGAGGCGCCGATGGGCGACTTGAGCGCCGCGTGGGTGTAGCCGGCGGCGGCGAGTGCCCGCAGGGCGCCGGGCAGGGCCGCCGCGTCCTCGACGAGCCGGGTGGTGAAGGTCGGCAGACCCGCGGCGACGAGATGGTCGTGAAGCAGGCGCTTGTGATTGCCCTCGAAGCTGCCCTGGCGGCAACTGAGGGTTTCGTGACCGGAGCGGGCGGCGAGGGCGAGGAGGGAGTCGTCGGTGACGAAGCCATCGAGGGAGGCCGTGGGCGTTTCGCGCAGTCGGTCGAGCAGGGCCTCCATGGCGGGGCGAAGCGGGGCATCGGCCTGCGCTGCGCGGGCGAGGGCCAGCAACTCGTCGTGCGGCAGCACATGGATGCGGGGCAACTCGAGGCGGAGGTCGTCGGCGAAGTAGCGCAGCAGGGTTGGTTGCGGTGCCTGCTCGAGCACGATGGTGTTGGGGGCGGAGCTGCGGAAGAGCAGGCCCATGACCGGCAGCAGGCGACCGCCGTAGGATTCGAGACGACCGATGGTGGTGCGCAACGCGGCGGTTTGCTCGTCGTTGCCGAAGAAGAGGCCGAGCAGATTGGCGACGAAGATGCCGGGCCGATTCCAGGGCGGAGGAAGGCGGCCCGGTGCGAGGAGGACAGGGGTGGGGGTCGTCGTCATGCCACGAGCGGCGCCCGCGCGCCGGCCGGAGTGGCGGCGGGGGGCGACGTCAAGCGCATGGACCGCGGATTCGCCCGATGGTGCCCGCGTGGAGGCGGGGCGAGGGGTTCAGTTGCGGAAGTGCGAGCGGTCGTCGATCTTGCGTTCGATGTCGATCACGCGCGGACCGCGGAAGGAGAGGGTGATCGTCTCGAAACGCTGGATACGCTGCTGGTTGAGGACGGGTTCCTTGAGGTAGCGCAGCTGGCCAGTGAAGGGATCGACGTAGGGCACGTCCTCCATTTCGGCGGCGATGGTTTTGTAGACCGGTGCGTGGATGATCTCGTAGACCCAGGTCTCGCGCATGCCGTTGGCGTTGCTGGCGGCCTCGGTCGACTTGGGTTCGCCGAGCCAATCCAGCACCTGGGGTTTGTGCATGCCCAGGCGCAGCAAATGGGCGCGCTGGATGCGGGCGGCCGAATCGTAGCCCGTGCCGAGCGCCGAGGCGGCGGGGCGCGATTGGCCCGGGTCGCCGCGGGAGGCCGCGCTCGCGCACCCGCTCCAGCCGACGAGGGCGAGCGGGAGCAGCATCACGACGAGCCGGAAGGTGGGGGGCGGGGGCACGGGGGGTCAGATCTCGCGGAAGTGTTCGAGATCGTAGTTGAGATGGACGACCGTCTCGCTGGCATCGAAGGTGAGTTCGAAAAACTCCTTGCGGTTGATGCGCTCGAGTTGCTGGCGGGGGTCGAGGATGGTGCGTTCGATGCCCGTCACGGGATCGACGTACGGCGTTTCCTCCATTTCCACGGCGACCTCGCGATAGACCGGATCCAGCCAGTTGACATAGGTCCAGACCTCGACGCCGCCGTTTTCGCCCGGATCGATTTTTTTGATCTCGGCTGGCTGGCCGATGAGTTCGATCACGGTCGCCTTGGGCATGCCGACGCGCAGACGCTTCACCGATTCGCGCGGAAAAGCGGCTGCCTTGGTCTCGGCGGGGCGCGCCGCGGCGGGCGCGGTGGTTTCGCAGCCGCTCCAGAGGAGAGGCAGAAGAGAAAGGACGCTCAGAGCGAGGGCGCGGGCGGGCGGCTTCGGGATCATGTTCGGCAATAGGATGTAGGGTACGGTAATGACGGCAAATGTGCACCGGGCTTAACGGTTGACGGCGGTGACCGCGACCGCGGACGCCCGGGCGATGGGCGGGTTCCCCCAGATGTTAAACCCCGGGGTCGGTCCAACTACTGTGCTTCTTTTGACGCGGTCCCCGGCGGGGGATCGGGCGGGCGTTTGCCGGAGCCGGAAAGCGATGATTTCACAAAGTGTGCATAAAATTGCATTGACGGTGCCGGCGCGATGCACATTTATGCAATGAAATCGTCGCCCCTTTCCCTTTCTGCCCCCGGCGACTTTCCCCAAACCCTACACGAGCCATGACCTACCCGTTCCCCTGCCGTCGCGTCGTTGCGTTGATCGGCGTGATCCTCGCTCCCGGGCTTGCCGCCCAGGAGGCCCCGCCGGCTGAAGACCAGTCCGACGAAGACATCATCGAACTCTCACCCTTCACCGTCGATACCACGGCGGACCAGGGCTACCGTGCCACCAACTCCATTTCCGGGTCGCGCATCAACACCGCCATCAAGGAAATCCCGATGCCCATCGAGGTCATCACGGAGGATTTTCTCAAGGATGTCGGTGCGACCGACCTGCGCGAGAGTCTGCGCTACAGCGCCGGCGTTGTACTGCAGTCCCAAAACACCCAGGGCGTGAATGCCTTCTATGGCCCCGGCGGTGTCAACAATCCCGAGAGTGTCACGGCCGACAAAAACCAGACCACGATCAAGCTGCGTGGCTACGTCACCGACGTCGTGTTGCGTGACGGCTTCCGTCGCCAAAGCGCGACCGACTCCGTCAACATCGGCCGCATCGAGGTCGTGCGCGGTCCGGCCGCCCTGCTCTACGGCATCGGCAACTTCGGCGGTATCGTCAACTACCTGCCCAAGCTGCCCCAGCGCGAAGCCGCCACGGAGGTGAACGCCTCGATCGGCACCTACAGTTTCCTGCGCGGCACCTTCGACACGACCGGTCCGCTGGGCGAGACGTGGGACGCCGCCTACCGCGTTTCCGGCGCCGTGCAGAAGAGCGGCAACTACACCGAACTGTGGGAGGAGGACCACATCTTCGTGTCGCCGAGCTTCAGCTTCAAGCCGACCGAGAAGACCGACGTGCTCGTTGATCTCGAATACGGCCAGCAGGATTTCTCGGGCATCGGTTTCCTCTCGGTGCGCGCCCGTTCCAACATCGACGGCGTGGCCCAGGCCGACCGCCTGCAGAGCTCCGGCTTCGTGCAGTTCGACGGCAAGGACCCGCGTACCTTCCGCTGGTCGGGTCCCGATACGGCGCGCGATTCCGAGCAATACAACCTGCGCCTGCAGGTCACGCAGGAGCTCTTCGAGAACATGAACCTGCTCGTCGGCTACAACACCTCGTCGGTGATCTTCAACACCCGCGACGTGAACGGCGCGATGGAGCAGAACGTCGGCCCGGTCGCGTTGCGCGACACGATCCGCGTGATCCCGATCGACTCGGCCAATGGCAGCAGCGAGTTCATTGAAACCGAGACGCCCAACACGATCTTCAAGTACGCCTGGACCGATTTCTACGAGCTGTCCGAGCGCGAGCAGGTGCGCGCCGAGTTGAACTATCAGTTCAAGCTGTTCCCCGACAGCAAGTGGCTCGGCCTCGACAGCAGCCTGCTCGTCGGCCGCTCCTACGAAAAGGCCGACAAGCTCACCAAGCTCACCCGCACCAAGGATACGTTCTTCAACTACAAGAACCCGACCGACACCTCCTACATCCGTTTTGGCACGCAGGGCGACGGCTCGGCCGACGTCGACATGGTGCGCATCAACCACATCGACTCCACCGGCCGCAACACCGGCGACTATGCCGTCTACCAGGGCAAGTGGCTTGACGACCGCATCTCCTTCGTCGGCGGCGTGCGTCGCGATCGCAACGACTTCGGCGTCAGCCAGGATACCTTTTATCCGACCGCCAGCACCTCCTCCAACCGCCGCCCGGTGCAGAAGGAAGACACCGCCCAATACGGCGCGACCTTCCGCCTCCTGCCGCAGTTGAGCGTCTACGCGCTGAAGTCCGAGGGCCTGCAGCCCAACTTCGACGGCCTGCGCGACGCTGCCGGCGACCCGCTCGGTCCGGTCAAGGCCGAGAGCGAAGAGTTCGGCCTCAAGATCGATCTCATGGACGGCAAGATCTCCGGCACGATCAGCGCCTTCACCATCGAGCGCAAGGGCGTGCCCTTCGGCCAGTGGTGGATGCCCACGCTCAAGAACACCTTCGATGCCTCCCGCCCGATCATCTACAATGTCGGCAACTTCAGCCCGTCCTCCGCGGCCGGCGGTTCCAACGGTGGCAACGGCGCGGCCGACGCGGCGCTGCCGCAGTGGAACGCGGGCATCGATGCCGGTGCGATCTACCAGCAGGAGGTCAACGGTACAACCGGCTGGTACGTGAACGCCAGCAATCCCGCCGGCGCCGCCTACCTCGACCAGGTGTTCCAGCTCACCACCTCCACTCATCCGGGCTGGCCGGGCTGGCTCTACACCGTCGACGCCCACACCAACAACGGCTGGGAAGATCGCGGTGATGGCAACGGTTGGCAGGCCTTCGTCCAACAGGAGGACACCTCCAAGGGCTGGGACGCCCAGTTGCTCTTCACTCCGACCGACAACTTCCAGTTCCTCGTCTCCTATGCGCACGTCGAGCGCGAGATCACCAATCCCGGCCGCTTCATCGAGTATCCGCATCCCGAGAACCGCTGGGCCGTCTGGTACTTCCCCGATGGCAACTGGGGTCTGACCGGTTACTCGCTCGAAGAGGTCTACACCGATCCCAACGACACCTCCACCTGGACCGGCATCGGCTGGGGCGCGGGCGAGTCGCGCGACGATACGCCGGAGCACGCCGTCAGCGGCTGGGCCAACTACAGCTTCGATGAAGGTCCGCTCGCCGGTCTCTCTCTCGGTCTCGGTGGCCAGTGGGAATCGGAGCGTGAGTACTTCTCCGGCATCACCGTTGCCGGCCAGAAGCAGACCGACGGCAGCGGCAAGCTCATCGTCCTCAAGCACAAGGCCCGCCTGAACCTCGACTTCATGGCCCGCTACGAGTTCGACCTCAGCGAGCGCGACGCCTACGTTCAGCTCAACATCAACAACCTGCTCGACGACAAGGACCTCTACGGCCTCATCTACGCCCCCGGCATCTCCGGCCGCGTCGAGTTCGGCTACCGCTTCTGACCGAGCGTTCGCAGCAGCAGGAACGCTCACCGCATCGTCAGGTTACGCGCCCGCCCCGGTTCGCCGGGGCGGGTTTTTTTGCGCCCCGACTCTTTCCTCTTTCTCGTTGTCTTTATCGTTCTCCTCGCTGGTCGGAGCCCGTTTACGCCACCGGGAGAAAGATAAAGAGAAAGACGAAAGAGAACGAGGGGGACGCTGGTGTAGGGGCGCGCCTCGTGCGCGCCCGCGGAGTGCGGGACTCCGGAGACCGCGTGTTGCTGGGTGGCAACTGCGGGCGTGGACAAGCCTCGCCCCTACATCCGGGAAGGGTCGCGCTCGTCGCGCCCCGTTCTCTCCCGCCGCCTACTCGACGTAGAACGGAAAATTGTCCGCCGCGCCGCCGCCCTCGCCGTCGCGCACAGTGAGAAACACCCGGTAGGCACCGGGCCGGTCCGGCACGCGGATCTTGGCGCGGGCGCCATCGGTGGCAGTCACGCAGCCTTCGATCACCGGAGGCTTTTCCTCGCGGTCGCCGCCGAACTTGCGATCGTGCGTCTCGGCGATGACCTGCCACTCGAACTGCAGGGGCGCCGGTGAACCCGCCGTCACCGCGGCCACGACCTCGTGTAACGAAGCGGCGGATACACGGGCACCGGCGAGTGACGAATCGAGGTCGTGAATGATCGGGCTCGGGCGCGCGGGCTCCCCGCCGGTCCAGGCGCGCACCATGGCGTCGACCGAGGGGGTCTTTTCCCCCGATTCGAGAAACATGCTGAACCAGGTGGCCGTGGTTTCCTGCTTTTGTCCCCAAAGGAAACAGAAGGTGCCGAGGCAGAGGCGACGGGAGGCCGCCATCGTGGCGGTGTGGGCGTTGAAGTAGGTGGCGGCCTTGGCGGCGGGGGAGGGCTCGAGCGGTGCGCCCCAGTCGGTCGTCTCGATCTGCCAGTGGCCCACCGGACCGAACTCGGTGATGAGGTAGGGACGATTCCAGCCCTGCTCGGCGAGGGCCTGGTCGACCTGTTCGGCGCCGCCGTAGATATTGATGCCGAGCAGGTCGAGCGAAGTGAGGTGCTGTTGCATGGCGCGCACCTTGCCGTGAGACGTGCCGGCGAGCACGGGGCAGACCGGGTGATCGGGATCCTCCTCCTTCACGATGCGGGCCAGCACCTCGAGCTCGCGCCAGATGCGCGGGTCGCTGCCGTCCTCCTCCATCTCGTTGCCGAGTCCCCACATGAGCACAGCGGGATGATCACGATAGCGGCGCACCATCCGGCGCACGCGCTCGCGTTGTTCGCGGAGCATCGTCTCGTCCCCGTAGTCGTGACCGTGGCGCGGATGGTTGATCCAGATGCCCACCATGACGCAAAGGCCGAGCCGGGCGGCCCGGTCGAGCAGCGGCTCGCCGGAGGCATCGGGGCCGAGTTGCTCGGCTCCCCAGGTGCGCAGGGTGTTGCCGCCGGCGGCCCGGAGCAGCTCGAGGTGGTGATAGCCGCCGGCACCACGGATGATGTAGGGCTCGCCATTGCGCAGCAGCTGCCAGTCGCCGGAGGCGTCGCGTTCCAGGGTGACCCGGGAAGCCACGGCGCCGAGGGGTAACGGCAGGGATGCGAGGCTGAGGGCGCAACCAAGTCCCAGACGATTCATGGGGGGATGAAAACGAAGCCGCGCCAGAGGTGGCAAGCGCAATTGATGCATAAAATTGCATTAAAGATTGCATTGAGGTTGCGTGCCATCCCGCTCATCGTCGGCCGAGGTGCCGGATCGCGTCGGCGTGGCGCGGCGCGGGCATCGCCAGGACCGCTCACGACATGGCCAAGATCAATCAGCAACTCATTGCCAAGGAACTCGGCATTTCCCGTGCCACGGTTTCGCGGTGTTTTACCAACCACCCGGGCATCAACCCGAAGACGCGCGCCAAGGTCTTTGCCCTCGCTTCGCGCATGGGCTACATGCACGCGGAGAAGCGCGAGCCGGCGGCGCATCAGCGCGGGCGCAACGCCCTGGCCTTCGGGGTGCTGGTCTGTGTGGATCTGCCCAATTTCGACCGCACCGGCTACGCCAATCCCGGGCAGGAACTGCTCAACGGCCTGTCCGAGGTGGCGCGGGTGCAGAACGTGCGGCTCGACCTGCATTTCGTGCGGCCGGAGGACCTGCACATCGATGGGCCGTCCTACGACAAGATTATCTCCGAAGGCCGGAAGCTGTGGGATGGCGTGGTGCTCATCTATCCGTTTCCGCAGAGCATCGTCGACGAGCTCAAGGCGACCTTTCCGGTCGTGTCATTGGTGGAGCAATACGGTCGCACGCCGCTGGATTGCGTGGACGTCGATCACCACCGCGGCATCGAGCGCCTGGTCGAGCACCTCACCGCGCAGGGCCATGAGCGCATCGGTTTCTTCACCTGGCGTTATCCGGTGGAGGCGAGCTGGGCGCTGCGCCGCTACGGCGCTTTCGTGGAGATGATGACGGCGCGCGGGCTGGAGATCGATCCGCAGGACGTGGTCAACGTGAGTCCGCGCGAAGTCCTCGAGCTGCCCAAGGCGCATGCCCGGGTGCGCGAGCGTATCAAGGCGGGCACTACGGCTTGGATCTGCGCGGCCGATCACCAGGCCTTCGACCTGTTGCTCGACCTGCGCGAGGCGGGCGTGAAGGTGCCGCAGGATGTGTCGGTGGTGGGCTTCGACGGCCTCGCGCCGCCCCGCGGCGAACTGCGGCTGACGACGGTCGAAATCCCGTTTCACCAGATTGGCGTCACGGGCGGCAAGCGCCTGCTGGACCTGATCAACAAGCGTTTCGACTCCGAGCAGCACATCCTGCTCAACTGCGATCTGCGCCAGGGCGAAACCGTGGCCAAGCCGAAGAAGGCGAAGGCCCGGAAATAGAAGCTTCGCTCCGCCGCATTATTTTTACAGGAGGAAGCGGAGGGACGCAGAGCCACTCCGCCGGATTTTTTTTACAGAAGGCAACGAAGGGAACGAAGCCTTTGTTTCCTTCGTTGCCTTCTGTAAAACCGACTCAGGCTGACGGCTCTGTTTCCTCTGCTTCCTCCTGTAAAAAATCAGTCCGCCTGGGCGGCGAGGTCTTGTTCCATTTGGTGCACGTCGGACTCGCGCAGCGGGTAGAACCAGATGACGACCACGCTGGCCGCGGCAAAGGCGGCGGGTACCAGGGTGAAGAGCAGGCGGATGCCGAAGAGGCTGTCGGGGGTCTGCTCCGCATTGGCCACGAAGCCGTAGGCGGTGAGCACCATGCCGGGAATGAAGGAGCCGAGCGCGAGGCCCATCTTCTGCGCAAACTGTACCGACGAGAACGTGAGCGCGGTCATGCGGCGGCCCAGTTTCCACATGTTGTAGTCGGCGGCCTCGGCAAACATCGCCCAGACCAGCGCGGGCGTGGGGCCCACGAGGAAGGTGGCGACAATGTTGGTGATGACGATGAGCCAGATCTGATCGGCCGGGATGAAGAAGATCGCCGCCATGCCGATCGCATTGCCGAGGGAGAGCCAGATCATCAGTTCGCGTTTGCCGGCAAACTTCGTGAACAGGGGCGTGCAGGCGACGCCGGCGATCATGGCGAGCATGCCGCTGGTCATGAAGAAGGTGGTGAGATCGGCGCCGAAGAGGAAGGCCGTGCCGGTGTCGCCCACGACGTATTTGAAGAAGTGGACCGTGACCGCGCCGCGCACGGCGACGTTGGCGAGGATGAGGATGCCGGAGATCGACATCACCTTCCACGGCGTGTTGCGGAAGAGCAGGCCGAGTTCGGCGCGAAGGTCGGACTTCTGATGAGCCGGCGGGTGGACCCGCTCGCGGGTGGCGAAGAAGGTGACCAGGAAAAGCGCGACGGCCACGACCGCGAAGATGGCCATGGTAACCTTGAAGCCGTTGGCCTCATCGCCTTCCCCGAATTTCGCGATGAGCGGGCGGGCCAAGGCCACGATGAGCAGCTGGCCGCCGAAGGCGCACACGAAGCGGTAGGTGGACAAGGAGGTCCGCTGCGCCGAGGAGGGCGAGATGACGCCCAGCAGCGCGGAGTAGGGAATGTTCACCGCCGTGTAGATGAGCATCATCGCCACGTAGGTGAGGTAGGCGTAGGTGACCTTGCCGGAGTCGCTGAGGGCCGGATTGGCGAACAGCAGGTAACCACAGATACCGAACGGCACGGCCATCCACAGCAGGTAGGGCCGGTACTTGCCCCAGCGGGTCTGCGTGCGGTCGGCCAGCGCGCCCATCAGCGGATCGCTCACCGCGTCGAAGATGCGGGCGACCAGCGAGAGCGTACCCACGGTGGCGGCGGCCAGGCCGAAGACGTCCGTGTAGTAGTAGAACAGGAAGACGTTGACGGTGTGGAAAACGAAATTCGACGCCGTGTCGCCGAGGCCGTAGCCGACTTTTTCGCGAACGGAGAGAACCGGGGATGCAGGGGAAGCCATGGGGGTGGGGAAGGGCTGAGGCTGGGTGCGGGCGCGAATGCGGGCAACTACAATTGCATAAAATTACATTACGTTCCGGGGTGGCGGGAATCGGCTGACCGTGTCGCCGGTTCATGCTGAAACAGGTTAAGGGCGTGCGAACAACGCTAAGGTTTGGAGATCGCTTGGCAGTAGCCGCGCCTTTCAGCTCGTCGCGGATTGGTTCGGGCTGGGGGAAGGTCGCCGGTCCACTGAACCTGCCGCGTAAACGCGGAACTCCGAACCGGGCTCGGATTTGTGGTTCCGGGCTTCAGGCGGTCAAGCCTCCGGGAGTATTGATGAACCGGGAAAGGCGCGAAGGGGCGCGAAGAATCGATCCTGGGGCGAAAGCCTGTCCGGCGCTCGATCGATTCGTGGCTGGCATGGTCTTTGGCTTGGAGTCCGGGCGTTCCGTCTGTCTGCATCGGCGTCGTATGGCTTCTCCTACGCTTCTCGTTCTCGCTGCCGGCATGGGCTCCCGCTACGGCGGGCTCAAGCAACTCGACCCGGTCGGGCCGGCAGGGGAAACGATTTTGGATTATGCGGTGTTCGATGCGGTGCGGGCGGGCTTCGACCGGGTGGTGTTCGTAATCCGGCGCGATTTTGAGGAAGCGTTTCGCACGCAGATCGGCGCCAAGTACGCCGGGCGGATCGCGGTCGACTATGCGTTTCAGGCGCTCGACATGCTGCCGGACGGTGCGCCGGTACCGGCCGGGCGCGAAAAGCCCTGGGGCACGGGCCATGCGGTGTGGTGCGCCCGGGAGGCCGTGGGCGAGGAGGTGCCGTTCGCCGTCATCAATGCCGACGATTTTCTGGGCCGCGATTCTTTTGCGCAGTTGGCGGCCTTTGCAGCCGCGCCGGATGCCGATCATGCGATGGTCGGATTCCGGCTGGCCAACACCTTGTCGGAACAGGGCGCGGTGTCGCGCGGAGTGTGTCAGGTCGACGGTGAGGGCCGACTCACCGAGGTGGTGGAACGCACGGGCATCACGCGCGATGACGTGGGCGCGGGGCGGTCGTTTTCCGGGGAGGAGATCGTATCGATGAACTGCTGGCTGTTTCAGCCCTCGTTCTGGGGAGCGCTGGACCGGCAGTGGCGGGACTTCGTGGCCGCGCGGCGGGAGCAACCGAAGGCGGAGTTTTATCTGCCGGCGGCGGTGTCGGCCGAAATCGAGGCGGGTCGCGCCACGGTCCGGGTAAAGCCGACGACGGCGCGGTGGTTTGGCGTGACGTACCGCGAGGACAAGCCGCGGGTGCAGGCGATGCTGGGTGAGTTGATCGCAGAGGGGATTTATCCCTCGCCGTTGTTTTGAAGGCGGGCGGAGACGCGGACCGGCGCCCGACTACTGCTCCCCGCTTTTTCCCGGGATCTTTATTCTTTATTCTTTCTCTTTCTCTTTCTCCCCGCTCGCCGGAACCCCTTGACCCAGTGGGGAGAAAGAGAAAGAGAAAGAATAAAGAGAAAGATGGAGGGGGCGCCTCCGGCGCCGAGTACGGGAAAGCAAGGGAGGGCGTTACAGCTCCAGCTTCAGGGTCTGGGCTTCGTCGGCTTCGGCGGTGCGGAGGCGGATGACGACTTCGAGTTCGTCGATGGGGGCGGGGTAGGAGGCGCGCATGGGCTCGAGGGCCTGGAGCTGGCCGGGTTCGAGGGTGAAGACTTCGGGGACGGGCACGAAGTTGCCGAGCACGCAACGCACCTCGGCGACGCGCAGGCGCAGGGCTTGGTCGCCGGCGTTACGGATGGTGACGGTGAGCGATTGGCGGGGCGGGCCGCCGGTGCGGTTGCGTGCGCCGGGTCCGGCGTAGTCGCGGGGGCGGCGGTTGGTGAGTGGCTCGGTGTCGATGGCGACGGGTGCGCCGCCCAGGCGCTGGGGCGGCAGGGCATCGACGAGGCGGAAGGGGCCGAGTTCGGCCACGACCTCCACGCGACCATCGAGGTAACTACCGCGGCCGGTGATGACCGGTTGGGGGCCGGGCGGGGGGCTCGGCGGGCTGCCGCACCCGCCGACGATGAACAGCGCGATCATCGTCGAACACACGACAGACAGTGTTCGGAAACGGCGGGGCATGAAGCGGAGAGGATTGAGACGGCCGGCCTTGGCAAGTGTTTCGTGATAAAGCGTACAATTGCGGAGGGCCGGCCGGGGCGCACCGGCGTTGACCGCGGCGGGTCGGCGGGTGATGGTCCCGGCGCCCTCCCCATGATCGCCGCGCTCTTTTCCCAACGTTACCTCACCCGCAACATCCTCATCGCCATGGTCGCCGGCATCGTGCTGGGCTCGGTGCTCAACTTGGCGGGGGTTGATGCCGAACAGCCGGGTTTCCTCGCCGGCACGGCGTTTCCGCTGGTGGGCAGCATCTTCGTGCGCCTGCTGCAGATGCTGGTGGTGCCACTGGTGCTGTTTTCGCTCATGACCGGCACGGCGGCGCTTGACGATGTGCGCCGGCTGGGCCGCATCGGCGTGAAGACGCTGGCCTTTTATCTCACAACCACGGCGGTCGCGATCGCCATTGCCATCGGCCTGGCCGTCCTGGTGCAGCCGGGTGCGGGCTTTGAGCTCAACTACGACACCAATTTTGCGGTGCAGGAGAGTCCGCCGCTGAGCCAGGTGATCCTGAACATTTTTCCGAGCAATCCGATTCAATCGATGGCCGAGGGCAACATGCTGCAGGTGATCGTATTCGCCATCCTCTTTGGCATTGCCATGTGCCTCGCCGGCGAGCCGGGCAAGCGGGTGCTGGCGATCGCGGGCGACCTCAACGAGATCGTGATGAAACTGGTCATGATCCTCATGCTCTTCGCGCCCTTCGGCGTGTTTGCCCTGGTGGCGAAGACATTCGCGCTCGAGGGCTTCGAGGCGATCAAGGCCCTGGGGAAATACTTCCTCCTGGTACTGGCCGCCCTCGCCCTCCACGCCTTCGTTACCTACGGGGCGATTTTGCGGACCTTTACCGGACTCAAGGTGATCACGTTCTTCAAGCTGATGCGCCGCGTGCAGCTCTTCGCCTTCTCCACGGCCAGCAGCAACGCCACGCTGCCGGTGAGCCTGGAGAACGCCGAACACAACCTCGGCATCAAGCCCTCCATCGCCTCCTTCACCATCCCGCTGGGCGCCACCATCAACATGGACGGTACCGCCATCATGCAGGGCGTGGCCACGGTGTTCATCGCGCAGGCCCTGGGCATCGACATCGGCCTCTCCGGTTATCTCATGGTTATTCTCACGGCGACCCTGGCGTCGATCGGCACGGCAGGCGTTCCCGGCGTCGGCCTCATCATGTTGGCCATGGTCTTTCAACAGGTGGGCCTGCCGGTTGCTGCCATCGGGGTCATCTACGGCGTCGACCGCCTGCTCGACATGGCGCGCACGGCGGTGAACGTGACCGGCGACGCGGTGGTTTCCGTCATCGTGGCCAAGAGCGAAGGCGAGTTTGACCAGGCGATCTACGACGCCGATGAGCCGGAATGGAAGCGCGGCACGTAGGGGAGTGATGCGTGAAAGTGAGAGGGAAAAGGGTCGTCGCGCCCGCGGCCTTTTCACTTTCCCTCCCTCCCTTTCGCTCTCACGTTTCCCTCCTAGTTAATGAACTCCATTCCCAACGAGCTGTTGATCCTGCTGCTGTTGCTGTTGATCAACGGCATCTTCGCCATGGCGGAGGTCGCGCTGATAGCCGCCCGCAAGTCACGTCTGCGGGAATTGGCGGACGATGGCGACAAACGGGCGGAACAGGCCCTGGCGGAGGCCTCGGAACCGTCGCGTTTCCTGTCCACCGTGCAGGTGGGCATCACCCTGGTGGCGGTGCTGGCGGGCGCTTTCGGCGGCGGGGTGATCACCACGCGACTGGAGCTGCTGCTGGCGGAATTTGAGCCCCTGGCCCCCTTTGCCCACTCCATTGCGCTGGGCGTGGTGGTGGTGGCCATCACGCTCGCCTCGGTCGTGCTGGGCGAACTGGTGCCGAAGCGCATCGCCCTGATGAAGCCGGAGACGCTTGCGCTCATGCTGGTGGGCCCGATACGCCGTCTCTCGCGGGTGGTGGCGCCGGCGGTCAACCTGCTCACCTGGCTCACCGAGCTGGCGTTGCGGCCCTTCGGCCTGCATCGCGCGCCCAAGGAGGCGCCGGTCACCGAGGAGGAGGTCAACATCATGGTGGAGCAGGGCATGGCCGAAGGCGTCTTCAACGAAAGCGAGCGCGACATGGTGGCGGGCGTGCTGGAACTCGACGAGATGCCGGTCACCTACCTCATGACGCCGCGGCCCAAGATCGTCTTCCTCGACCTCGCCGAGCCCGACGAAACCAATTGGCGCAAGGTCGTCGCCAGCGGCCACTCCCATTTCCCGGTGGTGCACGGCAACCGGGAGCAGGTCATCGGCATGGTATCGGTGAAGGCCATCTGGGCCAACAATGCCTTCGGCGTGCCCACCCAATTGCGTCACCTGCTCACGCCGCCGCTCAGCGTGCCGGAGACGATGGTGGCGAGCGCGCTGCTCGAGCAGTTCAAGGTCTCGGGCAAACACCTCGCCCTGGTGGTCGACGAGTTCGGTTCGGTGGCCGGCATCGTCACGCTCTACGACGTGCTCGAGGCCATCGTGGGCGACATCCCGGAATCGGGCCGCCACGACGAACCCGAGGCCAAGCAGCGCTCCGACGGTTCCTGGTTGGTCGACGCGACCTATGATATCGACGAGTTGAAGGAGCTCACGGGGCTCGATGAGTTGCCCCACGAGGAGGAGGCGGAGTTTCAGACCGCGGGCGGCTTTGTGATGACCCACTTCGGCCGCATCCCGTCGACGGGCGAGGCCTTCGAATACGGCGGCTGGCGTTTCGAGGTGGTCGACATGGACCGCCACAAGATCGACAAGCTGCTGGTCTCGAAACTGCCCGACACCGCGAAGGACGGCCACGCCAAGGGCGAGGACGACGAGGAGCAGGTGGCGGGTTAAACCGTCCGCCGGACAGCAACCGCATCTTTAGTCTTTCTCTTTATCTTTCCTCTTTCTCCCCGTGGAGCGGATGGATTTCGGTCGGCGGGGATAAAGATAAAGAAGAAAGAGAAAGAGGGAGCCACGCCTCAGGCGCGCCTCACCAACCCCGGCCGAGCCAGGTGGTTTGGGTCGGGATGCGCACCAGGGAATCGTCGGCCGTGAGGAAGAGCATCGTGCCGTCCTCGCCGCCGAAGGCGACGTTGGCGGTACCCCGACCGGTGAGCAGCGAGCCGAGGTGCTTGCCCGCGGGATCGAGAATGACGAGGCCGCCGGGACTGGTGGCCCACACGTAGCCATCGACGTCGACCTTGAGTCCATCGAAGCCCCCGCGGCGACCCTGGGCGAAGAGCGGCCGACCGTCGAAGAACACCCGCGGCTCGCCAACGGCCTTGCCTTCGGCATCGAGGGTGAGGGCGTAGACGCAGGGTTCCTCGCCGTCGGTGCTGCCAAGGTAGAGCGTGCGTTCGTCGGGCGAAAGGCCGATGCCGTTGGGGCGGCTGAGTGAGGCCGTGACCAGGTGCACCTGACCGCTCGGCGTGAGGCGATAGACACCCTGGAAATCGAGTTCCTTGCCGACCTTTTGATCGGTGAGTCCGTAGGGCGGATCGGTGAAGAACACGTCGCCGTTGCGGGCACGTACGAGATCGTTGGGGCTGTTGAAGCGTTTGCCGTCGAAGCGGGCGGCGAGCGGCGAGAAGCTGCGACCATCGGCGTTGAGGCGGGCGACCTGGCGGTTGCCGTGCTGGCAAAGCAGGAGGCGACCCTCGGCGTCGAAGGCGAGACCGTTGGCGCCCTCCTCGTACGGCGCCTCGCTCATGAGTCCGGTGAAACCCGAGGGATGCAGGAAGAGGCGCGTGCCGCGTTCGGCGGTCCAGGCGTAGACCTTGTTCTCGGGCACGTCGGTGAAAAGCAGTCGATTGTGGGCGGCGTCCCACACGGGACCCTCGGCCCATTCGAAGCCGGTGGAAAGCAACTCCATGCGGGCACCGGGCGCGAGGCGGGAGTCGAGTGCGGGATCGAGCCGCTCGACCTCGCCGAAGGCCGGGTAGGCGCCAGGCTCCTCGTTGACGATGTGGGCGGCGGTGAAGGCGGCCGTGAGAGCGAAGGCCGCGGCGGCGGCGGTGACGGTGGGGAAGCGGGAGGGGGTCATGGGGGATCTTTATTCTTTCTCTTTATCTTCCTCTTTCTCCTCGTTGGGCGAGTGGATTCCGGGCGGCGGGGATGTAGATAAAGATAAGAAGAAAGAGAAAGAGCGCGTGAGGAGCCAGCGAGGGAGGGTCGCTTGATCGTTAACGGTCAGGGCTTTGGGATGGCCACGGCGAGATTACTTCGCATGACCTTGCAACCAGCCCCATGTCGACGGCCGCCCCGAAGCCCTCGTTCCCCCTGCCGGAGGTCCTGCTGGAGCAGGCCCGTCGCTGCACGCACCTGCCGGTGTCGGGAGAGACCTTGCGGAAACTGGCGACGTTCTGGACCGCGTTTCAGGCCGCCGAAACCCACACGCGGCAGGCGCTGGACCCGTCGCTGGGACCGGTGGGGGGATCCTGTGAAGGTGGTTTCATGTACCACGATCTGGCGCAGATGGCGTCGGGCCGCTGGGTGATCGACTGGCTGGCGGCGCTGGGCTACCCGGGCGCCGCGCTCACGCCCGATTTCCTGCGCGAGCACGGCGGGCGGCTGGACGGCGACGGTGTGCTGCTGGGCGACGGCAACCTGCTCAATCACACGCCCTACGCCCTGCCCGACGCGCGCTGGGCCTGGGCGGCAGTGGGTTACGTCTGCCTGCTGGTCGATCCGTCACTGCTCGCGCCCTTTCCGACCTGCGGGCGGCGGCTCGATTTTTCCGGCGAGGCCCGGCTCACCCTCGCACTCGCCGGCGACTGGGGCACCGGACCTTGGGTCGACGGGCGCGATGGTGCGCCCTCCCTGGGCGTGGGTCGGGCGATGGAAGCGCGACGACCGGACCTCACCGTGCACCTGGGGGATGTGTATCCGTTGGGCCTGGAGGAGATCGAAGGACCCCACCTGAGCGAAATCTGGCCCCGCGGCCGCCTGGGGGCGTTTACCCTCAACTCCAATCACGAAATGTACGCCGGCGGCCGCGGCTACTATCTGCAGGCGCTGCGTCATCCCACTTTTGCGGCACAGGGGGGAGCGGGATTTTTCAGCATCGATTGCGGACGCTGGCGCGTATTGGCGATCGACACGGCCTACTACGATCACGGCCTCGCCTTCATGTCCGGTGCGTTGGCGGAGGATCCGGCGGAGGCGCAGAATCAATTCATCGTCGAGGAGAGCGACGCGGCGCGTGCCGCCGGTCAGCGGCTCCTCCTGCTCACGCATCATCACGGCCTCAACCTCGCCGGCAGCGCGAAAAACGACGGGCTGTGGACGGCGCTGGTGGCGCGGCTCGGCGGCCGACTGCCCGACCTCTGGTATTGGGGCCACAATCACAAAGGCGTCGTCTACCGCGAGCGCCCCGGCGAGGCGGGGCCGGCGGATTCTCCGCGACCGGCGCGCCTGCGTTGCCTCGGCCACGCCTCGCTGCCGTTTGGGCGTGCGGCCGACCTGTTTCAGCCGGACGGGCGTCTGCTCGACACGATCGAACACCTTACCTGCACGCCCTTGGGCGGCGGTCACACCCATCGGGTGCGCAATGGCTGGGCGCTGCTCACGATCGACGGTGAACGCCTGCGCGAGGAATGGATCGACCAGACCGGAGAAATCGAATGGACCAACGAAATCTGAATTCCGTCGCCGCGGGCCGGCTCCGGCGCAGCGCCTGGTGGCTGGCCGGCATCACGATGATATTCGCCGTGCTCGACTGGGGTCGTCTGCTGCCGGGAGCGGCATGGTTTTTCCACGACGCCCACGTGGGGATGGCGCGCGCGCTCATCAAGCTCGTCACGGTGTTCATCGCAGCCGCGCTCGTCTGGCGCGGGCGCGATGCGGCCTGGGAGGGGCACGACTGGCGACTGCTGGCCTGGGCCTTCGGCTTCATCGCCGTTGCCGACACCCTGTTCGACGCGGCGCAGTATTTCGGCACGCTGCGGCATGAGCCGGCCGTGCAGCGCCGGTTGCTCGGCGTCGGCGTGGGGTGCTTCGGGGTGGCGCAGGGGCTGTTGATTCGCCGGCACCTGGCGGGCGGGGCGGGTCTGCGTGAGGCCTCGGCGAAGCTGGTCGGGTTCGGCGGTCTGCTGGCGGTAAGCCTCGGCGTGTTCGGGGTGCTGCATTATCTGCCCGACTGGTTCGGCTGGTTGCTGGAGGCCTATCTGGTCGTGCTCGGTATCTCGGTGTGGGCGGCGTTTGCCGCGATCTGGAGGGGGGCCCTGCCCCGCTTCAACGCCACGTGGGCCTTTGCCGGCCTGGTGCTGTTTCTGGCCTGCGACCTGACCGTCATCGGCGGAATGTTTTTGAGCGGCAGGTCTCAGATCATGGTGACGAGCCTGACCTGGCTCTACTATGTGCCGGCCCTTTATTGCCTGGCCCGGTCGGGGTACCGCGATGACGGCGGCGCGGAGCGGAGGAACGGATGAGGGGGCGAGAACGAGAATGAGAACGAGTACGGGCGGGGCGTTGTGAACAACGTGTGGACATCGGCGAAAAACTCCCAGCAAGTTGCGTTTGCCTTGTCGGGTAGGGCCTCCGAGGTTCTCGCTCCGCACCGACGACCATGAGCCGCGACGACACATGCAAGACCCCTTCACCGGCAAACCCACCTGCATCCGCGGCGGGCGGCTCCCCGACGAAGAAAGCTGGCGCGCGCTTCAACACGATCACCGGCGACGATTGGAAGCGCTCGCTCGTTTCCGCGCGGCAGCGGAGAAAGTCGGCATCGGAACGTATCCGGACGATGACCTCGTCCTCTGGGAACCCGACGAAATAGGGCTGCTGGCGGCGGCCGATCCGCTCTGGCACGAACTCGACGCGGCGGCGCGGGCGTTTCGGGAGACCTTTCCGCTGATCGAGTTGGATGATTTCGGGTTTCCGGAGGAGGTGGAGGATTTGCTGGGTGAGTGCAGTCCGCGGCTGCGACCGATCAGCAGCGGCGTGGAGGCCACGGCCTTCGAGGCGGAGGATCAATCGATCTACAAGTTCTTCATGCCGCGCGACGACGGGCACATCGGCGGCACGTTTTCCTTCCATCGCGAGGACGACGTGGCCCTGCACGCCGAAGCGGCGGATGGCACCTACCAGGCGATGCTGGAGAAGTTTGACCTCATTCTGCGGCTCGAGGGCATGCCGACGGAAGTGATCGGCGTGACCAAACGCGAGGGCGTGCTCGTGACGAAGCAAACCCTGGGCGGCCTGCTGGCGGAAGGCGCGGACACCTCGGGCGTACAGCCGGCGGGTCTCATCGCCTGGCCCTCGCGTTTCCTGCGGGCGCACCGGGATCATCCGCGGCTGTATTTCATCGACGACGCCCCCTGGCTGGTGGCCGATCTGCACAGCAAGAACCTGGTGCGTGCGGCCGACGGCCGCCTGCGTGCCATCGACCTGCTGGCTGCGCCCTTGCCCCTGGAGCTGGTGGCGAAGGAACCATTGTTGGCGGATTGGCTGCAGCGCGTGCGCGTGGATCCGACCGCATCCGTCCTGCATGAAGTACACGACGACGAGCTGTGAGGCCGTCGAGGCGGCGGAGAGGCAGGGCAATTCTTAACCACGGATGAACACGGATGGCTTCGCCTACCGGCTACGCACTGAAGCCGGTTTGGTTTATGCCGTGACGGCAATTCTGAGTGGCGGCCTCGCGGCTTGCGTCCGTCTTGTCATGATGCAGATATTTTTCCCGTGAACCGTAGTCCGAAACCCAAAGCGTTAAAGCTGCAGCCAGCCTATCCACTGGCCACGGCAGCCCGCGTTTTAGGTACGAGTGCGAGCACTCTGCGCGGTTGGCTGCGCGGGCGGGAGTATGTGGTGAAAAACGGTCGAAAGCGCGCGCCAGCGGTCCTGGCCGGCACCACGGCTCCCGGTGCCGCGTTGTCTTTTATCGATCTGGTTGAGGCTCACATGCTATTGGCGATTCGCAAGGGTTACGGGATTCCGCTCAAAAACTTCCGCGTAGCGATGGAATATCTCCGCGAGGAAAACGGCGATCTGCTTTTCCTGGCGCACCAGGATTTCAAATATGACCGGAAGCATCTCTACCTGAAGGCGAACGACCGTTTGGTCTCGCTCTCCGAGCGCGGGCAGCACGTGAACCTGGAAATCGTGCAGGAGGGGCTGAAGCAGCTTGTCTATGGCGAGGATGGCTACGCGGAGAAATTCTTTCCGCTCCTTAACGGGCGGGAACAGAAAACCATTATGCTCTCTCCGAGCCTGGGATTTGGCCGCCCGGTACTCGCGCAGTTGGGAATAAGTGTGGATGCGGTGGCGGCCCGGTTCCGGGCTGGCGAGCACATGACCGACCTGGCGGCTGACTACGACGCACGGGTGGAGGATATCGAGGATGCCATCCGCTGGGCCGACCGTCGCGCCGCGTGAATGGAGGCGCAGGCCGGTCTTTATCGACCGCAACTCCGGCGGTCGTCTGTTCAAGGGACTGATTGAGCAGGCCGGAATCGAGGTTCACCTTCACGACGAGCGTTTCAGCAAAAAGACGGAAGACCCCAAGTGGCTTACTGCCTTGGGCGACTCCCGTTGGCTACTGGTCAGCGGCGACAACGAGATGACCCGGTTGCCGCTTTTCCTCCAGCAACTGTCGGAGTCGAAGGCTCATGTCTTCATCCTGCTTGGAATGAATGGCGAAACCCGCGAGGGCAAAGCAGCATGCGTGGTACAGGCTTATGCGCAAATGTGCCGGCTGGCCGACCTGACACGACCACCGGCGATCTGGCGAATCGGCAAGGATGGCAAAGCACGGGAGGTACCGTTCCGTCAAACGCTCGAGAAGATGAAACGGGGGCGTCGATAGTTCTCCAGGTAACGCCCCGTTCATCGATCGCTGAATCGGGCAGAGGGAACGTTACAAGCTACCTCCGCGACTACTTGGCCAAGCTGGCCCGAAACCCCGAACTTGCAGAGCGGGAGTGCCGGGACTGCGGGAAAAACTAAAATGCTGGGACTATGCTGAGGTGCTGCAGGCGCACGAAGCGCTATCGGTGGTTAATGAAAAGATAAACAACCTTGGACTGGTGCCGCAGGGCTTTTAGGAGAGGAACAATTTGCTTTCACCACACGCGGCTCGCGCGGGTGGATTCGAGGGCGGCTTGTGCGTCGTCGGGGAGGGCGGTGAGGAAGTCGAGGCCGGTGCGCGCTTCGAGTTCGTCGATGGTGGTGAGGAAGTCGGCGAGGCGGGCGTGATCGGCCGGCTCGGCCGGGAAGAGAAAGGCCTGGGCGCGCATGCGGCCGTCGCTTTCGTCGACCAGGATCATGTAGCAGTGCGTGGGAATCACCGGTCGGTTACGGCCCGCGCCGGAGAGGCGCGCGGAGGGGGCGCCGAGGACCGGGCCGCAGAGCACCCAGACCTCGCCGAAGCGCGCGGGATAGGCGGTGGCGATTTCGAGCTCGAGCCGCTTCCAGAGCCCGCCGTTGAGCCGGTGCTTCTGCGGGATGATGTTGCTCATGAGAAAGGTCTCGCGCTGGGCGGGTTCGCCGTAGCGGGTGGCGATGGCGTGGTTGGGCGCGAGGTGACCGCGATCGTATCCGGTTCCTGTATACGCATCGCTGTCGATCCGGGCGACCGTGCGACGGTCGACCTCGAAGCGGTCCGGGCGTGCGGCGGGCGCGGGCAGCGGCGAGATGTCGGCGATGCGGTAGGCGGCCCAGCGCGGCACGCCGGCCTGGTCGTCGTAGCCGACGAGGTAACCGGTGTTGGTGAGGACGCGGGTGATCTGCGCGGAGGGCGCCACGGGCACGGGCGTGCCGGCGTAGAGGTGGCTGCGGTCGCCGGGGGCGGGCGGGACGCTGACGAAGTCGGGACTGTAGTAGAGCTGATAGAGGTCCCAGGCGACATCGACCAGCTCGACACGCTTGTTCTCGGCGAAGGCATTGCCGACGAGTTGACGGACCTCGGCCTGGCGGGGGGGCGGTTGGAGGAAATACCAGACCGCGCCGCCGAGCAGGATGACGGCGTTGAGCCAGAAGAAGGTCTTGGTGCGGCGAAAGCGGGCGGGGAGCGCGGCGGACGGCCGGCGGGACCGGGAGGACGATTTGCTTTTGCGGCGCGGCATGCGGGAGTCGCTGGCTGAAGCCAGCGATACGGTTTGGCCAACAAAAAACGCCCTCCGCTGACAGAGGGCGTCTTTTGGTTCGTTGGTTTGTAGTCTGCGTGACCGTCGGCTGGCCGAGGGTTACTTGGCCAGAAAGCGGAGAATGTCGTTGGCTTGCTCGGCGGTGGATCCCTTGTGGTCGGCGTAGACAATGCGGCCGTCGTGCACGAGGTAGGCGGAGCGACTGGCCATGATCATGCCGTTGGCGCCAAAGGCGGTGGCGACGGCCTTGTCGGTGTCGGCCAGCAGGGTGAAGGGAAATTGGTACTTTTCCTTGAAGGCGCGCTGGGCCTCGACGCTGTCGTAGGACACGCCAACGACGGCGACGCCCTTGTCGGTGAGTTCTTCGTAGGCATCGCGCAGGGAGCAGCCTTGTTTGGTGCAGCCCGGTGTGTCGGCCTTGGGGTAGAAGTAAACGAGGGTGTAGTCGTGGGCGGCGTAGAGATCGGCCAGATTGAGTTCGGTGCCGGCGTCGGTGCGGGCGGAGACGGCGGGCGCGGGGGCGCCAACTTCGAGGGGGGCGGCGGTGCCGAAGCTGAACATGGTGAGGAAAAGGGCGGTAAGGAGGAGGGAACGACGCTGCATGGTGAGAAGGGCGGGGGGAAGCGACACAGAAGACGGGTTGCGCAAAAGCGCAAGTGAGCCCGGTGACGTTGATGTTAACTATGTTTGGAAAACGAGACGCCCGCCGCGGCGCGGAGGCCGGACGGGCGCAAGGGGAGAAAGAGAAAGTTAATGAAGAAAGAGAAAGATCAGACCTATTCGATGCCGATGACGGGGAGGTCGTTGGGGTGTTCGATGCTGAACTCGAGATCGAGCGTGCGGGAGGCGCCGGGGGCGAGCGTGCCGGTCCAGGTGAGGATGCCTTCGTCGTCACGGTGGAAGGCCTTGGTCTTGTCGTCGCCGGTGGCGATGTCGCGTTCGGCGGGGGCAAGGACTTTGACGAGGATCTTTTCATGGCGGCTGACCGGCAGCGGCTCGGCGAGCTTGAGTGTCACGGGCACCGTTTTATGGTTGGTGAGTTCGATTTTCGCCTCGTAGGTCACGCGGGTGCCGCTGTTGGTGAAGCCGGTTTTTTCGACGAAGCGGTCGAGGAGGGTGCGTTCGATGGCGATGGCTTCGTCGACGCCCAAGGCCAGTTCGAATTCCTCGCCGGGCATGGTCTGCTCGAGGTGACTGTTGGCGATGAAGGCGCCGTCGACGAACGCGGCAAGCGAACCGGCGAGCAGGGGGAAGTCGGTGGTGTTCTTGACCGTGGCGGAGAGGAAGGCGCTGGGCACGTATTTGGGTGTGCTGTCGTAGCGCAGGCCGGCGGGCAGGGTGACCGTGGTGACGGTGACCTTCTGCGTCGTGCCGTCGGCCGGGATGGAAGCGGGGGCGGCGATCCGGAAGGTGGCGGCGGTGAGGCCGGTTTCGACGGTGGCCTGAGCGACGGCCATCTCGGCGGCGGGGGCGGCGAGGCTGGCTCGACCTGCGGCGGCCGTAGGCATGGCTCGATCGACCGCAAAGGCGGACAGTTCGACCTCGTTCTTGAAGCGCTTTTGCGCCTCTGCCTGGGCCACGATCCACGGCATGGGTTGGGGCGCGGCGCCGCCGGCGCTGGGGCGGGCGGTGGAGAGGGTGAGGGCGACTTCGTGCCAGGCTTCTCCGGTGCGGTTGGTGACCTGCGCCTGGTAGTCGAAGCTCACGGTGCGGGCGGTGGAGTCGAGGCGGGCGTTGTAGACGGGATTCCAGTGGGCGCCGGGTGCGGTGTAGCTGAGGTCGAGGCGACCGGGACCGGCGGCGGCCGCGGTGAGGCGGACGGTGACCTCCTTGACGGCGCGGCGGCCGGGCTGGCGGCCGCGGGCTTCGTTGAGCTGGGCCTGGGCGGCGGAGATCTTTTGGGCGAGGTCTTCGCGCCGGGTGGTCAGGTCGCGTTGGGCGGTCGTGAGCCGGGCATGGTTTTCGGCCGAGAACGTGAGCAGGTCCTGCCATTCGGCGAGGGTCCGCGAGGGCGCGTTGCCTTCCTGGGGCGGGGTGGTTTGAGCGGTGATGATCTGGTTCAGCACCCCGAACTGGCGGTTGAGGTTTTCCAGCTGATCACCGAGCACCTTGTCCTCCGCGCGCAGCGCCTTGAGGGTTTCCTCGAGTCGGGCGATGTCGGGACTGGGCTCGGCCTCGAGGTGGACGTTGCGGGAGTTGACGTCGAGGATGGTGGTGCCGGTGGGGCCGCTGCCGCGGACCTGCAGGGAATCGTCCCAGAGATTGGCGGGCAGGCCGCTGAGGGTGACGACGGATTCGCCGACGGGCAACTCGATCGCGGCGCTGTGGGTGACCAGGGCGCGGTCGGGATAGACGGTGACGGCGGTGATGGTGGATTCGACCGGAATGGCCTGGGCGACCAGCGCGCTCGCGGCCAGCAGGCAGAGGAAAAAGGAACGTCGTTTCATGGGAAGGAGGCTATGGGACAACGGACGAACTGGATTGTTCTTAGGCGCACGAAGTCAGGGGAGAACCACGAACGAACGTCGAATCCCGGCGGAACACCCATTCGAGGCCGTCCTCTTCGTCGATTTGTTCGCCGACCTGGCGGAAGCCGAGTTTGAGGGCGAGACGGAGGGAGGCGGGGTTGTCGAGAGAGATCGACAGGAAGAACGATCGTACGCCGGCGACGCGTCCGGCCCAGTCCATCATGCCTTCCATCGCCTCGGTGGCGTAACCATGCCGCCGATACGCCGGGGCGATGCTGTAGCCGAGCTCGGCCGCGTGAGCGGCGTAGGGCAGCAGGAAGGGGTCGGGGGGCCGGTGGTGAAAGTTGATGTTGCCGATGAGCGTGTCCGTCGCAGTCAGGATGATGCTGCGGAAGATCCAGGGAAGCTGTTGCGCGTCGGCTTCAATGAGCTTGAGGCGTCGCAGGGCAAAACCGGCGGAGGGTAGCAGTCCCGGGTCGGGCACGTGGTAGCGGAGGCGATCCACCACCCGGGCCGGCCGCCCCGCCGCCAGCCAGCGCAGGTCGGCAGCCGTCAGGCACTCCAGCCGCAGCCGCGCCGTGACAATCGGACCGGAAACCGCGACGGGATGAAGCGAGCCCATGCGTCCGATCCTACAAAACCGTGCCGCCGAAATGCCAGCGCAGGTTCGGTCCCTGCGCTCCCGCGCAGGGCTACAAGGTCTTTCCGGACCGAATTCGGGATTCGGGTGTTATGACATTTTTTTCGGTTTCGGTCACAAAGCCGCAGTCTGATTCGTCCAAGCCATGAACCTTCCTGAAAATCCACCCGCTCATCATGACGACCGCCCAAATCGAATCCGCCCGCGCGCAGACCCGCCAGTTTGGCGACCATTACGACTATGACGTCTCCTACCTGCAGGAGATGCTGGAGGCCTCCCCCGAAGCCTTTGCCCGTTTTCAGGCGGTGGCGGCGATGGCCTCCTACCGCGAGGTGTTGCCGCCGGACGCGGCTTTTGTGGCGAAGATCGCGGCGTTCAGCGTGGTCGACTGCGGGCCCTGCCAAGAGCTCACGATCAAAATGGGCCGCGAGGCCGGGGTGGCCGATGCGATCCTGCGCGGTGCGCGGCGCGACGGTGAGGGCTTATCGCCCGAGCTGCGCGAGGTGCACGCCTACGCGGCGCAGATCGCGGCGGGCGCGACGCCCGACCTCGAGCGCGTTGAGCGCATGCGGGCCCGCTACACCTCGGCCGGGCTGGTGGAAATGTCGCTGGGCATCGCCAGCGCGCTGCTGTTTCCCGCGGTGAAGCGCACGCTTGGCCACGCGCAGAGTTGCTCGCTCACGGCCTTCTCGGTGTGATGCCCGGCGCCATGTCCGTCGACGAAGCCGCCGCCGTTTTTGAAGCGCACCGCGAGGCGCTGCAGCGTCTCGCGTATCGCATGCTGGGCACCGTGGGCGACGCGCAGGACCTGGTGCAGGAAACCTGGCTCCGCTGGGCGGCGGCCGATCGTGCGCGGGTGCGCGAGCCGCGGGCGTGGCTCCTGCGCACCTGCAGCCGGCTGTGTCTCGACCAGCTCAAGTCGGCGCGCGTGCAGCGTGAGGTGTATCCCGGTCCGTGGCTGCCGGAACCGCTGGTGCTCGATGTGGCGGTGACCGACGACGCGGGCGGCGGGCGTCGCCTGGAGCTGGACGAGTCGGTGTCGATGGCGCTGCTCACCGCGATGGAGCGGCTCACCCCGGCCGAACGCGCGGCGTTGCTGCTGCATGACGTGTTCGATCACGATTACGCCGAGGTGGCGGAGGTGCTGGGTCGCAACGAGGCGGCGTGCCGCAAACTCGTGTCGCGGGCGCGGGCGCGGGTGGGCGGCGATCGGGAGCGGGAGGGCAAGTCCGAGCCGGTTTCGGCCGAAGATCACCGCCGCCTGTTGAGCGCCTTCCTCGCGGCGGCCGCGGCCGGCAGCAGCGAGGGAATCAAGGCCGTGTTGTGCGAGGACGTGGCGTTCCATTCCGACGGCGGCGGCAAGGTGATTGCGGCCGGCAAGGTGATCACGGGCTCGGAGCAGGTGGCGAAGTTCTTCGTCAACATCGTGACCAAGCACGGTTCCCGTTACGACGCCTCCCTGTTGCACTGGACCTGGTATAACGGCTCCCCCGGGGTCGTGGTGCGGGATGCGAAGGACGGGCGACCGGTCACGGCGTTTTCGATCCAGATCCGCGAGGGCCGCATCGCCGGATTGTTCGCGCTGCGCAACCCCGACAAGCTTGCGTGGTTGGGGCGGCCGGGCGCGGCGGGTTTTTCGCAAGAAGTGCGCTAAGTTGATGCTGGCGAGGGAGGTCGGAGACCGGACTATGCTGGCGGGACCGTCCCACTCTTGTCCCTCCCGTGAACAACGCCTCCATCACTCCCACCGGAGAGTCCCAACGATTCGACGTGCAGGAGACCTTCTTTTCGATGACGGACGGTCACGGGGTGATCACCGATGGCAATGCCGTATTTGCCCGGGTGAGCGGTTATCCGCTGGAGCGCATGCGCGGGGCCAACCACAACCTCATCCGTCATCCGGGGGTGCCCCGCGCGGTGTTTCATCTGTTGTGGGCCACGGTGAAGGGCGGCGCGACCTTCATGGGCTACGTGAAGAACCTCGCGGCCAACGCCAACCATTACTGGGTGATGGCGGTGGTGATGCCCGTCGGGGATGGATTTCTTTCCGTGCGCATCAAACCCACCTCATCCCGGCTGGCGCAGGTGGAGTCGATATACGCCGAGGTCCTCGCGACCGAGAACCGCCTGATCGCGGAGGGCCTGAGTGAAGGCGCGGCGGCGGCGACCGGTGCCGAGCACTTGCTGCGTCGCCTGGCGGAGGCGGGCTGGCCCGACTATGCGGCGTTCAGTCACGAGTCGCTCATCCTTGAGATCAAACAACGCGACGCGCAGGCCGCGGCGCGCGGCCTGCGGCTTTTTCCCGAGACGCTGCCGGCCGCGGCCGGTCCGGCGCTCGGAGCCCTGCACGACCTGTCGCGCAGCACCTACGCGCGGCTCAACGAGATCTTTGCCAAGCTCGACCATTTCCTGCACGGCAGTGCCGCTGTGGCGAAGCACCAGCAGGTCGTGGCGGAGATCGGTGACGCCTTTTCGCTCAATGCCTTCAACGCCCACCTCGCGGCCCACCCGCTGGGCGCGTCGGGGGTGGTCATCGGTACGGTGGCTCGCTTTCTCAACGAGCACGCGCGTGAACTCAACCGGCTCATGAGCGCGCTCACCCGACACATCGCGGCGACCGCCGGCGCGGTGTCCGACATCGCCTCCAATGTCTGTGCCGCGCGCATCCAGATGGAGATGATTCTCAGTTTCCTCGCCGAGATGGTGACGACCGAGGACGCGGGGCCGGGCGCCGGGGCGAGGGTGCGGCACCTGCGTGAAGCCTGTCGGGCGACCACGCATGCCGCCGCCCGGGCGATCGGCACGGTGCTGGAGCGCCTGCCGCTGCTGCGCGAAGACCGCGAACAGTTGCGCAAGACCCTCGTCGCGCTGCAGTCGACCCAGATCACTGGCATCACCGAAGCCGCCCGCCTCGGCGTGGGCGGTGACCTGCAACTGTTGTTCCGGGACATGCGGGCGCAGGTGGAGCGGACGAAGGATGAGTTGGACGGCTTGGGCGAGAGCATCGCCGACCTGTTCCGCCTGACCCGGGGCACCCCGGAAGCGGTGGCGGCGCTGCAGGCCTCGGTGGACCGCCTGTCGGCGCTGCCGGTGTGAGGAGGAGCCGCACTCAGTCGTCGCGCAGGGCTTCCATCGGGTTGACGCGGGAGGCGCGGTGCGAGGGGAGGAGGGTGGCGAGCAGGACGACGAGCAGCAGCACCCCCGCCGTGGTCGCGACGACGAGCGGGTCGAACGCGGCGACATCGAAGAGTTGGCTCTGCATGGCGCGGCCGACGAACCAACTGCCGATCAGGCCGATGACGGCGCCGAGGGCCAGCAGCATGCCACCGAGGCCGAGGAACTGGCGCAGCACCTGGCCCGGCAGGGCGCCGAGCGCCATGCGCACGCCGATTTCGCGACGGCGCTGACTCACCGCATAAGCGAGCACCCCGTAGGTGCCGACGGCGGCCAACAGCAGCGCGGCGCCGGCGAAGATGCCGGCCAGCAGCGCCGGCGAGCGACGGCCCACCAGGCTGTTGTCGATGCGTTCCTGCATGACCCGAATGTCGTCGACCGGCAGCTCCGGATCGATGGACAACACGAGCTTCTGCAGGGTGGCGCCGAGGGCCTCGGGGGCGACGCCGGTGCGCAAAACCAGGGTGATGCCCTGGTTGCCGCGCTCGCGGTAGGGCACGTAAACCGTGCCGAGCGGCGCGGTGTCGGTGAGGTCGCGCTGTTTCACGGTGGCGACCACGCCGACGATGGTGAGGGCGTTTTCATCGGTGATCTCGACATCGCTGGCGATGCGGCGGCCGAGCGCGCTCTGGCCGGGCCAGTAGCGATCGACGAAGGCCTGGTCGACGACGGCGACCTTCTGCTCACGTTGATTGTCGGCCTCCTCCAGGAAGCGGCCTTCGACCAGCGGAATGTCGAGCGCCCGCCAATAGTCGCCCATCGCGAACAGGGTGAAGTGGGTGCGGATGGATTCGCCCGGTGCGCGCTGCACGCCTTCGACGACGGTGGCGTTGTCGGAGACGTTGCCGCTGAACGGCAGACCGTCGGTGAAGGCGGCGTGGGTGACGCCGGGCTGGGCGCGGAGTTCGGCGAGCAGACGGTCGAGGAAGGCCTGGCGGGGCGCGTATTCCGGGTAGGTTTTCCAGGGCAGCGACAGGCGGGCGGTGAGGACGTGGTCGGCGGTGAAGCCGGGCGAGGTTTGGAGTACCTTTTGCAGGCTCAGGCCGAGCAGGCCGGCGCCGCTGAGCAGGACGAACGTGACGGCAATCTGGGTGACGATGAAGACGTGGCGCAGGTTCTGCGCGGCGCGGGAGACCGTGCCGCCGCGGGTCTCGGCCTGCAGCACCGGGGCGAGGGTGCGGCGGAGGCTGACGGCGACCACGGGGGTGGCGAGGGCTAGGCCGACCACGACGGAGGCGGCGAGGGTGATCAGGGCGATGCGGGCGTCGAAGGCGATATTGACGCCGAGCGGCAACTGATCGGTGCCCAGGGCGGCGAGGGCCTGGATGCCGACGGCACCGGTGGCGAGTCCGAGCAGGCTGCCGGCGAGGGTGAGGAGCAGGGTTTCGAGGATGATGGACCGGGCGAGATCGGTGCGACCGGCGCCGAGGGCCTGGCGCACGGCGAATTCCTTGGCGCGGCCGTGGGCGCGGATGAGGAGCAGGTTGACGAGGTTGACGCCGCCGATGAGCAGGAGGGCGAGCACGCCGGCCTGCAGCAGGAGCAGAGCGGGACGGATGCCGCGAACGACGTCGTCGTGCAGGGAACGGACCCGGGTGGTAAAGCCGGCGTCACGTACGAGATCGGCAAAGGGGTCGGTCTCGAGTTGGGCGGCGTTGTGGGCATCCATCTGCGCCTGGGCCTCGGCGAGGGAAACCCCCGGCGCCAGCCGGGCGACCATGGTCTGGCCGTTCGAGTGACGGCGGTTGGGCTCGCGGTCCTCGAGGGCGGAGGCGAGCGGGACGAAGAAGCGGGCGTCGCTGTCGAGGAAGCGGAAGCCGGGCGGCAGCACGCCGACGACGGTGGACGTGAGGCCGTCGACGGTGAGGGGGCGGCCGAGCACATCGGGGTCGCCGTTGAAGCGGTTTTGCCAGAACTCGTGGGTGAGGATCATCACCTGGGCGTTGGCATAGAGGAGTTCGTCTTCGGTGAAGGTCCGGCCCATGGCCAGCGGGACGCCGAGGGTGGCGAAAAATTCCGGCGATACGCGGTCGCGGGCGATGCGGTTGGGGGAGCCGGCTTCGCCGACGATGGCGCTGCCCTGCTGCCAGATGGAGACCGAATCGAAGGCGGCGACTGCGCCGCCGCGCCGGTCGTAGTAGTTGGGCAGGGACGAGGAGCTGTCCGGGGCGCCGGCGCCCGGGTAGGAGTTGCGCAGGGTGACGAGCCGCTCGGCGTGCGGGTAGGGCAGGGGGCGCACGAGGATGGCATCGACGACGGCGAAGATGGCGACATTGGCGCCAATGCAGAGGGCGAGGGTGAGCAGAACGGTGGTGGAAAAGCCGCGTTCGCGCGTGAGACGGCGCAGGGCCTGACGAATTTCGGGTAACAGGGTCGGAAGGTGCACGAGGGAAACAACCCGGTCAGGGCCGGGGGAGTTGCAGAAATTTTTCGGTCGAGTTGCAGGAATTTCTGGAGGGCGACATCCCGCAGAACGTGCCGTCCGGGAAGGTGGTGCGGGTGTGGTTCGACGTCTACGACTTCGAGGAAGGGCGGCTGTAGACGGGAGCGCGCAGGTGGAGGGCCTCGTGACACTGGCTCAATCTGCGTCGCAGGAATCTGAGATTTGAGATTTCCAATTTGAGATCAACCCTCGGCTGGTGGCCGGCGGCGTGCAGGGTGATCGGGTGGGAGGTGTTGCTCGAGTAAGGCTTGGAAAGCGGCGGCGCCGGTGGGCCGGCATAACAACGGCCCCGCCGCACGAATGCAGCGGGGCCGCGCCTCACAGGAGCCTGACGGCGGGCAGCCTTGCCGAACCGACCCTTCCCGTCGCGGGCTCAGGTGAAGATGGGAGAGCCAGCATCTGCCGGGCGGCGAGAGTCGCCCGACGTCTGCGGTGGGATGATTGACCTGAGTGGTGCGGAAAGGAAACGGCTGGGGACTGCGGAGGTGTCGTCGTGGACCGCATTCTGCCACCGACCCGCGCCGCCTTCTGCGCAACCCTTGCCGCAAAGCGCCCGTAAATTGCTGCGTCGGTCGCGATCGCCGTGCGCTCTCCGGGTCGATCCGCGCCCGTGCGCCGGGCTCGAGACCCGGTCGCGGCACTTACCTAAATTTGTGTAGTTTTGCCGGTCGAGTAGCGGAACCGGCCCGCCGAACTGTTTTGACTGTCGGGCGGATTGGAACCCCACCCGAGATCAGTTCCTTTTCGATGAGGTAGAGTCGACCTTGTCGGATCACCGGGGCCGTCAGCGTCAAGGCCAGTGCGCTGGCGGCCCAAACTGTTTTGGGCGCAAGCGGCTGCGCCGCGGAAGCCTGTTGCACTTCGCGCGGGTGCTCGCGGTGTGGGATGGCGCAGCCCGGCTGAGCCGCTCGGCGCTCGCGGTCACAACCGGCCGCCGAGGCGGACCAGCAGGTCGCGGGTGAGGCGCACGCCGGTGTCGGCATCGATCTCGTCGCCTTCGTATTCGATATCGATGTATCCGGAAAATCCCGACGCTTTGACGATGGCCATGAGGCGGCGGAAGTCCATGGTGCTCTCTTCGCCGTCGGGACCGAAGTGGAAGGTCTTGCCGCTGACGCCCTTGGCGTAGGGCATGCTTTGGGCGGTGCCGAGGTAGATATCGTAGGCCCAGCCCTGGCGGCGGTCACCGTAGTTGCCGAAGTCGGGCAGGGTGCCCACGCGCGGGTGGCCCACGAGGTCCATGAGCGCGGCGAGCCAGGCGCCGTTGGAGGAGAGGCCGCCGTGGGGTTCGACGATGACGTTGAGTCCGTAGGTGTCGCCGCGTTCGCAGAGGCGGCGCAGGCCGTCGGCCGTACGGTCGAGCTGGGTGCCGTAGCTTTCACTCGCTTCGGAGAAGGCGTTCACGCGGATGGCGTGGCAGCCGAGCGTGCGGGCGGCCTCGAGCCAGGGTTCGTGGGCGTCGATGGAGGCCTGTTGTTTGGCGGGATCGGGATCGCCGAGACGACCGCAGCGGTCGCACATGATGAGCACGTTGCGCACGCCCTCGCCGTCGGCGACGCGCCTGAGTTCGGCGGTGACCTGCTGGGTGAAGCCCTCGAGGTAGAACTGGTTGACGTATTCGACCGCGTTCACGCCGAACTCGCGTTTGCTGATCTCCGCAAAACGCAGCTTGTCGCGCGCGCCGCTCCAGAAGGCCTGGTTGAGCGACCACTGGGCGAGCGAAATATCGAACCAGGGTTCGACCTCCGGCGTGGCGGTCGAGGTGGCGTCGGCGGCGCCGAGGCGGGAGGTGGCGAGGGAAGCGGCGGCGAGGCCAAGGGCGTTTTTGACGAAGGTGCGGCGGGTGGACATGGGGAGGGGAAGGAAGCGGAGGGTTTGCGGTGGCCCCGCGGGAGTTTTCCTCACGCTGTCACGCGACCGGCTATCCTGCGAGATCGTTTACCGCCCTGAGTCCTGAAGCGGGAAATCGCTGGTGTTGCATGAGGACAAGTCATGCGCCGCTTCAGGCAAGCCGTGCAAAGCCGCTGCCGGCGCGCATGCAGTAGCGTGGTTCCGCGCCCCCCGGGCCGCCGAACCTGCACCGTTGATCGCATGAACCACTCCCACCACGCCCCGGCCTTCAACGTCGACGTGAAGCGCGCTGCGCTGCGCTCCGATGTTTTGGCCGGCGGTGCCCGGCTGGCGACCGCCGAACTCGATCCGTGGCTGTGGGCGATCGGCCTGAATTACGATTTCTGAGGCGAGGGTAACGCCTCAGGACGGACGCTGTTGTGTCCGTTGGTCCGGCGCCGGGTTGATGGAACCCGGCGCCTTTCCATTTATTTTATGCGCCCAATCCGCGGGAGACCTGTCATGATGGGAACCGATTAGGAGAATTTCGGAAAAGGCAGAGAGCCCGTGCGGCCGATTGACAGGTTCCTGACGCCGTCGCACGGCTGGCGGTATTCGCGATGATCAGTGTGTGTGCACTCCCCGAGCAGCGACTTACGCTCGTCAAGCTGGCGGGGACCGTGACGCTCGAAGAGGTCCTGCGCTACGTGCAGGTGCGGCTCGATCAAGCGCCGCCGCCCCCGGTCGGCGGGGACACGCTGGTGGATCTGCGCGCGTTGAATAATACGCACTCCTATGAGGAGATTACCCGATTGAGTGAGGAACTCCTGCGGCACGACCGGGCCTGGGCGGAGCGCCGCATCGCCCTGCTCGTGGCGCGCGATGCCCATTACGGTGTCGGCCGGATGTTCGGCATGGTGATGACGGCGCGCACCAGCGCCAACATCGGTACCTTCCGCGAGCTCGAAGACGCGGCGTCGTGGCTGGACCGACCGCTGGCCGAGATCCTGGCGGCGATCCCGGCGGAGCGTTGGATCACGCCGGCAGCGGCTGCGAGCGATTGAGTTCCTGAAAGTAGGCGGTGACGTGCCGTTCCAGACTCGGCAGCAGTTCCTCGGCGGTGAGCACGTCGAGGTCATGGAAATGCCAATACGTGATGCGATCGTCCCAGGACGGGAAGTTGCGTCGGATGTAGGCGCGGTGCTCGGCTTCCTTGAGCGCGACGCGATGGGTGGCGCGCTCGAGATCGGCGACCGTGAGGGCCACGCGCTCCGGGGTCGTATGACGCAGGTCGATTCCGTTCCGCTGCAGCCAATCGCGGGTGAAGGGCGACAGGCCCGGCGGGGCGAGGCCAATGGCGACGCCGCGCGAGATGGCGCGCCAGCGGGAGCCGGCCTGTTCGGCGAGGTGATTGAAAAGCGCCTCGGCAAAACGGCTGCGGTAGTAGTTGCCCGTGCAGATGAACAGTACGAGAGGAGGATCGGAGGTGGGAGGCGAGACGGAGTCCATGGCAACCCACGCCAATCGCCGCCGACCGTGAAGGCAAGCGAGCGGCAGGCTTGTGCCCGGCCTCGCCTTGTCCGTTGCTGGTGGCGTGCCCCTGTCGGATGATTCCGCCCACCGACCGCTGCATGTGCTCTTCGTCTGTTCGAAGAACCAGTGGCGCAGCCCCACGGCCGAACAGCTTTACCGCGACCGGTCCGGCCTGCGTGTGCGCTCCGCCGGCACCAGCAAACGCGCCCATCGACCGGTGCGACGGGTCGACCTGCAATGGGCCGACCTCGTCCTGGCGATGGAGCACAAGCACATTGATCGCCTGCGCGCCGCCTTTCGCGATGAGTTGCAGGGATGCGAGGTACGCGTGCTCGGCATCCCGGATCGTCACCACTTCATGGACCCCGAGTTGGTGCGGGAAATTCTGGCTGCGGTGGACCCGATCCTGGCCGGCCGGATCCCGGCGGCGTCGGAGAATTCGACCCCGGGAAATGACACGCCCGAAAGAACGACGTAGAGTGGGCGCATGCACACCACCACCACCACCGATCGACTCCTCAAGCGCTCCACCCACCGGCCCTTTGCCGAGATCTGCGAGGCCATGGCCTCCGCCTGCCAGGAACAGGGATTCGGCGTCATCGGCAGCGTCGATCTGAAGGCCAAGATGAACGCAAAGAACGTTCCTTTCGAGCGTGAGTGTACTGTCTTCGAGGTCTGCAATCCGCAGAAGGCGCAACACGTTCTCACCCGCGACATGGACATCGCGAGCGCGCTGCCCTGTCGTCTCGCCGTGTATGTCGAAGGAGACCGCACCGTCCTTTCGACCTTGAAGCCCACGATCCTGCTCGAGCTGTTTGAGGCACCGGAGATCGGGCACGAGGCGGCCGAGGTCGAGCAGACCATGAGGGCGATCATCGATCGGCTCTGCGACTGAGCCCGCCTCTTGCCATCCGCCGTGGATCGGACGTAATCGAGCGGGCATGCGTGCGGCGATCATCGCGGACATTCACGGCAATGCGCCGGCGTTGGAAGCGGTGCTCGAGGATCTGCAGACCTTCGACGTCGATCATCTGTTCAACCTCGGCGACGCCTTCAACGGACCGATCGATCCGGCGGGAGTCGCGCGATTGTTGCGCGCGTTGCCGATGGCACACGTGCGGGGCAACGGCGAGCGCATGATTCTTGCGTCCGCTCCGGCGGAGCGCACGGCCAGCGCGCAGTTTGCCTGCGAGCGACTGCATGACGACGATCTGGAGTGGATCGCCACCTGGCCCGGCGTGCACCGGGAGGCGCGATTGCTCGCCTGCCACGGTTCGCCGCGCAGCGATGTGGAGTATCTGTTGGAGCACATCGGTTCCGACGGCGGTATCACTTTGCGACCCGCTACGGAGGTTGCGGAGATCCTCGGCAACGATCGCGCGCCGCTGTTGTTGTGCGGACACACGCACGTGGCAAAGGTGGTGCGGGTTGACGCCGGCTGCACCGTACTCAACCCCGGCAGCGTGGGCCTTCCGGCCTATGCGGACACGAAGCCGGTGCCACATCGGATGGAGGCGGGGGGACCGGAGGCGCGCTACGCGATCGTCGACTTCCGGCCGCATGGGCTGGAAATCACCCTGCGCGCGATTCCCTACGATGTGGAGCGGGCCGCGCACCTTGCCGAGCAGTTCGGTTTCGACGCCTGGGCGCGGACCCTGCGGACGGGGTTTGTGGGCTGACGCCGTCGGTGCCCGGGAAACCCGGACAGTTGATCACGGAGTAAACGGCGGAGGCGGCAGGCGCGAGGGCCAGCTTCAGTGCGGCAGGGTGCTTACCGCCCTGATCGTGGCGATCCCGGCGGTGAGCCCGAGGCCTTGAACCAGGGTGTCATGCAGGCGGACCCGGGTCCGGTGGGCCGGGGTGAGATCGACCAGCGCGATGTAGAGGAAACTCGCGGCGGCATGCCGAGCAAGGCGGCGCCGAGCATGGTGCCGGTGGCGTAGCTGAGCACGGCGGATTTGAAGCCTTCCGGCGGGCGGCTGCGGCGGATGAAGAGCAGGCTGGCGACCAACGCGCTGCCCACGCTGCCCAGGACGCTGAACAGGAGGATCAGGAGCAAGGTCATGGCCGGGAATCGGGTTCAGGTACGGGCGGCCGCGTTGCGCGGGCGCGGGTGGGTCGGCGCTTCGTTCCGCTGGATGCGCAAGGCATGGCCGAGCACGAGCGCATGGGCGATCCGCTGCCGGGCGCGTTTAAGGATGCGATCAAATGTCTGGCGCGAGATTCCCATGCGCCGAGCCGCCTCCACGCGGTAGAGGTCCTCGTGATCGGCCAGGCGCAGCGCCTCCAGTTCGTCAGTGGCGAGGGTAATTTCCGTGAGCTCGCGCAGCGGAATGCCCGCGGGCTTGAAGTAATCGCTCGGAGGCCGATGCGCGATGGTGCGAGGACAGCGGGGGCGAGGCATGGATCGGATTGACGGAAGGGGAGCGGTCGGATCGAAGTTCACCTTCGAATCACCGGGGCCGAGTCCGCGTTAGCTTCCGTTTGGCGGGTTGGGGGGCGCGCCAGACCACGAGATCGCCGGGCGCGCCATGGACGATCCCGGCGATGGGCCGGCACTTGACCTGGAAGAGGAAGAAGGCGCCCGGGGTGATGTCGGCCAAGGTCTCGAAGTTGCCCTGTCCCTTGGCGATGATGAGGTCGGCGCGGTGGAAGACCTCGAGGAAGGCGGGGCTGCAATCCGGGAGCAGGGTGCCGGGGGCGTCGGAGCCGTTGTCGATGACCCGTACGAGCGAGTCGAGGCTGGCGGCGCGGGCGTCGGCGAGGGTGGCGTCGTTGAGCACGGGGCCGCCGCGGACGGCGACGGTGACGCGGGCCAGCGGCAGGCGTTCGATCAAGAGGCGGTCGAGCACGATCTCGCCGGCGTTGTCGGTCAGATAAAGAATGTGTCGGGCGCCGGAGGCGGCGCGCCGCAGCGCTTCGACGTCGCCATGAAACGGCGCGTCGAAGGCGTGGGTGAGGGCGGCGAGGGCGACCTCCTCATTGAGGTGATCCCAGGCGCCGAGATCGATGATGTTGCCCGCAATGGCCAGACGAACGGCGGCGGCAAACGGGTCGTTTGCCTGGTCGATGCGGCGGCGAAGCCGGGGAAGGCGTTCGAGGGCGAGCTGGGTGTAGCGGGTCTTGGCGGCCAGATAGGGATCGGTGCAGCCGGTGGCGCGTCGCAGCAGGCGTTGGATGGTCTGGACGGCGGCGACCGGGGGCTGATCGAAATCGAGACTGGCGAGGGCGCCGAGGGTCTGATGGGCGAGACGCCGGTGGACCGCTTCGTCCGTCGTGACTTGGCGGGCGGCGGCGATGGTTTGGCGCAAAAGGCAGGGGAGGCAGTCGGGGGCGGTTCTCATGTTGGCGTGCGCATGAATTTGGCTTCGGCGCGGGCGCAAAGGATGAGGCAACGGGTGGCCGCGCCGTAACGAGCGGCCAGAATGTTGTCGGCGGACAGCGGCAGGGCGATTTTCATGACCGGAGCAGTTTTGAGCATAGGCTCGAAACCAGTCGGACCAATCCTGCCGGGGTGAACGGGTGGGATTTGGGGTGAACGGTGTCGGGTGGCGGACGGAGAGGATGGGAACAAAACGCCCTCCCCGGGGGAGGGCGTTAGGGAAGGGACCGTGGTTGGTGCGCGGGCCGGGCCGGGGCGATTGAGAAGCCTCGCCTCGACTTGGAGGATCTGCCTCAAGAGAGGCATGGGATTTCCGTGGCTCTGCTGGTGAGCATGCCAGCCCTGGCTCAATCGGAGGCTGAGCGGCAATTTCCCGGCTGGTCATGGGTTCTGGCCAATGTTTCCCTGCGACCGGGTTGCGCATATTTCCCCCCGGTATGGCTGCCGCTGGCCGGCATGCCGCGGGCTGACGGTCGGCTGTGGGGCAGTTGCGGTCCCGCGGTCGCGGGAGCAAGCGGCAGCCCTACATTCAAAGCGACGCGGAAGGGCACCCTCCAAGGTGCTGTCGTCTTGGAGCGCGAGGGTTCATCCCTTGCGCGCTGCGGCGCGCGTTGTGGCAGAGGCGTTCCTGCCTGCGCGGCAGTGGAGTGGCAGTGCTCGCGTCAGCCCAGCAGGCGCTCCATGGTGAGGCGGTGTTCGTCCTCGTCGGCCGCCTGTTCCTCCATCGTCTGCTTGAGGGCGTAGAGGCCGGCTTCCTCGGCCTGGCGGGCGATGGCGGCGTAGTTTTTGACGTCCTCGGCTTCGGCCGCGATGTCGGCGCGCAGCATTTCGGGAACGGTGGTTGGCGGGGCGGAGAGATCGGGATCGAGCCGCGGTTGGCCGCCCAGCATGCAGATCTGGTTGGTGAGGTATTGGGCATGGCCGACTTCGTCGGCGACTTCAGCCAGATACATGCTGCGCACGGCATCGTATTCGGCGCCGCGGATGGCAGCGCCCTGGCGCATGTAGCGCAGGAAGGTGGAGATCTCGCGGTTCAGTTGCTGGTTGAGTTTTTCGATGATGGCTTCGTGTGACATGATGTTGATGATGATGGCGGGTTGCTGAAGAGGTCTTGACCCCGGAAAAGGGGAAGGGGTTCAGGGCGTGAGCGAAACGCGCACGAGTCCGCGCCAGTCACCGGTCGAGTAGCCGGTGGCGGCATCGGCCGGGTAGCGCAGGGCGAGGGCGTCGGTGAGCGCGGGAGCGAAGGTGCCGGGGTCGCCATGGCAGGCGAGGCACGAGGCGCCGACGGTGAGCGGCTTGTAGATGCGGATCTCCGCGTCCTGCTGCGGAGTGGTCTCGAGGTGTTGCACGAGCAGGGACGGCAGGTCTTCGCCGGCGGCGATCAGGTGGGCGACATGATCGAGCGCGGCCTGCTCGGCGGTATCGGGAGCGTTGGCGGGATTGCGCACCTGGAGGCTGGTGCGTTTGAGGGCGATGACGCGCGGCGGCGAGGCGGCGGTGCTTTGCTGCGTGAGCGGGAGCGCCTGTAGTTGGCAGGTAATGACACCCTGGTGCGGCCCGCCGTCCTGCACCGCCTCCGCCACCGAAGACGAAAGCGTCGTCACGAGGAGCTGAAGCGAGGCATGGGCGGCCTCGAGATGCGCGGCGAGCGCGGGCTCGGCGGGATCGCGCCAGTGGCGGCTTGCCGACACGGCGGACTCGGGCACGGCGGGCGTTTGCCCCACCGCGACACCGGTGGCGGCGACGACTGCGAACGCGAGGAGGCGGAGACGGCACATGGCCAACGGTCGTGGACGGCAGTGATCAGACGGGCTTCTTGGCGTAGGCCATGCACCAGCCGTTGGCCTTGACGCGTTTGTTGCCGAAGGCGGTGCAGGGGCCTTCGGCGTCGCCGGCCTTGCCGGTGTAGAGGGCGCAACCGGCGCACTTCTGGTCGGGCTTGTGCTGGGGGTACTTTTTCGGATCCACGTGGGTGGTGTCCTGCTTGTAGCCGAGGGCGATGGCGGTGGGTTCGGTCTCATCGACCGATCCCGGATCCTGGGCCCGGCCGGCGAGCGGCAGAAAAGTCACCGCTCCGACGGAGGCGGCGAGTTGCTGGAGAAAGCGACGACGGTTGCGAGTCGTGTTCATGGTGGTGATGGGGGAGGTGGGCTGGTTCCCCCGGGGGTAGGGGGCGGGATTCAGGGAGTGGGCAGCCGGGCGGGACTGCGGGGATCGAAGTGGGCGCGGATGTTGGCGGCGGTGGAGCATCCGGCTCAACCGTTGTCGGACAGGATGGCGCCGAAGTCGTCGGCGGAGAGAAGCTGGGGCTCGTAGGTGACGCCGCGGCGCCGGAGGTTGCGCACGAACGCGGTCAGGTGGTGGTGGGAGCCGCGTTCGAGCTGGTCGACGATGGCCCTGGCGCCGGCATGCTCGAGCCGGGCGGCGAGTGCCCGCAGGTCGAGAATGTCCTTTTCCTCGATCCAGGCCCCGACGCGCAGGGCCTCGATCTCGCTCACGCGACCGCGGGCGATGAGGTCGTCACCAAGAGTTGAATACTGAGGATCTTTGATCATGGCGGAAAGGGAGAAGGCGGGATCGGCGGCTGCGAGCAGGGTCGCCACCGAGCCGGCGTGGCGATCCTCGGCGAGCGGGATGTTCTGCAAAGGACGCAGCTGCGGATATTGCTCGGCGAGGGTGCGGTAGACGCGTGCGGCCATGCGCTCCTCGGCGTATTGCGCGCGCAGGGCGGCCAGGGTTTCAGGGTCGCAGACCGGGCGGGCATCGTCGGTGAGCGGAGCCTGGAGGCCGCAGGGAGCGGCGGTGCAGCAGCGGGCAGGGGTGCGATCGTCGTCGGATGCCGCTTGCAGGAGCGGCAGCGCGACCAGGAGCGTCGCGAGAACGGTGTGGCGGCCGGAGGGTTTCATGAGGAAGGGAGACGTGGGGGAACGAGAACGAGGACGAGAAGGAGAACGAGGGTGAGCGGGAGGACTCAGGCGGCCGGGCGGGCGTTACGTTGGTTGGCCATGAAGTAGAGGACGGGAACGGCGAGGCGGCTGATGAGGAGGGAGGCGATCTCGCCAAACATGAGGCTGATCGCGAGGCCCTGGAAGATGGGGTCGGCGAGGATGACGCTGGCGCCGACGACGACGGCGAGGGCGGTGAGCAGCATGGGGCGGAAGCGCACGGCGCCGGCTTCGACCACGGCGTCGCGCAGGCTGAGTCCCTCGCCGCGGCGCAGTTCGATGAAGTCGACCAGGATGATGGAGTTGCGCACCACGATGCCGGCACCCGCCATGAAGCCGATCATGGAGGTGGCGGTGAAGAAGGCGCCGAGCGCCCAGTGCGCGGGGAGGATGCCGATGAGGGAGAAGGGGATCGCCGCCATCACGACCAGGGGGGTGACGTAGCTGCGGAACCAACCGACCATGAGCATGGCGATGAGCACGAGCACGGCGGCGAAGGCGATGCCGAGGTCGCGGAAGACTTCCAGGGTGATGTGCCATTCGCCGTCCCATTTGAGTGCAGGCTGCGTGTCGTCGGCGGGCAGATTGAGGTGATGGATGACGAGCGTTTCCTTGGTGGCGCCGTAGTCGCGGGCATCAAGTTCGAGCAGTTGCCGGTGCAGATCGAAGAGCGCGTAGGCGGGACTTTCGACCACGCCGGCGACGTCGGCGGTGACGTAGGTGACCGGCTTGAGGTTCTTGCGGTAAAGGCTGCGCTCGCGGGTGGAGTGCTCGATGCGCACAAGTTCGGAGAGCGGAACGAGCGGGGCGGCGGGATCAAGATCGGAGCGCACCTGGAGGGCGAGCAACTCGGCTGGTGTCGTGCGGGCATCGGCGGGCAACTCGAGGATGAGGTTCACGTCCTCGCGCTCGGCGGGCTGGTGCAGCAGGTCGATGACCTGGCCCTGGGCGGCGAGCGCGAGCGTGCGGGAGATCGTCGCGGTGCTGATGCCGTGCAGGGCGGCCTTTTCCTTGTCGACGACGTAGGTGACCTTGGGTTGCGGATCCTCGACAAACCAGTCGAGGTCGACGACGCCGGTGGTGGCGGCCATAATATCGCGCACCTTGGCGGCGAGGGCGACGCGCTGGGTTTCGGAGGGGCCGTAGATCTCGGCCACGATGCTTTGCAGCACGGGCGGGCCGGGCGGCACTTCGGCCACGGCGACCGTGGCGCCGTGGCGCGCGGCGATGGCGGCGACGGCGGGGCGGATGCGCTTGGCGATGGCGTGGCTTTGATCGGCGCGTTCGCCTTTGCCGACGAGGTTCACCTGGATATCGGCGACGTGGGGGCCGCGGCGCATGAAGTAGTGGCGCACGAGGCCGTTGAAATTGAAGGGCGAGGCGGTGCCGCTGTAGATCTGGTAGTCGCGCACCTCGGGTTGGCGGGCGATGGCGACGGCCATTTCCTGGGCAATGGCGGCGGTCTGCTCGAGCGTGGTGCCTTCGGGCGTATTCAGGATGACCTGGAACTCCGACTTGTTGTCGAAGGGTAGCATCTTGATCTTCACGGCGCCGAAGAGGACCAGCGCCGCGGAGCCGGTGAGGAGCGCGACGATCGTGATGAGGAAGGCCCAGCGCCACCGAAGATGATCGAGCAGCGGGTCCATGATCTTGTGGTAGAGCCGGGTCGACCAGTCGCTGCCACCGCCGTGGCTCTCGTGCTCGAAGGTGAGGGCGGAGCGTTGGGCCTCGCTAAGGTTCTCCTCGCAGACGAAGCGGCGCCGCAGGACGCGCAACGCCGCCCAGGGCGTGATGGTGAAGGCGATCACCAGCGAGAAGAGCATGGCGGCGGTGGAGCCGATCGGGATGGGCCGCATGTAGGGCCCCATGAGCCCGCCCACGAAGGCCATGGGGAGGATGGCGGCGATGACGGCCCAGGTGGCGAGCACGGTGGGGTTGCCGACCTCGTCGACTGCTTCCAGCGCGACCTGGACGAGGGACTTGCGGCGGGCGCCGGGCAGGCGTACGTGGCGCACGATATTCTCGACCACAACAATGGCGTCGTCGACCAGGATACCGATGGAAAAGATCAGCGCGAAGAGCGTGATGCGGTTGAGCGTGTATCCATAAAGGTAGAACACGAGCAGGGTCAGCGCGAGTGTCGACGGAATGGCCAGCAGAACCACCAGCGACTCGCGCCAGCCCAGGAAGAAGAGGATGAGAACGGCGACGCCGAAGACGGCGATGCCCATGTGCAGCAGCAGTTCGTTGCTTTTTTCGGCGGCGGTGTGGCCGTAGTCGCGGGTGACCGCAAGGGCGACATCGGCCGGCAGGAGCGTGCCGCGCAGGGTGTCGACCTTCGCCATGATGGCTTCGACCACCTCGATGGCATTGGCGCCGGGACGCTTCGCGACCGAGAGGGTGACCGCGGCCTCGAGCTCGGTTCCGGGGGCGCCGTGGAGCACGATGTCGGCGGGTTCCTCGGCGGCGTCGTGGATGGCGGCGACCTCGCGGAGATAGACGGGGCGGGTGTCGAAGACGCCCACCACGACATTGCCCACGTCGGCGGCGTCGCGCAGGAAGGTGCCGGTTTCGAGCAGGATTTCGCGGTTGGCGAAGGGGCGGGAGCCGGTCTGCTCGGCACGGTTGGCCGACTGGATCGCCCGAGCCACCCGGTCGGGGGTGAGCTGGTGCGCGGCGAGGGCGGCGGGATCAAGAGCGACGCGCACGGCGCGGCGGACGCCGCCGATGAGCGTGGTCTCGGCGACCTGGTCGACGGATTTGACGGCTTCGTCGAGTTGGGCGGCGAGGCGGCGCAGGGTGAGGTGGTCGTGGGTGGCGCTGTGCAGGGTGAGCGCGAGGATGGGGACGTCGTCGATGGTGCGCGGCTTGATGAGGGGAGGGGAAACGCCGGGCGGGATGCGGTCGTAGTTGGCCTGAAGTTTTTGGTTGAGGCGGATGAGGGCGGCCTCGATGTCGGTGCCCACGGTGAAGCGCACGATGACGAGGGCGCTGCCGGGCGAGGAGGTGGAGTAGAGGTACTCGACGTCGGGGATTTCCCAGAGCAGCTGCTCCATCGGCCGGGTGACGCGGTTTTCGACCTCGGCGGGACTCGCACCGGGCATGGCGACGAGCACGTCGATCATCGGCACCTTGATCTGCGGCTCCTCCTCGCGCGGGAGTTGGAGCACGGCAAAAAGGCCGAGCAGGATCGAGGCGACGACGGCGATCGGCGTCAGCTTGGAATCGATGAACATCGCGGCCAGACGGCCGGCGACGCCGAAGCGGGGAGGCGGGGTTTCGTTCATCGGACGGCGATCACGTTGAGGGGCTGTCCATCGCGCAGGCTTGCCGGGGGATCCAACACAACCTGCTCGCCCGGAGTGAGGCCCGCCAACACGACGGCGGAGCCGTCCTGGATGCGTCCGATCCTTACGAGGCGAAGCGAGGCGCGGCCTTCGGCGACGACAAAGACCCGCTCCATCTGGCCGAAGGGCGAGACGGCGGCGGCGGGCACGATGACGAGGGAGGTGGGAAGATCGGGCCAGCGCACGCGCACGAACTGACCGGCGTTGGCTGGCGTGCCGAGCGGCAGGGCCAGGCGGACGAGACGGGTGCGGGTGAGCGGGTCGGCGGCCGGGGACCGTTCCTTGACGGTGGCGTCGGCGACGGCGTCGGCCGTGAGTTCGACGGCGATGAGGTCGCCGGTCGTGGCCGGCGGCAGCGACTCAGGCACGGCGACCTGGACTTCGAGGGGGTGGCCTTCGAGGGTGAAGAGGGGAGTGCCGGGGGCGGCGACGTCGCCGACTTCAATGAAGCGGGCGGTGATGGTACCGGCAAAGGGGGCGGTGATGCGGGTGTGGTCGAGGCGGGCGGAGGCGGCTTCGAGTTGAGCGGCGGCGATGCGCCGCTGATCGTCGAGGTTGCGCACGGTTTCGGCGGTGGAGGCGCCGCGGGGCAGCAGGGCGGCTTCGCGCTGGTGGTTGCGCGTGGCCAGGTCGAGAGCGGCGGTGGCCTGGGCGACCGCCGCCGCCAGTTCCGGGGCGGTGAGGGTGAGGACAAGTTCGCCGGTCTCGACCTGCCGGCCGAGCGCGGGAACGGCGGTGGCCGTGCCGGTCACCTGGGCGGATACCGTGGCCCGGGCGCTGGCCTGAACGGTGCCGGGCAGGGCGCGGGCCTGCGGCGTGACGCGGGCGCTGACGGTGGTGGCGGTGACTTCGACCGTCGGCAGCTCGGTGGCGGTGGTGGCCGTTGAATCGGGGCTTCCGCCACAGGCCGTGAAGGCGAGCGCGGCGACGGCCATGAAGGAGAGGGGGAGGTACGGACGGGACATCGGTCGGCGGGAAAAGGGGGAGGACGGGAAGGATTCGGGGAGTGAGTTGAGATCAGAGAACGGGGAGGCCGGCGGCATGGCGGAGGGTGATCACGGCGATGCGTTCGGCGGCGGTCGCGACGGCGCGTCGCATCCGGGCTTCGGTGAGTCGGGTTTCGACGCCGATGAGCTCGGCCGAGAGCAGGGAGCCGGCTTCGAAGCGCTCGCGGGAGATGCGGGCGGCTTCCTCGGCCTGGGCAACCAGGGCGGCGGTGACGTCGAGCTGTTCGACTGCGAAGGCGTGGGCCAGGCGGGCTTGTTCGAGTTCGAGTTGCAGGCCCAGCTCGAGTTGGCGTTGAGCGGTGTCGGTCTCGGCCAGGATGGCTTGGGCTTCGCTGATGCGGGCGGCGGTGGCATGGCCGTCGAATACGGCCCATTCGGCGGTAAGGCCGGCGATCCACGAGTGGCCGTCGCCGGCGAGCCGCCATCCGCGGTCGAACTGATAGGAAGCGAAGGCGTTGACGCTGGGCCGGCGGGCGGCGGCAGCGGCCTCGACGCGGGCGGCGGCGGCTTCGTGTTGAGCGGCCAGGGCGGCGAGTTCCGCGCGGGAGGCGATGGAGCCGTCGGCCGGGAGAGCGAGGGTGGTGAGGGCAGGGTCATGGGCTGCCAGTCGCACCGGCGTGCCGGCCGCGGGCGACTGGCCCAGCAGGTAGAGAAACTGGCGTTCGGCCAGGGTGGCCTGCTGGCGGGCGGCGAGCTGTTGTTCGCGGGTCTGGGCGAGCTGTACCTCGAGGTTGAGCCGTTCGCTTTTGAGGAGTTGACCGGCTTCGAAGCGGAGCCGGGCGACGCGGAGTGTTTCCTCGTAGGTGCGGACGGCGGCGTCGAGTGCGGCGACGACCTCGGTGGCTTGGCGGATGCTGAAATAGGCCCGGGCGACGGCCGCATCGAGCCGGGCGTAAGTGGCATCACGGTCGTGTTCGGCGGCGACGCTTCCGGCTCGGGCGGCGGAACGGTTGGACGCAAGGCGGCCGCCGGCATACAGGTTGTAGGCGACGGTGCCGGTGAGGTTGAGGTTGTCCACCTGACCCGGAGCGTTGAAGTCGATGGCCGGGTGAAAGGCACCCTGGTTGAGAATGGCGCCGAACGCCATCATCGGGTTGTCGGACTGGGTGTAGCCGGCCCGGAGGGTCACCTGCGGCTGCACGGCGGCGTCGGCTTGGCGGGCGAGTGCCCGGGCGCGCTCGAGCCGGGCAGCGGCGAGAGCGGTGTCGGGACTGTGCGCCCGGGCGGCGTCGAGGGCCGAGCGAAGCGACCAGGGGGCGTCATCGGCTCGGGCGCAAGCGGCGAGGCTCGTGGCAAGCGTGAGGGCGAAAAAGGCTCGACGTCGCATGGCGGAAGAACGGACGGATCGGTGAGCGCGGAGAGGAATCACTTCCCGCCCCAGGCGATCGTGCCGTCGGCGCGTACCCAGCCGAGTTTTTCGAGGAGGAGGGTCGGCGGACAAAAGCCCGTGAAGGCGGACTGGATGAGGTTAAGACCGATGAAGGTGGTGAACAACAACCACCACGGGCTGTGGAAGTGGGTAAGAGCGACGCTGATGAGGATCATCAGGCCGGCGAGGACGCGGACAAAGGAGTCGGTTTTCATATTGACTGAATAGAACTATATGCGCATATACGCAAATAGTTGCCACTCATGTCAAGCGTTTGCTCACTGGAATTCATGGGAAAGAAGCCGCGGAAACTTAGCGACGAGGCGCTGGAGCAGATTGCCCGGCGCTTCGGGGCCTTGGCGGAGCCGATGCGGCTGCGGCTGGTGCACGCGCTTTTCGATGGCGAGAAGCCGGTCAATGCCCTGGTCGAGCTGAGCGGGGGCACGCAGGCCAATGTGTCGCGTCACCTGCAGCACCTGGCCGGTGCGGGCCTGCTGAACCGTCGCAAGGAGGGTTTGCAGGTCTTTTATTCGATCGGCGACCCGACGATCTTCGACCTTTGTGAGCTGGTGTGTGGCAGCCTGGAAAAGCAGCACGCCAAGCAGGCCGCCGCCTTTGGCGGTTGAGTGGCCGACGGATCAGCGCACGAGGGCGGCAACATCCGACCGCCGCAGCGCCCCGCTGCTCAAGATGCGGGCGCGCAGACCGCCGCGACCCTGCAGAAAGGCCTCGGCCCCGGGCGCGAGCGCCTGGTCCATCCAGTAGCAGGGTTTGCATTCGGTGGTCCCGAAGAAGCGAATGCCCTGCACGGTGAACTCGCGACCGATCAGCTGGTTCAGATCGACACCCTCGGTGATCAAATTGCGGCGCAACGCGGCCGGCGAGGCGTCGCTCAGGCCCAGGCGGGCGCAAAGCGCGTCGAAGACCTCGGCGGCGAAAAAAGTGACCTGCCCCTTGTAGTCTTCCTTGTAGTTGAAGAACCGGTCACCGCGCAGACCGCGGCCGGCGACGCATTCCACCTCCTCCACCTCGAGGGTCGGGTGGGTGCCGGCGGGCTGGCCGTGATGGCCAAAGTAATTGTGCCCGGGAGAAATGAGAAGATGGCGGATCAGCACGGTAAGCCCGACTATAGCCAAGGCGAAACGAATGACCAGTCAGGCGCGCGATCCCCCGCCGCGAATTCCTGTTCAAATCCAGAAGCGGTGCGAGTGGTTCGCCGGGCTCGGGAAGAAGGGTGGCGTCGAGCGTATGCGAGGGGCCGCGGCCTCCACTCGCTCACGCTCGTAGCCACTTCCCACGGTGGCGGAACCTTGGTGTTCTCCGGCTTTCAGCTCTCGATCGGATTGGCCGGGCGGCTGAGCCGGCGGGCGAAGTTTTGGGCGAAGGCGATGAGGTCCTCGGCGGCGTCGGCCGGGGCGTGGATGCGACAGTGACGCGTCCACAACTCCAGCCACGCCGCGTAGTGCGTCGGCTCGAGCGGCATGGCCCGATGCACCGGATACACCGGACCAGCGTAGACCACCGGGCCGCCGGTGACGGTGCTCCAGAAGTTGGCAATCTTCTCCAGGTGCGTGGGCCAATCGCTGATGTGGCGGGTGAAGATCGGCCCGATCAACTGGTGTTGGCGCACGTCCGCATAGAAGTGACGCAACAAGCGTCGCAAGGTGTCTCGGCCACCCAGGCGGGCGTAAAGGGTCGGTTCGGTCATGAGCTTGGGTTCAGGGCAGGCGGCCGGCGGGGCAAGCCGTTTATTCCTCCACGATCGGCGCATCCCAGCCGAGGGCGGCGCGGCCGGCGGCGGTCATGCAGTCGGCCGTCCAGGCCGGATCCCACACCAGTTCGACGTCGACCGCGCGGCCGCCACTGACGGATTCGGCCGCCGCGCGCACGCCGTCCATGATGACCTGCCCGGCCGGGCAATACATGGAGGTGAGCGTCATCACGATGCGTACGCGCGCGGGCCCGATTTCGATCGAATAAATCAGGCCGAGGTCGGCGACACTGATGCCGAACTCGGGATCGAGCACCGTCCCGATGGCCGCTTGCACGGCAGCGGCGAGGGTGTCGGGTGGGGGGAAGTCTGCAGCGGAGTCGTTCATGGTTGGGCGGCAATGAAAGTGGCGGTGCGAAGGTGGCGCAGCACGCGGGCGGCGTTGGCGAGAAAGACGAGCCCGGCCAGCAGCAGGAGCAGCGCCCCCAGCCGCGCAACCCACGGCGGTGCCTCGCTGAAGGTGCCGCCAAACAGCAGCGCCAGCGCGGCGAGATGCAGGCCGAACCAAGTCTGTTCGAGCCCCGGATCGCTCAGCTCGGTGGCGCGCGGCACCGACCGCCGGCCGACGAAGCGGCCATAGGCGTGCATCCAAGTGAGAAAGGGCACGATCTTGAGCAACATGCCCATGACGGCGAGCGCGAGAGCGCCGGGAATCAGCATCAGGCCGTAACGGGTGACGTCACCCAGCGCGGGCCACGTCCCGCCGCCGAACAACCGCGTCGTCACCCCCCAGGCCGCCGCGCCGGCCAGGAGCCCCAGTCCGGTACAGAAGGCGCGCAACGGCGTTTCCAGTCGGCGGCGCCGGCGCGTCGCCAGGGTGCCGAGCAGGGCGCGAGCGGAGCACCCGATCCCGGTCAGCAGCAAGGCCGCGCCGCCGAAAGTGATGGCGGAATGTCCTCCCACCAAGCCCCCGGCCAGCAGCGGCAGACCGAGTTGGGTCAGGCCCAGTCCGGCGGCGACGCAGCGCGGGTGCCGCAGCTGGCCCATCGTAAACATCGGCACGAGCTGAAAGGTCGCGCCCTGCAGCAGAGTCACGAAGAACCCGGCCAGGCCGAGATGGGCATGCGCCCCGAGCAGGGCGACAACCGACACCGGCAACCACGCCTCCTGGCGATTGCTGGCGGCCAGCAGGCCGGCGCTGACCGTGATCAGCAGCCAGAGCGCCGCCAGGGGAAAGCAGGCGCCGATCGCATCGCGCCGCGGACTCGCCGCAAACGTGCGCGACACGATGACCACGGCGATGACGGCACCAGCGACGACAAGAGTCCCGCCGACCGCGGCGACGAGGTAGCGCCCGGTGGCCAGCCCCGGCACGAGGGCGGCGAGGCCGGTGACGTGCAGACCGAGGTGCCACCAGGCGGCGCGCGGGCCGGCGATACGGGCGCCGAGGATGACCGGCATCAGTTGATAAACCGCGCCGAGGCAGACGGTCACCAGGAAACCCGGCAGCCACAGGTGAATCCAGCCGACGACCTGCGGATGCGGGTAGGGCAGCTGCGCCAGCTCGGGCTGCCAGGCGCTCCAGGCCGCGGCCAGCAGGAGGCAGCACAGTCCCGCGCCGATGAAGCTGAGCGGCAGGGCCGGACCCGCCGACAATCCGGCGCCGGGCGCCATCGCGCTTGGCGCTCGCGGCGCGGCGATCGGCGCACGCGCCGCCGAGGCGGCAGGCGGCGATGCGGCGGAATCCGAGGTCAAAGGCTTCATGGCAAGGCCGGCAGCGTAGCGGCCCGCCTCGCGACCCGCCTTGACGCGGATCAAGGGACGCACGGGTTTGGGCGCTTGGCCGACGCACCGCAGCCGGCGTTCACCGGCAAGGCGTCGGTATTGGTAGGTGGATCGTGTCCCGCCTTACGCGGGCACGCCTCCAGCCGAGGGGGCGTGACGCCCGGCGAGCAGAGCGAGACCGAGGGCACCGGCCGCGCTGAATCCAGCTGCGCCGGCGAGCACCGGCAGGGGATTGACGGCAGGAGGCCAGGCGCCGAGCGGGACCGCAACGAGTACGGCCTGACTCACGGCAATGCTGCCCAAGAACACGACCAGCCCGATGGCGGTTGCGCGGCTGCGCGGGAGCCAGTGCTGCCGCAGGGCCAGCGCGAAGAGGCCGGGTGTCACGATGCCGAGGAAAACGAGGTGCAGGAAGGCGATGACGGTGAAACGATGGTTCACCAGCGCGTCGAGGGCGGGGAGGACCGCGAGGCCTTGCAGCAATAGCTTGAGCAACCAGGCCGTTACGGCCCCGGTAGTGAGCCAGCGGATACAGCCCGGCGGCAGCACGGCGCGGACCGACGCCAGCGCACGCAGCAGCATGAAGGCGCCGACCAGCTGGGCGGTGCCACCGAGGGCGGCGAGGGCCCGCACGACGAATGGCGGCGACAGCCACAGGGTCGACTGGGCAAAGGTCAGGACGAGTCCGGCCCCCAGCCAAAGAGCGGCGCGGCCGGCGCGGGTGGCATCGGCGCGCGAGCCGGCGAGTTGGAGTGCGACCGCCTGCAGGAAAAACACGAACCAGCCGTTGTAGTGCGTATGCAGGTAGTAGTAGATCGAGAGCGTGTAGGCGGGGCTCTCGCGCAGATCGAGGGCGGCGAGCGGACCGAGCGCGAGCGGACCCAGGCCGGAAAGGACGAGGGCGAGCAGGGCGATGCGCAGGTGCGGGCGGGCGGCGGCCGTCGCGGTGTGGTGGCGCCACAATCGCCACGCGTAGACGGCGGCGGCGCCGAGGTGCAGGGTCGAGAACGCGATGCTCACCGGCCCGTAACCCTGGACCGGAAAGCTCAGCATCATGCCCAGCACGCCGGCCTGCAGGATGAGAAACAGCCGCAACCAGGCGCGGGTGGCCGGTGGCGCCACGAAATGGACCAGGGAGACGGCGAAGCAGGCGTTGAACACCCAGCCCATGAAGGCGACATGCGAGTGGGTGTGCAGCCAGTGGACGTAATTGAATCCGGAAACCGGATACAACGCGAGCAGGCGCAGCAGCAGCCCCGCGCCGGCCGTGACGGCAAGGAAGGCCATCGCGGTGCGGAAGGCGGTGCGTGCCAGGATGCCCGAATCGGCGCTCACGGGAAGGAAGGCCGTGGCCTCAGCGCGTGATTTCGTACAGCGCGTAGCCGGCGCGGAGGTTGGGCAGGGAGCCCACCCGGGTTTTCCAGTCGCCGCGCAGGTGGACGCGTCGGGCGATGCGGTAGCCGTGCTCGGCGCAGAAGGTCTCGAAGTCGGCGATGGTGAGAGGATTGGCCGGGCGGCTTTCGCCCCAGGTCGTGGTGAAGACTTCGTTGCGGGGCTTGGTGCCCTGGAAGAAGGCGTCGACCCGATTTTTCCAATAGCCGTAGTTGGCGAAGCCGACGGTGAGCGAGCGACCGACGCGCAGCGCCTCGGCGATCACCTTGGCCGGATGATCGACTTCCTCGAGCGTGCGCGAGCAGATGACATGATCGAAGTGGCCGTCATCGAAGACGGCCATGAGCGCCATCATGTCGCCCTGGTAGGCGGAGAGACCGCGCCGCACGCAGGCGGCGATCTTGTCGACGTCGAGGTCGACGCCGATGCCGCGGGCCTTTTTCTGTTGGGCGAGTTCCTGCAACAGCACGCCGCGTCCGCAGCCCAGGTCGAGCACGCGCGCGCCGTCACTCACCCAGTCGGTGATGACCTGCAGGTCGACGGTGCGCTTGTTGGATCTAAGCGACATGGATTTTGTTGGCCCACAGACAACACGGGAGGAATTGCCCACGAAACACACAAAAAGGCACGAAACTGGAGGGACCGGCTTTGGTGTCCTTTCGTGTATTTGGTGGGCTCATATTCTTTGAATTGGTTCAGTGTGCTCCGCGGGCGAAGCATCTCCTCAGCTCGCGAGGAAGTCGGTGACGAGGTTGTAGAGCTGAGGGGATTCGAGGAGGAAGGAGTCGTGGCCGAGATCGGTGCTGAGTTCGGCGTAGCTGGCACTCTTGCCGGCGCGCAGGAGGGCGGTGACGATGGCGCGGTTTTGTTCGGGCGGGAAGAGCCAGTCGCTGGTGAAGCCGACCACCAAGGTGCGGGCCTGGACGGCGGCGAAGGCTTTCTCGAGCGAGCCGGTTTCGGCGGCGGGGTCGTATTGGTCGAGCGCGCGGGTGATGTAGAGGTAGGAGTTGGCGTCGAAGCGGTTGATGAAGCTCTGGCCCTGATGACGCAGGTAGCTCTCCACCTCGAACTGCACGTCGAAGGCGCTTTCGGGAGCGGCCAGGCCTTTGGGCGCGTCGGCGGCGCGGGCGAGGGCGAGTTCGGCCTGGGCGGCGGTGCGCGCGGCGGCCAGGCGGTCGGCCACGGTGCGGCGGCCGAACTTGCGCGACATGGAGGCGTCGCTGAGGTAGGTGATGTGCGCCATCATGCGCGCGATGGCGAGGCCCACGCGCGGTCCGCCGCCGGCGGGGTAGTTGCCACCCGCCCAATCGGGATCCTGCAGGATGGCCTGGCGCCCCACCTCGTTGAAGGCGATGGCCTGCGCGCTCTCGCGGGCGGTGGTGGCCATGGCGAGGAGACGATCGACAAAGTCGGGGAAACAGATGCCCCACTCGATGACCTGCATGCCGCCCATCGAGCCGCCGACGACGGTGTGCAGTCTTTTCACGCCGATGGCGCGCAGCCAGCGGTGCTGGGCGCGCACCATGTCGCGGATGGTGACGATGGGAAACGAGACACCATAGGGCCGGCCGGTGGCAGGATCGATCGAGGACGGGCCGGTCGAACCCTGACAACCGCCGATGACATTGCAGCAGGTGACGAAGTAGCGGTTGGTGTCGAGTGACTTGCCGGGGCCGATGATGTTGTTCCACCAGCCCGGTTTGCGGTCGGTGAGGTGGTGGATGCCGGCGCAGTGGTGGTCACCGGAGAGGGCGTGGCAGACGAGGATGGCGTTGTCGCCGGTGGCGTTGAGCCGGCCGTAGGTTTCGTAGCGCAGCGTGAAACCGGGCAGGACGCGGCCGCACTCGAAGGCGAAGGGCTCCTCGGACACGTAGTCCAACGGTCGCACGATCCCCACCTCGCCGGGTTCGGCGGCGGAGAGTTCGAGGACATCGGGCTCGGCGTCGTTCATGCGGGAGAAGCGGGCAGCTGGCCGACCTATTTCGAGCTGTAGGGCCGGCGCTTGCCGCCGTGCCGCAGACCTGCCTGTTCTGTCGCCTTGCCGACGAACGGCTTAGGGGCAGGTGCGGCCGGCCGGCAAGCGGCAGCCCTACAAAGGCGCGGTGTGAGTGATTTGCCCATCGGAGCGTGAAATGTGCGGGTGGGAAGCAGAAAGGAGGAGCTAAGCCAGCCCGCGGCCGGTAGAAAGGAAGAAGTTGCGTCAGCGGCCGCGCCAGGGGGTGGGGTAAACGGCGGGGCTGGCGTGGTCGTCAAGGTCGACCGCCTGCACGCCGAAGATGACGTTGTCCTTCGACACATCCGCCACCGTGAAGCGCGTGACGTCGCCCGCCCACACGTGGTGCTGCCAATGCGGTGCCGTGGTCTCGCGCCAAACGATGCGGTAACCGGCGAGATCAGGTTCCCTGCCGCGCTCCCAGCGCAGCGTGGAGTCGTTGGTGAGCGCGATCGCCTCGATCTGCACGCCGGTCGGGGCGGCCGGCGCGCGGGCGAGGGTGGCAAGGGCGGCCGCGTTCACTCGCGCGACCTGGGCGATGTAGGCCGGATCGACGAACTCGGGCAGGTCGCCGTACTGCACGCCGTCCTCCACGCGCACGTCCTGGTGCTGACGCGCGAAAACCTCGCGGGGTTCGGTGAAGCGCACCGCCGGAAAGCCCTCCGCCAGAAACGCGGCGTGGTCGCCGCCGCGCAGGTAGCGGTCGAGGCGGTAGATGAGGCGCACCTCGAAGTCCGGCACGTAGCGCTGGCCGGCTTCGCGAATGGCGCGGGCGAGCTGGCGGGTGGGAAAGTCGTTTTCACCGCCGGTGCGCAGTTGGGCGAGCACCTCGGCGGGCATCGGGTCGAGCGGCGGCACGCCCTGGGCGAAGAGGCGCACGTGGGAGGCGTCTCGGCGGCCGTGCTCGTCGAGCGTATTGCCGATGATGTCGTTGGTGAACATGCCGGCGATGTTGAGACCCTGTTCGCGCGCCCGGGCGGCCCAGTGGGCGGCGCCGTTGAGCCCCTGTTCCTCGGCGGCGACGGCCATGAAGACGATGGTGGCGTCGAACTCCTGTCCGGCCATGACCCGGGCGAGTTCGAGCACGGCGGCGGTGCCCGAGGCGTCGTCGTTGGCGCCGGGGGCATGGGTGTCGGTGTCCATGATGCCGAGCGAACGCGAATCGTAGTGGCCGCTCACCACGTAGATGCGGTCGACCGATCCGGGCTGGGAGCCGGGCAGGGTGGCGACGACATTCACGATCTGGGCGCCGGCGGGCAGGCGGGGCGGGGTGGGCGGCTGGTCGAAGCGGTCAAACGCCACCTGCAGGCGCCCGCCCGTCGCGGCCGAGATGGCCTCCAACTCGGCCTTGAGCCAGCGGCGGGCGGCGCCGATGCCGCGGGTGTCGCTGTCCGTTTCGCTGAGAGTGTGGCGGGTGTAAAATCCGGCGAGCCGATGCACGTCGGCCTCGATGCGGGCAGGGTCGATGGCCGCGACGAGGGCGGCGATCTGCGGATCGGCGGCGACGCTCGGATCGCCCTGGCCGAGAACCGGTGCGACGAGCAGGGCGGACAGGACCGGAAGCAGGAGCGGGCGCATGGGCTTCAGCACACCGTCCGTCACTTCCGAGTCAAACGTGCCTTGACACGCCCGGGGCGGTCCGGCACTTCAGTCGACCCTTTTAACGATTTACAACGATGCAACCGACCTTCCGTCCTCACCGCTTGAAGCGCGTCCGCAAGATTGGCTTCCGTGCCCGCATGGCCACCAAAGGCGGCCGCGCGGTCATCAATGCCCGCCGCCGCAAGGGCCGCAAGCGCCTCACCGTCGCCTGAGCGCCGCTCGTCCGGCGACGAATAGCAACTGCCGGAGCACCATGCGCTTCCGTGCCGAATCGCACCTGCGACGGCCGGTTGACTTCGCCCGGGTGCGAGCCCAAGGCCGCCGCTGTCACTGCGGCGGTTTTGTTTTGTGGGCCTGCGCGCAGCCGCCGCTCCCGGTCGGCGACCCGCCCGGTGAGCGTCCGACCCGGGCCGGCTTCGTCGCATCGCGTGCGGCCGTGGGTGGTGCCGTCGAGCGCAATCGCGCCAAACGCCGCCTGCGGGAGGTTTTCCGCCGTCATCAGGATCGGGTGCCGGCGGGCCAGGACCTCGTCCTGCAGGCCCGGCGCTCGCTCAATCGGCTTGAGTATGCGGAGATCGAGGCGTCTTTCTTGAAGGCCTGCGCCTTTTTGTATCCCGCTGCCACGTCCTGATGACCGCCTTCCGCAACACCCGAATTTTTGCCACGCTGATGGGCCTGCCGGCCCGCGTGCTGCTCGGGCTCATCCGCGGTTATCAGGCCACGCTCTCGCCGGTGTTGCCGGTGGTGCTCGGCCCCACCTTTGGCTGCCGCTATCATCCCAGTTGCTCGCACTACGCGGCCGAGGCCATCCGCACGCACGGTGCCGGGCGAGGCGCGCTGCTCGGGGCCTGGCGTTTGTTGCGCTGCAATCCCTGGGGGGCCGGCGGCATGGATCCGGTGCCACCGCCGTCGCCGCGGTCATCGCGCCTCGGCCGCCGTCCCTCGTGCGTTCGGGTCGGCTGACCCGCGCCTCCCGCTTCAACTTTCCGCTCCCTTTTCTGCATGGATAAAAAGAATTCAGTCATCGGCGTCCTGCTGCTTGTCGCGGCCTTCGCCACCCTGTTCATCGGGCAACGCTTTTCGCCGCCGCCGCCGGAAGCTCCCGAGGTGGCCCCGTCCCACGCGCCGTCACCCATCGAGGAGAACCAGGCCGCGCCCGCCACCCGCCCCCCGGTCACTGCGCCGCCCGACGCCGAGTTTGCCGAGCTGGCCTCGACCAACGCCGACGAGGTCGTCACCACGCTGGAGAACGATTTCGTGCGCGTGTCGTTCACCAATTTCGGTGGGGCCATCGGCGAGGTCGCCTTCAAGCACTACGAGTCGCGCCTGGAGAGCGGGCTGCCCTTCGTCTTCAACCAGCCGCGGGTCGAGCCCATCCTCGCCATCACCGATGTGCCCGGCCTCGGTCCCGCCACGGCCTACCGCCTGGTCAGCGCCACCGACACCGAGGTCGTCTACCGCGCCGTGCTCGAAGGCCGGCTCGAGGTGACCCGCCGTTACACGCTGGGCGCCGACACCGAGGGCTCCGATCCGTATTTGATTCGTCATGACACGACGCTGCGCGACCTCTCCGGCCGCGGTGCGCCGCAGACGCTCGCGGCGCTCAGCCTCGGCACCACTTCGCTGGTTTCACCCAATGACTACGGCCAGTACCTGAACATCATGTCGTGGAACGGGGAGGACGAGATCGTCACCAAGCCCGGCGAACTCGAGGGCGGCGGCTTCAAGTCCTGGATCGGTCTCTCCGACGGTGCGCCGAAGTCCTCGCTCACCAAGGACGGCACCGCCGTCTGGGCGGCGGTGAAGAACCAGTTCTTCGTCAGTGTCTACACGGGTGACTCCGCCGGTTTCAGCACGACCGCCCGTCGCGTCGAGCTGCCGCCCTTCCCCGGCAGCTCCCGCCCCAACAACGGCATCACCGGCGTCGTCCACTACACCGTGCCCGCCATCACCGAAGGTGGCGAGGTCGCGCTCGGCGGCGACCTCTACGTCGGCCCCAAGGAATACGACCGCCTGCGCAAGTTCGAAGAGAAGCAGTCGGAGGTCATGCAGTTCGCGCCCTTCTTCTTCTCGAAGATTTTCCTCTCGGGCGTGATCGCGCCCATCCTCAACCTCACCATGGTCACCATGCACGACTGGGTGGGCAACTGGGGCGTGGCGATCATCCTCATGACGCTCATGCTCAAGCTGGTCACGCTGCCCTTCACCCTGGCGGCGTCACGCTCGGCCAAACGCATGGCCAAGCTGCAGCCGCTCATGAAGGAGGTGCGGGAGAAGTATAAGGACAACCCGCAGAAGATGAACGAGGCGACGATCAAGATCTTCCGCGAGAACAAGGTGAACCCGATGGGCGGCTGCCTGCCCATCCTCATCACCATGCCGCTCTTCATCGCCTTCTTCTCCATGTTGCAGGGGACGGCCGAGCTGCGCTTCCAGGATTTCCTGTGGGTGGCCGACCTTTCCGCGCCCGACACCGTGCTCCGCGTCTTTGGTCTCCCGCTCAACATCATGCCGCTGCTCATGGGCGCGACCATGGTTTATCAGATGCGGCTTACGCCCACCCCCACGACCGACAATGCCCAGGCGCAGATGATGAAGTTCATGCCCATCGTCTTCACCCTGATCTGCTACAACTTCGCCGCCGCGCTCGCGCTCTATTCGACCGTCAACGGCCTGTTCACGATCGTGCAGCAGGTCATCGTCAACAAGACGACAAAGGACCCGGGTGAAGTGGTCGATCCGACCAAACCCGTGAAGTCCACCGCGTGGAATCCCAACAAGGCGAAGGCGCGGAAGAAGAAGTGAACGGACGGGAGGAGTGAAAGTGAAAATGAGGAGTGAACGTGAGCAGGTAGATTTAGGAGTCCGTCATGGCCGGTCATAACAAGTGGTCCAAGATCAAGCGCCAGAAAGGCGTCAACGACGCGCGGCGCGGCAAGCTCTTCAGCCGCCTCTCGCGTGACATCACGCTCGCCGCCAAATCCGGCGGCGGCGATCCCGACATGAACGCGCGCCTGCGCACCGTCCTGCTGAAGGCGCGCGCCGAAAACATGCCCGTCGACAACATCGACCGCGCCATCAAGAAGGGCACGGGCGAGCTGCCCGGCGTGAGTTACGAGGACAACACCTACGAGGGTTACGGCCCCGGCGGTGTGGCTTTCGTGATCAAGTGCACGACCGACAACAAGACCCGCACCTCGCAGGACATCCGCTCCATCCTCTCGAAGCACGGCGGCAACCTCGCGGGCAGTGGCGCGGTCGCCTTTCAGTTTCTCCACGCCGGCCAGTTCCTCATCGCGAAGGACGCGACGACCGAGGACCGGCTCATGGAGATCGCGCTCGAGGCCGGGGCCGATGATGTGCTCAGCAGCGACGACGGTTTTGAAGTGCGTTGCGAAATCGCCGCCTTCGACACCGTGGCCCATGCGCTCGACCAGGCGGGCATCGCGACCGAGAACGCGGAACTCGCCTACATCCCCACCAACACCGTTCCGGTCACCGATGTCGCCGCCGCCCGCTCGCTGGAAAAGCTGCACGACGCCCTCGACGACAACGACGACGTCCAGCAGGTCTTCTCCAACGAAGAGCTGAGCGCCGAGGTCGAGACCGCGCTCGCCGACGCCCCGTAGAGCCGGTCTTCAGCCGGCTCAGTTCCACCTTCTCGGAGGTCGTCCTGCCGGTTCCTCCAAGGCCCGGCCCGCTGTGCCTGAGACGGTTGAGCCGACGCCGCGTCGTCGTCGCGCTGGGATTCACGTCATTGTTCTTCGGACTCGCGCTTCGGCATGAGCCCTGCACAGGTGGAGGCCGTTCTCATGCGCATCGCGGTCGTCTCCGACACTCACGATCATCTGCCGGCGCGGCTGCCAGGCTTGATCGCGGCGGGCGCGGCCGACGCGATCTGGCATCTCGGTGATGTGTGTGATCCCGGCACGCTCGTTGAACTCGAGTTGCTCGGCATCCCGCTCACGATCGTCGCCGGCAACTGCGACCACTGGCCCACCTGGCCGCAGTCGCGCCGAATCGAACTCGGCGGCCACGTGTTTCACCTCGAACACATCCCGCGGCTGCTGGCCCCGCGCGGGGTGAGCGTCTGCCTGCATGGCCACACGCACGTCCCGCGCAATGAAACCGACCCTTTCGGGGTGCGCTGGCTCAACCCGGGCTCGGCCAGTTCTCCGCGTTACGAGGGCCCGCCGAGCTTTGCCTGGCTCACGATCGATCCGGCCGCCGATCGCGCGCCAATCGCCTGGGACCTCGTGCACCTGTCCGTCTAGGTGGTGGGGGCGGGGAGATGGGTGCTGGGGACCCAACGCCGGGCTGACGCACTGGCAAGACGCCGTCCGGAGGCCGGCGTTCACCGGCAAAGCAATGGAACGCCGAGGATGGAAGGTGGACCGTGGCCTCCGGACGCGGTCTTGCGGTGGATGGGGGGAGAGCTGACGCACTGGGAAAACGCCGTCCGGAGGCCGGCGTTCACCGGCAAAGCAATGGAACGCCGAGGATGGAAGGTGGACCGTGGCCTCCGGACGCGGTCTTGCGGTGGATGGGTGGGGAGCTGACGCACGGGAAGAGGCCGGCAAAGCGATGTCCGGTTTGAGGATTGAGAATATGGGTTGAGGCGGTTGTCTCCCCATGGATGCCGCGGCCTGACGACGAGACCTACCCAGGACGGCTGCATCATCGGGTGCCGGGTTGGGTGGCGGAAGGAGCGATTTTTCACATTCGGGTGCGCACCATCGGGACGATTTTGACCGAACCCTCAATGGCCGCAGGGTTGATCGAATCGGCGAAGTTCTACCATCGGGAGGGAACTTGGTACGCCGCACTTTTCATGCTGATGCCCGACCATCTGCATGCGTTGCTGGGGTTTCCTTCGGGCGTTGAGATGTCGAAAGTTGTTGGAGCCTGGAAGGGGTTTCAGACCAAGACCCGAAAGGTGCAGTGGCAGGACGGGTATTTTGATCACCGCATTCGCAACCAGCAGGAGCTGGCTGAAAAGTGGAACTACATTCGCATGAATCCCGTTGCGAAGGGTCTCTGTGCGGATCCGGACGATTGGGAGTGGTGGTGGACGGATGACGGTAATCGGAGCTGACGCACTGACAAGACGCCGTCCGGAGGCCGGCGTCCACCGGCAAAGCGATGGAACGCCGAGGATGGGAGGTGGACCGTGGCCTCCGGACGCGGTCTTGCAGTGGATGGGGGGAGCTGACGCACTGGGAAAACGCCGTCCGGAGGCCGGCGTCCACCGGCAAAGCGATGGAACGCTGGGGATGGAAGGTGGACCGCGGCCTCCGGACGCGGTCTTGCGGTGGAGGGGCAGGAAGCTGACGCACTGGCAAGACGCCGTCCGGGGGCCGGCGTCCACCGGCAAAGCGATGGAACGCTGGGGATGGAGGTGGACCGTGGCCTCCGGACGCGGTCTTGCGGTGGATGGGCGGGGACGAGCCGACGCACTGGCAAGACGCCGTCCGGAGGCCGGCGTCCACCGGCAAAGCAATGGAACGCTGAGGCTG
>CBFGUO010000020.1:0-92764 GCA_965652375.1 uncultured Opitutus sp.
CATCAAGGGAACCATTCCCTCTCAACCAGTGCACTGACGGTTAGACCCGGCCAAGTCTGGCAAGGGCAGGCTGGATCTTATTATACTTAAAAAGGAGGGTGCAAACTATGTAGTCGTCGAGGAGGTGCCGGGCGTTTGGATTGACCTGAAAACTATATTGGCCTTTTATCAGGGGCCTGGAACGTCATTCGAGCAACCTGCCGATGAAGAGCCGCACGGGATTGTGTTTGTTCACGGCTGGAATATGTCGCCGGATGGTTCCCGAAACTTTGCCGAGACGATGTTCAAGCGGCTATGGCATCGCGGCTACAAGGGAAGATATTCATACTTTCGCTGGAACACCGGTTTTTCTGACACCTTTGATGATGTGCCGGAAGTTGGAGACTTGCTTGAGGCATATTTTGCAAACTATAACGGTAGTGAGCGTGTCGCATGGCAGTCTGGCGCCGATTTGAAGGCTGCAGTGGAGGGATTACCTGCAGGTTATACGCGGAATATAGTGGCTCACAGTATGGGAAATATAGTTGGCGGATCGGCGTTATTGGCTGGCGTAGACTTCGACAATTATGTGCTTATGCAGGCAGCTGTTCCCGCCGCTTGCTACGATGAAAGTCCAGACCTCAAACAAGGGCAGTCGCAGCGAGAGTATCCACTTCCTATTGTGCAGCACTTTGGATTGGGCGCGATGGTGACGCTCTGGGATAATGATTCGCCGGATGATGATCCTGTAATAGAGACTCGTGCTATGGGGTATCGGGGGCGATTGTCTGGCGCTTATGGAAATTTGATTAGTTTCTACCTCCTGCAGGATGCAGCTACTGTAAACGCTTGGGAACTGAATAATGATCTCACAAAACCGGTTAGCTACTATGGCTACACGCGCGGGGCTTCATCGATATTGGGGAGTCAGCAAGGTCTTTGGAAGCAAATCGGAAGTGGCGGATCGGCATACTATGTTTCTTTGACTGATCCTTTTGAGTCAATGCCACTTGCCTGTCGTTCGTGGAGCAAAACTGTTGGGGCGGAAAGTCGTACTGCTGGATCAATTCAGTCGAGTTCCGATTTAGGTAGTGTTGGGTTTAGTTTACCTGGGGAATCCGGTGGATTTGGCACAGAGCACAGTGCACAGTTCCATCGGTCAGTTCAGGCATTGAAATCGTTTTATGATACACTTTTGAATGCGATAGGTGTCGCTCCAAATCCATGAAGTACAAGCGAGGTTACCTAGTTCTGCTAGCAATACTTATTGCAGCGGTATTCGTTTTTTTTCGGTGGTTCCATTCAGGAATCTCGTCTACAAATATCGAGCGAGTTTCCGAGCCATCGACGGCACCTCAGAATGGCGGATCGCCACAAGTAACGCCATCTTGGTCGCCGGGCGTTGTTATCCCGGATCTCCCGAATGTGGATATCCCTCCCGATGACAAGAAGGTTCTTGAGAGGATCGGTACCGTGTTTCGGACGCCAATTAACTTTTGGGGGCGAGTGGTCGATCAATACGGGCAGTCGGTAGCGGGAGCACAAGTCAAATATTCATTTGTCCAAGAGTACTTTAGGGAGGCAACGATTGTGGACGGCGGGATTACTGATGAGCAAGGGCTTTTCTCAATTGCTGGGAAAACCGGTGCCTCTGTTCTGGTGAGCGTGTTCAAAGAAGGGTATTACGGTACAGACGAATCTTCCCGCAGTTTCGGTTACGGTATGCCGAGTGGTGAAATACCTCCGACAGAGGAAGATCCCGCGCTTTTTGTTCTCCGTAGAATGGGAGATACGGAACCGCTGATCAAACTGGAAACGGGAGGACTGCGAGTTCCACCAGATGGAACGCCGTATATGTTGAGTTTAAGGCGCGCGCGCGGAGAACTGTCAGCTGAGGTGGTAAGCGCAGATGTGCAGATTGAGCTTTTGTCCGACTATAAACCGCCGCCTCCGCATGGCCAGAGATTTGATTGGAGCTTCCGAGTCTCCGTGCCTGGCGGGGGAATCGTGGAGCGTGCTGATGGATTTAGTTTTGAGGCTCCTGTCGAAAACTACTCCGGGAGCTACGAATTCGTTATGCATGGAACGGATGCACGTTGGAAGGGTAGCGTCGAGCGCGATTATTTTCTTCAATTGGCCGATGGATGCTATGCTCGTTTAAATCTTAAGGTAGTGGCTGGTGGGGATACTTTCATAGTCGTGGAGAGCTACCTTAATCCGGTGCCTGGTCACAGAAATCTAGAATATGATTCAATGAATATGATAAAACCGGCAGTTCGTTGATGGTTGACGAGGTGGTGGAGCATGCTTGAAAATGTCAAACATAAAGCGCGGAGCGGTATTGTGAGGTGGCATGATCGTATAGTCTCGAAAATTGACAAACTCCTCCGAGTCCCTGCCAACCAACGTAATCCTTTATTCCTTCTCCTGTCGACACCACCTCATCCATCCCGGAATCGCATGAAAACTTACCACACCGTTTGCTCGTTTGGCCCCATCATCGTCGTGTCGCTGGCGCTGGCCTTTCCTTTGGCTGTTCTTGCTCAGCCTCGGGTTTCGGACACTGCTTCCCTTGGTCTGCCGCGCGTTAGGGAGCCGTCTTTAACGCATTCGCTTTCGCCCAGCCGATTTCAATCGGATGCCTTGGATTCAGATTCGGTGGCCGGGCAGCAGAAAAAGCGCAAAGATCAGCAGGATGTGCTGCAGTTGGACGCCGAGGCTGCCATCAGTCGACCGTTGCGGGCAGGGCGAAATGACGTGAGCTTCGTGTCGGTTGGACTGCTTGGGTCAATCGGAACGCTGGTTGATGTGGGTGGCGCAAGGATCGGCGTCACGGAAAGCGCGTTCGTAAACCAAGACTACGCGCAGCTCATGGTGCGGAGCGGAGACGAGGAATGGACCTCATGCGGGATCCATGTCCCGTTTGGCCAGTTTGACGGGAAGACCATGGCGATGCTTCCGGTGCTCACGATCCGGCTCGATCCAGTCGAGGGCGTGTTCGATGTCTATAGCGGTGCCCGCTTGGCGAAGGCGGGGATTCCCTACACGCCGGACGAGGGACGTCGGCAAATCGTCATCACCGCCGGCGGAGAAGGCGCTTGGTTGACCGGCTTGGTGCAGGCCGATGACAACCCGCTCTACGTCGACGAAAATGCCAATGGCGTGGACGACGACTTTGAGCAGGCGCATCTCGGCAGGCTTCTCGAAAGGAACGCGTCCAAATCGGAGCGCGCCGCACTCGTGAAGGAATGGCGCAAAATGGAGCGGGCTTTGCCTCCACCGGCGTTGTTCGTGCCGCGTCCGCGCCCGGATCCAATCGAGTGAGTTCAGTGAATTTCGCCGTCGGAGGTGCGTTCAAACTGGACGTGAATGCGGGCGAAGCTGCCACCTACACGGTCCGGGCAAAAAGCGCCGACGGCGTTTCGTTCCGGGTGGTTCTTCCCTGGTACGGCGCCAGTGGCGGTGACGGCATTTTGGACGAGGTGTACGGCGGCGGAACGGAAAGATTCAATTATTCCGTCAGCCGGTGGTATTCCAACTGGCAGCCCCCCTCCGACGTGTGGATCAATCTCTACTTTGCGAAGCTCGATCTGCCTGACAATGCGTGGTGGTCGATCTATGAAGACCGGTCACCGTACGATGAGGTCGATTTTGATGATTGGGAACCCCTGCAGTCCGGCAACGGCCATCAGGCCGGTCCGGAGGACCTTATTTCGATCTACCTGATGGGTTCGACGCGCCTGCAAAACAGCAAGTTCTTCCTGGTGGAGCACGGCAAACCGCTGGGATCAATTACGGTTGAGCTTGGAGGCCAAACCCTGGTCTTAAATGCCGATGGCTCGCTGAGCGGTTTCGGCCTGCCGGCCGGAATGAATTTCGCGGGTGCGAATTCCTTCGTCCGATTCGAGATCGATTCGCTGGTCATCGAAGTCGTGACCGAACTGGCCGTGAACGTGCTGAAGGCCGCTGGCGTTACCGTGCCAATCGGCACGCCGGTGACGCTGTCGAATGGCACCACCATCCTGCTCGATGCGGCGGGCAATGTTGAAGTCGTGACGACCGGAGGCTATGTCGTCAAAGGGAACATTCATACCAAGGGCGGATCCATCGTCGGTCCGTCCGCCTCCGGGGTGCCCGGAGCGGGGTGGGGCATCGAGGTCCTGCCCAACGGGACCACCCGGATCATCGCTCCGGTCGGAGCATCGGCGGCCACCCAGGTTCTGGTTCGCGCGATAAACGCTGCGGGCAAGGTGTTGCAGGAAGGCGCGGGGGCGGTGTGGGTGCTCAAGGACATCCTGGGCAACACCAGCTCGATTCCCGTGGGCAGCGGCTCCCTCCAGGTGGGCGTCAATTCCAGCGGCGCCGTGCAATTGGGCGTGCAGGTCGGAGAGAAGCCACCTGTATGGTTCTACTTCGGCAAACCCGTCATGAGACCCGATACCGACTGGAGCGGGGATATCGGCGAATTTGAGGATACCAGCGTATCCCGGCGCTACATTCTCGTGCCCAACGAAGGAGACGAAAATGCGGCAATCCCGGGCGATGACGCCGCCAACCTGGTGGTGGACGGGCAGGCGGACGTGGACGACTTCCACCCCGTGATGCTGGACCTGCGGGCGATGCTGGTGAACTACCCCGAGGGCGGAGACTACACCTACCGCTTGTGGCACGCGGAGTCCGCGTTAAATTTCGTCTACACCCGTCTCAACCGCAGCACGGCCTTCGACTACCTCACCGACACCAGCGCGACCTATGGACCCAGCCGGAATCAGCCCGTCTCCTCGGCAACTGTGGTCCCGATCACGGCGGTGGGGGTCGACCTCAACACCGACTTCCTCCGGGACATCCGGGAGCAGGACAAGGGCGTGATCCTCGTCGAAGCCAAACACTGGACCGAACAACCGCTCGTCCTGGACGTGTTGGACGGCAACGACCTGCTCGACCGCGTCTACCTGCACATCGGAAAGATGGGACTGTCGGTCGACGCGAACCGGGACGGGGACGTAGATTTCGGCGAAATCGCATCAAGTGCCGCCCCGTTCCGTTTTTGGATCAATAATGATGATGATTCCGGAGAGACGGATCACATAAATTCCGTCTATCGTGATTGTAATGACGATATTATAAACAGCATTCGTGATTTGGAGGATTTCACACGAATGAGGCTATTTGTAGGAGGCCTCCATGATCAACTTATTAAAGGAGAGATCGAACTAAGATTGTCGTTTCAGGATATTGGTGGTTCACCTTCTATCCAAATTTGGAAAAACGCGGTATCTACAGGAGGACTGGAATATCTCGAAAATGTCACGGTTGCGGAAGGGCAGATTAGTGGGAATCCTATAGGCCGCGTGCAAAGTGGAAATGAATTGGTGATTCCTGCAAGTTTCTGGGCTGGTGGCAACTTAGGTAATTCGAGGCCGCACGCAGATTTCATTTTTGAGGGCTGTGTCGGCGGGACTGGGCGACTAATCGCCGGCGTATATCGCTCAGATGGAACGCTCGTTAGGCACATTGCTTACACGTGGGTTAAAATTATGGATATAAAGTCAATGTACGAACGTGTCGTGGCAACAACTGGTGGCGCACTCTCGGATAATGCCATTGATTATACGATCCCGCTTCCGTATGACTTCGTAGGCCCAGATTCAAGTAATGTTCCCCAGTTGGCAATGGGCTGGGAATCGGGGGCGCTTGGCTACGCGTATGAACCTGATCCGGCTGGGGCGCAGAAGTATTTTATCTACGTTCACGGCTGGCGGTGGTCCCCCCATAAGTCAATGAATCGATCTGAGACGGTTTTTAAAAGAATGTGGCATCTAGGGTATGATGGGCGCTTTGTTGCATTTCGTTGGCCTACTTTCTATGGCGGTCCCGATGATGGAGATGATTGGATCGCCGGACTCTCGACGTACAATGACAGTGAATATCGTGCCTGGAAATCGGGCAAGAGTTTAAGGATGTTTGTTAATCAACTTCCTCCTCAATTCGAGCGGAGCGTGGTGGCGCACAGTATGGGTAATATTGTAGCCGGATCAGCGCTGCGTGACGGAATGTCGGTTTTGAACTATATTATGTTAAATGCAGCGGTGCCGGCAATCTGTTATGATGAGCGGCCGGTTTTGCACCAGCCCTGGGGCTATACCACTCCCAATGATGACCCCGATGTCGGGACTCAAGGACTGTCCTACGCTGGCAAGTTGAAGACTTTGAATACTAACGTCGTAAATTTTTACTTACCGAATGATTCTGCAACGACGACTGCTTGGGAAGTAAATAATGACCTGTTTAAACCTCAGAATCAAATAGTAGCAAGTTGCTTGCGCGGTTATACGTATAGTCGAAATAGTGCGGTTGGCGCAAAATTGTATGTCGATTTCTGTGTATCTCCCCTGCGCTATTTGATCGATGAGGATGAAGTAATGGCATTCGCATGCCAATCATTGACGAAAACGGTGGGTGCGGATGGGCGAGCTCAGGGGCCGATAGGGACCTCGATTGACATGGACCTGAATTTCGGTTTCGCTGATGAGCATGGTGCTCAGTGGGACCGCGGTTATCAGCAAACTAGAACCTTTTACCAGCGGCTAATGATTGAGACCGGAAATAGTCTACCATGAATAGTAGATTTATTTTATTTGTATTGATTGGGCTGATTTTGGCTCTTCTTTTAGTATTGTGGAGTTATTTTATACAAGGCGGGTCGGTCAGTTTGGTGCCTGATTCTGACTTGCTTCGGGGGGATGTAGAAGATGAGAGCCCGTCGTCACGGCAACCAGTTTTTCAAGTAAATGAGGAAGTCGCTTCGGGAAATCAGCCCATTGACCGGGAACTATTGGACGAAGAGTATGCGATGGCGTACGAGCAGGAATACTCTACTCCGATCACTTTTTACGGAAGAGTAGTAGATATGGCCGGAGTTCCGGTGGTGGGAGCTACGGCCAATATGAGAGTTGCAGAAAGGCCATGGGTTGGGAGCGTTGTTCATGTTGTGAATAGTGACCGCGACGGGCTGTTTTCGCTGGTTGGTGTGTCTGGTGCTGCATTAACTGTCAATGTATCTAAACCTGGGTATCACGAGACCGCAGAATCCGCTCAAAGATTTGTCTATGGACGGCGGTCGGTGGGAGGGGGGGGCTGTACCTAGTCTTCAGGATCCCGCGGTATTCGTATTGAATAAGGCTGGAAAGGTAGAACCAATATTGCACATTCCGCTAAGAACTATCACGATATCAAAAGCTGGTCGTGCAGTGGGGATCAGCTTAGAAGGGAATAAGAACTCGTCTGTTGATGATTCGGAAATAGTTGTGGAGTGTTGGACTGCCAAGGGGGCGCAGGCGGGCAGTGGCCGTGCTAGTTATCCATGGCGCTTTCGGCTATCGGTGCCGAATGGTGGTTTGATTCAGAGAGGTAATAGAATTGTTTATGAGGCGCCGGAGGCTGGCTATATTCCTGAATTAGAGATATCATCGTCGGATGATCCTAAATCGTGGAGAAATGGATTTCGCGGAGAATATTATGCACTCTTGGGGGATGGCTGTTACGCTCGGTTTACGTTGCAGTTGAATACAAGCGGAGATCATTTTGTCGCAATTGAGAGTTACAAGAACCCGATCCCGGGTCACAGGAATCTTGAGGTGTATCCCGATAGCCCGTGAGAACATGGAATATGAAGAATTGTTTTCGTGGTTTGTTGATTGGTGTTGGGGTGCTGGGACTTGTGGTTTCTATTCCGTTGGTGGTAGTGATATGGAAAATGTCCGGTTTTGCGGGTTCAGATGAAACGATTAAAATTATGATATATTGCATTGTACCACTAGTGCTTTCGGCCGGATTTATCTTTGCAGGATATTTTTTAGGAAATGGAGGGAATAGGAAGTGATTTTGAAGCGCATCATAGTTGTTGTCTGTTCCCGGGACGTGGCGGTGCATGATCTTCGGTATCTTAGAAGAACTTCCAGTTTTTCCATTGTTAGAAATGTTAATGCGCGTGCCTCTTGTTGATCAGAAGTATTTATTTTATAGCCCCATGAAGACCTATCGAACCGTTATATTTCCTAGTCGAATAACTCTTTGGTTTATGCTTATCATTCCGTGGTCAATGATCCACAGTCAGGCGCTTGTTTCGAGTGCCGAAACACTTGGTCTACCGCGCGTCAAGGAACGGTCCCCATCCCATTCGCTTTCCCCCAGCCGATTTCAATCGGATGCCTTGGATTCAGATTCGGTGGCCGGACAGCAGAAAAAGCGCAAAGATCAGCAGGATGTGCTGCAGTTGGACACCGAGGCTGCCTTCAGTCGACCGTTGCGGGCAGGGCGAAATGACGTGAGCTTCGTGTCGGTTGGACTGCTTGGGTCAATCGGAACGCTGGTTGATGTGGGTGGCGCAAGGATCGGCGTCACGGAAAGCGCGTTCGTAAACCAAGACTACGCGCAGCTCATGGTGCGGAGCGGAGACGAGGAATGGACCTCATGCGGGATCCATGTCCCGTTTGGCCAGTTTGACGGGAAGACCATGGCGATGCTTCCGGTGCTCACGATCCGGCTCGATCCAGTCGAGGGCGTGTTCGATGTCTATAGCGGTGCCCGCTTGGCGAAGGCGGGGATTCCCTACACGCCGGACGAGGGACGTCAGCAGATCGTGATCACGGCCGGTAGCGAAGGCGCTTGGCTGACCGGCTTGGTTCAAGCCGATGACAACCCACTTTACGTCGATGAGAATGCGAACGGGGTGGACGATGATTTTGAGCAAACCCACTTGGGTAAGCTTCTCGAAAGGAATGCGTCCAAATCCGAGCGCGCCGCACTTGTCAAAGAGTGGCGCAAGATGGAGCGGGCTTTGCCTCCACCGGCGTTGTTTGTGCCGCGCCCGCGCCCGGATGAGGGTGAATAGCGAAAGACGCGGGTTACCGGTGAGCTCGAGTTTGAACGCGAAGTGGGACCTCAGGGGCGGGTCTTGATGGCCTCGAGCAGGTTGTCGATGCCGACGTGTTCCTGGATGAGGCGTTTGATGACCGGGATCTTGTCGGAGTCGCCCGGCTGCGTCTTCACCGTCATGCCGTGGATCTTGGAGGTCACGGTGAAGCTTTCACCCGCGGCGGTCAGGACCGGGATGTTGGTCTGCGTGAGCAGCTCCCGCAGCTTCGGGTGCGGCTCGATGTCGTTGGTGAGGATGATGCCGGCCACGGTGTCCTGAGGGGAAAGCTGGGCGCCCGAGATGGCGGCCAGCAGGATGTCGTCGCGGTCGCCGGGGGTGATGATGACCGTGCCGCTCTGCAGGTGCTCGACGATGCCCTTGGCGGTCATGGCGCCGACGACGAGGCGTTCGACGCGGACGCGGGAGGCGCCCGATTCGGCATTGAGCCAGCGGCCGTCGATGTGCTCGGCGATCTGCAACAGGTTGGGATGCGCCAGCACCGGCTGGATGGGCAGTACGCCGAGGAGAGGCACTCCGAGCCGCTGCAGGCCGCGGCCGGCGTAATCGCGGATCATGTCCAGCTTGTCCTCCTCAACCTTGTTGAGGATGGCGCCGACGACTTCGACGCCCACCTGGTCGAAGAGCGCCTTGTTAAGCGCGATCTCGTCGATGGGGCGACCGATGCCGCCGGGGCACACGATGATGGCCTTGGCGTTGAGCAGCTTGGCGACGCGGGCGTTCGAAAGGTCGAAGATGCTGCCTACGCCGGCGTGGCCCGTGCCTTCGATGAGGGTGAAGTCCTTTTCCCAGGAGACGCGGTCGAAGGCGCGGCAGATCTGGTCCTCGAGGTGCGGCAGGGTCGAGGCGGGATCCTTGAGGTAACGCCGGGTGAAGCTCCCGTCGATGGCGACGGGGCTCATGCTCTCGATGGGCACGCGGACCTTGTAGATCGTGTCCAGGAGCACGGAGTCCTCGTCGATCTTGTGCCCGTGCACTTCCACGAAGCGCTGGCCGATGGGTTTGATGAAACCCACGCGCGGAAAGTGTGACTGCAGGGCGGCAAAGAGACCCAGGCAGGTGGTGGTCTTGCCGTCGTTCATGCGCGTGGCGGCCACGAAGACGCGCTCGGTCTGCGTGTTGGTGGGCGCCTTGAGCAGCGGGAGCGCCGGTTGCTTGAAGGGATTGGGCGTGGGCAGAAAATCGGTCTGCATGGTGGCGGTGGGCCGGGACTTCAGGAGCCCGGGAAGAGCAGTTCGCGGTCGATCGCCTGCACGCCGCAGACGACGGCGGCGCCGAAGACGTCATGCGCGCTGGAGCCGCGGCTGATTTCGGCGGCGGGCTTGGTGAGGCCGGTGACGATCTGGCCGAAGGTGGCGGCGCCGGCGATGTGTTGGACGAGTTTGAAGCCGATGTTGCCGCTGTTGAGATCGGGGAAAATGAGTACGTTGGCGCGGCCGGCGACGGGGGACTCGATGCGCTTGGCGGCGGCGACATAGGCGTCGAGCGCGGCGTCGACCTGGATTTCGCCGTCGATCTCGAAGTCGAGATGCGCGGCGGCGGCGCGCTGGCGGGCCAGGGCGGTGGCTTCACGCATCTTCACGACCGAGGGCTGGGAGGAGCTGCCGCGGGAGGCGAAGCTGAGCATGGCGATGCGCGGCGTCTCGTTGGTGAGGTGGCGGGCAATGATGCCGGTGGACAGGGCGATGTCGGCCAACTGATCGGCGGTGGGCTCGGGAATGACGCCGCAGTCGGCCATGAACAGGGCGCCGCCGCTGCCGATCTCCTTCTCGTCGAAGCTGAGGATCATGAGCGACGAGGCCGTGCGCACGTGCGGGAGGCGGGGGATGATTTGGAAAAGGGGGCGCAGGGCGCTGGAGGCCGTGTTGGTCGCGCCGCCCACCAGGGCGTCGGCCTGCGCGTGGCGCAGCATCATGGTGGCATAGGTGCTGTTGTCGCGCAGAGCCCCATGGGCAGCGGTGAGGGTGAGGCCCTTGGCGGCGCGCAGTTGGTGCAGGTCCTGCACGAAGCTTTCGAAATCGTCGGCGCGCGAGGGATCGAGCAGGCGCATGCCCTCCACATTGATGTCGAGCCGGGCGGCCAGACGCTTCATCTCGGTGCGGTCGCCCAGCAGGATCGGCACGCCCAGGCGGCGCGTCACCCACTGGCGGGCGGCCTGCATGATGCGGGGATCGGCGCCCTCCGGAAACACGATGCGTTTCGGGTGGCGCTGAAGTTTGGCCGCGAGTCGGTTGAGCAATGGCATGGGCGAGGTGAAGGTGGTTCGGGCGTCGGCGGGCGTCAATGGCACTTGGCGGGGGAGGGCGGGCTTCCACCGGTTATTCATTAAGATCGCATCTACGGCAAAGGCAGCGGGTAAAACCGCCGATCAGGAATTGACATTGAACCGCCAAGAACGCGAAGAGACGCGAAGGGGTCAGCCTGAGGCCCAAACAACGTGATAGGCCGCCAGGCTTTTCGCGATCTTTCGCGCTCTTCGCGGTGAAATCCCAACCTTTGGTATGAAAGAAGAACGAGAAAGAGAGGTGGGCGTCATGCGTCTCCTGATTGCGGCTTCGCACTTGTAAGGGGTGGAGGCGCACGCGAGAACTGCGCGGTGTCCCGCAGCTTAAAGAACATCGGCATCGTATCCGCCGCGACGATGGTTTCGCGCGTGCTGGGGCTGGGGCGCGACATGTTGGTGACGGCGGTGTTCGGCACCAGCGCGCTGGCGTCGGCCTTCGTGACGGCGTTCACCTTGCCGAACCTGTTCCGCCGCCTGTTGGGGGAGGGCGCGCTCACCGCGGCCATGGTGCCGACGCTCAGCGAAGAACTGGCGGCGCGTCAGCGGCCGGGCGCGTTCGGGCTGGTGAACCAGGTGGGCACCTGGCTGGGCGCGGTCACGGCGGCAATCGTGGCGCTGGCCATGATCGGTCTGCACGTTCTGGCCGACGCGACTTGGCTGGAGCAGTGGTCGGATGACCCGACACAAGTCGCCCGCTGGCGGCTCGCGGCGGAAATCGCGGTCGTGCTGTTTCCTTACCTGCTGTTCGTGTGCGTGGCCGCGGCCTTCAGTGCCGCGCTGCAAACCTTGGGCCGCTTTCTCGAGCCGGCCCTGTCGCCTATCTGGCTGAACCTCGCCATCATCACTGCGCTGGGTGGAGCGGTGTGGGGACTCGGCATTGAGCCGGGCGGCGCGCAGATGCGCTGGCTGTGCGGCGGCGTACTGGTGGGCGGTTTCCTGCAGATGGTGGTCCCGGCGGCGGCCCTGGTACGGGAAGGCTGGCGACCACGGGCCGATTTCAGTCTCAGCCCGGCGCTGCGCGCGGTGCTCACACTCATGGGACCGACCGTGCTGGGCTCGGCCGTCTATCTGATCAATCTCGCCGTCTCCCGCGTAATCGGTCTCTCGCTCAACGACTCGGCGGCGGCGGTCCTCAATCTCGCCACGCGCCTGATCGAGCTGCCCATCGGCGTCTTTGCCATCGCGGTGTCGACGGTCGTGTTTCCGCTCATCTCGCGTTATGCGGCGCAGGGTGAATGGACGCGGCTGGCCCGGGCCTACCATGCCGGCATGCGGCTGGTGCTGGCGGTCAATGTGCCGGCTGCCGTCGGCATGGCGCTGCTGGCAACGCCGATCATCCGCGTGCTGTTTCAACGGGGCGAGTTCACGGCCAGCGACACGGTGCTCATGACGCCGGTGCTCATGGTATTCGCCGCCGGACTGCCCTTCTTCGCCTACGTGAACCTCATGCTGCGTGCCTTTTATGCCGAGAAGGACACGCGCACGCCGGTCCGCGCGGCCGTGTTGAGCTTCGTGATCAACGTGGGCCTGAGCCTCACGTTGATGGGCCCGCTGTCGACGATGGGTCTGGCGCTGGCCAGCAACCTCGCGGTCGTGGCCCAGGCGATCTACCTGCAACGGGCGCTGACGCGCCGACGGGCGGAACTGGGCATCGTCCGCATGCTGCCCGGTATCCTGAAAATCATGACGGCGAGCGGCGTGATGGGGGGCGCCCTTTGGCTGGGCTTGCGGCTGGTCGGCGGCGGGTCCCCGTCGTTGGCGGCTGACGGGCTGCGCCTGGCGATCGCCGTGCCGGCGGGCATCGCGATCTACGGCGCGGCGGCCTGGGCGCTGCGACTGGAAGGGCGCGACGAACTGCTGGGCCTCCTGCGTGGCCGCAAGCCACGGATGAACGGTGAGGGGCCGGCATGAAAACCTGGTGGGTGCGCAACTGGTTCATGATCGGCATGCCGGTGGCGGTGGCGCTCGCGTGGGTGTTTCCCGAACTCGGCGCCAAGGGCGGCGTCCTGCGCACCGAGATCACGACCAAGTTTGCGGTCGCGTTCGTGTTTTTTGCCCAGGGGCTCACGCTGCCGGCCCAGGCGCTGCGCGACGGGGCGAGCCAGTGGAAGCTGCACCTGGCGGTGCAGCTGTTTGGTTTCGGCCTCATGCCCCTGGCCGGCCTTGCGCTCGATCTGCTGGTGGGCGCGCGGCTGCCGCCGGACCTGCGGCTCGGGTTCCTGTTCTTATGCGTGCTGCCGTCGACCATCGTCATGGCGGTGGCGCTGGCGACGGTGGCGAACGGCAACGTCGCCGCGTCGATTTTCAACGCCGTCCTGTCCAACGTGCTGGGCGTCTTTCTTACGCCGGCCTGGGCGACTTGGCTGATGCAGTCGACCGGTCAGGCGCAGCCGCTGGGCGCGGTGCTGCGGGAAGTGAGCCTGCTGCTGCTCGTGCCCTTGGTGGTGGGGCAGGTGATCCGCCGCCTCGGAGTGGAGGCCTGGGCCGACGCGCACCGCCGGTCGCTCAATCATGCGGCCAACATCATCATCCTGCTCATCGTCTATGCCGCGTTCTGCAACTCGGTGGAGGCCGACCTGTGGTCCTCCCATGGTTGGCGGACGTTTGCGCTGGCGGCCATGGGCGTGGCGGGGCTGCTGACGCTCGCCCTGCTCGGCACGACGCTGTTGGCGCGGGTGCTCGGTTTTCCGCCGGCGGAGCAAATCGTCCTGATCATCAGCGCAGCGCAAAAGAGCCTCGCGACCGGCGTGCCGCTGGCGAAAGTCATCTTCGGGGCGCATCCGGGGCTGGGTTTGATTCTGTTGCCGATCATGATCTACCACCCCCTCCAGCTCTTCGTATGCGGCACCCTGGCGGGGCGCCATGCGCGGGCGCATCCGGTGACGAACCGGTGACAAATCCGATCGCTGACTTGATTGAAGGGTCGTGCCCCGTAAGTTCGCCGCCAATGGGCCGAACCAGCAATGCCGACCAACGCCTGATGGAGGCCGCGCTCTCCCTCATGTGGGAGGAGAGTTACGGCGCCGTGTCGGTGGATGACATTTGCCGCCGGGCCGACGTGCGGAAGGGCAGTTTTTATTACTACTTTTCCTCGAAGTCGGAACTGGCGGTGCGGGCGCTCGAACGCATGTGGCGCGAGCACAAGCGCATGCTCGACCGCTGTTTCTCCGCGGACCAACGGCCCATCGACCGCATCCGCGCGCGCTGCGAGGAAGCGATCGTGGCCCAGGCGCGGATGAAGGCCCAGTTCGGCCACGTGCTGGGTTGCCCGCTCTGCTGCCTGGGATCGGAGATCTGCAACCGGGACGAAGCGATTCGCGACAAGGTGCGGGAGATTCTCGATCGAAAAACGGCCTATTGGGAGAGCGCGATCCGGGATGCCCAAAAGGAGGGCAGCATCGAAGCCGGTGACCCCGCCCAAAAGGCGCGCTGCGCCATGGCATTTTTTGAAGGCATGATCGCGCAGGCGCGCCTGCATGATGATCTGTCGCGGCTCGACGGTCTGGCGGACCGGATGTGCGAGCATCTGCGGGTCAAGGCTTTGCGTGTCCCGGTGACGACCGCAGCCCTGGCGTCCGCCGGCTGAAAATCGCAGCGGGAAAAGGAAACGCTCAAAATCTCCCGCGGGTCCTTGCGTCAAAAGTTAACCTAGATACTCAGTAAAGTATGAATACCGTATTTCATCCCCTCCCGCACGTTACCGGCGAAAGCTTTGACGCCGATGTTGTCGAAGCCTCGCGCGACGGCTTGGTGGTCGTCGATTTTTGGGCGCCTTGGTGCGGTCCCTGCAAGGCGCTGGGGCCGGTCCTGGAAACGGTGCAGCAACAGCAGGACGCGCGCGTCAAGATCGTGAAGGTCGACGTCGATCAAGAGCCCCGGCTTTCCGCGCTGCACGGGGTGCGCTCGCTGCCCACCCTGGCGTTCTTCCGCGACGGCCGCAAGGTGGACGAACTCGTCGGGCTGCAGTCGCAGGAAGCCCTGCTCGCCCGCATCGATCGCCATTCCGCCAACCGCGCCTGAACCCCATCGTTTCCCTCCATGCCTGCTCCGCAACCTGCCCTGGCCGCGCCGCTGCGTGTCGGCGCCCTCGATCTGCCCAACCGCGTCATCATGGCGCCGCTCACCCGTTGCCGCGCCGGCGCGGGCCGTGTGCCGACCGAGCTCATGGCCACCTACTATGCCCAGCGGGCCTCGGCCGGCCTCATTCTGACCGAGGCAACTTCAGTCACGCCGCTCGGCGTGGGCTACCCGGATACGCCCGGCATGTGGAACGATGCGCAGGAACAGGCGTGGCAGCGCATCACGGAGGCGGTGCATGCCGCAGGGGGGCGCATCTTTCTGCAATTGTGGCACGTGGGCCGCATTTCGGATCCCCATTATCTGGGCGGAGCGCGGCCGGTGGGGCCTTCGGCGATCGCGCCGGCGGGCCATGTCAGCGGCATCCGGCCGATGAAAGCCTACGACATCCCGCGTGCGCTGGAAACCGAGGAGATCGCCGCCGTCGTCGACGACTATCGGCAGGCCGCGGTGCGGGCTCAGCGGGCGGGCTTCGACGGGGTCGAGATTCACGGCGCCAACGGTTATCTCATCGACCAGTTCCTCGCCGATTCGACCAACCATCGCACCGACGCCTACGGGGGTTCAATCGAGAACCGCCTGCGTTTCCTGCTCGAGGTGACCGACGCGGTGATCGGCGTCTGGGGGGCCGATCGGGTGGGCGTACACCTGAGTCCGCGCGGTGGTTTCAATGACATCCGCGATTCCGCGCCGCAGGAGACTTACGTGCGGGCGGCGGCGGCACTGGGTCGGCGGCGCATCGCCTTCCTGTTTGTGCGGGAGACCTTGGCCGAGCCGCGGGTGGCGCCGGCGATGAAGGCGGCGTTCGAGGGGCCCTTCATTCTCAATGACGACCTGCCGCCCGCGGAGGGCGGACGACTCGTCGAGTCGGGCGAAGCCGATGCGGTTTCCTGGGGCCGACTCTATATCGCCAATCCGGATCTGGCGGAACGCCTCATCCAGGGCGCGCCGCTCAACGAGCCCAACGAAGCCACCTTCTACGGCGGCGACGAGCGCGGTTACACCGATTATCCGGCTCTTTCGGCGGCGGTTTGACGACGGGCGGGCCGGCCGCAGACGGCGTCCTGCAACAATCGCGCAAACGCGTCACCGGTCGCGGTTGCGGCTTTGACTTGGCGAAGCGGAGCGCGCAGGTTCGGCGCGTGCACTCCCGTCGCGACTTCATCCGCAACACCGGACTTTATTCCGCCGCCTTCCTGGGGCTGCGTTCCTTGGTTTCGACACCTTTGCGGGCGGACCCGGGCGCGGGTTCGGCGCGAGCCTTCGGTCCGTTGCTCGATGATCCGGCGGGATTGCTGCGACTTCCCCGGGGCTTTCACTGCACGGCGTTTTCCTTCACCGGCGAGGAGATGGACGATGGTCTGCTGGTGCCTGGGAAGCACGATGGTATGGCGGCCTTTGCCGGCCCGGGCGGGCTGACCCTGCTGGTGCGCAATCACGAGAACGAAAGCGCCTGGAAACAGGGCAGTCCGTTCGGCGCAGACGACTCCCGGCTGGGCCGGGTCGACGCCGCCCGTATTTACGACCGCGGACACGGCCGCATGCCGGGGATCGGCGGCACCTCCACGCTGGTCTTTGATACCGCCACCCAGTCCCTGCGGGGCCACCACCTTTCGCTGATCGGCACGCAGCGCAACTGCGCCGGCGGGCCCACGCCGTGGGGGACCTGGATCACCTGCGAGGAAGTCAACCTCGAGCGCGAGCCCGACGAGGAGCAGTGGCACGGCTACAACTTCGAGGTCGCGCCCTCGGTCGAACCGGGCCTGGTCGAGCCGGTGCCCCTGCGGGCGATGGGCCGTTTCCGGCACGAGGCGGTCGCGATCGATCCCCGATCGGGCGCGGTCTACGAAACCGAGGACCTGGGCGACGGCCTGCTCTATCGCTTCCTGCCCGACGAACCGGGTCAACTCGCGCGCGGCGGCCGGCTGCAGGCGCTGGCGATCAAGGGTATGGAAAAGGCGGATACACGCAACTGGCCGGGCACGCCCGCGTTTCCGGTCGGCCGGCCGCTGGAGGTCGAGTGGATCGACCTCAGCGACGTCGACAGTCCGGTGCTCGACCTGCGTCAGCGCGGCCGCGCGGCCGGGGCGGCGGTGTTTGCCCGGGGCGAAGGCGCCTGGTGGGGCGACGGCGCCGGCTACTTCGCCATGACCAACGGGGGCCGGAACACGATGGGGCAGATCTTCAAATACGTGCCGAGCCCGGACGAAGGTACCCCGGCGGAGTCGGCCCAACCCGGCACGCTGGAGCTGTTTGCCGAACCGAATGACACCGGGCTGTTGGCCAACTGCGACAACCTCACGATCGCCCCTTGGGGTGATCTCATCCTGTGCGAGGACACCAAGGGTTATTGTCGGATCATTGGCATCACCCCGCAAGGCGAGTACTATGTGATCGCAGCCAACGCGCAGCCCGACCGCGAACTCGCCGGCGCCTGTTTTTCGCCGGATGGCACCACCCTGTTCGTCAACGTGCAGAATCCGGGCTACACCCTCGCCATCACCGGCCCCTGGCCGACGCGCTAGGGCGTGGTGCGCCAGCCAAATGTAGGGCCGGCGCTCGCCGCCGTGCCGCAGCGCAGGTGTTGATGGAGGAACAGCGTTCCCGTTTTTTTGTGGTGGTCGGCGCTCAGGTGAAAATCTGGTGGCGTTGGATGTCGTTCAGCTTCGTCCATTGGTCGGGGGCGAGCCCGAGGGTTGCCAGTGCGAGTTGTCCGATCGCCGCGCGGTGCAGGCGCAGGGTGGGGTGGCCCACCGCGGCGGTCATGCGGCGCACCTGGCGGTTCTTGCCCTCGATGAGGACCAGCGAAAGCCAGACTTCGGGCACATTCTTGCGATAACGCACGGGCGGATCGCGCGGCGGCAATGCCGGGGCCGGATCGAGCAGCCGCACTTCGCACGGGGCCGTGCGGTGGCCGCCGCCGATCGTCACGCCGCCTGCCAGGCGGGCGAGGGCGGCTGCGTCGGGCACCCGCTCGACCAAGGCCCAGTATTCTCGCCGGTGGCCGTGACGCGGATCGAGCAGGCGTGTGTTCAAGCCGGGCTCGTCGCTCAACAGCAGCAGCCCTTCCGAATCGGCATCGAGCCGGCCCAGCGGATACACCTGCGGCGGCAGGCCGAAGTCCGCCAGCGTCCGCCACCGCGAACCGGGCTCGGGGGTGAACTGGGAGAGTACGCCGTAGGGCTTGTAGAGCGCGAGCAGCACGACGATCAACAAACCGGAGGGCATTGGGAGTTTGCGAGTTCGAACAATTCGCGCCAATCGTGGGCCATGCGTGCTGTTCACTTTCCTGCCGTCAATCAGTTGACCGTCTGCGAAGTCGAGGATCCCGTGCCGCAGGCCGGCGAAGCGGTCGTCGAGCTGAAGGCCGCGGCCCTCAACCACCGCGACCTGTGGATCAAGATCGGTCAGTATGCCGGGCTGAAGTTTCCGCTCGTGCCGGGTTCCGACGGCGCGGGCGTGATCGCGGCGGGCGGGGAGAGCAACGGCTTTCGCGCGGGAGACGAGGTGATCATCAATCCCGGCTTCGATTGGGGCGAGAATCCGCACGCCCAGGGCAAGGCCTTTTCGATCCTGGGTCTGCCGCGGGCCGGCACGCTGGCGCAGCGTATCGCGGTGCCGGCCGCACAACTCGCCGCGAAGCCGCCGCACCTGTCCTGGACCGAAGCCGCGGCGCTGCCGTTGGCGGGCCTCACGGCCTATCGGGCCTTGTTCTCCCGCGCGCATCTGCGCTCGGGCGAGCGAGTGTTGATCAGTGGCGTGGGTGGCGGCGTGGCCTTGTTTGCCCTGCAATTCGCGGTGGCCGACGGCGCCGAAGTCTGGGTGACGTCGAGCCGCGACGAAAAGATTGCGCGCGCCCGGGAGTTGGGCGCCAAGGGCGGCTTCAACTACACGCAGGCCGACTGGGCCAAGGCCGCCGTGGCGGAAACCGGGGGCTTCGACGTCATCGTGGAAAGTGCCGGCGGCGAGGGCTTCGAGGCGCTCATCGATGCGGCGGCTCCGGGCGGTCGTATCGTCTTCTTCGGGGCCACCCGCGGCAATCCGCCGGTCCTGCCGATGCGCAAGGTATTTTGGAAGCAGCTCGCGCTGCTCGGCACGACCATGGGCAATACCGACGATTGGGCCGCCATGCTGGCCTTTGTCACCGAGCACCAGATCAAGCCGGTCGTAAGCGCCACCTTCGCCCTCGACGACGCCGCGCAGGCCTTTGACCTGATGGCGGCAGGCGAGCAGTTCGGCAAAATCGTGGTGAAGGTGTAGGCGCGCGAAGCAGCGAGGCAGGGCTAGTTTTTTAACCACGAATGGACATGAATGGCTTCGGCTACCGCCTACGCACTGAAACGGGGAGACAATGGGTCAACCTTGGTGGAGTGGCTCCGAGCCGAGCGTTGGCGAGGCCTCTTTGTGTCCAATTGTGCGCCTCGGGCGCAATTGTGGTTGAAAGCAAATCAGCCAGCACCCGCCCGATAGGCGGTTGTCCGGCACGGCCGGGTGGCTACTTTTTCCGACTGTTCAGCGGCGCGCCCGGACTACCCACCACCAGCCACGTGCCCGTGATCATGATGCCGCAGCCGAGCAACATGCCGGCAGTGATGCGCTCGCCCAGCAGCAGGTGCCCCCAGAGCATGCCGAAGATCGGGATCACGAAGGTGACCGTGGTCACGCGGGTCGGGCCGATGTCGGCCATGAGCCGGTAGAACAAGAGGTAGGCCACCCCGCTGCACAAGAGCGCCAGAATGAGCAGGGCGCCGATCTGCAACAGCGTGGGAGTGCCGGTCGGCGGAGCGAGCGGCAGGCCGAGCAAAAGAATGGGCGCGACCATCAGCTGACTGAAGGCGGCGTTGCCCTGGGGCGGCAGATGGCTGGCCTTGAGTTTGATGTAGATCCCCGCCAGCGCGTAACAGAACGGCGCGATCAGGGCGATGAACATGGCGAGGATGGTGAGCGGTGTGAGCGCGACGTTGCCCAGCCGATTGGCGAGGGTAACGCCCGCAATCCCCAGCGCCACGCCCACGCCGCGCCGCAGGTCGAAGCGTTCGCCCAGCCACAGCGCGGCGAACAGGGCGCCGAAGAGCGGGGTGGCGGCATTGATGATCGCGAGCAGGGAGGCCGGCAGCCACAACGCACTCGTGGCGAAGCATAAAAACGGGATCGCGCTGGCGATGAGGCCCACCCGCAGGTAGGCCCAGCGGTGCTCACGCCACCGCGTATCGATTCCGATGATACGCAGGTAGGCCGCGAGAGCAATGCCCGCCAGCCCGAGGCGGCCGGCGGCGGTGAGCACCGGTCCGAATACCGGCGCGCACACGCGGATGAAGACAAAGGACGAACCCCAGATGGCGCACAGCGCGATGAACCTGAGCCAGTCCTGGGTCCTCATGCGGGGCTGGGAACGGTCAGCCGCCGTTCGTGGTCAAGCAGCCACTGCTTGCGCCACAGGCCACCGCCGTAACCGGTGAGCTTGCCGTCGGCGGCGATCACGCGGTGACAGGGAATGATGATCGAGATGTAGTTCATGCCGTTGGCGCGGCCGATGGCCCGCGAGGCGCCGGGGCAGCCGAGCGCGGCGGCCATTTGGCCGTAGCTTTGCGTGACCCCGGGGCCGATCGTGCGCAGGTGCTCCCAGGCGGCTTTTTCGAAAGGCGATCCGGTGGGCGCGAGTGGCAGATCGAAGGTGATGCGCCGGCCGGCGAAGTATTCAGCAAGTTGTGACGCCGCGGCATCCAGCACCGGATGCGAGCCGGGCACGACGGTGACCTTGAGGCGTTCGCGCAGGCTGATGAGTTTGCGCTCGAGGCCGCGGCGATCGACGAAGTCGAGCACGTGCAGCCCGGCATCGTCGGCCACCGCCAGCATGCGGCCGAGGGGCGTCGTGAAGCGTTCGGCAAAGAGCACGCGCCGGGTGGAGGCGGCATCGCGCGGCGGCGCGCCGAAGAGGCGGCGCACGGCGTCGCGGAAGCCGCTGGCCGATTCGAAGCCTTGGGCAAACTGGGCTTCGGTCACGTTGCCGTGGTGACCCACTTCGCGCAGCGCGAGGCCCATGCGCCGGGCGCGGGCGTAGGCCTGGAAGGTCATGCCGTAGTAGCGCCGGAACTGGCGGCGGGCGGTCGACGGATCGATCCCGCGGGCGGCGAGTTCCTTTTCGGTGATGCGTCCGGTGGGATCGGCCTCGATGGCGTCGCGCAGTTGGGTGACGAGGGGCGGAGGCGGCAGCTCGCGGTCGATGGGTTTGCAGAGTTTGCAGGGGCGGAAGCCGGCGTGCAGGGCTTCGGTGGGTGAGGCGTAGAACGAGATGTTTTCCGGCTTGGGTTTGCGCGCGCCGCAGGTCGGGCGGCAGAAGATCCCGGTGGTGTGGACGCCGACCAGAAAGATGCCTTCCGAGGCCGGATCGCGGTCGTAGAACGCGCGCATCATGGCATCGCGGGAAGGCAAAGTGGCGGCGGCGGTTGCGGACGGCATCGGTGAAGGCGCGAGGTGGTAGCTCATGGTCGCCAGCTTAGCAAACCGCCCGGTCTCGCCGCCGCCGATTTTCGGGCAGAGATGTGGATGCCACGCTTTCAGGCGCTGCCTACAAGCGCGGCTACGTGGTCGCGTTGGCTGACGCACTGGACTCACGCCGTCCGGAGGCCGGCGTCCACCTGCAAAACACTGCGAGTTTACATCAGGAGGTGGACCGCGGCCTCCGGACGCGGTGTTGCGGTGGAGAGGTTGCGGCCTAAGCCACGTTGCCGCCGGTGAGGATGATGCCGATGCGGCGAGCGGGCGGTAGCCGATCGCGCGCGTGGAGCAGGGCGGCGAAGGGCACGGCGGAGGAGGGTTCGATTGCTTCGCCCCAGGCGGCCTCCAGTCTTTCGCGTGCGTCCCTGATCGCGGCTTCGTCGACCGTGACGACATCATCCACATTTTGGCGGATGACGGCAAAGGTCAGGTCGCCCAATGCGCCGCGTAAACCGTCGGCGATGGTTTGGGGTGGTGTCTCCGGACGGATCAATTGACCGGTGTGGAAGGATCGAGCGGCGTCATCGGCCGCAGCGGGTTCGACGCCGACGATCCTGGCTGCCGGCGCCAGGGCGCGGGTGGCGACCGCGGTCCCGCTGAGCAGGCCGCCGCCGCCGACCGGGCAGAGCACCAGGTCGAGATCGGGGTGGTCGGTGAGGAGTTCGAAGGCGGCGGTGCCCTGGCCGGCCATCACCGCGTAGTCGTTGTAGGGATGGATGAGCGTGCCGCCGGTTTCGGCCAGCATGCGGGCGGCACCTTCCTCGCGGCTGGTGATGGTCGGCTCGCAGTCGACGATGATGCCGCCGTGCGCGAGGACGTTGGTACGTTTGGAGGCGGGCACGTTGGTGGGCATCACGACGTGGGCGGTGATGCCGCGCAGCTTGGCGGCGTAGGCAACGGCAGCGGCATGGTTGCCGGAAGAGTGGGTGACGACGCCGCGGGCGGCGACCACGTCGGGTAGGGCGAGGATCGCATTGGTCGCGCCGCGGATCTTGAAGGCCCGAATGGGCTGGCGTTGTTCGGCCTTGAACCACAGCTCGGCGCCGGCGGCAGCGTCGAGATCGGCATGGCGCAGCACGGGCGTGCGCACGATGTGTGGCGCGATACGGGTGGCGGCGGCCTGGATGTCGGCGAAGGTCAGCATGGCGTGGGGTGAACTTGAGAGGAGAACCGGGGACCGCCGCGAGTCGGAAGCTTCGGAAGCGCGGCTGTGCAGGTGTTTCGGGAAGTGGATTGTGCGGCGAGGCCGGCCCGGAAAACGAAAAAACCACCGGGGCGTCCGGTGGTCAAAAAGTGGTGGCGAGACCCGGATCCGAACGAAGTGAGAACCTGAGTCCGGAGGACGAAGCATCGATATTCCGGGACGAGGGGGAAGCGTGCGCGGAAAGAAAAAACGAAAAACCACCGGGGATGGCCGGTGGTCAAAAAGTGGTGGCGAGACCCGGAATCGAACCGGGGACACGCGCATTTTCAGTGCGCTGCTCTACCAACTGAGCTATCTCGCCGTCAGAGGAGGGAGGAGAGGAAGGTTTCAGGCGAAGCTCGTCAACAGGTTTTTCCGCGCCGTGGTTCGATCTCTTTCCTCGGTCATTTGGTAGCCTTCGAGGCTTGGGTGTTTACCCTCGCCGGAACCGTTGCGGGATGTTGCAGAAAGTGGAGAGTAAGAACGTCTTTTTGCGCCTTCTGCGCCTCTTTGCGGCTATTCTTCGTCTGTTCAGCGGATGGCAGTCACCGCAGCAGGTCCCGCAGGTCGGCGAGTTCCAGTTTGGAGGCGGCGGCGTCGCTGGCTTCGAAGACGTCGGCGAGGAGGGCGCGTTTCTGGGCCTGCAGGCCGAGGACCTTCTCCTCCACCGTGCCGCTGCAGATGAGTTTGTAGCTGGTGACCACCCGCTCCTGGCCGATGCGATGGGCACGGTCGGTCGCCTGCGCTTCGACGGCCGGGTTCCACCAGGGGTCGAAGTGGATCACGGTGTCCGCCCCGGTGAGGTTGAGACCGGTGCCGCCGGCCTTGAGGGAGAGGAAAAACACCGGGATCGACGGGTCGGTCTGGAAGGCGTCGACCGCGTACTGGCGCGCCTTGGCCGGCATGGCGCCGTCGAGGTAGGCGTAGGGAATGGCGTCGGCGTCGAGTTCGGCGCGGAGCAGGGCGAGCAGGGAGGTGAATTGCGAAAAGACCAGCACGCGGTGGCCTTCGTCGACGATCTCGTCGAGCAATTCGCGAAAGGCGGCCAGCTTGGCCGACCATTCGGGCGAGGCTTCGGGTTGGAGCAGGCGCGGGTCGCAGCAGGTCTGGCGCAGGCGCAGGAGCTGGGTGAGCGTGGCGAGACGCAGGGCGTTCTCGGAGGCGCCGCCGGCCTCGAGGTCGAAGAGGGCGCGTTCGCTGTCCTCCTGGGTGCGGCGGTAGAGGGCGGACTGTTCGGGGGTAAGATCGCAGTAGACGACCTGCTCGATCTTGGGTGGCAGTTCCGGGGCGACGGCGACCTTGGTGCGGCGCAGGATGTAGGGGGCGGTCTGGGCGCGCAGGCGGTCGTCGTGCCAGCGACGGTCGTCGCCGCGGGTACCGGGTGGCACGGGCTTGAGGAAGCCGGGCAGGAGGAAGTCGAAGAGCGAACGCAGATCATCGAGCGAGTTCTCCAGGGGCGTGCCGGTGAGGAGAAAGCGACTGGAGGCATCGAGCGCGCGCAGGGCCTTGGCGTTGCGGGTGCGGCGGTTTTTGATGTGTTGGGCTTCGTCGGCGATGACCGTGAGCCAGCGGTTTTGCGCGAAGATCGCACGGTCGTTGGCGAGGGTGGCGTAGGAGGTGATGATCAGGTCATGGGCGGCGGCATCGCGGGTGGTGCCGAGGCGGGAGGCGCCATGATGCACGAAGGTGCGCAGTTGCGGCGTGAAGCGGGCAGCCTCGCGGCGCCAGTTTTCCACGAGGGAGGCGGGGGCGATGATCAGCGTCGGCGAAGCCGGCGCTGAATTTTCGATTTTGGAATCTTGATTTTCGATTTTAAGTGCGGCGGCGCGGAGCGACGCGACGAGCGCGAGGGCCTGGAGGGTTTTGCCGAGGCCCATTTCATCGGCGAGGATGCCGCCGAGTTCGTGCTGGTGCAGGTAGTACAGCCAGGCGACGCCGAGCTTTTGGTAGGGACGCAGGATTTCCGCGAGGTCGGCCGGCACGGGCGCGGGGCGCAGCGTGGCCAGGTCGCGCAGGGCGGAGCTGCGCTGGCGCCAGGCGGCGGGAGATTGGAAACCGGGCGCGAGCTCTTCGAGCAGATCATCAACTTCGGCCGCGCGGCTGGCGGGGATGCGGTGGGTCTGGCGGGCGCCGGGGAGGGCGGTCTGGTCGCCGGCGAGGGCGCTTTGCACGGCGCCGACGCGGCGGGCGGCGGCGCGGTCGATCAGGTAGATGCGGGGGCCGGTCTCGATGTAGCCGCGGTTGGTGGTGAGGGCGGAGGCGATCGCGGCGGGTGGGGCGTCCCCGGCGCGCAGGCCGATCGACACCTCGAAGCCGTCGGCGGTTTCGTCGACCCGGGCATCGATCTCGGCGGGAACGATTTTGGCGGCGTTGCGTTCGAAGTTGGCGGTGAACTCGGCCTGGAAGTCATCACGCAGGGTGCCGAGATGCGCGGCCAGGAACGCCAGGGTCTTGTGGCGGTCGCGCAGCCACCACTTGCGGTTGGACGGTTCGAGGCGGAAGCCGTGCTCCTTGAGCAGCTCCAGCGCGGGCGCGTAGCTGTGGGACTCGCGCGAGGGCAGGGTGATGGCGAGGAAGTGTTCGGAGCCGTCGACTTGGAGCGGAGTGAGACTCCGCTCTATTTTGGATTTACGATTTACGATTTGTGAGTTGGGGGGAGGCTCGGCGACGGGAGCGGGCTTGGGGAGTTCCAGGTGTTCGGACACGCCGCGGAGGAGCGGGCCGACCCAGAGGAGGGATTTTTGCGGAGCGTTGAGGAAGGCGAAGACGGGTTGGCCGCGCAGGAGTGTGACCAGTTCCTGCAACTGGGCGCGGGTGAGTTGAAGAAAGAGGACGGGCGCGGGTGCGGCGCCCATGCGTTGCAGGGCGGCGAGGGCGGGCAATAACTCCGGCTCCGGCGCTTGGCTCAAGTCGACCTCGACCTTCAGCGCGATGGCGTCGCGTGGGGCGGAAGCGGCGAGGTTGGGCGGGAGTAGGATTCGGAGCATGCGCGGGGAGGACCGTGGGCGGGGACGCTTAGGGTGGGAAGGGGAGAAAGATAAAGAGAAAGAGAAAGATAAAGAATATGAGGGTTGGGAATAGGGGGCGCGACCCCATGCTCCCAAGCGCTGCATGAGTCATGATGTCTTCAACGCGTTGGTGGATGCGCATTACACGCCGCTCTACCGGTTCGCCCTGAGCCTGGCGCGGCGGGAGGCCGATGCCTGCGATCTCGTGCAGCAAACCTTCTTCATCTGGGCCAAGAGCGGGCATCAGCTGCGCGAGACTTCCAAGGCGAAGACCTGGCTTTTCACCACGCTCTACCGGGAGTTTTTGCGCGGTCGTCGGCGTGAACAGCGCTCGCAGTCGATCGAGGACCTGCCGCCGGCGGCGCAGGAGCTGCCGGCCGAGGCGGTGGATCAGGCGCGTGCGATGGATGGCCGGCAGGTCGTGGCGGCCCTCCAGGAAGTGGACGAGATTTTTCGCGCGCCGCTCACGCTGTTTTACCTGGAGGACTTGAGTTACCAGGAAATCGCCGAGGCCCTGGATGTGCCCATCGGCACGGTCATGTCGCGGCTGTCGCGCGGGAAGGCGCAACTGCGAAACATTCTTGCGCGCAAGGAGACCGGAGCGGCTGAAGGCGCAACCGCCGGAGGGATCGTTGAATTTCCGAAAACCGAACGTGGGGGGAGCCGCTGATGACCAACGACGAAGCCAAATTTCTTTTGCAGGGTTATCGCCCGAATGGGCAGGACGCCGAGAATCCGGCCTTTGCCGAGGCCCTGGCGCAGGCGGCGCGTGATCCGGCGCTGCGCGCGTGGCTGGGGCGGGAACAGGCCTTTGACGCGGTGATCGCAGGCAAGTTGCGCGACGTGGCGCCGCCGGCGGGCCTGCGCGAGTCGATTCTGGCCGGCACGCGCCTGAGCACGGCGACGGGGCAGCCGGCAGTCCGTTCCGCCCGGGTTTGGTGGAGCGGTTTCCGCCTGGCGACCCTGGCGGCGGCGGCGGTGGTGACGATGGCCGGACTGTGGTTCTGGGGCGCAGGCGGCGGACCGCGGGTGGTGTCGCTGCCGAGCGCCGAGGTGCTGTTGAGCACGGCGATGGCGGATTTTCGCGGGGCGCATCCGATGGGACATCCGCATGCCGATGCGCTCGGCGCGTTCGGGGCCTGGCTCGAGGATGAGAACACGCGCCTGAGTGCCGGCGTGATGCCGGCGAAGCTCGATGAGCTGCAGGACCGCGGCTGTCGCGTGATCGAAGTGGCGGGGCACGCCCTGTTCGAGATCTGTTTCCAGCGGGACGGGCAGTGGTATCACGTTTATTTCGCGCCGCGGGCGGACTTCGATCCGGCGACCGTGCACGAGGAACCGATGTTCCATGAACAGGGGCACTTCGTGGCCGCGTCGTGGGCGGACGAGAAATACGTCTACCTGGTTTCCAGCACTTCGGGCATAGACAGCTTGCGGGGCTTGCTCTGATAAGGGTGCTCAACCCCGGATCATGAGCCTGCTGCAACGTTACTTCGATTGGCTGCATCTGCGCTGGCCTGCGGGCCGGGTGGAAAAGCTGCCCGAGTTGCGCGCCCATGGAAAAACCGTGCTCCCGGGCGTGCGCGTGGTGGGCGACCTCACCGGCGTCCCCTTGCTCAAGTTTGCGGCCGATTCGGGCGCGCAGGGGGCGGCGGCGATGGCCGACGAACTCGAGGAGGCGGATGATCTCGACACGGACGACGCGGTCGACCTGGCGATCGTGGGCGCGGGTGTGGCGGGTATCTCGGCCGCGCTGGAGGCGCAGATGCGCGGGCTGCGCTTTGTGGTGTTCGAGGCGAGCGCGGCCTTTTCGACGATCGCCAACTTTCCCAAGGCCAAGCCGATCTACACTTATCCGACCGACATGAAGCCGTCGGGCGAGCTCGTGCTCACGGCCGACGTGAAGGAGGACTTGCTGGCGGAGCTGGAGCGGCAGCGTTGCGAGGCCGGTATCGAGTTCAAGCGGGCGCGGATCACGCATCTCGGGCGGCGCGGGGATCGCCTGCTGCTGCACCACAGTGGCGGCGAACCCTTTGTCGCCAAGCGCGTGATCTTGGCCATCGGCCGCAGCGGCCATCACCGCAAGCTGGGCGTGCCCGGGGAGGACCGGGACAAGGTGTTCAACCGGCTGCACGATCCGGCGGACTTTGCCCATCGCCGGGTCCTGGTGGTCGGCGGCGGCGATTCCGCGCTCGAAGCCACGACGGCACTGGCGAAAGCCGGGGCGGAGGTGACGCTCAGCTATCGGGGTACCGCCTTTGCGCGGGCGAAGCCGGAAAACGTCGCCGCCGTGGAGCGCAGCGCGGCGCGCGTGGTGTTCGCGTCGAAGGTCACGCGCATCGACGAGGATGCGGTCACGCTGGCGACGCCGGAGGGGGAGGAGCGCGTCGCCAACGACGCGGTATTCGCTCTGATCGGACGCGAGGCGCCGCTGGATTTCTTTCGGCGCAGTGGCATTCCGATCCAGGGCGAGACCTCGGTGGCGGGTTGGCTGGGGGTCGCGGCTCTGCTGCTGTTCTGCCTCTTCATCTACACGTGGAAGAGCGGCGGACCCACGGAGTCGTGGATCAGTCCGGCCGGTTTGGCCAACGGCCTGCAGGAGCAGTTCGAGGACCGCAGCACGGTGCTGGGCACGGTGGCGGTGTCGATGCAGTCGCGGTCCTTTTATTACACGCTGCTCTACAGCCTGCTCATCCTGGTCTTCGGTGTGGCGCGCATCCGGCGGCGGCGCACGCCCTACGTGCGACGGCAGACGATCGCGCTGATGGTGGTGCAATGGCTGCCGCTGTTCATCCTGCCGGAGATCGTGCTGCCCTGGGCGGGCTACAATGGCGCCTTTTCCGGCGGTGGCGCGGGTGAGGCGGTGGGTGATGCCCTGTTCGAAAAATACATCCCGGCGGATCATTATGCCGTCGAGCTGTGGCCGGAGAACGGGCATCCGCGGGCTTATTGGCGTGCCTATGGCCTCATCCTCGCGTGGCCTCTCAACGTCTACAACGTATTCACCCAGTCACCCCACTGGTGGTGGCTGGGTATCGGCTTCGTGCAGACCTTTGTGCTCATCCCGTGGATGGTGCTGCGGTGGGGCAAGGGCGCGTACTGCGGCTGGATCTGTTCCTGCGGGGCGCTGGCCGAAACGATGGGTGACCGGCATCGCCACAAGATGCCGCACGGGCCGCGCTGGAATGTCGTCAACCTGCTCGGCCAGGTTTTCCTGGCGGTGGCGGTGGCGCTGCTGGCGGTGCGCGTGGCCGGGTGGATTCTGCCGGGCTCGTGGATCGACCGCAGCTTCGACGTGATGCTGGACGGCAAGCTCGACGGCCGCACGACCGCGGCGTGGTTCCTGAGCTACAAGTGGTTCATTGACGTGCTGTTCGCGGGCATCATCGGCGTGAGTTTCTATTTCAAGTATTCGGGCCGGGTCTGGTGTCGCTTCGCCTGCCCGCTGGCGGCGCTCATGCACGTCTATGCGCGTTTTTCGCGGTTCCGGATCTTTGCGGACAAGCAGAAGTGCATTTCGTGCAACGTGTGCACCTCGGTGTGCCACCAGGGCATCGATGTGATGAGTTTCGCCAACCGTGGGCTGCCGATGGAGGACCCGCAGTGCGTGCGCTGCTCGGCCTGCGTGCAGAGTTGTCCAACGGCGGTGCTGAGTTTTGGGCGGCTCCTGGCGGACGGGCGGCCGCTCTTCGACGACCTCGAGGCTTCGCCGGTGCGGATGCGTGAATCGGCGCGCCCGCGCGGGTAGGGGTTGAAATCCCCGGGGGCTCGCATTCCTTCGGGGCGATGTTGATGCGTTTTTTGCGAATGGGCTGCTGGCTGGCGGGGATGGGGATCGGCCTGGTGGCCGCTGGGTCCCTGGAGGCGCAAACCGGTGCGCGGCAGGGACGTTGGGCGCATGAGGACAGCGGGCTCTCTCCGGATGCGCGGGTCGTGTGGGGCAAGCTGCCCAACGGCGTGCGCTACGCCCTGCGACCGCACTCCGCCGTGGATCAGGCGGCGACCCTGCAGTTTCTGGTGCTGTCGGGCTCCATGGATGAGCGGGACGACGAACGGGGTCTGGCGCACTTCATCGAACACATGTGTTTCCGCGGCACGACCGCCTTCAGTGAGGCGGAGATGGTGCGCTTCTTCCAGGAACTGGGCATCGAATACGGCAGCGACGTCAATGCGATCACGACCTTCGACCACACGGCCTACACCTTGGATTTTCGCGACGCCTCGGAGGCCATGCTCGGACGCGGCCTCGATCTGTTTCGCAGTTTTGCGGATGGCGTGCTGTTCACGCCGGAGTCGATCGAAAACGAGCGTGGCGTCATCCTGAGCGAGCTGCGCGGTCGCGACAACGTGCAGGCGCGCGGGGAGCTGTCGTCGATGCAGAACGCCTTTGCCGGTCTGCGTTTCCCGCATCGCACGCCGGGCGGCACCCCGGAGGATATCGAGGGCCTGCGGCCCGAACAGTTTCGCGCCTTTTATGAACGGTGTTACCGGCCGGACCTGATGGTGATCGTGGCGGCGGGGGACTTCGATCCGGCGGTGCTGGGCGCCATGATCGAGGAACGCTTCGGCTCGATGGAGCCCGAAACGACGCCGGTGCCGGTGCGTGAAAGCGGTCAGCTCGCGGTCGAGGACGCGTTGCGGGCCAGCCTGTTTCGCATCAGCGATGTTGGTTATGTGCGGGTGACGGCCGCGTCGGTGGCGCCCCTGCCGGCGGGCCCGGATACGAAGGAGGCCCACATCGCGCGGCAGGAAGAGGGCTTCGTGCAAAGCCTGCTGAACCAGCGTCTGGGCATGGAGCTGTTGCCCACGCCCGGTTCGGGGGCCGGATACGATACCTTGTTCGGTCATCGGTCGGTCGTGGCCAGTGTGATGACGGACGCCCAGTCCTGGACGCGTCATGTGCCGGCGCTCGACGAGACCCTGCGGTCGACCTACGAACACGGATTCGAAGCCTCGGAGATCGAGCCGCTGCGCAAACGCCAGCGCCGCATGGTGGAGTTGATGAAAAACCAGCTCGACCACGTCGACCCGCGCGTGATCTGCCAGTCGCTGCTCGATTCGATCGTCGAGCATGCGGTCTTCGTGGGAGCGGAGAAGGATCTGGCGTGGACGGCGGAGTGGCTGGATGGCTTCACCCTCGCCCGGGCCAACGCCCTCTACCGGGAGATGTGGGATCTCGATCGGTTGAGCTGGCACCTGAGCGGCGATCTGCCGCCGGAGTTCAAGGCCGGCGAGGTCGTCACGGAACTGTTGAAGGAACGCAGGAACGCCCCGCGGCAGCTGCACCCGAGCCAGCGCAAGGAACACGCCTTCGCGCTCAAGGACTGGGGGGAATCGACGGAGCCGACGCTAGTGCAGGAGTTGGAGGTCGTCGGGGCGAAGCTCTACCGCTTCGGCAACGAGGTGCGGCTCAACCTGCTCTCGTCGCCGCATGAGCCGGGCATCGTGCGGGTCGCAGTGCGGGTGGGCTCGGGCCTGCTCGAACTGCCGGGCAACGAACCGGCGCTGAAGGAGTTCGGCCTGCAGACGCTGTTTGCCAGTGGCACGGTCAATTACGGACCCGATGACTTGCGCGAGATCATCGGCGAGCAGTTTCTGAGTTTCGACATCAACGTCGACGACTACGATGCGCTGACCTTTCGCGGACTGACCCAGCGGGAGAACCTGCAGGCGCTGCTCGGCGTCACCACCGAGTTTCTGAGCGGCCCGAAATTCGGCACCTATGTGCATCGCAACGAAAAGATGAAGGCTGCCATGTCGCGCGCCTCCAGCGCGGTGGGCATGCAGGAGGGCATGCGGGATCTCACCAACTACCTGTTCAAGGGCGATGCCCGTTTCACCTGGGGCAATATCGTCGATTACCTCGGGCTAAGTTCGGTCGACGTGCGCAAGTGGCTGCAGCAGCCGCTCACCGAAGGCTACGTCGAGGTGACGATCGTCGGCGACATTGAGGAGTCGGAAGCGCTCGAGGCGGTCGGCCGCACGCTCGGCCAGTTGCCGGAGCGCGCAGCGGAGAAACGTCTGCCGAAGAATCGCAAGCCGGTGAAGCTCGATGCGCCGCCCGGCTTCAAGCGCATCGAATTCGTGGGCGAACGCCACCTCGCGGCGGTGATGGGCATCTGGCCGGTCGAAGGGGAATTGACCACGCGCGACCGCGGGGCGCTCTACCTGCTGGCCAAGATCCTCGAGCTGCACATCCGCGAGGAAATCCGCAACAACCTGGGCATGGCCTACTCGCCCACGGCGGCGTTCGAGGCTTATGAAGGATTTCCGGAATTTGGGGTGCTGCGGGCCATGATCGACTGCTCGGCCGGTGAGACGACGAAGATTGCGCGGCTGGTCGAGGACATTGCCTGGGAAATCTCGCGCAAAGGGGTCGACGAAGGGGAATTCATCGGCGCGCGTGGTATCCTCTCCAGCCGGGTGCGGCGTGCCTGGATCGATAACGGCTACATGGTGGAGCGCTTGCTGCGCGCCCAGGAGCGGCCGGAGTCGGTCGAGGAATTGCTCGCGTTGAAGGAGGGGCTCGTGGACGAGATTACGCTGGACGAAGTCGACGCCTGGGCGAAGAAGGTGCTCACCCGCCGCAACAGCCGCACCGCCGCGCTCGTGCCGAAACAATTCATCGGGATCTTTCAGACGGATTGAGGCCGAAGCCGGCCCGCTTTTTCCGATTCTCCAGCACGTTCGCGCCTGTTGTGGCCTTGGCATTCCTGCCTGTGCGGCAGCGGAGGGGCAGCACCCACAGACAGGAATGTCTGTGTCACAACAAGAACCCCGGGAGGTGATCGATCTGGTGCGGGACTGCTGAACGGTTCTCCGGGGGGCGGTTGACCGGCGGGGGCGGGAGCGGGTTGGGTAAGTCCATGCGTCTACCCCTGCGCTTGTTTGCCGGTCTCGTGTTGCTGGCCGCTGTCGTCCGCCAGGCTTTCGCGGAAACCGTTCAACTTTCTGTCGCGCCGGATCTGCGTCGCATGCCGACGGTCGCGTTCGGGCTCGATGCCCTGCAGAACGCGCTCCAGTCGCGCGGGCACGAAGCGTCCGGCGAAGCGGCCGCGCGCCAGATCCTGCTGCGCCACCGCGATGCGCTGGGTGACGAGGCTTACCGGATCGAAGTCGATCCGGCGGCCGATCGCCGCGTCCTGACCGTGAGTGGCGGCGATGGCAACGCGCCCGGCGCCGGCGTCATGTATGGTCTGCTCGAGCTGGCCGAACAGATCCGCCTCTTTGATTTCGACGGCGTACGGCCAACGGAAGGCGCGCCCTACATGGCGATGCGGGGCGTGAAGTTCAACATCCCGCTCGACGTGCGCACGCCGAGTTATTCCGACATGAGTGACGCCGCGCAGGAGAACATCGCGACGGTGTGGGACTGGGACTTCTGGACCCAGTATCTGGATACGCTGGCCCGCCACCGCTACAACTACGTTTCCCTGTGGAGTCTGCATCCGTTTCCCTCCCTGGTGAAGGTGCCGGGCTACGAGGACATCGCCCTCGACGATGTGCTGCGGTCGACCGTCGATTGGGCGGAGGATTATCCGACGATCGCCACCGGTTACGACGCGCCGGAAATACTGGAGAACGTCGCAGTCGTGAAGCGGACGACGATCGACGAAAAGATCGCGTTCTGGCGCCGGGTGATGCGCTACGCCAAGGACCGCAACATCGATTTCTACATCATCACCTGGAACGTCTTCACCTACGGCACCGGTGGAAAACACGGCATCACCGACTCAATGGAGAACCCGGTGACGATCGACTATTTTCGCCGCAGCGTGAAGGCGCTGTTGCTCACCTATCCGCTGCTGCGCGGCGTCGGCCTCACGACCGGCGAAAACATGGGTGAGGCCAGTTTCCAGGCCAAGGAGGACTGGGCCTTCGCCACCTACGGACGCGGTGTGCTGGATGCTGTCGCGGAGCAACCGGGCCGGCCGGTGCGCTTCATCCACCGGCAGCACCAGACCCGGGCGCAGGACATCGCAGCGACGTTTGCGCCGCTGGTGGAGCACCCCGACATCGATTTCATCTTCTCCTTCAAATACGCGCAGGCCCACGTGATGAGTTCCACGACCCAAACTTTTCACGAAACCTTCGTGCCCTCGCTCGGCGACAACCTGAAGACCATCTGGACCCAGCGAAACGACGACGCCTATCTGCTGCGTTGGGGTGCGCCGGACTTCTTTCGCGCGTTCATTCGGAACATCCCGCGCGAGGTGACGCAGGGCATGTACTACGGCTCCGATCAGTGGGTGTGGGGACGCGACTGGCTCACGCTCGGCCGGTCCGACGATGCGCCGCGACCGCTCGAAATCGAAAAGCACTGGTATCACTGGATGACCTGGGGGCGGCTGGGCTACGATCCGGAGCTGGGAAATGAACGTTTCGTTTCGCTGTTGCAGGATCGCTTCCCGGCCGCGCCGGCGGGCGACCTGTTCCAGGCCTGGCAGGACGCCTCGATGATCTATCCACTCACGACCGGCTTTCATTGGGGGCAGTTCGACTTCCAGTGGTATATCGAAGCCTGCCGCAGCCGGCCGGGACCTGCGCAGACGGAGAGCGGTTTTCACGACGTGAACCGCTTCATCACGCTCGGGGTGCATCCGGGCACGGACAATATCGCGATTCCCGATTACGTGGCAGCGGTCAAAGCCGGTCGTGCGCCGGAGGGCACGAGCCCGTTCGCTGTCTCGACGGCGCTGCACACGCGCGGCGACGCCGCCCTCGCGACGCTGGGATTCCTCGACCGCACCCGAGGCGCCGACCCTGAACTCGACGCGACGCTGAATGACATCCGGATGATGGCGTATTTGGGAAAGTATTACGCGCACAAAATCCGTGGCGCGACCGAGCTGGCGCTCTTCCGTGCCACCGCCGAGGCCGCGCGGCAGGAGGCGGCCGTCGCCCAGCTGCGGGAGGCGCAGCAGTGGTGGCTTCGCTATACCGGCCTGTCGCGCCGCCTTTACCGCAATCCCTTTTGGACCAACCGCGTGGGCATCGTCGACTGGGACGAACTCGATGCGGAGGTCGCGCGCGACATCGCGATCGCGCAGGAAGGCTGAACCCCGCAACCCCACGAAATCCCATGAGTGAATCCCGACGTTCCTTTCTCAAACAAATCGCCGGTGGCGCCGCGCTCGCGGCGGCCGCCGGGGTGCCCGCGGCCCGCGCCGCGGACGCGGCCGGCGGTGGAGGTTCCGGTCATGCGCCGGGCGAGGGCTTTTATGGCTACCTGGGACGGGGTCCCGGCTACCGCGATTGGCAGGTGATCGAGCCCGGGCTGACGATCACGCGCATCGAAACCTTTTTGCGCGAGCAACTCGCCATGGTGCGGGTGACGGCCAGCGATGGCTCGCAGGGATGGGGTCAGATCGCGCCCTACGAGGCGAACATCTCGGTCGACATGCTGCACCAGCGCTTGTCGTGGATCGTGCTGGGCAAGGACCTGAGTGCGATCGATGCAATCAATGACGCGGCGATCGATCAGAACATGAAATACCCCTGGTCCTTCACCTGCCGGGCTCTCAGCGGCATCGATACGGCGATCTGGGATCTTTACGGCAAAAAGCTCGGCAAGTCGGTGGCCGAGCTGCTGGGCGGAACGGTCCGTCCGCTGCCGGCCTACGGTTCGAGCATGCGGCGCGACATCTCGCCGGCGGACGAGGCGGCACGCATGGCGCGTCTCAAGGACGAGCTCAACTACCGCGCCTTCAAGATCCGGCTCGGCGTGCCGACCGGCCACAACGGTGACGCCGCGCCGGGCCGCAGCGAGGCGATCATTCCGGCGGTGCGCCGGGCGGTGGGCGACGACGTGGCCCTGTTTGCCGATGCCAACAGCTGCTACACGCCCGACGTGGCGATCGCCTTCGGACGACGCATGGAGGATCACGGTTACGCCATGTTCGAGGAGCCCTGCCCGTATTGGGAACTGGAGTGGACCAAGGAAGTGACCGACGCGTTGACGATGGATGTCTCCGGCGGCGAACAGGACAACGACCTCGCGCAATGGCGGCGCATGATCGACCTGCATGCGGTGGACATCGTGCAGCCGGATATCTGCTACATCGGCGGCCTGACGCGTGCCTGGCGGGTGGCGAAACTGGCGGAAACCGCGGGCATCGTCTGCAAGCCGCACGCGGCGAACGTGTCGATGATCACGGTGTTCACGATGCACATGCTCGCAGCCCTGCCGAACGCGGGGGAAGTCGAGTTCTCGATCGAGGACGAGTCGGGCATCACGCGGCAGGCCCGGGCGCTGTTTGATCCGGCCCTGGAGGTACGTGATGGCCGCGCCGTGATGCCGCAGGAAGGCGCCGGCTGGGGCGTCCACATCAAGCCGAGCTGGCTGGAACAGGCCGAGCATCGCGTGGCGGAACGAACGTAGCCGGATCATTCCGCGTTGTAGGGCCGCCGCTCGCCGGCGTGCCGCACCTGCCTCTCAGCAGCCAAGAGGCGTCCCCGCGATCGGGCGGATCAACCCCCGTCGTTCATGCATGTTTCGGGTCTATTCGCGCCCTTGCGCGGTCGCCGCGAATCAGGTGGCTGCGAGCGTGAGCGAGTGGCATCTCACCGCTCGCTCACGCTCGCAGCCCGGTTTTTCGGTGGAAAACATTACGCCCACCGGCCGCAGCCGGTGGGCGTTTTTTGCGCGGGATGCGCGGGTGCGGTCCGGTGGTGCCGGTGCACAAGGGATTATGACCTCAGTCGCTCGAGACGGGTTCCGGCGTGGCGGCGGAAACCCAGGCCACGGCGGCGTCGAACTGGTCGCTTTCGAAAGTGCGGAATTCGCCGTCCATGATCTTGGATCCGAGCTGCATGGCCCATTTGAACCACGGCTGGGCACCGACCACGGCGACCCGTTTGAAGTCGTGACGATGTTTCACGCCGAAGCGGGCGTCGTCCCACATGGCGCCCAGATCCCAACCCTCGAACAAGTCGTCGAGATGCAGGACCAGGTTTACCTTTCCTTGGACCGCCATCGCCTTTTCAACCTTGGGCGCAAAGTCGATTTCGTAGTCCCGGGGGGAAAGGATGCCGGTGGCGCGGAAAACGAGGGTGTCCTCGGCGGGCGATTTGAGTTGATCGATCATAGGAGTTTGGGGGCTTGAGGTTTGGGGAGGGAAGGGTTCAGTTGCGCGAAGGTGACGAGGCCAACGAGTCGGCGGCGGAAAGATGCCGCACCTGGGCGATGATGGCTTCGGTGAAGTCCTGCAGGGCCTCGGCATCGAGTTCGACGATGCTTTCGTTGAGGCCGGTGGTCTTGCGCACAATCCAGCGTTGCAGCAGCGACATGCGGTCGAAATACAGTGCTCCGCCGAGCATGGCGGTGGCGAAAGCGTGGGCGCGCAGGCGCAACGCGTAAGCATTGTCGAATTGATCGTGCGCCTCCTCGTTGTGTTTCAGGCAGCAAATGAAGAGGCCGAGCGGATGACGGAGCAGCGAGTCGCGGCGGTGCTCACAGAAGGTGGCGATGACGGGCTGAATGGAACCGAGATGGATCGAACCTCCCACCACCACGACACCGGCCTGGTCGAGGTCGGGGTGCGGGTGAGTCGTCAGGTCCGCCAACTGCACGGTGCCGGGCAACTGGCGCGCGATGCGGTGGACACACATCTCGGTGAATCCGTGGGTCGAGGCGTAGACGATGAGCGTGGACATGATCGCTTCTCCTCGTGTGGCGGAGCGCGACCGGCCGGAACGGGGTGTCCGTAGGGGACGGACGTGCTTCGCTGCGCACGATCATGGTTTACTCCTTCACCGCTCCCAAGTCGATGCACTTTTGGCCAATTGGTGGGCATCCGTTGGTTGAGAAGAGGATGCGCGGGACGGATGGAAACCGCCCGCACGGCGCAGTGCCGGGCTGCCGCCTGCCGGCATGCCGCAGGTTCACCCGCCTCTGGCGTGGCTTGTCTGCCTATGACCCGGCTGACGGTGGGCTGAGGGGCCGGTGCGGCGTGCCGGCAAGCGGCGGCCCCAGTGGGTGGGATCCGGGCCCTAGAACAACTGGGGCTTCCCCTGGTAATCGATGTAGGTGAGCCGACCGGTGGGCCAGTCGCGCAGCGCCCAGTCGAGGACGCCGGCGGCGGCGGTGTCGGCCGTGATGTCGGCGTGGGGACCGCCGATCTGCGAGACCAGCCAGCCGGGATGCACGTTGACGATGCGAAAGCCCTCGCGCCCGAGATGGTTCACCAGGATGGTCGCCTGCATGTTGAGCGCAGCCTTGGACATGCAGTAGCCGAAGGCGCCGACCCGCCAGGACTGGCCGATGCTGCCGGCCTCGGAGGAGATGTTGATGATCCGGCGGGTGCGGCCGGCGCGCAGCAGCGGCAGGAATTGCTGGACGCAACGCAGTGGGCCGAGGGTGTTGACCTCGAAATGAGCCTGGAGGGAACCGTCCTCCAGATCCATATCGTCGAGCACGCGGTTCTGGTCGTCGAGGTGGATGCCGGCGTTGTTGAGCAGAATATCGAGCGAGCCGGTCAACGCGGCCGTGGTGGCCACGGCCTGTTTCACGCTGGCCAGCGAACGCACGTCGAGGGGGACCGGGGTCACGTCGCCGGCGATGTCATCGTAGGTCGTGGAGGCGAGATAGGTGCCGGCGAAAACACGATCGCCCCGGGCGGCGAAGCGACTGACGAGGGCGCGGCCCAGACCGCGATCGGCGCCGGTGATGAAGAGGGTTTGGGGCATAGCGGAGAGAGAAGGCGTGGAAACGGAAGGAGGGAGCGTTGCCGAAGGGATTTGTCGCGGTGCTCAAAAAGCGTAACAGTATCGCGATCGGAGAGAGGTCTGTCATGGCTGTTCGATTCAAGCGAGAAACAGATTTGCGGAAGGAACTCCGCCGGCTTTTCCGGGCCGAGGTGGCGGCGGCATTGAAGGCGCTGGACGGGGCGGCGAGGCGAGGTGAGGACCTGCACGCCGCCCGCAAGGCGATCAAGCGGGCGCGCGAACTCCTGCGGTTTGCCCAACCGGCGCTGGGCAAGCCGGGCCGGAAGGCCTGCCGGAAGCTGGGCGCGGTCGGACGACTGTTGGCCGTCCATCGTGACCGTGACGCGCAAGCGCGCCTGCTGCGGCGCGAGTGCGGGCGCCAGGCGCGCCTTCAGCCAGGGCCGAAGCAAGGCCCAAGTCGGGCGGAGGCCGTACGGGAGGCGCAGCAGGGACTGCGTCGGATAATTCAACGGTGGGAACACGCGCGGGTGGATGATCTTGGCCTGCGTGACGGGCGCGAGGCGCTCCGTTGTGCTTACCGTCGGGCGCGGCGTTGTGCCCGGGCCTGCAGCGCCGGCGAGTTGGCGGAGGAGGCATTGCACGATTGGCGAAAGGCGGTGAAGGCCTTTCTCATCGATGCGCACTTCACCCGTCGTTGGGGTGGCGAATCCTGGCGGGCCTATCAGCAGCAACTTTCACGGCTCGACGATGCGCTCGGGGACACCCGCGACCTGCGACGCCTGGGCCGGAATCTGGCCGACGGCTCGGATATCGATCGCGCGGAGCGGGCGCAGGCCCGGCGCTGCGCCGCGCGCCTGGAGCGACGGTCGCGGGAGGAGCTGGCGCAGGCGAGACGGCTGGCAAATGACCTGTTCGCCGCCAAGCCGAAGGTATTCATCGGCGACATCCTCTGGCCGGAGAAGGACGGTTGAAGTCGATCCGCACCCCGATCGTAAACGAGAGTCGGTGGACGGCGGCGTGGAGGCGAAGGGCGGGCGGAGAGGCAGATGGAACGACGCGGTCCGGAGGCCCACGTCCACCTGGAAGGCCCGGGGTGGACGCCGGCGTCCCCGACGGCGTTGCAGTGGCGTGCGGAAGGCTCCAGAGGCGCCCAAGGCGGCCGCCGTACCAAATGCAGGCACGCCCTCCTCAGGTTGCTTGCCTCAGGAGTCGCCGCTGCGTTTTCCAGTGGCGAGTTGGATCACGCGGTGAAACGCCGGCTTGGGCTGACCGTCGCGGTCGAAGAGCAGCGGGTAGTTGGTGCGACCGCGGGCGGGCCAGTTGTTGAGCCAGGAGTCGGCGTCGGTCACGCCCCAGAAGGTGATGCGTTCGATCTTGTCGGCATGCTTCAGCAGGACCGCGAAGATCTCGGCGTAGCGTTGAGCGAGCCGTTCCTGTTCGGCCGGGGGCAGGCCGTCGGGGAAGGGATTGTTTTCCGGGGTGGCACGGCGGGCGGCAAGGTCGACGTTGGCCCCCTCGGCGCCGAAGAACTGATCGCGCCCGAGGAAGTCGACATCGAGTTCGGTGATGTGCAGCGGGAGTCCGGTGGAGGCCAGGATGACGAGGGAGTCCTCGATTTCCTGCACGGAGGGGCGGTGCATCGACCAGTGGCCCTGCAGGCCGATGCCGTCGATGCGAACGCCCTTGGCCTGGAACTCCTTTACCATCTTGACGACGGCGTCACGACGACCGGGCTCGGTCATGCCGTAATCGTTGTAAATGAGTTTGGCGGACTTGGGCAGAATCTCGTCGGCCATGCGGAAGGCCTGCTCCTCGAAATCGTCGCCGATGATCTGGTTGAACTTCGAGCGGCGCTTGGAGCCGTCGCCCTCGATGGATTCATTGACCACGTCCCACAGGTCGATGTCGTCACCCCAGTGTTGGGCGTAGAGTTCGACACGCTCGCGCATGCGGGCGAGCAGGGCCTCGCGGGTGAGGGGGTTGCCTTCGGCGTCCTCGAAGACCCAGTTGGGCGTCTGGCTGTGCCAGAAGAGGCAGTGGCCGATGGTGTAGAGGTCGTGTTGGTTGGCGAACGCGATGAAGGGTTCCACGCGATCGAAGTGATACACGCCGGGCTCGGGATTGAAGACGCCCCACTTCATGGCGTTGGCCGAGGTGACCGTGTCGAACTGGCGGGCGGTGAGCTGCCGGGCGGGGTGGTTGGCATCACTCAGATGCCGTCCGCCGAGCGTGGCGCCGATCCGGAATTTGCCGGCAAAGGCTTCGCGCAGGGTCGGGGCGTCTGCTTCGGCATGCGCCGGCGCGGCGGCGACGAGTCCGCCGACCACCAGAGCGGCGGTGGCGAGCAGGGAGCGGGCAATGAATCGGGGAGAGCTTCGGCGAAGGCGGCAGAAAGTCATGACCACCATTCTCGGCACGCCGGACGTCGCTCTCAAGTCGGCGCGACGATTTGCGTTAACGATTCCCAGGTCTGAACCGGACTACGACCGGGGTCATAGGTGGGCGGCGAGGAACTGCTCGATGCGGGTGTAGAGTTCCGCCTGGTTGCGCAATTCCTCCATGCCGTGGCCTTCGCCGCGGGCAAAAAACACCTCGTGGGTTGCGCCGTGGGCTTCGAGTTGTTCGACCAGCTGTCGGGACTGGCGTATCGAGACGACCGAGTCCTCCTTGCCGTGCGCGACGAACACCGGAATCCTGATGGCCGCGACGCGGTGCAGCGGGGAGATGCGTTCGAGGTCGGCACCATCGTTTTCGGGGGCGAAGAGATTGCGGCGGAGTACCTGATAACGTGTGTCCTCGAAGCGGCTGCGGTGAGCGTCGTTGACCATTTCCTGCCAGTCGAAAACGCCGGCGTTGGTGATGGCGCAGCGGTAGAGATCGGGTTCCTGCGTGGCGCCGGTGAGGGCGAGGTAACCGCCGAACGAGGTGCCCATGATGGCGACCCGGTTGCCGTCGATGAGGCCCATGTTGCGCACGGCGTTGACCCCGTCGGTCACATCGTCGTGCATCTTGGCGAAGTCCCAGATGTCGTGGGGAAACTTCCAGTCGTAGCCGGTCGAGCCGCGGTAGTTGGGCTGGAAAACGGCATAACCGCGACTGGCAAGGAACTGGGCTTCGGGATCCCAGCCCCAACTGTCGTGCGCCCAGGGACCGCCATGGGGCAACACCACGAGCGGCACCGGGTGGTCGTTCGACGCCGCCGGCGGGACGGTGAGGAAGCCCTCCAGTTTTACGCCGTCGCGGGCGTTGAACTGGATGAGGTGCATCGGGGCGGAGCGGGCCGGATCGATCCACGGGGCGCTTTGCTTGAGCAGACCGAGCGACTTCTTCTCGAGATCGAGCAGATGGAAGACGGGCGGCTGCTTGTCGGTGTAGGAGGCGATCACCATGCGACGGGCCTGTTCGTCCATGTCGACGATGAGCACCACCTGGCGCGGCAGGCTCTGCTCCACCATGCGCTGCACCTGGCGCATGGTCTCGTCGAACCACACCGTACGGGTCGAAACGCTGCGCACCCGCAGACCAATCATGCGGCGACTCGTGCGGTCGCGAATGATGCTCACGGCCTCGGGGTCGTATTTGTCGTCCTCGTAAATGATGTCGCCCAGTTCGCCGCTGCGGGCGTCGAAGCGATGCAGCGCGCGCGGCCGGCCCTCCCGCACCGGACCCATGACGATGAGTTCGAGGTCCGCATCACCGGCGCCGATGATGTAGATCTCGTCCAGGTTGGCGGGGCTCGCCACCCATTTGCGCCCCTCGAGGTAGTGGAGGGTGGCGTGTCCGTCCGTATAGGAGACGGCAAACGCCAGTTCGCCCAGCCGGTCGGCGAAATAGGAGGAAACGATGCCGTCCTTGATCTGCGGATACGATTTGGAAACCGAGGCCTGCACCCCGTAGGTGGCGAGCGAGTCCTGGCTGTCGACGGCGGCGTCGGCGATGGTAGCGGCGCGGCCGACCTTGAGACCGCGTTTGGTGTCGATCTGCATCACGCCGTAGTCCTTGCCCTCATCGTAGGCGTTGCGCCGCACCCAGATGAGCGGGCGTTCGCTGTTCTTGACCGGAATGCCGATCAGGTGACAGGCGCTCCATTGCTCGACGACGTGGGACTTCCCGCGGGTGTCGGCGACATACATGCCCGAGGCGTAAAGGTTGTCCTGCACGACGGTGAGCAGGGTGCGCTCATTGCTGATCCAGTCGAAGTCCCAGATGTCCTTGTTGGCCATGGCCGAGATGACCTGGGTCTTGTTTTTCTCGAGGTCGGCGAAGACGAGCCCGGTGCGCAGCTCGTCCATCGGCACGAGGGCGGCGACGTGGGTGCCCTTGGGATTGATCGCGGGCTGGGCGAAGAGCCACGGACGAAAGTAGTCGGTGACCGGGACCGGCTGATCGGCCGGCACGGGAGTGGTGCGGGCCAGCGGATCTTCGGCGGCGACCGCGACGAGCGGGCTGAAAACCGAGCTGATGAGCGTGAACAGGAGGAGACCTCCGCGCAGGGCGGACGGGGCGGGGCGAATGGACTGAAGCATGGATCGAAGCGGAACGGGGCGGCCAGTCGAGTCGGCTCCACCACGATCCAGAGGCGCGTCGACGACAAGCTTTGATTGCGCCAGTCCGTTTTTGACCGCGGAGTGGGCGGCGGAGGAGCAGCGCCCCAGGTATCTTAACCGCGAAGGTCGCGAAGAATCGCGAAGATCACAGTCCGCAGCGGCCGGTACTCGGTCTTACCGCCTTCGCGTTTCTTCGCGCCCTTCGCGGTGGTCTCGGCTTCCTTGACTCGACCGCAGAGTAACAGGACTGCACAGCCCGGATATTTCACGCTGTAGGGCCGCCGCTTGCCGGCGTGCCGCAGGCTGAGAGGCAGGTGCGGTACCGCGGCCGCGGGAACAAGCGGCAGCCCTACAATTACACGTTGGAAGCGGTTTCCGTCAGAGGGTGAAATAGCTGGGTTAGGGCTGACCCGCGGTCACCGCGTCGAAGGCTTCGCCGTTGTTGAGCGGGAAGACGAGCGGCGTGAGGGTCAGGCTGCCATCATCGGCGAAACGCAGGGCCAGTTCCGGGGTGTAGGTGGTTTCGGGCAGGCTGAAGCGGACCGTGAAGGTGTGCTCGTCGGTCCAGGCGCCCGCGGCGCCCACATCCTGATCCGTTCCCGGCATGGCGCGGTTTTCGAGAGTCTGGAAAGCGGCGGTGCGGCCGGTCAGCCATTTGCCGTAACCGACAGGGATCGCATGGGTGGTGCCGTCGACGGTGCCGTGGAAGGTGGCGTGATCCTGTCCGAACTCGATGGATACGGCCGTAAAGCGGGAGGCGTTTTCGGGCAGTGGGTAGGTGCGACCGCTGACTTTGGCGGCGAGAGGCGAGGTGGCGGATCCGGCGGGAAGGTCATAGGTGAGGCCGGCCAGCCGTTCGCGCAACTTTGTCGCGGCGGCGGGATTGGCCGGTAGCGCGACCGGACCGAGGCCGGGCAGGATGTGTCGCCAGACGGCCTTCATGACCCCGGCCATGTCGTTGGTGCCGGCGGTGATGGCGACGACCGCATCGTATTGCGGCATGATGATGCAGAACTGGCCGAAGCGGCCGTCGCCGCGATAGAATCCGGGGATGCAGCGCCAGAACTGGTAACCGTAACCCTGGTCCCAGTCGCTCTCCGGATTGCTGCCGTTGGAGGTTTGCCGCGCGGAGGCGGCGGCGACCCAGGCGGCGGGCAGAAGGCGGCGACCGTTCCATTCACCTTCCTGCAGGTAGAGCTGGCCGAACTTGGCAATGTCTTCGGTCGTGGCGCGCATGCCGAAGCCGCCGAGGGCCACCCCGTCCTTGCTCGTGTCCCAATGCGGATGCTCGATCCCGAGCGGCTCGAACAGCCGCGGCGTGAGGTAGTCGACCAGGCGCTCGCCGGTGAGCTTTTCGACCGCGGCGGCGAGCGTGTAGGTGGCGGGGGTGTTGTAGAGGAAATGCGTGCCGGGTTTGTGCGCGACGGGCAGGTGGAGGAAATCGTGGACGAGCGTCGTTTCGGCTTGGCCGGCCCAGGTGAATTTCGCGAGGTCCGCGGTGTGGTGCCCGGTGTTCATGGCGAGCAGGTCGCGCACGCGCATGTTGCGCAGGTTTTCCGAGGGCTCGGCCGGCGCAGCCTCCGGGAAGATCTCGATCATCGGCGTGTCGAGCGAGAGGTGGCCCTCGGCGATTGCCAGGCCCACGGCGGTGGAGGCAAAGCTTTTGGACAGCGAGAAGAACATGTGCCGGGCGTCGGCGTGGTGCGGCGTCCACCAGCCCTCGGCCACGACCTGCCCGTGGCGCACGAGCATGAAGCTGTGGAGCGCATCGATGTTGGCATCGACGTCATCGATGAAGGCCTGCACGGCGGCGGATGACACGCCCTGTTCTTCGGGCGAGGAGGCGCGGGGGAGGGCGGCGGCGGCGGCCAGGGTCGCTGCGCTCAGCAGCAGAACAAAAAAATAACGAAACGGAGTCGGAGGGAAAAGACGCATGGGGTGGGGAGGTGACGAGCGAACGAAGTCCGCTTGCGGCAGCGGAGCGAGGGGCGCTGGATTGATCGTTGACCCTTCGCGGCGTCGAAGGCGTTGCCTTCGGTCGGCGGACGGTCAGCATTCGGTCGATGCGTTTGCGGTGGATTTCAGCAATCGGGGCAGGGGCGATGCTGGGCTTCGGCGCCGCCTTGGTCCGGGCGGGCGACGAAGGGCTGCCCGCGGGCTTCGTGCACCTGGAGGAGGTCGCGCCCGGAGTGCACGTGGACCTGCGCTACGCGACGGCGGACAACTTTGTCGGCGCGCCGATAGCAGGCTACGAAAGCGGCCGCGCGGTGTTGACGCGCGAGGCGGCGCAAGCGCTCGGCGCCGTCGCGCAGGAACTGCAGCGCGAGGGGCTCGCGCTCGAGGTGTTCGACGCCTACCGCCCACAGCGGGCGGTGCTGCACTTCGTGCGCTGGGCGCGCGACCTGGAGGACCTCTCGACCAAGCCGGATTACTATCCGGACGTGCCCAAAGCGGAGTTGTTTTCACGCGGCTACATCGCGTTGCAGTCGGGACACTCCCGTGGCAGCACGGTCGATGTCACGCTCGTGCGGCGCGACGCGGGCGGCGTCTGGCGGGAGTTGGACATGGGCACGCGTTTCGACTTTTTCGGCGAGGAATCGGCCAGCCGGAGTGATCGGGTGACGCCGGAGCAACAGGCCAATCGTCGTCGTTTGCGCGAGGTGATGGAGCGGCATGGTTGGATTGCCTACGAGGCCGAATGGTGGCACTTTACCCTGCGCGACGAACCGTATCCGGAAACCTACTTCGATTTTCCTGTCCGATAGAATCCGCCCGCCGACTCAGAAACGCTCCATCCCCGCGACCCCCTCATGAAACTTCCCCGCCTTCTCGCTCTCGCTGTCCTGTCCTTTGTCCCCGCCGTGATTTCACCGGCGCAATCCGCCAGCGAATGGGCGGATGAAATCGTGAAGGCGCTCGAGCGCCGCCAACCCATCCCGGCGATCGGCGTCACCTCGCGCAACGGCATCGAGTCGACCGGCTACATGGTGCAGCGCGAGTTGGTGAAGAAACTCGTCGCCGCCGGCGATGAAGTCGTGGGCCACAAGGCGGGGGCGACCTCGACGGCGGCGCAGATGAAGTTCGGCCTGCTGGAGCCGGTGGCCGGCGAGTTGTTCAAGTCGCAACTCAAGGACACCGCGACCTTCGTCAGCCTGCGCGAGGCCAAGGGCATGGTCGTGGAGATGGAAATCGGCTACGAACTCAAGCTCACCATTCGCAGCGAACCGGCGAACATCGAGGAGTTGAAATCCTACGTGCGCGAAGTGCGGCCGATCGTCGAACTGCCCAACATCCATTTCACCGAGGAAAATGTGAGTGCGGCCGACCTGATCGCGAGCAACGTGGGCGCGCACACGGTCATTCTCGGTCGGCCGAAGCCTCTCGAGCTCGTCGACCTCAACAAGGTCGAGGCGACGCTGGAAAAGAACGGGGAGCAGATCGCCCAAGGGAAGGGATCGGACGCCATGGGCGATCAGTGGGAAGCCTTGTTGTGGCTCGTGCGCCAGCGCCTGCGCGAAGGCTACGAAATCAACCGCAACGACCTGCTCATCACCGGCGCGCTCGGCAAGGTGGTGCCGGCCGAGGCCGGCCGTTACGTCGCCGATTTCGGTCGCCTGGGCCGGGTGACATTTTCGATGCGCTGAGCGGCTGTAGAGTTTCGAGGTCCGTCGAGACGATGAGGCAGGCGCATTTTTGACACAGAGGTCACAGAGGGAACACGGAGAAAGCAGAGGAAGTTTCTTGAGTGGCAACATAGGGAGCGGAGCCAGCAGGCGGGGCGGGCACTTCGCTTCCTTCGCTGCCTTCTGTTACAGACGTCAGGCTGACAGTTCTGCGTTCTCCGTGCCCTCCTGGAGGACAGTCTTGGTTCCGGCTCCGCCTGCCTGGGCTTGCCCGCGTCAGCTCAGCAAGCGGCGCGCGCGGGCGAGATCACTGCGCATGGCTTCGAACACGGTCTCCGGCGGAAGCGTCAACTCACGCCGGCCATGTTCCGCGCCGCCGAGTTCGTATTCAAAGTGCAGGCTGGCGGGCGCGGTCAGCGCGTGTTCGCGCAACAGCGCGGCGTAGGCGGCCCAGTCGACCCAGCCTGCGCTCAGCGGGGTGTCGACCACCATGCCGCGTCCGGTGGCCGGATTCTCGATCCATTTGAAATCCTTCAGCGCGAGCGACGCGATTTTGGGAGCGGCGAGTCGAAACTCGTTTGGCCAGGACAGTCCGCGCTCGGCGGTGGCATGGCGGATGTCGAACTGCAGACCCAGCACGGCCGGATCGATGCCATCCAGGATCTGCCACAGTTCCCACAGCGAAGCGCCGATGTAGGCGGCGCCGGAATGATTCTGAAACGCCCCCTGAAGGCCGCGCTGCTGCAGGGCGGTGGCGAGGGCATGGGCCACGGGTTTGAAATGCTCCAGGGCCGCGGGCAGCGACAGGTCGGCCGGGTAGCGGTGCCAACCGAGTCGCAACTGTCGAAACCCGGCCTCGGCGATGGCGTCGAGGAGGCGTTCGGCCGCCGGATCCTCCATCGTGGTGAGGGCGGTCGTGCACAGCACCAGATCGAGGCCGGCGGCCCGCAGGGCGGCGGCGGCGCGGGGAAGGTCCCGGGTTACGTTGGCGGGCTCGACGTGGCCGCCGGGGCGCACCGTCAGATCTACGCCGTCGAAACCGAGTTCCGCAGCCTTCGTCCCGAGTTCCTCGTAATCGAGAAACTGGAGGTGCTTGGAGAACACGTGCACCGGCGGGGCGTCGCCGACCGGGCCGGGTTCGCCGTGGAGGCGGCCGGTGGCGAGGGCGGCGGTGGCCAGCGCGGCAGTATTCAGAAAATGGCGACGCGTGGGCAATTGGACGGAACGGTTCATTTGAGCCGGGGGTCGTTGGACGCCGAGCCGAGGGCGTGGGCAATGAGTTTGTCGAGGTCGTATTGATAACGGGCGTCCGGCAGTTCGGGCGATTCACGCACGAAGGTGGCGAGGCGTGGACGCAAGGGCGCGGCGAGTGGACCGAGATTGTCGATGATCTCGAGCGCGGCGCGGGCGACGAAGTGGTCGTTGACCGCGGGATCGGCCCGGTCGCCGAGTAGGGCGAGCGCGGTGGCGCGGTCGTCCGGGCCGCCGCAACGGGCGAGCAGGTCTGCCGCGGTGAGGGCGACATCGGGCGATTCGTCGTGGAGCATTTTGCGCAGGCGGGGGAGGTGAGGCGCGGCGGCGGCGGCGCCGTCGAGAGCCAGGCCGCGAAGTGTCCAGTAGCGCACGCCCGGCTCGGGGTCGGCGAATTGGGCGGCGACCGTATCGGGGGGCAGCGGGATCTGCAGCGTGGCGCGACCAGCGACCGTGGCGAGGCGGCGAACCGGATAGTTGCCGGCGTCGCGGGCCCAGTCGTAGGGTGGCGCGTCACCGGTGCGGCGTTTGACTTCACCCTCGGGGAGAAAACCGAGATCGCGGCTGGCGATGAGGTGTTGGAAGAGCGCGCTCGACAGGCGATCGCGGACAGCGGCCTGGGCCGGATCGGCGGCGAGGTTGTGGATTTCGTGCGGGTCGGTGGAGAGGTCGTAGAGTTCCTCGGCGGGCGTGGGCTCCCAGAAGGCGGCCTGGGCCGGCGTGAGGCGATCCTGTTGCCAGAGCTCGAACCAGCGGCGGGTGGTCGGCGTTTGGAACTGGTAGTCGACGTGCTGACCGGCGGGGAGGTCGGGGCGGAAGTTGCGCAGGTAGACGTAGCGACCGTCGGTGACGGAGCGCACGAAATCGCTGCGTTCATCCATGCGGCCGCGGAAGCCGAACATGAAGGCGGGCGCGGGAGCGATGTGTTCACCGAGGAAGGCGCGGCCTTGCATCCATCCGGGCGGTGTGATGCCGGCCAGGCTGAGTAAGGTGGGGGCAAAATCGACGAAGCTCACCAGCCGGTCGCTGGCGCCACCCGGCACGTAGTCGGTCGGGCGCAGGTGGGCGAACTTCGGTGGGAGGTAGACGACGAGCGCGACCTGTAGACCACGGTTGCCGGGGTGTCGTTTGTGACCCGGCATGCCGGCGCCGTGGTCGCTGTAGTAGAAGACGATCGTGTCGTCGCTGAGTCCGGCGGCGGCGAGTTCGGCGAGACGGGCGCCGGCGGCGGCATCGGCGGCGGTGACGGTGTCGTAATATTGCGCCCAGTCCTGCCGCACGATCGAATCGTCGGGGTGGTAGGGCGGTACGGTGAACTGCGCCGGGTCGTGCACCGCCGCGTGCGGGCGCTTGCGGAGCTGGCTTTCGTGGCTCTGGAAGGCGTTGAAGATGGCGAAAAACGGCTGCCCGGCGGGGCGGTTGCGCCAGTGCGCCTGCTCCGAGGATTCGTCCCAGAGGTCCGCCGGCACCGCGAGGTTGTAGTCGGTTTTGACGTTGTTGGTGCAGTAGTAGCCGGCCTGGCGCAGGAAGACGGGGTAGGGCGGCTTGTCGGCGGGCGCCGGAGCGAAGCTGCGCATGTGCTGGCTGCCGGTGGACGGTGGATACAGGCCGGAGATGAGGGTGGTGCGGGCGGGAGCGCAGACCGGGGCATTGGACCAGGCCCGCGTGTAGCGCAGCCCGCGGGCGGCCAGGGTGTCGACGTGCGGCGTGGTGGCGTAGGCATCCCCGTAGCAGCCCAGGTGAGGGCCATGGTCTTCACTGGTGAGCCACAGGATGTTGGGGCGTTCAGTGGCAGGTACTCGCAGGACGACGAGGCATGGGAACAGCAGGCACCAGACGAAGGCGAGGAGACGGAAGCGGGGCATGATGGACAGCGTGGCCGATGCGCAGGTTGGGTCGAAGCGAAAACTCCCAATGGGACGCCATCCCCGCGCCGGGACCCTCACCTTTTGCCAATCCGTATGCACGCCTTGAACTGGGTGCGTTTCCCGATTGGCGAACGCGACGCGCCGTGTAGAATACCGGCATCATGCTGGCCCCACGGACAGTAAACCCCACTCGCCGCCCGGTGCGGCCGGGTGCAAGCGGTCAATTGGCAGCAAGCCACCGGCTTGCCCTCGCAGCAGGAGACCGCGCGCGGGCCTGAACCCAACCCCTTCAACCGAGGATCAAACCATGGCCGACTATCCCGCTCCCAAAATCAGAAACCTCACGCTTGTCGGTCATGCCTCCGCCGGAAAGACCATGCTCGCCGAAGCGATGCTGGTCTGCGCCGGTGAGATCGGCCGCATGGGCTCGATCGAGGGCGGCAGCACCCAGTCCGATTTTCATCAAAGCGAAAAGGACCACGGCATCTCGGTGCACGCGACGCTGCTCACGCTCACCTGGGCGGACGCCAAGCTCAACGTGCTCGACGCGCCCGGTTACCAGGACTTTGCCGGGGAAGCGATCAGCGCCCTGCGGGTGGGCGACTCGGCCGTGCTGGTGATCAATGCCGGCCAGGGGGTGGCCCCCGGCACCGACCTCATGTGGAAGGCGGCCGACGATTTTCACCTGCCCAAGACCCTGGCGATCACGGGTATCGATAAACCGAATACCGACTTTGATGTGGTGCTGGAACAGGCACGGCAGCACTTCGGCACCAATGTGTTTCCGCTCACCCTGCCGCTCGACAGCGGGCCGGAGTTTCATCGGCTCCTGGACGTGATGCGCAGCGAGGTGCTCACCTTCAGCACCGATGGATCCGGCCGGTTCAGCGAAAGCCCTGCGGAGGGGGCGCACGCCGCGAAGGTGAAGGCGCTGCACCGGCAACTCGTCGAATACGTGGCCGAGTCGGACAACGCGCTCATGGAGCGGTTCTTCGAACAGGACGGTCTCAGCGAGGAGGATCTGCGCGCCGGACTGCACCGGGCGCTGGAGGATGGCGTGTTCGTCCCCGTGTTCGCGGTTTCGGGGCTCAACAACATCGGCGTCGCCCGTCTGCTCGACCACATTGCCAAATACGAGTCGTCGCCGGTCGACCACAAGAAGGTGAAGGGTCGCTCGCCCGACGGTGAGGTGGTGGAGGTCGACCTGGAGGACCGCGGCACCGTGCTGCATGTATTCAAGACCATGAACGAGCCCGGCGTGGGGGAGTTGTCGCTGTTCCGGGTCTACGCGGGCGAGGTAAAGAGCGGACAGGAGCTGTTCAATCCGGCCCGCAATACCAGTGAACGCATTGGTCAGCTGTATTACCTCAACGGGCACAAGCGCACGGCGACGACTTCCCTGGGCGCGGGCGACATGGGGGCCGCGGTGAAGCTGCGCGACACCCATACGGGCAACACCCTGTGCGATCCGGCGCGGCCGGTGATGCTGCCGGCGGTCAAGTTTCCCAAACCCAATATCCATGGTGCGCTGGTCTGCGAGTCGCGCGGCGACGAGGACAAGTTTGCCGTCGGCCTCGCCACGCTGCACGAGGAGGATCCCTCCTTCCACCATCGCGTCGACGACGAGGTGCACCAGACGATCATCTCCGGCCAGGGTGAGATTCACCTGCAGGTCACCTTGGAACGGCTCGTGCGCCGGTTCGGCGTCAAGGTGTCGATGGTCGCGCAGCGCATCCCGTATCGCGAGACGATCATGGGGCGGGGCGAGTCGAAGTACCGTCACAAGAAACAGTCCGGCGGCGCCGGCCAGTTCGCCGAAGTGTGGATGCGTATCGAACCGGCGGAGCCGGGCACCGGCATCGATTTCCGCCAGTCCCTGGTGGGCACCAACGTCGACCGCGTGTTCGTGCCTTCGGTGGAGAAGGGCGTCAATCAGGCCTGCACCGAAGGCGTGTTGGCGGGGTGTCGTATCGTCGATGTGAAGGTCGATTTCTATGACGGCAAGATGCACCCGGTGGACTCCAAGGATATCGCCTTCCAGATCGCGGGTTACCACGCCTTCAAGGAAGCGTTTGCCGAGGCCTCCCCCTGCCTGATGGAGCCGATCTACGAGGTCGTGGTGACCGTGCCCGAAGACTGCGTCGGCGACGTGCTCGGCGACATGTCATCGCGCCGCGGCCGGATTCTCGGGGTCGACGCCGACGGCCATTTTCAGGCCATCCGGGCGCATGTGCCGCAGCGCGAGCTGCACCACTACAGCACGCGCCTGCGCTCCCTCACGGCCAGTCGTGGCGTGCATACCGAATCGTATCACCGTCACGAGCGTGTCCCGCGCGAACTTGAAGCCGCAATCGTGGCCGAGGCCCGCGCCGCCCGCATCAACGGTCACGGCGGATCCGGCGGAGGCCGCTGAATCGGTTTTCCCCCTCGCTCGCCCGGGTGCCTACGAGCGTGAGCGAGTGGGAATCCCGTGGCTACGAGCGTGAGCGAGTGGGGGATGGAGGCGCTACTCGACCCGGAGTCCCGCCAACGAGGTCGGCATAGCCGCCCAACACCTCGCCCAAAGGCTCGAGCTCCGGATGCCACTGGCGCTCCCATTCGAAGGACTGGCTGCCGTCGAAATCCAACTGCTCCAGTAGCCGGAGGGCTCCGGGCCAATCGAATTCTCCCGCCCCCGGTCTCACGTAAGTGAAGGGTTTGCGCGCCGAGGGCCGGCTCACACTGTCCTTCAGGTGCACGTGCACGAGCGCGTCCGCCACGACGGCACCGAACTCCGCGGCAGCGGCGCCGGCCCGCCAGGTGTGATGCAGGTCCCAGAGCACCCGCAGGTCCGGCAAGGCCTCGCGTACGGCCCGCATGCCAGCAGCCGTAGCGAGCGCGTCATGCGTTTCGACCATCAGGTGGGCGCGGATCCCCGCGCGGGAACGCGCTTCGCGCCAGGCATCGAAAAAATCACGCCCCCGTGCCAGGTCGTCGGGCGAGATCGGACGACCCGCCTCACCGCCGTCGAAGACCCGCAGATGCGGGCAAGCGAGGGCATCGGCCAGATGACCGAAGGCGAGAAGCGTTTCGATGTCGCCAGACTTGGGCTCGAGCAACCGGACCGAGGTGCCGATGCCGACGATGCGTCGCTGCGTCGTCAGCAAATGGTCGCCTACGGCAGCCACATCCGGCAGCAGCTCCGCGAAATTGTCGGGACGGAGAACTGTGCCTGACAGGCAGCGCAGCTCGATCCCCCCGAAGCCGTGGTGGACCGCCAGTTCGATCACTTCGGAAATCGTAAGTTCCGGGCAGCCGAGGGTGCTGAAGGCGAGACGGGGGAGGGGCATCGTTGAGAAAAAGGCGACAAGATGGGAGGGCATGGCAAGTGGAACCCCGGGAGCTGAAAGCAATGCGATCCAGAATCGCCGCACAGGCAGGATGATAAAAATGAAAAGGAAAATAGAAAAGGAGGCGAGACTCTCGTCAGCAGATCATGGACGCGGCGAAAAAGGAGGTTGACAGGAAGGGTAAACCGGAAGTTATAAATATTAATAACAAAAATCAAGTCCACGCGTCCCCGTTTGCTCCGACGCGATTTTTTCACCCCGATGTTATCCCCCCGTTTTTCCTTCCTGCGCGGATTCCGCCCCCTGTTGGCTGCCGCGTTTTGCTTTCCGGTCGTCACGGCATGGAGCCAGGTAAGCCCGGTTCCGACCGATGAGCCCGCCGATGAGTCCGATGAGGACGTGATCCTGCTTTCGGTCTTCAACGTGGATGCCTCCCGCGATCAGGGTTACCGCGCGACCAACTCGATTTCGGGCACGAGCCTCAACACCGCCATCCAGGACCTGCCCATGCCGCTCGAGGTGATCACGGCCGAGTTTGTGGACGATCTTGCGGCAACCGATTTCGAGGAGGCGCTCGCCTACACGTCGGGCGTCTTCACCGACCAGTTCACCGAGAGCAGCGGCAGCAATTCCGCGGGGGCCAACGAAACCTACTCTGCGGAGCGTTCACCGTCCTCCAACGGCGGGGTGGGGGGCCGCTTTTCCAACGCGATCAACATTCGCGGCTTCGACGTGCAGTTTCAGAATCGCATGGGTTTCCGGGTCGGCGGCACCGTCTCCGAATACGGGGTCACCCTCGGCGGCATTCTTGATTCACTCAACTACGAGCGCCTGGAGATCGTGCGCGGACCGTCCTCACTGCTCTACGGCATCGGCGTGCTCTCGGGTATTGCCAACATCGTGCCCGAGCGTCCCACCGCCGAGAACCAGTTCACGCTCAACGCCTCGTTCGGCAGCGATGACTTCGAGCGCTACACCGCGGAGGCGAGCGGACCGGTGGCCGAATGGCTGCGCTACCGCGTCGGTTTCGCCCGGGAGGAGCGCGGACACTGGACACAGTTCCGCACCAAGGATCTGAACTACTTTGTCGGTCAGCTGGAGTTCCAGCCGCTGTCCACCGTCAACCTCCTGCTGGAATACCAGGACGCGTCCACTCGCTACACCGGTGTCGGTCCGCAGTATCTCTACGACGAGCTCAGCGACCGTTCCTTCGGCGGCGATCTGCGCAACGACTACAACGAGCAGGTCAACTGGGCCCGCGACGTCGGCGGCCTGGGCCCGGACTACCGTATTTCCGGACCGGATACCTACGAGGAGCGCAACGAGTGGAACGCCATGGCCAATCTCGACATCGTGCCCAACGAGCACCTGAGCATCAACCTGGGCGCCTACTGGGGTGAGCAACAGACCGAGGAGTTCAACGTGCGCATGCTCACGGTGAACAACCAGGACTCGAATCTCTTCGTCAAGCGGCGCATCCGCACCAGCCGCAATCCCGACACCTATCGCACCATCATCCAATACGTGCCGGACGAGTTCATCACCGCCTTCGAGAACCCGCCGTCCGACATCTTCAACGACACCACCGACTTCAAGACCGTGCGCTACTACTGGGAAAAGGATCCGCAGGCCGGCGTCTTCGCCCAATACCGCGGCCGCATCAATTACCAGTTCGAAACCCCCTTCATCGGCGGTCCCGCGCAGCACAGCCTGCTCATCGGCCGGCACGACATCAAGGACACCATCGACTACGCTCAGGGCACGGAGCTGTTCCCGCGCATGTTCGAGGCGGTGAACCTCGTGAGCGGCGGCAATCCATCCGACTCCGACTCCATCGAGTTCCGCAACATCACCGACTTCGAGCCGGTGCGTTACAACGGCGAACTCACCGTGCAGCCGGGCCGTGAATACCACCAGACCGACATCTGGTATCAGGGCACCTACGGCGTCTACCAGGGCCGCTTCCTCGACGACCGCGCCATGCTCATCGCCGGCGTGCGGCACGACCGCTACCAGGGGCTCGAAAAGGAATACGACCGCCAGGAAGGCACCACCGGGGTGATCAACAATCCCGACAACGAGACCTACGGCTTCCTGCGCGAGGAGTACAACTTCGAGGAACCGATCTCGATCACCACCAACACCGTCGCCCTGCGCTACGACATCACCGAGGACTTTTCCTTCTACGCCCTCGCGGCCGAAGGCGTGTCGCCCAACACGGGCGCCCTCGATGGCAACGACGAGTTCATCGACGCCGAGCGCTCATTGTCCAAGGAGATCGGCGTCAAGTTCGAGCTGTTCGACGGCAAACTCTCGGGCACCGTTTCCGCCTATCAAATCGACCGGGAGAACGCCATTTGGAACTTCGCCTTCGCGCCGCGTCCGTCGGGCTGGGTCGGCGGCTCCAATCGCGACGGCACCCGCGCCCGCAACCTGCAGGACTTCAATCCGGCCGAGCTCCTGAACGGCCAGGGCGTCCTCGCCTATGGCGTGGATTCCTCCTACTTCGATCCGGCCGATATCGCCCGCGATCCGGTCACCCAGGAGTTCCCGCTCGGCATCGTATCCGTGGAATCACAACACAACGGCACGCCGAATCCGCAGAACTACGTCTACCTTGACTACGCTTTGCTCGATGAGGCCGGCTTCCGCGACGAAATCGAGCGCGCCTTTGCCGACACGCACCTGAGCCGCGCCAACAACTCCGAGGAGATCAACCCGATCTTCTACACCCGCACCACCGGCACCTTCTTCGGCCTCAATCCCTCCGGCGTCACCGGCGGCGCCAATGTCACCTTCGGCGATCGCGCCGAGGGCTTCGATTTCCAGCTCATCTACTCGCCGCGCGAGAACTGGCAGATGATCCTCAACTACGCCCACACCGAGCGCGAGGTGACGACGCCCTTCGATCTCGTGCCGGCCATCGACCAGGTGTCGGGCACCGAGTTCGGCACCGAGTACGATGCCTGGGTCCGCGCCCTCGGCCGCGAGGCGTTCGGACTCGAGGAGATCGACGACAACGGCGACGGCGTGCCCGACCGCATCCTCAAGGACGGCGAGCCCGTCTCGCTCACCAACATCGTGCCGGCCGATTCCGCCACCGGCGGCATCCAGGGCACCAGCCTGTTCTTCGGTGCCGAGGACGAGGCGTCATTCTGGAACAAATACACCTTCCGCGAGGGCCCCCTGCGTCGCCTCTCGGTTCTCTTCGGCGCCCGTTACACCGGCCCGATGGCCACCTCGGTCACGGTCGGCGGTTCCGATCTCGCGTCCAATCTCTATCCCACGCCGCCCACGGAGGAGCGCTGGCAGTACGATGCCGGCCTCGTGTATCAGAGGCGGCTCGGGGGCCGGGATTGGCGCTTCGCCCTCAACGTCTACAACCTGCTCGACGACCAGAAAGGCTACTCCGAGGCGAGTTACCAGAACGTCATCGATGGCAGCACCGAGCTGCGGCGGTCCGTCACCTACTACGCTCCCCGCAGCTTCCGCCTGAGCGCCCGCGTCACCTTCTGAGGCCGCGCCGCGCCTTCCGTCTCATTCCCGCCGCCCGGCCGCGCCGGACGACTTTTCCCCCAAAACATCCCTACCATGAAGAAACAAAGTATTGTCAGCACCCTGCTCGCGTTGGCGGCCGCCCCGGCCCTGTTCGCCGAGTTCCAACTCGTCAACGACTTCGAAGCCGGCGACACCACCGGCGTGACCGTCACCACCAGCCCGCTTGCCGCCGAGGGTGGCAACGGGACCGTCACCAACATCGTCGATCCCGGCAATGCCGAGAATCGGGTCCTCCAGATCGATCCGGGCACCTTCGCCAACGGCACCGACACCAACAACATCTGGTTCCATCTGCCCTTCGCCGACATCACCGGCACCGGCACGCTCTACACCAAGTTCCAGCTGGAAGGAGATCTCGTCGATCTCGTGATCGGCACGACTCACGTCGCCGCCCCCGGCTCCTACGGCGACTTCTCGGCCATCGCCCGCTTCGAGACCGACCTCATCCTCGACTACCACGACGGCAGCTATGTCGAGGTCGAGGGCAGCGCCGGCGAATCCGGCGCCTGGTATGAGCTGTGGATCGTGCTCAACGTGCCGGCCAACACCTACGACCTCTGGATCAAGGGCGGCGCCTGGGCGGTGCCGACCCAGGTGGCCGCCGGCGCGGATTTCCGCAGCAACTCGACCGATCCGCAGAACACGTTCTACGTGCGCATGACCACCGGTGACGCCACCAATCCCAAGGGCATCGATTCGGCCATCTTCGATGACATCTACGTTGATACCAGCGGTGAAAACATCATCACCCCCGGCACGTCCTCCGGCGGCGGAGGCGACGACATTCCCGACAGCAACAGCGGCTCCGTCGGTACCGGCCGCATGGCCAACATCTCGACCCGCGCCTTCACCGGCCTCGGCGACCAGGTGCTCACGGGCGGTTTCGTGATCGAGGGCGGTTCGCGCCGCGTGCTCATCCGCGCCGTTGGACCGACCCTCGGCGAACTCGGCGTGGGCGGCACGCTCGTCGATCCGATCGTGAAAGTAATCCGCTCTGGCGAAGACACTCCGATTTACCAGAACGACAACTGGGGCGACTCGGCGCTCAAGGCCGAGATCCTGACCCGCTCGCCGCAGGTGGGCGCTTTTGCCCTCACCGACGGCAGCGCCGACGCGGTGATCATCGCGACGCTGCCGGCCGGCGGTTACACCGTGCAGGTGACCGGCGCCGACGGCGGCACCGGCATCGCGCTGGTGGAGGTCTACGAGATCCGTTGAGGTCCCACGGCCAAGAACCACTCGCTCGCCTTCGTGCCTACGAGCGCGAGCGAGTGGAGAGCCGGGAGTAAGTCAGCGACCGGCAAAGAAACCTCGAATTTTTTCAACCACGGATGGACACGGATGGGCCTCACTACCGTTCGGCTTGGAACCGCTCCTTCGACGCTGGTTTTTGATTTCACTCTCTCTTCGTCTCAGTGCGTAGGCGGTAGCCGCAGCAATCCGTGTCCATCCGTGGTTAGAAAAATTAGTTCGTTTCTCGCCCTGCTTTCAATCGTCCAGCCCCTCACGGCCCAGATCGACGATCCCATTCCCGCTCCGATCTCCTTCGGCGGCCTTACCGTGGAGGTTGAGGACTGGTTGATCGCTCCGGCCACCGCCAGCGGCAGCCCGCGGGCGCGCCTGTCGGTCATGAAGCCGGCTTACGATGGCTCGGGCCGCATCTTCATCAACGACCTCAACGGGCCGCTGCATGTCATCCGCGACGGTAGTCTGAGCACCTACCTGGACCTGGCCGAGGAGTTGTCCGCCTTCGTCGATGAGCCGCGCCTGGGCACGGGTTTCCACTCCTTCGCCTTTCATCCCGAATTCGCCGCGAATGGCCGGTTCTACACCGCGCACACCGAAGCCGCCGGCGCGGGCGTGGCCGACTTCGGCAGTCCGATCGGTGAGACGCCGGTGGTGCAGAGTGTGATCCTGGAATGGACCGCCAACGATCCCGCCGCCGACGTCTTCAGCGGCACGCGGCGGGAGCTGCTGCGCATCGATTACCCGCGCTTCGTGCACAACATCCAGGACATCGCGTTCAATCCCTTCGTCGACGCGACCTCGCCCGACTACGGCATGCTCTACCTCTGCATCGGCGATGGCGAGGCCGTGAATGGCGGTGCGCCGGAATCCGGGCACCGACTTGACAGCCTCTACGGCACGCTCGTGCGTATCGATCCATTGGGCACCAATGGCGTCAACGGCCGCTACGGCGTTCCGGCCGACAACCCCTTCGCCGGCGACGGCGATGCAGGCACGCTCGCCGAGATCTACGCCTGGGGCTTTCGCAATCCGCACCGCCTTTGCTGGGACTCCGCCCATCCGGAGCGCCTGTTCCTCATGGACATCGGCGAGAAGAACGCCGAGGAGATCAATCTCATCGTCGCCGGCGGCGACTACGGCTACAGCGAACGCGAAGGCACCTTCGTCTTGAATCCGGCGGTCGCGACCGACGAGGTCTTTCCCTTGCCGGCCAATGACAGCGAATTCGGCTACCGCTATCCGGTCGCCTGGTATGACCACGATGAAGGCCGCGCCATTGCCGGTGGCATGGTCTATCGCGGCACCGCCGTGCCGCAGTTGCAGGGCAAGCTGGTCTTCGGCGACATCGTCAACGGACGCGTCTTCTACGTCGAAGCCGATTCACTCCAACTCGGCAGCCAGGCGGAAATCAAGGAACTCGAACTCACCCGCAATGGCACACCGCGCACGCTCCTCTCGCGCGTAGGTGGCTCCCGCACCGACCTGCGCTTCGGCACCGACGAAGCCGGCGAGCTGTATCTCACCACCAAGCAGGACGGCCGCATTCGGCGCGTGACCGCCGGGGTCGAGCCACCGCCGGTCCTCGGGACGGGACAACTGATCAACATCTCCACCCGCGGCCAGGTGCTCACCGGCGAGGGCATCATGACCGGCGGCTTCGTCATCACCGAACAGTCGCGGCGCGTGCTCATCCGCGGCGTCGGTCCCGGACTTGCCGGTCTGGGGGTGGCCAACACCCTTGCCGATCCCGTCATCCGGATCTTCCGCAGTGGCAGCGATGACGTGGTCGCCCAAAACGACAACTGGGACGACGATGCCGAGATCGCCGCGGTCGCGGACGAAGTTGGCGCCTTCGCCCTGACGACGGGCAGCACCGATGCCGCGCTGCTGGTCACACTGGATCCCGGCGTCTATACCGTGCAACTCAGCGGTGCCGCCGGCGGCACCGGAGTCGCGTTGGTCGAAGTCTACCAGGTGGCACCGTGAAGCTTGGGCAGCTCTTGTGTATCACCTTCGCGGTGACATTGCCGCTCCGGGCCGCCGACCGCCTGGCCGGCACGCCGGCCGAGCTGGCGAACGCCATCGCGGCGGCCATTCCCGGTGACACCATTACCCTGCGCAAGGGGGTGTGGCGGGACCTGGAAATCCGCTTCGATGGCGAAGGCACCGCCACGCAGCCGATCACCTTGCGAGCCGAGGTTCCCGGCGAGGTCGTGTTGACCGGTGAGTCCTCGCTGCTCATCGGCGGCCGTTGGCTCATCGCGGATGGTCTGGTCTTCAATGCCGGCTACGTCACCGAGACCTCGCACGTGGTGCAGTTTAGCATCAGCACCCAGGAGGCACAGGACTGCCGGCTCACCAACACGGCCATCATCGACTACAATCCGCCCGACCCCGCGCTGCGCTACTTCTGGGTCTCGCTCTACGGGCAGCGCAATCGCGTCGATCACTGTTACTTCTCAGGTCAGGCGCACGACGGCGTCATGCTGGTCGTGTGGCACGACGGCACACCCAACGATCACCGCATCGATCACAACCATTTTGCGCACCACGCCTCGGGCGGCGGCGCCAACGGGTGGGAAACCATCCGCGTCGGCACCAGTGAGTTTTCGCCCTTCGATTCCCGCACGACGGTGGAGCACAACCTCTTCGAAGCGTGCGACGGCGAGATCGAGATCATTTCCAACAAGTCCTGCGCGAACGTCTACCGCGGTAACACCTTTCTGCGCTCACGCGGCACGCTCACGGTGCGCCACGGCAACCGCTGCGTCGTCGAGGGCAACCGCTTCATTGGCGACGGTGTCGATGAAAGCGGTGGCATCCGCGTGATCGGCGAGGATCACGTCATCATCAACAACCTCATCCAGGGCACGGACGGCCGCGACGGTGCGGCGATCACCCTCTACGCCGGCGAGACGAGTCCGGCCCTCAACGACTACGCCGCGGCTCAGCGCGCGCTCGTCGCGTTCAACACCATCGTCGATGTGAACGGACCGCACCTGGCCTACGGCGCCGGCTACGGCTCGCGCGCCCGCACGGTATTGCCGGAAGGCGTGGTGGTGGCCAACAACGCCTTTGTGGCGGGCAGTCGAACCAACGGAACCGTCCTCACCGGCGAGACTCCCGATGGCGTGAGCTTTGTCGGCAACCTCGTCGAAGGCCGCGAAGTCGGCCTGGAAGTCGGCATGGGGTTTGCGAGCGTGAGCGATGTCCTGAGTCGGAGCGGCGACGGACTCTGGCGACCGACGGCAGGCAGCGCCCTGATCGATGCCGCGCAGGGGGAGTACGCCGAGGTCGTGGTTGATGTCGACGGAACGGAACGCAGCGACACGAAGGACGTGGGCGCCGACGAAGTGAACGGTGCCGCCATCGCCTGGCCCTTGCGCACGTCCACCAATACCGGCCCCGTTTGGCTGGGGGCCGATCGCACGCTGCCAGGTGGACGGCTGGCGAATATTTCCACGCGTGGTTTCGTTGGCGGGGCGGCCGATCCGCTCATCGTCGGTTTTGTCGTCCGCGAAGGCGGGCGTCGGGTGCTGGTGCGGGCGGTGGGACCGACGCTCGGAAAATTCGGCGTCCAGGGCGTTCTGACCCAGCCGCGGCTCCGGGTGGTGCGCGAAGGAGAGACCGTGGCCAGCAATACCGGATGGTCCACCGCCACCAATGCGGACGAGATCGCGGCCACCTCGGCCGCGCGCGGGGCGTTTCAATTGCCGACCGGCAGTGCCGACAGCGCCATGGTGGTTTGGCTGGAGGAGGGAGTCTACACCGCCCTGATCGACGGCGCCGACGGCGGCAGCGGCCTCGTCCTGGGCGAAGTCTACGAAGTGCGCTAAAGCGCATTGAAGGGACAGCCGGCGTGTACTCCGACTGGAGGGGCGTCGCTCGCCCACGCCCGGTTGTGGCGGAAGGGGCAACGGCGGAGAGGCAACGGCGGGCGTCGGCGAGCAACGCCCCTACATTGAGGATCATGCCGCGCTCGGTTAGCGGGCGGCCATTTCCACGACGCGGTCGGCGTAGCGGGCGGAGAAAGCGTCGGAGGAGCGGTGGCCCATGGGGAGCTCGAGTTCGAGCGACTTTTCCACGGTGATGAGGTTGTAGACCGCCTGCATGCTGGTGGGCGGGCAGGTCTCGTCGTTGTAGCCGAAGGCGAAACTGATGGGCGCGTGCAAGCGGCGGGCGAAGTTGGCGGTGTCGTAGTAACGCGCGGTGGCAAGCTTGGCGTCGATTTGATGGGCGGATTTGGCCAGCAGATGCGGCCAGCCGCCGGCGCGGCCGTGCAGGTAGCCGGTCGTGTCGCAATACGCGGGATAGTTGGTGACGGTGCCGGTGACCCGCGGGTCCAGCGCCGAGGTGACGATCGAGAGCTGGCCTCCCTGGCTGCCTCCGGTCACGACCAGGGTTTCGCCGTCCCACTGGGGCTCGGCGCTGAGCACGTCGTTGGCGCGCACGCAGGCCAGGTAAACCCGCAGGAAGTAATAGCGGTCACGGTCGTCGAGATTGAACTCGGGGTAGTAGTTGAGCGCGCCGCTGCGAAGATTGTCGTAGAGCGGCTGCGGCAGGTCGATCGGGATGCCGTGGATGCCGATCTGCAGGACAATGAGTCCGCGGGCGGAGAGCGATTTTTCGCCGGAGTAGGGACGCACGCCGGCACCCGGAACCCGCAGGACGGCGGGATAGTGGCCGGGGGCTTTGGGTTCGGTGAGCACGCCGTAGAAACGCATCGGCCGATCACCGAAGTTCCAGGAGTCGAAACTCACCTTGTAGATATTCACGGTGTCGGTGGAGGCCTCGGCGTCGAGTTCCCGGGAAAGGTTGGCCGGGACCGTGCGCAGGCGGTTGAGGTAGCCGGACCAGAAGGTATCGAAGTCGGCAGGATCGCGCTGCGTGACCTCGAGGGACTCGGGGGCGAATGCTGCGGTGGCGAGGGCGCGCTGGTCGGCCAGGGTGGCCGCGCAGCGCAGGAATCCGGGGACGCCCATGCTGCCGGTGAGCACGAGGCCGTCCGCGGGAACCTCGATGTTTTCGAATTTCGTCTCATAACGCTCCGGGCCGAGCTGGTAGTCGATGCGGGCGCCGGAGACCGGTTGACCATCGTCGAGAATGCGAAGCGTGAAGGTGGCGGTCTCGCCAAGCTCGTAGCGCCAGTCGGCGTGGTCGAGGGAGATCGTGAGTTCCGGTGCGGCAGACAGGAGCGACGCGAGTCCGAGGGAGAAGAGGTGAGCGAATTTCATGAAGGTATAAAGTGAACGTAGTCGGAAAACTTCACCGTCCGATCGTAAGCGGTTGGCACGTCGAGCATGTAGGGCTGCCGCTTGCGGCATGCCGCCTCTGCCTCTCAGTCGACCGTCTCTCAGTCGACCGTCAGCCTGCGGCATGCCGCAAGCGGCAGCCCTACAGGGTGAAATATGCATGGTCAGCCGCACCAGACGCCGCCGTTGATGTCGAGGGTGGCGCCGGTGATGAAGCCGTCGTATTCACTGGCGAGATACACGGCGGCGCGGGCGACGTCTTCCGGCGTGCCGGCGCGGCCGAGGGGCAAGGTGGCGATCGTGGCCTGCTTCGAGGCGTCGGTGGTGTGGGTGGTGTGGAAGGAGGTGCCGAGGATGAGCCCGGGGGCGAGGGCGTTGACCCGCACGCCGCGCGGTCCGAGTTCGGCAGCGAGGGCGCGGGTGAAGGTGAGCACGGCGCCCTTGGCGGTGGCGTAGGCCAGGGAACCGCCGTGCCCGCCCTTGCGGCCGGCAAGGGAGGCGAGGTTGACGATGCTGGCGCCGTCGGCGGATTGCGCGGCGGAGATGAGGTGCGGAGTCGCGGCGCGGCTGACCCGCATCATGCTGTCGATGTTCAAGGCCATGACCCGCGACCAGAAGGCATCGTCGATATCGACGAGATCGTGGCGGGCGACGAGCGAACCGGCGTTGTTGATGAGGATGTCGAGTCCGCCGAGTTCGGCGACGGCGGCCGCGACCAGATGGTCCGCACCTTTGGCGGTGGTGAGATCGCCCGGGGCGGAGCCGCAGCGGCGGCCCTGGGCGGCGGCGCGCGCGGTCAGCTGTTCGGCGCCGACGGCGCTGGAGTGGTAGTGCACGAAGACGTCGCAGCCGGCATCAAGCAGGGCCTCGCTGATGGCGAGTCCGATGCCCTGGGCACCGGCGGTGACGAGGGCGCGTTTGCCGTGAAGTTTGCTGAGGAAGGACATGGGGGAGGATGGGATCGTTCTCTTTCTCGAGCTCACCGCGTATAGTCTGCGCTGTAGGGCCGCCGCTTGCCGGCGTGCCGCAGTGAGATGGCGAGCGGAGAGGCAGGTGCGGTCCCGCGGCCGCGGGAACAAGCGGCAGCCCTACAAACACGAAGAGCGAGCGGTGTCTGGTCGGGGCGTTGTGTAGACATACCGGGGTGGAATTGGCGGCGAGGTGGGGAGAGCGGTTATTCGATCGTGACGGTGGTGTCGGTGAGGGTGATGGTGTCGACCTGGCCGTCGGGGCGGGTGACGACGAGACGGTTTTGTTCATCGACGATCGCCGCGAGAGAACGGGCGCCGCCGAGGGTGGGCTCGGGCCAGAGGACGGCATGGACGGTCTGGTCCTCGGCCGGGGCGGCGGCTTCGAGGGTGAGGTTGAGATGGTCACGCCATTTGCCGGTGACCCAGTAGTGGTCATCCGAAAACTGATAGCGCGGATCGATGGGCACCGGGTAGCGGTCGGTGATCGTGGCGAACCAGCGGGTGCCCGGCGCGACGAGCTGGGCGGTGAGGGAGGCGTGCTCGCCGTTGATGAGCGCCTGGCGGGTTTCGTTGTTCCAGCCGAGGTCGAACTCGGCGTGGAGGAGCCAGGACAGGGTGGCGGGATCGCGGGTGATCACCCGGTCGCGGACAACCAGGTAGCGCTGGTCGACGAAGAGGAGGTCGCGGGTGACGCGCTGCAGCCGGTCGGGGGGCTGACGGGTCTGGTAGGCCACGGTGGCGTCGCCGGTGACGAGCGCGTAGCGTTCGCCGGTCTCGAAGCGCGTGATGCGGCCGGTGGCGTGCTCGTCCTGCTGCTCCTGACCCTCGCCGTCGATGAGCAGGGCGTTCTTGGACATCGTCTGCCAGGTCCAGCCCTTGTGATGGGGGGAGCGGTGAAATTCGCGGTTGGCGGAATTGATGGCGAGACCCTCGCCGTAGGCGTTGAGGATGAAACTGTTCTGGTCGGGATGGCTGTGGCTGAACGAGCCGTAGGGCGAGCTTTTGAAGGTGATGTGGATGTCGCGGGCGGGATCGCCGAGGGCGGAGTGGAAGGAGACCCAGCCCACGTCATTAAAATGTCGATACGGTGGCAGTTCGCTCAGCGGGGCGGGCGCGGGTGGTTCGAAGCGGCTGCCGATGAAGTTGCGGATGAGAAATTCGCCGGAGGTTGGGTAGCTGCGCTTGAGTTCGCCGAGGCCAGCGAGGGAAGGGGACTCGCGGGGGTCGGTGCAGAGGCGGGCGTAGCTGAGGAAATGGCCGTTCTGCTGCACGCGGGCGAGGTGGGTCATGTAGTCGGCGATGACCGGCTCGAGGTTGAAGTGCCCGGCGTTGGAGGCGTCGCCGAAGGTGGTGTGCCGGTAGGGCTGCACGTTGTAGACGGCGAAGTAGCCGGTGTTGCGCCAGAAGGGGGAGTTGTAGGCGAGCGGATCGCCGATCGCTAGCAAGGCGTCCTGGAAGCCGGCGTGTTCGAAGGTGCCGCGCCAGTAGGCGTTGCCCTCCGCCCAGCCGCCGGCGTCGCCGCCGAAGGGGCTGAACTGGTCGCGGTAGAACGTGTAGGCGAAATCCCACCAGTCGCGGGCCTCCTCGGGCAGATCGTCCCAGAGGGCGAGGGCGGTGAGGCCGACCATGGCCATGAAGCGCACCGGGTGGCTGGCGGGTTTCACTTCGAGGGAGTTGCGCTTCAACTGCTCGATGTCTGCCTCGCGGATCCAGCGCACAGTGCGGGTGCCGCGTTCGCGGAAGTGTTCGAGCACCTGCCGGCGTTCGGCGGGGGTGAGTTCGTCGCGCAACTGGTCGTAGACCAGGGGAAGTTTGCGCCAGAGGCGGAAGTTGCCCTCGTCGTTGTAGTAGACGTCGGTCGCGCCGGGCACGGCGCCGCTGGCCCAGTCGGGATCGAAGTGCCAGGTGGTGGAACCGAGGAGGAAGGCCTTGGCCTTCTCGAGGTAGCGTGGCTCGCCGGTCACGATCCAGCAGAGCGTGGCGGCTTCGGCGATGCCGGAGATGCGGCCGGCCAGATCCTGCACGTCGCGCCAGCGGTCGGTCTTGTGAGTGTCGCGTTTGCGCGGGTCGGGATCGCCGTAGGTGAGCGGTTCCGCCGGATGCGGGAAGGTCATGAAATCGCGGTCGAGATCGGCCTGGATGCGGGCAAAGGCTTCGGCGCCTTCGCCGGTGGTGCAGTAGGCGCGGAAGGCCTCGCGCTGACCCGCGAGCACGAACGTGCGCGGGCCGGAGGCGGGCACGACGCTGGCCGGATCGGTGGCGGCGTGGAGCGTGGCGGCGAGAACGAAGCAGAGCAGAGTCGGGAGTTTCACGGGCAGGCGGGGAGCAGGGGATGATCGAGGGTCCACGTGCCGAGCGTCGGGTGGACAAGTTCCCAGGAACCGGGGGCGAGACGAACCGGCTGCCAGGGCGCGGCTTCGGCGTGGTCGCGCCCGGTCCAGACGAGCGCGGCGATGGTGAGAGACTCGCCGGCGGTGCTGCCGAAGGGCGCGGTGTCGGCGACGGGCGTCGCATGAAAGGGCGCACGGAGATGGGCGCGCGGCGTGGAATCGTCGAGGCGTTTCTCCCAGGCCGTGGCGGTGAACCCGAGCAGCGGTTGCAGGACACTGCCGCGGCCGTCGCGCTGCCAGGCGCTCAGCGGGGACGCGTCGGATGCGATGGTGAGGTCGGCGGGAGCGGCGGCGTCGAGTGCGTAGCCGCCGAGGCGGAGGTGGCCGGGTTGACGGTTGGTGCAGGCGTGGACCTGCAGCAGCCAGCCGGCGCGCCAGAACACGACGGTGTCGACCGTGCAGTTCACCTGGCCGTGTTTGACGCCGAGGTTCCAGAGATAACGCGAGTGCGATTCATCCATCTCGACGGCGACGGTCGAGTGGCGGGCAAAGGCGCGGCCGTCGGGGAGGTGCAGGGTGAGGGCGGAGTCCGAGGTGACGGCGGTGGCAAGGGGTTTGGCGACGGTGAAATCGACGTTGGTGCGGTAGGCGGTCTTGCTCCATTTGCCGGCCCCGAAGTCGACATGCGAGACCGTGATCTGGGAACCGGCGTTGATGATCTCCACCTCGCCGCCGACGCTGCGCACGGTGAGGCCGGGCACGCGCATGACGTGCGCGTGGTCACCCTGTTCGGCAGGCAAGGGTTGTTCGGGTTCGTGCCAGAAGGCGTGGTCGGGCGGGAGGATGAGGGGCGCGAAACCCTTGGCGGCCCAGTAAGGCGACCCGCCGCACGAATAGTGCTCGGCCATGTCGCGGAACTCGTCGATCCAGCCGACGGAGAGCAGGCCCTGGTTTTGCGTGATCGGGCGAGACAGAAAATAGTCGAGGTTGCGCGTGCAGAGCCGACGCAGCATCCCGAGCGGCTGGCGGGTGGTGCCGGCGGCGGCGGCGAGGCCGAAGACATTGATGCCGTTGAAGCGATAGCAGATGGAACGACCGAAGGCGGGGTGCGCGCCGTCGGCGGCGAAGAAGTGCACGTAGTCGTCGACGAAGCGTGCGGCCCAGGTGTTCCAGCGGGCGGCGCGCTCGGGTTGCGCCGCGCCGTGCAGGCGCGCCCACCAGAGGCCGTAGAAATGGAAGGCGTAGGCGTTGTAGTGGTCGTAGGCCTGATTGATGCCGTCCTCGAACCAGCCGTCGCCGCGATACATGCCTTCGAGGCGGTCGAGGAAGGTGTCGATCACCACGCGGTCGGTGGGATGACCGTAGCCCTCGGTCTGCAGAAAATCGAGGATGTGCACGCCCATGAAGTAGTGGTTGTTGTTGACGATGCCGTTGCCGCGGGCGGAGCCGAGCCAGCGGGCGACCTGATCGCGCTGCGTCGGCGTGAGTGGTTCCCAGAGGTCGGCGCGGGCGATCTGCAGGGCGATGCAGAGCAGGCCGATCTCGACGTGGTGCTGGTGATAATTGGCGTCGGGTCCCCAGTAGTGCGGGCTGGCCGGATCGGAGCCGATGACGAGGCCGGCACGAAACCAGGCGGCGAGACGGTCGCGCAGCTCGGCATCGTCGGGATGCGGCGCGGACTGCAGCCAATGGGCGGCGAGCAGGAGCGGGCGGGCAAAGCTCTCGAGCCGGTCGGCCTGGGCGTCGTGATTGGTGGTGGCCGGGCCGTCGATGGGAATGCCCGCCGTGTCGGCCTCCATGTAGGGCAGCAGGGCCTCGAGAAGGCCGCGGGCGGCGTTTTGCCAATGGCGGTAGGAAGGCATGGGGAAAAAGCGGAAAAGCGGAAAAAGCGGAAAAGCTGAAAGGCGGAGGGGGACGGGCTCAGGTGGAGCGGTCGTAGACCTCGGCGGTGACGACGGACCGGAGCGGCTGGTTGCTGAGGTAGGAGCGGATGTTGGCCAGGGCGAAGCGGCCGGCGTCGACGCGGCGGTCGGTGGTGGGGCCGGCGAGATGCGGAGTGAGGGAAACGTTGTGTAGGCCGCGGAAACCGGAATCGGCCGGGAGTGGTTCGGTGCCGAAGACATCGAGACCGATGTGCACGCGACCCTCGCGGGCGATCTGCAGGAGGGCGTCCTCGTCGACAGTGGCGCCGCGGCCGACATTGACGAAGAGCGAGCCGGGGCGCAGGCGTTGCAGGTGCTCGAGGCGGATGGAGCGGGTGGTCTCGGAAATGAGCGGCGCGAGTTCGACGACGACGTCATGGTCGGCCATAAGATCGTCGAGTGTAGGGATGTGGCGGATACCGCAGTCGGCCGCGGCCTCGGGGGAGAAGTCGGGCGCGAGCACCCCGATGTCGCAGCCGAAGGGGGCGAGCAGGGCGAGCAACTCGCGGGCTACGCGGCCGTAGCCGCGAATGCCGACGCGGCGGCCGAAGAGGGACGCCGTCCGGGTTTCCGGTGTCTTCCAGGCGCCGTGCGCGTGCATCTCGATCGTCCAGTGCGTGACGTCACGCAGGCCGTTGAGGATGTGCAGCAGGGCGCCCTCGGCGACGATGCGGCTGATGGAGTCGCCCCAGTTGGTGACCAGCAGGCCGGCCTCGATCTGTTCCCGGCTGACCAGCTTGCGCACGGAACCGGCGAGGTAGCAGACGTAGCGCAGGCCGGGCGGCAGCGTCGCCGGCAGCGGCGGGGTTTTCCAGCAGGCCAGGACGACCCCGGGATCGGCGGCGTGCAGACGCTCGGCCCAGCGCTCGGGGGTGAGTTCGTCGGGGCGGAGCGTGACGGTGGTCTCGAACAGGGCGGAGAGCTCTTCGTCCAGCGGAGGTGGCAGGAATTCCTGCTCTTCGCGGGCGTTGAGACAGCGGAGCAAAGTGAGGCGACGAGGCATGATCAAAGGGGAGGGAAACATTCCAACAGTTCGGCTTCGCCCTCGGGAACGAGTTCGAGCGTGCCGATGCCGGCGGGCAGGAAAAACTTGTCGTAGCGGCGGAGGGTGAGCCGGCCGGCGGACGTGCGAATCGTGAGGCTGCCGCGGGTGACGATGACGATGGCGCAGGACGATTCACCCTTGGTCACGGCGGCGACCAGCCGGGTGCGGCAGACCCGAAAGCAGTCGGTGCGGTCCGGGCCGATGAGGGTTTCCTGCCAGGAACCGGGGCCCAGTTCGCGACGGCCGGAGGGGCGGCAGCGGAAGGGGGATTCGCGGTCGATCAGCGGATAGGCGGCGAAGTCGATGAACGAGAGCGCGAAATCGACATCGCGGCCCATGAAGCGGGCGGCCTCGGGCAACACGTGGCCGGCGCGGGCGAACTCCAGCCGGGCGACCAGGTCGGAGGGCTCCTGTATCTCGACCATGAATACACCTTCACCGAGCGCGTGAGGCACCCCGCCGGGAATGAGGAAAGTGTCGCCGGGGGCTACCGGCACCTTGTCGAAACAGGCCTCGAGGGCGGCGATGTCCTGGGACTCGATCCAGCGCCGGAGATCCGCCCGCGTCGGCGGGCGTTGAAAGCCGACGTAGATGTAGGGAGCCGTGACGCCGTCGCGGATGCCGAGGATGTGGTAGGCTTCGGTCTTGCCGACCGGCGAGCCGAGATGCTGCCGCGCGAAGGCGCGCGAGGGATGGCACTGGAAATGGAGGCGGGTGGCCGAGTCCAGATACTTGACCAGGAGGGCAGGGGCCACGCCGTGAGCGGCGATGTGGGCGGCGCCGAGAAAGTAGTCGGGGTCGCGCGCCAGCAGTTCGTCGAAGGGCAGGGTGACCTCGGCTACGGTTGCGCGGGAGATTCCCTCGCCGGGTTGATCGCGGCCCGGATTGCGGGCCGGCGTCACGGAGCCGATCCAGTCCTCGGCCAGGTATGAGTCGGCGGGGCTGGGTGCGCCGGCGATGCGGTCGAGCGTGGCGCCACCCGTATAGGAACGCCACACCCGGTTGGTCGGCAGCAGAACGAGATGACCGCGATGGTTCATGCGGGGCGGCGGGAGTGGCGCACGAGCAGGGCGCCGATGATCACGACCGTGCCGCCGCAGAATACGAAGGCGAGGCGGCCGACGGCGGGATTGGGGATGAGTGCCATCAGCACGACGATGACGCCGTAGGGAATGCACAACCAGCCCATGAGCCGCGCCTGACGGTCGTCGGTCGCGGGTGCAGTCTCCTCGCGGGCGTAGTCGACCGGCGTGTCGAGGTTGGTGCAGAACTGCTCGATATTGGCCCGCTGGGCGGCCTTTTCGCGGCTGTAGAAGCGGCGGCAGAACAGGAACCAGAGGAGGCCGGCTCCGGTGATCGTGACGACGCCGATGCCCTGTTCCCAGTTCTGGCGTTCAAAGCTCGAGATGCCGTCCTGCGCGCCGAAGACGCCGGCCGCCCAGTCGATGTCGAGATAGGTCGTCGTGAGGTAGCTGACGACGAAGCAGACGATGAGCGTCGACCAGCCGGCCCAGCCGGGGGTGCGCCGGATGATGAGACCGAGTACAAGCGGCACCACATAGGGCAGGCTCACGAGGATCTGGAATTTCAACATCAGCTCGAAGAGCGACAGGTCTTTGATTTCGCTGTAGAAGATGGCCACTGCGATCACCAGCAGGCCGAGCGCGACGGTGGAGATCTTACCGATGCTGAGCAATTCGCGATCGGAGGCCTGCGGACGCAGCAAGGGCTGGTAGAAGTTCTTCACGATGAGGCCGGCGTTGCGGTTCAGGCCGGAGTCCATCGACGACATGGTCGCCGCAAAGATGCCGGCGGCGAGCAGGCCCATCATGCCGACCGGAAACACGGCCTGGGCGATGGCAAAGTAGGCGCCTTCGGCCGGTTTCGAAAGTTGCGGGAAAACGGTGGCGAGGTCGTTGCCCTGGGCGGCCTGAATCATGGGCGGCAGGAACCAGAAAACGAGTCCGCCGAGAAACAGAAAGGCGGCGAGCAGGCCGGCCTTGCGGGCATGGTGACCATCCTTCACGCAGAGGTAGCGGGAGGCGTCGTTGAGATTGTTGGTGGAGAGGAACTGCTTGAGGATGATCGCCACGCACCAGAAGAGCAGAAAGTCGTCCTCGAAGAGTTTGCCGGGATCGAACGACGTGGTGCTGAGCGTCTCGACGACCGAGGTGAAGCCACCGGCGTGGGCGATCGCCAGGAGCGTCGTGACGATCGTGATGGGAATGAGAATGAGCACCTGTACGAAGTCGCTGGCGATCACCGCCCAGCTGCCGCCGAGCAGCGACATGAGCAGCACGCACAGGCCGGTGATGAGGATGGTGGTGCGCACCTCGAAGCCAAAGGCGGCGGAGAAGAAGACGCCCATGCCATAGAGCCAGATGCCGGCGCTGAGCATCTGCAGCGGGACGATGATCCAGGTGAAGGTCTGTTCGCTGGCGCGGCCGAAACGCTGGCGGACTGCTTCCATCGAAGTGATCACCCGCATCTGGCGCATCTTGGGGCCGAAGTAGACCGCGTTGAGGAAGAAACCGACCGCGTTGCCGAAGTAGATGACCATGATCGGCCAGCCATCGAGATAGGCCCGGCTGGCCGCGCCGGTAAAGGTCCAGGCACTGAACGACACCATGAAAGCCGAGCCACCCGCCATCCACCACAATACCTGTCCGCCACTGCGAAAATAGCTGCCGACATCGGAAATGAAATGGCGGAAGACCCAGCTGATCGTCAGCATGAAGACGAAATAAAGAGCGAGGACGGCAAGATCGAAGGGGGTCATGGGCGAGGTGGAGACCAGCAAGAAATAATAATTATGAATTAACAACCCCTAAAAGCGAAGAAGATGATTTTCCTCGGTCGGCAGCGCCCGCCCCGGGGCGGGAGAAACGACGCTCAGCCGAGCGGCCCGCTGGATTCGCCGGAGTGGAAGCGGGAAGCGATGATGAGGTCGTGGTAGGTGCCGTCGGAGCCATCGAGGCGGTTGATGGCGAGGTTGGCGGCGCTTTGACCGAGTTCCACCGGGTCGCAGCCGGCGGCGGTGATGCGCGGGGAAAATTTACCGGCGGCCTCGGAATAATCGGCCGCCACGATCGAACAGTCGGCCGGCACATGCAGGCCCTCGCGTTGCAGGGCGCGGATGGCGCCGATGGCCATGTGGATATTGTAGGTGACGAAGGCGGTTGGGAAATCCTTGCGCTCGCGCAGCGGCAGGAGGGACAGCATGGCCTCGGTGCCTTCGGCGCGATCGCCCTCGGGCCGCATGACGTGGTAGCGGGTGAGCAGTTTGAGGCCGAGCGCCTTTTGGCAGGCCTTGAAGGCGTTGTAGCGGGTGTCGTGACGGGCGAGGCCGGCGTTGCCGCCGAGCCAGCCCAGACGCTGGTGGCCGAGCTCATGCAAGTGCTCGACGAGCGATTTGAGGGCGTGGGGTTCGTTGCCGATGACAGAGTGGCAGAAGCCGGAGTGGCGGGCGGAGACGGCGACGATGTTGGGCGTGTAGTCGCGCAGGGCTGTCAAGTAGGACTCGCTGACCTCACCCAGCAGCACGATCGCCTTGATGGCGTGGGCGGGGCCGAAGAACTGGGCCAGGCGGGCGGGCTCAGTGGTGTCCTCGGAGCCGAGCAGCGCGGTGGTGTAGCCGCGGTCGAGCACGGCGGAGTTGAGGCCGTGGAGGACATGGCTGAAGTAGCTGCCCTGGGTGTGCAGGTTGAGGCCGGAGCGCAGGATGACGCCGATCTGGCGGGTGCGGGCCTCGTTGGGGGAGTTTTCGAGTTTGATGCCCTTGGGCTGGTAACCGGCCTTGATGGCGTGGTCCCAGATGCGCTGGTAGGTCTCGGGATTGATGCGATCGCGCTGGCCGTTCAGGGTAAGGGAGACGAGGGCCTGCGACACGCCGAGATCGCGCGCGATGGACTGCTGGGAGACACGCCGGAATTTGCTCACGCGCCCTAGCGTTAATATTAATCAAAAAGTATCAATCCCGGATTAGTTCTACTTAGTGAGGCGCAGAAGACGCAAAAAGTCATGCTCTCCTCGTATGCGGACTGGCGTCCGAGCGGCGGGTCGCTTTGCTCGGTATTGCGGCCGGATCACCCTTCCTAACGAAACCGAATCCATCGCCCCGTGGGACCTCGCCGGTGTCGTTCTTCGAGGCCTTGTCGAGCGAAGCCCTCACCGGAACCCGCCCGCGCGTCTATGGACGCACGCAATCGTTCGCCTGCAGTTGAGATTCTTGCGCCTCTTTGCGGCCATCTCGTCTTTCCAACAAAGGAGCCCGGGCTTCGGAACGGCTTCCTTGGCGGGGGGCGGAGAGGCGGGGCGGGGCGCTCCGGGAAATTCTTGGAATTTGGCTTGCAACGACTCAGGGGGACCCAGATTTTCCGCCCTCTTCTGCACTCGCCCCTATCGTCTAGCGGTTAGGACAGATCCCTCTCACGGATCAGACCGGGGTTCGATTCCCCGTGGGGGTGCCAGGAGATTTACGAATTCAGAATTACGAATTTCGATTGGCCGAGAGGCAGCGAATGCGAGACGGCGAGGGGAAGCGAACCCCGGCATGTCCGCCGAAGTCCCGCCTTACGGGACGAAGGCGGAAGGGGTTGTCAGGCCACTCGCAGGCTCGTGGAGACGGAGCGAAGCAGTCATCTCGACCTAAGAAACCGCGAAAGCCGCGAAAGAACGCGAAGGCTGACGCACGGGAGGGACGCTGTTCGGAGGTTTACGCGCTATTGGCGTGCCCACGGCTGTTCCGCGAACGCGGCGATCGATCCTGACAGGGGCTGTGGGTGGACGCCGGCGTCCCGACGGCGTGAATGCGGTGGAATGGACATTCGGAGTAGGGCGCACCCGCTTCGGGTGCTGACCGTTTGTTGGTCGGGCCTCTCGGCGTGCGGTCGTTGCCCCGCGCTTGATTTCAACCCGCGTGCCGCTACGTTCTTCCCATTGATGTCACCGACAGTCCTCCAACTCCGCCAGCTGCGCTCCTCGCAGCCCTCGCGGTCCTCTCAGGCGGCCTACGCCCAGATGGACCGGATGCAGGAGGCTTCCCGGAAGGCGAGCGCGCAGGCTGGGAATGGCGCACGCTCCTCGATTGGTGTCGTAAAAAGGCCTCTTCCTCGGTCCGGAAATAACGCCTGAGCGGCCCGGCGGTCGGGAGCACGACGTCCGGTTTCGCGAGGCTGACCGCCGCTGGTTTAAATTTACCAAGTGGGACAGTGCCGGTTTCACCGTCGACCTGGAGACCGGCCAGCCGTTGTTTCTCCCGGCTGACCCCAGCGCTTACTTGGAGCGGCTGCGTCTTTGGAACGGGGACCAGAAAACCCGACGCCCGAACCCATTTTTCGCCCTTGCCCAACGACATCCTCATGACGCCTCGCCATAGGCCCGGCCGGGTGGAACAGACGCACCCGCGGCCGGTCGCAGTTTGTTCGGTTCATCTGGTCTTGTTCCGTCACCCCTTCTGCCACGCCCTCACCGATCCCCAGCTGCGGTCGATGCCGTCGCTTCGGAGGTCGCCAGGACGCCCCCAAGCCAAGACCATTGTTCTCTGCCATGATCGCTTCCCTCAACCGACGCTTCGGTCCCGCCCTTCTGCTGATGCCCCTCGTGGCGCTGACGATGATGGCCGGGGAGACCGGCCTTGTGATCGCGGTTCAAACCGACGTCACCTTTCTGGGCGAGCAGCAAACCAGCCCCGACCCCGAGCTCAATCCGGTCTATTACCAGTTTCTCACCCGCGGGTATGTGGTGTTCGGTACGGCTCGGCCCGGCGATGAAGATCCGGAGCGCGAGGCTTTGCTGCAGCACCTCGTCACGGCGCTGCGACCCCTCGGTTACCTGCCCGCCGACGCCGATCACCCTCCGCGCATCGCCTTCACGGTGCTCTGGGGCAGCGCCTTCGGGGAAGACAGTTACACCCGGCAGTTCATCAACACCGAAAGACTTCCGCTGAAGTGGGAGCCGCGACCGAGCAAAGCGATGCGGAAGAACGATCGACTGCGCGACAACTTCCCCGATATGCCCGGCGATCTGCTGAGTCAGGTCACCCGACTGAGTTTCGACGACAGCTACCTGTTCGCGCTCACCGCCTGTGACTGGAAGAACGCTTCGGAGGGCCGGGAAGTGCCGCTCTGGCAAGTTCGCGCCTTCGCCCGCGCGCGGCAGGTCACCGCCGATGAGGCGTTTCACCGCATGATCGACGCGCTCGCCCCTGATTTTCACCAGCCCTCGGACTACCCGCGCCTGATAAAAGCGCCCGACCAATGGATCCGCCGCGCGCTGAACTTCGGATTCGACGAGGCCGCGCACGTCCCCCCGCCGGTCGACCTTTCAACGCTCGTGGCGCACGACTTCGGCTCGGCCCGTTGAAGCAGCGGGGGAGGGAACCCGCGCCGGCCCCGGCATCCCGGGGTGAATCAATCTGCCCCGTCTGTCCACGCGTGTCCGAATCCAACTCGGAGTCGTCACTTGATTCGCGAAGACCAGCAGCCACCAGGCTCGATCACTTCGGATCCCCGAAACGCTGACAATCTGACGACCTGACCCCGCCTGCGGCCTCAGCCAACCGCAAGGTTATAGCATTGCCCCCTTTTTCAGCGCGATAGCATTGCCCCCTTTTTCAGCCCTTCCGGATCGCGTCAGTTCACGGCCTGAGCCGAACGAGATTTCGCCGTCTTGGCGCGGAGCTTTTTCACTACGCTGCCCACCAGCTTTTCATTCGCGCCGGCATCCGTCATGACGGCCACCAAATCGGCCAAAGCGACCGTGACCATGGCGGATTTCTTCTGCAATTTGGTTTTCGCCGGCACTCGCGTTAGTCCTGGTTGGCTAAACTCCAAGTCAGCCATCTCTTGCCAAGAGGCGGCAACGGGGGAGGGAGAGGAGTTGGGCGGAGTCCAAGCCATGGTCAGACGTGATTCACAATGGTCACTTTGCCGTCTTTTTCCAGAAATTCATGCAATCGCCGCCAGGTCGCGTCCACATCGTCCACTTTGATCAGGTTATCTCCGGCGAACAGGAACTTGCCCCACCAAGCAGCGGAATTTCGCGCCGTTTCGGCGTAGATCAACGGAGCGTTGATCTGCCGCCCCACCAGCAGGGCCGTGCGAGGTGATGAATCCTTGCTCCATGATGCCGAAGATAGATCGGCGGCAACGGGGGAAACAAGGTCAAGCCGAGGCACAAGTGTCCGCTATTGAGTGCCCAACTCCATCCACCGCCACGCCAAACGTCTTGCCAGCGAGGAAGGCGTGTCCGTCAACCAACTGATCAGCGCCGCCGTGGCCGAGAAGCTTTTGGCCATCGACACCGAACGTTACCTCATGGAACGGGCGGCCCGCGGCGACGTGTCGAAGTTCCAGCGCGTTCTGGCCAAGGTGCCGGCGGGCCAGCCCGACGTCGGCGATGAACTGGAGTGAGGGACAAAATGCGACGTGTCAGGATAGCGGAAGCCGACCCTGCCGCGGCCTCGATTCTGGCTAGCCAAAAACTGACTTGGAGCAGAGAACCGCAAAGTCTCAAAGCCAAACCCCTTCGGTTTCCCTGTTGGGACCATTGCTCCTGCGCCGCCGCGGACTTGATTTCAACCCGCGTGCCGCTACGTTCTTCCCATTGATGTCACCGACAGTCCTCCAACTCCGCCAGCTGCGCTCCTCGCAGCCCTCGCGGTCCTCTCAGGCGGCCTACGCCCAGATGGACCGGATGCAGGAGGCTTCCCGGAAGGCGAGCGCGCAGGCTGGGAATGGCGCACGCTCCTCGATTGGTGTCGTAAAAAGGCCTCTTCCTCGGTCCGGAAATAACGCCTGAGCGGCCCGGCGGTCGGGAGCACGACGTCCGGTTTCGCGAGGCTGACCGCCGCTGGTTTAAATTTACCAAGTGGGACAGTGCCGGTTTCACCGTCGACCTGGAGACCGGCCAGCCGTTGTTTCTCCCGGCCACCCCCAGCGCCTATTTGGAGCGGCTACGCCTGCAAAACGAAGTCTTCGGGGACGATTGGTGGTTCCACGGGATTCAGGCTGACCAGTATCATCTTCGGCTCGTCACCTCCCAGCCCGACATCGTGGGAGAGGCTCCCTCGGCCGATGCACTCGACTGGCACCTCCGCGAGACCTTCGGCTTCCGACGGCTCGGCATTGGTGCTGCCAAACCCAAACCCCAAGGCCTGACCCTTTTTCCGTCCCAAGGCCTGACCCTTTTTCCGTCCGACCCTTTTTCCGTCCGCAAACCCCAAGGCCTGACCCTTTTTCCGTCCGTGACCTTTTTCCGTCCGCCAAGGCCTGACCCTTTTTCCGTCCGCCTTCGGTTTGCCTCTTATCCGACTCTTGTCGCGGACGTTTGTTGAAGCTCGGTTGAAATCCAGGACTGACTACCGAACCGGAATTCCTTAGCTTAGCCGATATTTCCTCACCCCGGCTCTGTGATCCTGTCCTGTCTCAAGCTCTGGAATTTTCGCCGCTTTGGCTCGGACGGTCCCATTGACCTGACGAAGCCACATCTGGTGGTCCACTTCCGCAAGGGGCTCAACGTCCTCATCGGCGAGAATGACTCCGGTAAGTCCGCTATCATCGACGCGATCCGCTTAACCCTGGGCACACACAGCGCAGAATGGACCCGGATCGTGGATGAGGATTTCTTTGGCAATTCCACTCGTCTGCGCATCGAACTCGTTTTTTCGGATCTCACGGACGACGAAGCAAAGCACCTGATTGAATGGCTGTCGATCGAGGGCAAGGCGCCGGACTGCCATGTCACGCTCCACGTGAACTTTGACGTCAAGCGGACGGGGGAGCGGATTCTGCCAAGCGACGTGAAGGCCGGCGCGGACGCCGAAGGCCACTCGCTTACAGCGGAGGCGCGCGATTATCTGCGCACGACCTACCTTCGCCCGCTGCGCGATGCCCGCAACGAACTCGTGCCCCGGAAAAATTCTCGGCTCTCGCAGATTCTCCTCGGGCACGAGCTGTTCAAGGGCAAGGACGATGACCATGAGCTGAAGAAGCTGCACGACCAGTTCAACACGGACGTCGAAGCCTACTTCGAAGCTGCGGCTGCTGGCGCGGGGCCCGCGAAGGCCGCCGCCGGCGAACAGCTGAAGAAGGACATTGATCGCTACCTCGCCTCATTTTACGGCGAGGAAAAGAGGAGCGTGATTAACGCCGCCAAGGGTTCGCTCAAGGCGATCCTCGAGAAACTCGAAATCTCGCTCAAGGAGACGATCAACCCGGGCCTAGGAACGCTCAACAGGCTGTTTATGGCCTCCGAGCTGGTTCATCTCAACAAGACCGGCTGGCACGGCCTCCGCCTCTGCCTGATCGAGGAGTTGGAAGCCCACCTGCATCCGCAGGCGCAGATGCAGGTCATCGAGGCGCTCCAGCGTGAAACCGAAATTCAGATCATTCTCACCACCCACAGTCCGAACCTCGCCTCCAAGGTTCGCCTCGACAGCCTAATCATCTGCACCGACGGGCACGTCTTCCCCATGGGCACCGCCCCCGACGGCAAGACCTGCACGGGCCTCGCGCCCGCCGACCACGAATTTCTCGAGCGATTTCTCGACGTGACCAAGGCCAACCTGTTTTTCGCGCGCGGGGTCATCCTGGTGGAGGGGTGGGCCGAGGAGCTGCTGATTCCGGCTCTGGCCAAGGTGATGAAGAAGGCCGGCCTCATCCACTCGGACCTGACCGAAGCGCGGGTTTCGGTGATCAACGTTGGCGGCACCTCCCAGCTGCGCTACGCGAACATATTTATTCGCGCGCAACCGCCCGAATTCAAAATCCCGGTCGCGGTTGTCGCTGACATCGACGTGCCTGCATGGGAACGGGTGCCCGCATTGGGCCCCGATGGTAAGCTTGTCAAAAGCGGCAACGCCTTCGTCTATCAGTTGGCCAAGTTCCCGGCCAGCGATGTGCGCACTGCCGCCGAGGCCCGCGTTCTCGAGATCTCCGGCAAGTATGACCGGCAGTGCGTGAAATCCTTCGTGGCTCCGGAGTGGACGCTGGAATATTCGCTCTTCCGTTCGCCTGTCTTCAAGGCCGCCATTGAAGCCGCACTCCAAGCCGCGCACCCGCGGATGAGCGTCGTCGACATTGAAAGGGAGCTGGCGGCCAAGCTGCTGAACGGCGGTCTGGACAAGACGGAAGTCGCGCATCACCTCGCCAAGGAGCTGGAGGCTGACGTCATCCGCGCCGCGCCGAAATACCTCCCGCAACTGAACGACTCCGCCGGTTACCTCGTCAAGGCCATCAAGTATGCCTGCCGCGAATGAAATTTCCGACGAGGAAATCTCCCGAGTCGCCCGGCTGCTCCTCGGCCGCCGCGGCACCTTCGACGACGAGCGGCGTGCGTTCATCCGCCGCTTGGACACGCTCGACCTGCATGCTGTGCCCGGCAGCGGCAAGACGACGGCGCTCCTCGCGAAGCTGATCGCGCTCGAAAACCGGCTGCCGCTGGCAAATGGCGCTGGCATCCTCGTCCTTTCCCACACCAATGCGGCCGTCGAGGAAATCCGCTCCAACATCGGTGGACACTGCCCTCGCTTGTTTGGCCACCCGAATTTCGTAGGGACGATCCAGTCGTTTGTGGATCGATTCTTGGCGCTGCCATATTACACCAGCCGCTTGCGCCACCGTCCCGTCCGCATCCACGACGACCTGCACAACGAACGCGCCGAGGGATTCATGAAGTGCCGCATTAAGGGCTTCACTCCGGCCGAAGAAAAGAACGCAAAGTATTTCCTCCAGGCCACCCAAGCGGCGGCCGACCTCCGCGTGACATACGTCGGCGGCCAGTCGACTCTGATCACCCGTTCCAAGAGCAACCCCGTGGTAGTTAAAAGACCCGCCAAAGGTGCAGGCTGGACCCCGGAGGAATGCGGTCGGGTCTTGGCGTGGCTCCTGGAGTTCAAGCGGCAGATCATGAGCGATGGATTCCTCTGCTTCGACGACGCCTATATGCTGGCGGAACGATACCTCGAAGTAGTGCCACGCATCGCAGGCATTCTCCGCCGCCGTTTTCCATTGGTGTTTGTCGACGAGATGCAGGACATGAATGCGCGCCAGCATGACCTCTTGGAACGCCTGTTTTTTAATCGCGCATGTGCCTACCAGCGTATCGGCGACCGCAACCAAGCGATCCACGGCGAGTGCAATATCGGTGCTGCCGATAGCTGGACCGATCGCAACCCGACGCTGACTCTCACTAAAAGCCTGCGCCTGTCGCCAGCGACTGCGGCCGTGGTCTCCAGTTTTGCGCTGCATAGTCCAGGCCTCAAGATACAAGGCACGAACTCCTCGACGTTAAAGCCAAGGATGCTGGTCTATCAAGACGGCACCGCGCAGACGGTCCTGGCCCGCTTTTCTGAGATCGTGCGCGCCGAAATCGACGCGGGCAACATCCCTTGCGACGAGCGCTCCAAGTTCCGCGCTGTGGCATGGAACACCACGTGGAGTGAAACCGAAAAGAGCCGGGGCAGGCTCCGGCTCGTGGATTTCTGCCCCCAATTTGTCCGGACGCCGGGCATCGGCCGCACAGAGCATTCCTGCCTTGAGGCGGCCCTGCGCGATTGTTTCCAGCCGCCATCAACCATGTGGTCCCGGGAAGTAGGAATGCTCGGCGTCTTTCTTCGGATACTTCGCCTCCAAGACGTTCGCAATCCGTTGTTCGGAACTCATTTTACTCGGGCCTCACTCCTCCATCATCTCCGTGAGAGCCATGCAGGCTATGACGGCAAGTTCCGGCTGCTCCGCCTGCGCTGGGCGAAGGCGGCCGTCAACGGGGATACCGAGGCGGTGATCGCCGAGATCAAGGCTCATGTCCCGGAGTTCCTCACCCAATTCAAGGAAACCCTGAAAAAGGCCTCCCCCTATGTCTCCTCACGCCCCGGGGCCCAAGCCGCCCCGGTCGAGTTCACGGGAAATACGGTGCGTCTGCACGGGTTCGACATCGAGCTGGCCAGCGTGCACGCGGTCAAGGGGCAGACGCACACGGCGACGCTCTACTTCGAATCCGCCTATTATTCTGACGGGAAGGGAGCGACCGCGAAGTCTTATGAATCCCAGCGGTTGGCCTCGCAGTTTCTAGGGCACGCCTTCGGAGCGTCACCTGCGGTTCGCGTGCAGCAATCGGCCAAAATGGTCTACGTGGGATTTTCGCGTCCCACCCACCTGCTATGTTTCGCCGTTCACAAGCAGCGGTTCGACGCAGGACTCTCAGCGGTTGCGGGCAAGACCTGGGAGATTGTTGAACTCGGCTGAGGCGACATTGGAACAAAGGTTGCCCGGGCGTGGCCCGTATACTCACCCCTTGGCGCAGTGGGATTCGTGGTGGCGGTCATAGAGGTTGACCACTCTCGCGATGAAGACGGACAGGAACAGGACTCCGGCCACGGCTTGGGCGTAGGCGGCCGTGCGGACGAGGTCGTTGCCGGGGATGATGTCGCCCGTAGCCCATCGCCGACATGGTCAGGTAGCTGAAATAGATCGCCTGGGTGGGCGTGATCTTGTCGAGGACGGGATCGCCGGGCAGCGCCAGGAAGAACGCCCCGGGGCTGACTTGCTGCAGCCAACCTCATCACCAGTCCATCAGCAGATTTCCACCCGGATTACGCGCACCTCTTTGACTGCGTGGTCCACCCAGTAAGTCAGAATGATCCGCTCACTCACCCGGATTGCAAACTTGCGGCCGGACGGTCCGGTTTCTTCCAAGTCGGGTTCATTGAACGGCTCGCGTGACAAGCGCTCCAGTTCGGCGAGGATGCCTTGCCGTAGCTGCTTTGAGCAGCCCAAGACCACACATGCGCCGCCGCTGCGGTCAGCACGTAGTCGTAGTCGTTCATAGCCCGGCGCGATCAAGTTCTTCGGCCAGCCGGCGAACCTCAGCTCCCGCGATCCGGTCGCCTTTCTCCAACTGATCCCGCTCGGCATCGAGACCGGCTGTGTAGCTCGGATCGCTGCGCCGGGCCAAGTGGCGGGCGTAGGCCGCAAGATGCACCATGTCTCCGGGGGGCAGCTTGGCCATTTCTGCTTTCAGTTCGGCAACCGACATGCCGAAAACCTACGCGGCACCGCCTTAAAAACAATCCGATTTCCCAACGGCCACGCGATTGGGCGTAGGCTGCGGTGCGGACGAGGTCGTTGCCGGGATGACGTGTTGGGATTTTCGAGTTTGGATGCTTCGGCGAAGGTGGAGACGGTGGGCAGCGCCCCTGATTTCGGAGGCGCTGCCGCGCTTTGGTTCGTGAAGGTCAGCCCGCTCCGACGGGGACTCCGGTTGCGGCCGGGGATTGGACGTCCATCAGCTTCAGTCGACGGAGCCCTCCGGGCATCTCCCATTCGATTTCGTCACCCTGCGAGAAACCGAGTACGGCGGTGCCCAGGGGAGTGAAAACGGAGAGCAGTCCTTTCGAAGGTTCACCCTTTTCAGGCCACACCAATGTGTAGGTATCCTCCTCCTCGCTATCGAGGTACTTGACCGTGAACCTGGAGCCAAGCTGGACGGTCGTCGGCGGTATCGCGTCTGCCGGAAGCGCCGTGGACCGCTCGACTTCGTTTCGAAGCCGGTGGAGATTGCTCTCCTTGCGTGGATTGACGGGAAGCACTTGGGCGAGCTTCAGGGACAAGGCGAGTCGGTCTCGGGTGGAAAGGATAATGGGCGGTAGATTATTCATTGGGAATAGAGTCCTCAGGTGATTAATTTTGGTTGAAAATCGGACGGTCCTAGCGCGAGGAAATGCGCACGCGCCTTCCTGCGCGGCAGGCACAAAAAATGCGCCTAATGGCGCACGGTGTAATGAAAGAGCCCGGGGGGGGCGGTATCGTAGATATATGCCTAGGCCACCGACACCCCGGGATTGATCGGGAAGATGACGATCTCCTTGCTCGCGATTAAGCGATGGATGAGAGGTGCGGCTGGGCTCATGGACGGAAGCGTTTCTTAGACTGGCCAACGATCGCTCTGGGTCAAGCGGCCCAGGGAGCCAGTCGGTAGCCAATCAATATTGAGAACGGACCAAGCCATGCGACTTTCAAGGCCTGGTCTGCCGTCACCGAGCCAAACGGTAGTGAGGCCTCTCCACGTCCGTTCGCGTTCTTCGCGGTTCCTTCTGCTTCTCCGACTGCTTGGTCAGCCCTGGCCTGCCGGTGCGGGAAGGCGACAAACGGCGATGATATCGGTCTTTGACACCGGGGACGGTTTTGGGCTCTCGTCGCGGCGATATGCAGCCGTCCCCTTCGGACATTTTTGATTCGGTTCCCGACGCCATCCGCGCCATCGCGGAGGGCAAGCTTGTCATCGTCACCGATGATGCCGATCGGGAGAACGAGGGCGACCTCATCATGGCTGCGTCCAAGGCCACGCCGGAGACGGTCAACATGATGATCCGCTACGGCAGCGGCATCGTGTGCGTGCCCATGCTCGAGTCGGGCCTCGCGCCGCTTGGTCTGGGCTCCATGGTGGCGCGCAATCGCGAGGTCTATCGCACCGACTTCACCGTGACGGTCGATGCCCGCGAGGGGATTTCGACCGGCATCAGCGCCAATGATCGCACGCGCACGATCCGCCTGCTGGCCGATCCGCAGTCGACGCCGGATGACTTCGTGCAGCCGGGCCATGTTTTTCCGCTGCGGGCTCGTCCGGGCGGCGTGCTGGAGCGCGCCGGCCATACCGAGGCGGCGATCGATCTGGCCGTGCTTGCCGGGCTGCCGCCGAGCGGCGTGCTGTGCGAGCTGGTCAATGACGATGGCACGGTGAAGCGCGTGCCCGACCTGCTGAAGTTCAAACAGGAGTTCGGCCTGAAAATGATTTCCATCGCCCAGCTCATCGAACACCGGCTGCGCTTCGATCGCCTGGTCGATGAGGTGAGCACGGCGCCGTTCGAATCGGAGTTCGGTCAGTTCACCGCCCACGTGTTCAAGAACCGCTTGGACAACCGTCACCACCTGGCGCTCGTGCATGGTCAAGTTGGACCGGATTCGACGCTGGTGCGGGTGCACAGCCACAACCTGCTGGCCGATGTGTTCAAGGACGTGCGGCAGGCTTCACACGGTTCGCTCGATCAGGCCATCGCGGCGATCGTCGCCAAGGGGGCGGGCGTCGTGCTCTGCATGGAGCCGGCCGATTGTTCGGCCGCCCTGGTGCGCCGGCTCGCGCCGGGCGCGACCGGCGACAGCGGTGCGATGGATCTGCGCGACTACGGCGTGGGCGCCCAGATCCTGCGGCAACTCGGCCTGCAGCGGATCCGGTTGCTGACGAATACCCAGCGCAAGATCGTCGGGCTCGATGCGCACGGTATCGAGGTCGAGGATACGGTGGGGTTCTGAGGGGGAGCCCTACAGCGTGACTGCGGGCTGAGACACCAGAGACGGTTAAAAGCCGCCGCTACGGGGGGCGTGGACGTAGGATGTGGCGGAGTTTGGCCCGAATCCCGGAGGAATTGATCGGATCCGATGGGGTAAGGTGGCGGTTCGTGTTTCCCTGCCCCCACCTCCGACTATGTTGATGTTCGTGTTTTTGCTTTCCCGCTTCCGCCGCCTTCTGCGTTCGCTCGCTGTTGCCGCCATGGCGGTTTCGTCGGTCGGATCGGCTCGGGCGGCTTCCGACTTCTCCGACCTGGCACCCGGTTTCGCCTCCCCGCCGCCGGAGACGCGGCCCTGGGCGTTCTGGTTTTGGATGAATGGCAACGTGTCGCGCGAAGGCATTACGCGCGATATCGAGGCGATGGCGGCGGTGGGCATGGGCGGGGTGATGGCCTTTGATGGCGGCGACTACCTGCCGCAGGGGCCGGCGACCTATCTGGGGGAGGAATGGCGCGCGCTCATGGCCCATGCGATCGCCGAAGGGAATCGACTGGGGATCCAGGTCGGCATGCACAACGCGCCGGGTTGGTCGAGCACGGGGGGACCGTGGATCCCGCCCGAGCTGGCGATGCAACAGATCGTTTGGAGTGAGACGACGGTCGCCGGCGGCGGCCCGGTCGAGGTCGTACTGCCGCAGCCGCAGATCAACGAAGGCTTTTACCGCGACGCCGCGGTTGTCGCCTTCCCGGCCCCGGCGGCGGAGAGCCTTGCCTACGAGGAAGCGATCGAATCCGTCGCGGTCGACGGTGATCGACTGAACGACGTCGGCATCCTGAGCGATGGCTCGTGGGACACGAGCGTGAGGATCGCGGCCGGCGAGGTGCTCGAGCTGACCTTTCGCGAGCCGACCGAACTCCATGCGCTCACCGCGCAACCGACCCCCGAAGGCCGCTTTCCCAATCTCCAGATGGAGGTTTCCGTCGACGGGTTGACCTTTCGCGCCGTCACGCGGGTATCGTCTCCCGGCCGGCACGGCATCGTGGCGCCGGCGGTGCGACGGTTCGAGCCGACTCCGGCCAAGGTGGTGCGCTTCACCGCGTCGCGCGACGGCGAAGTGGGCGAACTCGTGCTGCACCGTACGCCGCGGATTCATGACTGGGTGGCCAAGGCCAACTTCGACTATCGCGTATCCGGCCAGTTGCGCCAGCCGGATCCGGTGCCGCCTGCGGCGACGATCGATCCGGCGCGGGTGATCGACCTCAGCGCCCAGGTCGGGCCGGATGGACGTTTGCGCTGGGACGCCCCGGCCGGAAACTGGATCGTGTTGCGGCTGGGCCATACGCCCACGGGCAAGGAAAACGTCGCGGCGTCGGTGGCGGGCCGCGGGCTCGAATGCGACAAGTTCAACCCGGCGGCAGTCGAGCTGCATTTTGAAACGGTGATCAAGCAGGTTATGGCCGACGCCGTCGCGGTTGGCGCCAAAGGCCCGGCGACGCTCACCATCGACAGCTACGAAGCGGGCATGCAGAACTGGACGGCGGCGATGCCGGCGGAGTTTGCCGCGCGGGCGGGCTATGATCTGACGCCGTACCTGCCGGCCCTGATCGGCCGGGTGGTGGGCGATGCGGGCGTCTCGGAGCGTTTCCTTTACGACTTCCGCTGGGTGCAGGCGCAGCTGATGGCGGACAACTATTACGGTCGCATGGGCGAGCTCGCCCGCGCGCACGGACTGCGTTTCTTCATCGAAGGCTACGGGCCGGGCAACTTCGACGAACTGCAGGTGGCCGGTCTGCCGGATGTGCCGACGACGGAGTTCTGGGCGCGCACGCCCTGGACGCCGAATCGCGTGGTGAAGATGGTGACCTCGGCGGCGCACGTGTATGGCAAACCGGTGGTGGCGGCGGAGTCCTTCACCGGTTGGGCGGAGAGCTCCCGCTGGCTGGGCTATCCCTATGCCTTCAAGGCGTTGGGCGACGAAATGTATGCCCACGGCATGAACCACATCGTGTTTCATCGCTGGGCGCACCAGCCGCATCCGACCGCCGGCCCCGGCATGGCCCAGGGGCCGTACGGCTCGCATATCGAGCGCACGAATACGTGGTTCCTGAAAAGCGGCGAGTGGATCAACACCATCGCGCGCAGCCAGTTCCTGCTGCGGCAGGGCACCTACGCGGCCGATGTGCTGTATTTCATCGGCGAGCGTTCGCCGGATCCTTCGCAATACGCCATGCCGGTCCTGCCGCCGGGCTACACCTACGACCTGGTGAACGCCGACGTGCTGCTCAACCGCATCAGCGTGCGCGACGGCGTTTACAGGCTGCCGGAAGGCGGGCGCTACCGGCTGCTGGTGTTGCCGGACAACCTGGAGGCAATGAGTCCGGCGGTGCTCGAGCGGCTGCAGCACTTCGTGGCGGCGGGGGGAGCCTTGCTCGGACCGAAGCCGCGGTTTTCGCCCACGCTGGCCGGCTACCCGCAGAGTGAGGCCGACATGCTCGCGAAGGCGGAGGAGCTGTGGGCGAACTCTCAACGCGTCTGGACCGGCGTCGGCATCGGCGAGGCGTTGCAGCGACTCGGCCTGGCGCCCGATGTGGAGTGGAGCAGTGAACGCGGCGACACCGCCGTGTCCTGGCAACACCGGCGGCTGGCCGAGGGGGATTTGTTTTTTATCGGCAACAAGCAGCGCGCGGTGGAAAACCTGACCCTGTCGTTGCGCGCCATGGCCGGGCGGCAGCCGGAGCTGTGGTGGCCGGAGAGCGGCCGGCGCGAGCGCCTCGCGGTGTATTCAAACGATGGTGACCGCGCGCTGGTGCCCCTGCGCCTGGAGCCCAGTGAGTCGGTCTTCGTGCTCCTGCGCGACGCGGCGGAGCCGGTGCCGGCGGCGGCGACGGCTGTCACGCGCGACGGCCAACCCATGCTGGCCGCCACGGCCAGGACGCCGGTGGCGGCTGACGTCAGCGGCGACTTCACCATGGCGATCTGGGTGAAGCCGGACACCAACCTGCGCGTGATGCCGCGGGAGTCGACGAGCGGACGCATCGACGAGGTGGGCAAGTTTTATGCGATTCCCGCCGATCCGGGTGATGCGCGTTTCGGCGAGGGACACGCCACGGCCGGCCTGGCGGTGGGGCGCAACGGGATCTTTGTGGTGGAGCGCTCGATGGAGGAATGCCCGGCGGTGTTGGTGTGGGAACAGCCGGTGTCGGGCTGGACCCACGTGGCGGTGGTCTATCGCGACGGCACGCCGCAGCTGTATGTGGATGGCGTGCTTGTGCGCGAGGGATTGAAGAGCGGAAAGGTGGTGCACTCCGGCGTCGGCTCACCGCCTCCGCCGGTCGACTACATGCTGAATTTTCCGGCCATCACCTCCCTGACGCGATCGGCCGGCGAGACGCCGCCCCCTTCGCGCGGAGTGGTGTTTTATTTCGAGGGCAACTTCGCGCCGCCCTTGAGCGTGGATCGGCCGTTGAGCGAGGCAGAGATTGCGGCGATCGCGGCGAAGGTGATTCCCTCCTTGGCGCGGCCGACGGTGAGTGAGGTTGGCCGGACCGATGAACGTGGGGTGAGCGCGCTCGTGTGGGAAAGCGGCACCTATGCGCTGGCGAACGCAGACTCCCGCGCGGCGACGGTGCCGGCGCCCCGGGAACTGGACGGCGCCTGGACGGTGGCCTTCGAGGCGGGGCGGGGCGCTCCGGCTCAGATCAACCTGCCGCAACTGCAGTCGCTGCATCTGCACGATGATTTCGGCGTGCGGCACTACGCGGGCACGGCGAGTTATCGGACGTCGTTCGACCTGCCGGCCGACTGGCTGGCGCAGGATCGTCGTGTCGTGCTCGACCTCGGGCGGGTCGAAGTGATCGCCGACGTGGTCATCAACGGACGCGTGGTGGGCAATGTGTGGAAGGAACCCTATCGCCTGGACGTGACCGACTTCGTGCGCGGTGGCGTCAATGCCCTGGAGGTGCAGGTCACCACGCTCTGGCCGAACCGCATGATCGGCGACGAGCACCTGCCGGTGGAGAACCGCTATGGCCGTGAAGACGAGCGCGGCGTGGAAGCCGGTGGCATCAGCGAGTTGCCGGCCTGGTATCGGTCGGGAGCACCGGAACCGGAAGGCGGTCGCGTGGCGTTTGCGACCTGGAAGTTCTACGACCGGGACGAGCCGCTGTTGGCGTCGGGCCTGCTCGGCCCGGTGCGGCTGTTGAATCCGGTGCGCGTGCGATTGGCGGTGCCGTAGGGGCGGCGGCGGAGGGGCCCGGTTGCGGTGGGTCGGGCGATAAGCCTGCTGTTGGGTCGTTTTGCCGAGGTCCGTCAGGCGAAACTACTCCCGAGGCGCTGTACTGGTGCCGAGTTCCACTCGCTCACGCTCGCAGCCACAGGCTGGCCGGAGAGGGATTCCACTCGCTCACGCTCGCGGCTACGCGGGCTTGTTTGTGCGGGTGGCTACGAGCGTGAGCGAGTGGGGCGGTGTGGCCGTAAGTCACACGAGTTACGGCTTCACCTCCAACTCGCCGATTTCGGTCGAGTAGGTGTAGAGGTGCTCGTGGAGGAAACGTTCAATATGGGCGACGGTGAAGGCGAACATGGCGGGATACTCCTGCTGCAGCTAGCCGAGGTCCTGCATCACCAATTCCTGGCAATCGATGCCTCTGGCTGTGAGTTTGCGAAGAAACGTTCGGTTGTTGTTCCAGGCTACGCGGGTGATGAGCGCAAACGTATCGTGAAATTGGCTGTCGGCCAGAACGGCTCGAAGCCATTCGGAATCCTGGGCCTGAGAAAAGCGGTGGAGAGGCATTCCGTGCAGGATCAGGCAACGAAACCGGCCGGGGGCGTAGGCATGGAGGAGGAGCGCCCTGCGACCGGCGTCTCCTTCGCTGAACACGGCGGCAGCGGTGCGGCTGAGGCCGAAACGGGTGGCGAGCAAATCGAGGCCCCGTAACTGGTGTTTCAGTTCGGCTTCGTTCTGTTCGATGGTCGGAAATCGTTCGCGTTGGGCATTGGCGATGGAGTCTTTGGTGGCCGGTCGCGAGGGACGCGATTCGGGATGGCGGATGAAGCGATAAGGCAGAGGCCGGCCGGCGAAGATGAGTTCCCGGTCCGGGGTATCGTCGGCCGGAGACTGCAGCGCCACCACGGCGAAGCCCATGGCATTAAGCGCGGCGGTCAGCGGGTCATAGTGCGTGAAGACCTCGCGATCCGACGGGCGGAGCACTCGAAGAATCACCGGTGCCCGTTCGGTGGGTGAATAAACCGGCGTGGCCACGAAGCCCCGGAAGCGCTCTACCTGGTCCTCGAAATCAAAGGCATGGTACTCGATCTTTCGCTGCGCAAAGGAGGGCGCATCGTCGGCGAGTTTCCAGAGGCGCCGTTCGGTGGCGTCGAGCAGGATGAAGCGGCCGGGACGATCCGGGCGGTCCACCCGGGCGACGAGGCGGTCGGACGTGGCCGAAGCGGGAAACAAGGTGAAGGTGGAGTCGGGCCAGGTTTCGCGCAGAAAGGCGTAGGCCGATTCCGCACCGGGGGAGGTCCAGCTCGATTCAAGCTCGAGGCGGAGGACGCGATCGAGTTCGACGACGGCCTTCGATTTCGGGTTGCGCAGTTTGGACACGCGGCCGGTGTCGAGGTCGACGATCCACCGCTCCCCGCCCGGGATCGTCCAGACAAACCGGGGCGTCGGTTCCCGGATGAAGCCGGCGAAGTTCAGGCCCCGGATATCCCTTGATTCGTCGAACAAGGTGGTGGGATTGCCGCCATTGAAATCGAAGGTGTGCAACACGTGCCGACGAGACCCGTCGGCTTGGGGTGCCCCGTAGGCGAGGGCAAGGCGGTGCTCGTTGGTCCAGCGCAGCTCATTCACGTAAGCCAGGCTAAGCGCTCTGTTGCCGTGACGGGCGACCAGTTCATCCGCATCGATCGCGATCTCCGCGACGGGTTCGGTTGGCCGGTCGACATCGATCGTGACGATGAGGAGTTGGCCGTCACGGCGCAGGTCGAAGGCGGCCTTGTTGCCGTCCGGCGACAACACGGCATGCGTGGTGGCTGGCGGATAGAAGATCGGGGCGAGGCGTTGGGCGGCGGCGAGCAAGGGTTCGTCGACGGGCGCGGCGGCGAACGAGAACGACGCCAAGACCAGGAAGCTGGAGAACTGGCGAAGGCGGTGAGCGCGGCGGACGAACATCAGCGGGCTGGATTGGGAGTCAGCGTTTCGCGCAGGAATACCTCGAAGCGGGCGAGGGTGACCGCGAAGCGGGGCGGCACGTCGGGATCGAGGTCTGCGCGCTCAAGGGGAAGGCGGGTGCACTCGATCCCCACGGAACGCAATCGCCGGACGATGCGCTTGAAATAGGAGACAGTGGGCGACACGGCGTCCGGATAGGCAATGAGGGCCCGGGTGCGGGCGAACGCGGGGTCGGGCGGCAATACCATGCTCCAAGCGCTGCCTTGCTCGAGGTCGGGGCCGGCCTCGAGACCGTTGATCAGCAAGGCCTGGAACCGGCCGGGCGCCTGGGCATTGAGCAGCAAGGCGCGTTTTTCGGTGCGGTGGTCCGCATAGAGGGCGATCGCGGTGAGGCTGAGGTTGTAGCGGTCGGCCAAGTGGTCGAGCGCGCGCAGCTGGTGTTGGTTTTCCGGCCAGGCTTCGTCGGCGGTCGGGTTGGTGGCCCTGCGGATGCGGTCGCGCTCGGCGGCACGTTCGGCGGGACCCTCGATAGAAGGGGGGCCTTCCAGGAAATCGATCGTTGAATCGCTCACGGGCGCCGCTCGGCTCGCGTGGGCCGATTCGATGTCATCGAGGGGCGCGACGACCGTGACGGCGAATCCCATGGCCTGAAAGGCGGCGACCAGGGGTTCGTAGTCGTGAAAGCGCAGATGTTCCCCGGTGTCCCAGAGCAGGTGCACGACCGGCGTTTCGGTGCCGTCGCCGCGGGGAGGCAGGGCAATGAAGCCACGGAAGGTTTCGTTGTTTACGGTGAAGGTGAACGCCTGAAAACGCGCCGGGTAGCCGATGACCGAGTCGGGCCGGTCGACGAGTTCCCGTAGCTCGCCGGTGCGGCGATCAAAGGCCACAAAACGGTCAGGGTGGTCGGGCCGCTGCAGACGGGCGATGCGGCGGGTGCTGCCGGGATGCCCGGGCAGAAGTCGGGCCTGGGCGTGGGGATGGCGTTGTGTGATGAAGGCCAGATCCGCTTCGGATGGCAGATCGCGGGTGCGTTCGAGCGCGTCCAGTTCATTCATCACCTGGAGGAAAAGCGAGGAGTCGATATCCACGTGGCGGATACGACCGTCCACGAGATCGACGAGGAGCAGCTGCTTGGGCCCGGAACCATGAGTCGTGCCGGTGCCGGGGATATATTGGGTTAAGCCGCGCCACCGGGTGGCAAGCACCAGTCGGGGTGCGGCGCCGGGCAGCACGCCCAGGACCTGGAGGTATTGATCGGAGCCGGTCAGGCGGCGAGGCGACGCGGGCTGGGCTCCGTCGTAGTCAAAGGTAAAGAGCGTAACATCGGGCTGGCCTCGGAGCACCGGATGGCGGGTGGCGACCACCAGGCGCTCGGTGGAGATCCATTCCAGCGCAAGGATCTCGGTGCGGGGCGATCCCAGCCGGCTCGGCGGCGCGTCGCGGCCCACCACGACTTGGCCGATCGGGTGAGTGGAGCCGGTCAGATCGAGCGTGACGACGGAGAGTTCGCCGTCGCGACGGACATCGAAGGCAACCTTGGTGCCATCAGGCGACAGGGCGGCGGTGGAGGTTTGCGGCGCGGCGAGGAGGGGCTCGAAGCGGCTCGCGGCGGCGAGCAGCGCCGGGTCGGGTTTGGCGGCGGGGAGTGAGGCAGCGCCGGTCGCGACGAACAGGAGGAGGACGGTCAGCAGGTCGGTGGAGGAACGCGGCATGATAGGTGGGGGCGTGATG
>CBFGUO010000021.1:0-90841 GCA_965652375.1 uncultured Opitutus sp.
GCTCTCCACCCACAGCTACCGCACCTACCAAAAACTCGGCGCCGGCGAATACCTCGCCCAGCTCAAGCTCCGCATCCAGCAACTCTACGGCGTCGCCGAATCCATGCTGCCGCGCGACGAGGGCTGGTGGTTCTACCTGCTCGGCCGCTACCTCGAACGGGCCGACAACGTGTCGCGCATCATCGACATCAAATACTTCATGATCCTGCCCGACCTGCACGAGGTCGGTTCCGCCCTCGACATCGTGCAATGGGCCTCGGTCCTGCGCTCGTGCTCCGGCTTCGAAGCCTTCCGCCGCTCCAAACGCGGCCAACTCACCCTCAAGCGCGCCGTCGACTACCTGCTCTTCGATTCCGAATTCCCCCGCTCCATCCTCGCCGCCGTCATCTACGCCGAAAACTGCCTGCGCAAGATCACCGCCGATCACGGCGACGGCGAACAGAACCCCGTGCTGGAAATGATCAGCGGCCTGCGCGCCCACCTCGAAAACTCCGAGGTCGCCACCGTTATTTCCGCCGGCCTGCACGAATACCTCGACGACATCCAGATTCGCCTCGGCGAAGTCCACTCCGGCGTCCACCGCACCTTCTTCGACTACACCGTCTGACGTAGGGCCGGACTTCAGCCGGCCCTGGGGCGTAACCTTTCACACTCTCATGGGAACCCGCTTACACCTTCTAATTGTAGGGCTGCCGCTTGTTCCCGCGGCCGCGGGACCGCATCTGCCTCTCAGGCTTCCGTCAGCCAGCGGCACGCCGACAAGCGGCGGCCCTACAGCGTGAATTGTCCGGCCCTCGCTTTCCAATGCCCCCCGCCTGGACTCCCTGGGCCCCGCTCCCCGGCGCCCCCGCCTTCACGCCCGCCGGACTCCGTGAACAGCTCGACGGCGGCCAGGCCTTTCGCTGGTATCCAGAATCCGATGACACTTGGCGCGGCCAGTGGAGCACCCACGTCGCCCGCCTCCGCCTCGGCCCCGCGGCGGCGCTCGAATACAGCGTGCCCGCGATCACCGCCGACGCCACGCGCGTCGCCCTGCGCCACTACCTCGCCCTCGACGACGACACTCACGACCGCACCGCCGCCGCACTGCCACGGGCGACCGATCCCCACCTCGCCACCTGCCACACCCTGCATCCGTACCTGCGCATCCTCCGGCAACCCTTCGGCGAGACCCTGCTCGCCTTCCTCTGCAGCGCCACCAAGCAGATCCCGCAGATCAAGCAGATGCTCGCCCTCCTCGCCGAGCACCTCGGCTCCCCGCTCCCCGCGCAAAGTAACGTAATACGTTACTTTGCGCTACCCACCTGGGAGCAACTCGCCGCCGCCACCGAGGCCGATCTCCGCGCCTGCAAGCTCGGCTTCCGCGCCCGCACCATCAAGCAGACGGCCGACCTCCTCGCCGCGCATCCCGGCTGGCTCGACGAAACGGCCGCCCTGCCCTATGCTGCCGCGAAGATCCGCCTGCTCTCCCTCCCCGGCGTCGGCGAGAAGATCGCCGACTGCGTGCTCCTCTTCGGCCTCGGTCACCCGGAGGCCTTTCCCGTCGACACCTGGATCATCAAGGCGATGGAGCGCCGCTACGGCCTCACCAACTGGAGCCCCGCCCAAATCGCCCACTTCGGCCGTATCCACTACGGCCCCACCGCCGGCCTCGCCCAGCAACTCCTCTTCGCCTGGGAACGCACCCACGGCGGACGGTAAAAATTACAAATTCTTGAAAGAATTTGTCGGTTCTCGGCGTTTCACGGGTGAACGTAAAGGTTTGAGCCTTCGCCGCCTACACATTGACTGAGCCTCGCATGTCCGACCACTTCTTCGATCGTTCGATCCTCAACTCTCCTTACGAGCGGCCGGATCAATATTGGGAGTTGGACAACCATGGCCAACCCACCCAGCGGGTCGTAACCGCCGCACGCATCGTGTGTAGAAAAGCGCTTGCAAAATCAAACAAGCGGCCGCTTCTTTCGAACATCCGCCTCTTGAGAGTAGGTTCGCTCGCCAATCCTGAGCGTTTACCGAAATCCTGGGGCTTTTTTTTCAAGGGAATCGGACATGAGGATCCGCCGCATCGCCATCCTCATCGATGGCGCTTTCTTCCTGAAGCGCATCACCAAGCTCGTTCGCCCCGACCAATGTGACTCCGCCGAAAAGGTCGCCGAATGTGCCCGCATGCTCTGCAAGCGCCATGTGCAGCAACTTGTGGGCGAAAAATCCAATACACCCAAGAGCCGCTGGCTCGACCACGTCTACCGCCTTTTCTACTACGACGCCCGCCCTTCACCGAAGTCGCCCACAACCCAATCTCCAATCTCCAGATCCAGTTTGCCAAAACCCCGGAGGCCACCTTCCGCGAGGAGTTGTTCGCCGCCCTCCGCCGCAAGCGCAAATTTGCCCTTCGCCTCGGTCATGTAACCCGCGAGGACGGCTGGCGACTCAAGGACGCCGCCGTCACCAAAAAGATACTCCGCACTCGCGACTGGTTGCAGGTGCTCGATCAAGCCGTGATCCACGCTCAATTCGGCACCATACCCACCCCGCTTTCCCCCGAGGAAGCCACCCGGCTCACCAAACTCATCGAGCAGTGGCGCAATCTCAGTCCCGACGACGTGCGCCTCGGCATGCGCCAGAAGGGCGTCGATATGCGCATTGGCTTGGACATCTCCACCCTCACCCTGAAGAAGCAGGTCGACACCATCCTGCTCATCACCGGCGACAGCGACTTCGTGCCCGCCGCCAAACTCGCTCGCCGCGAGGGCGTCGAGTTCCTCATCGACCCGCTGTGGCAATCGGTGACCGACGATCTTCACGAGCACGTCGACGGGGTCATGAGCGTCTACCGCAATCCCCAGGCAGCCGTCGCACCGACAACCGACACGTCCCCGCCGACCGAACCCTTCGAACCGACTCCCGATTCCGACGCCGATCCCGCCTGATTCTTTTCCGCCTCATGGCCGCCAAACACAAAGCCCCCGCCAAACTGAAGTCGGTCGAAACCCTGCGATACGAGGACGCCACCCGCAAAAACCTCCCCACTGCCGAGCACCAGTCGGTGATCGAGCAGGAGCAGGCCCACCCCATGCGCGTCGCCCACGAACGCCGTAACCGCGACCTCGTTCCCCATCTCGTCTGGCGTGGCAAGGACGAACAGGACTGGAGCGACCTCGTCGTCTCCGCTCCCCCCCGTTCTTCATCCGGGAAAAGATTCAACCCAAGTTCATCACCGAGGACCTGCTCGCCCAGACCGCCGGCGACGAGGTGATGAAAGTGTTCCGCGTGTAGCGTCGAACGACCATCGCATGGCCACGCTGTTTTTCTCCTACTCCCACAAGGACGAGAATCTTCGCGACGAACTCGAAGTGCATCTCGCCATGTTGAAACGCCAAGGATCCCTCGAAGCATGGCACGACCGCTGTATTCTGGGCGGGGACGACTTCGCATCTGAGATCAGCGCGCACCTGGAGGCCGCCCAGATCATCCTCCTGCTGGTAAGCCCCGACTTTCTCGCCTCACGCTACTGCTACGATATCGAACTCGCGCGGGCCCTGGAACGCCACGCCGACGGAAGCGCCCGTGTGATTCCGATCATCCTCCGTCCCTGCGATTGGCAGGCCGCCTCATTCGCCCACCTGCAGGCAACACCCAAGGATGCGAAACCGGTGACCAAGTGGCCCGACCGCGACGAGGCGTTTCTCGACGTCGTGAAAACCATTCGATCCGCCCTGCCTGCGGTTCGAAGCTCGGCCGCTTCTTCACCCACCGATCGCAACGCCATCCCAGCTGTTTTCGCGCGCCCCCGCTCCAGCAATCTGCGAATCAAAAAGGAGTTCAGTGAAGCCGACAAGGACCGCTACCTCGACGAGGTATTTGAGCACATGGCGCTGTATTTTGAGAATTCACTCATCGAACTGCAGGCGAGGCACCCCGAGATCGACGGCCGCTTCAAACGGGTGGACGCCGAAACGTTCACGGCCGTGGTCTATCGCGACGGCAAAAAGGTTGCCTCCTGCCGCATCAAGAACCGTGGCCGGGGCAACTTCATCGACGGGATATCCTATTCACACGAATCCGCTGACCAAAGTAATTCCTACAGTGAAACGCTGTCCGTCGACGCGAATGAACAGTCGCTCTTCATGCGCCCCAACCTGCTTAGCGGGTTTCTCAGCGATTTGCCCAAGCAGCTTTCCGTGGAAGGCGCCGCCGAACTCTACTGGGGCATGCTGATCGACTCACTCCGGTAGGCCTTGATGCGATCAAGGCTATGCCATGCTGGGCTCGCCTTTCGACCGATTCCCGCGATCTACGACTCTACTATGTAGTCTCGCTCAGCCCTTCTTCGACTGGATTAATTCCACCTCGTAGCCTTCGGGCGCGTCGATGAAGGCGATCACAGAGCCGCTGCTGGTCGTGGTCGGACCGTCGCTGAGGTCGTAGCCCTTGGCCTTCGCCTTGGACGCAAACGCTTCGAGGTTTTCCACCTCGAACGCGAGGTGCATCAGGTCGGGCTGCACCTTCACCGGCTCCGCTCCGGGCGGCATCTGGCAGATTTCGATTTCCTCGTCGCTGTTCGGCGTCTGCAAAAACACCAGCTGCGCCCCGCGCGGCGAGGTGTGTTTCCGGGATACCTTCAAGCCAAGCGCGTCCGTGTAGAATTTCACGGTGGCTTCGATGTCGTTCACGCGCATGCGCGTGTGCAGGAGTTTGGTTACGGTAGGCATGGAGCAACGACCCTAACCAAGAACCGCCCCTGCGCCACTGATTTTGCCCACTAAACAAACGAACAGACACGAAATGTTAAGCCCGGCACGCTGATAACTTCCGTGCCCCTTGGCATGTTTGGTAGTCCGTCTTCACTGCGTCCGCGCCGCCTCGAAGGTTCCGATCACCCGGCTCGTGCCATCCGGGAAGGTCCTCGCCAGCACTTCGATCGCCGCCACCCCGCGTTGGTTCGGCGAATAACCCACCAGGTTCAGGCTCGGCAACTTCGCCCCCTCGCTTTCATAAAGCGCCCCCGCCCGCCGCCGAATCCAGCGCTGCAGGTCGTCCAATTCCGCATACTCCCTCGGCCGGCTCGGTCGCGACGGACCCGGTCGCGAGGGTGCGCCGACCGATACCCGCTCCCGCACCACCGGCGGCAGCCCCTGCGCCGCCCGTGCGGCTGCGTCGCGGTCGCGCTGAGCCTGCCAGGCCGCTCGTGCCTTTTCGTAGACTGCCATCTCCTGCTGTCCCTTTTCACTCGCTTCGTAGCGCGCCCGCGCCTCCTCCCATTGCGCCACCCGCCCCCGCCAGGTTTCATCCTCGCCCGCACTGCGCGCCAACCGGATCGAGGGCGTGCCGTCGGTAATCATAAAAACCAGGTCCGCCCGCATCTCGAGCGCGGCGGCCAGCGCCAGGTCCATGCGCGAGCTTCCCCCGGCCCCCGCCCAGTCGACCAGCTCCGGTTCGTAGTTCTTCCGAAAGGTGCCGCGTTCCTGGATCCGCCCGTCGACCAGCCGCCAATACGGGGCAATCCACTCGGCCACCCGCGCCGTGTTGTCCGCCGTCGCCACCACCATGCGGGGCGCGTAAAGGTCCACCGCCCGTTCGAAGACGACGATGTTGAAGAAGGTGCCCGGCGAGAGACCTTCCACCATCTTCACCAGCTCCGCCTTCACGCGCTCGTAGCCGGGCAGGTCGCCCCGCTCCGGTTCCACCATCGACGCGCCCGCATCCACGATGAAGCACACCCGCTCACCCTGCTTCTTGATGCCGAAGAAATCCACCGCCGACATGCCGAGCGCCAGCGCACCGCCCGCGCCGCCGATCCGCCCTAACGCGGGCCCCGGGCCTCCGCCGGCTCCCACCACCACGGGCCGGCCCGCCAGGGCCGAGGTGCCGAACGCGCCGCCCGGACTGTCGAACGACTCCAGCGACTGCGACAACAGGCTGTCCATCGCGCCCGCCGTCCGGCTCGACGGACGCGTGCTCTGCTGCTGTAGTTGCTGCATCGCTACACGATACTCAAGGTTGGCCGGCGGCACGCGCTGCGCCGGCGGGGGCGAGGAAAAGGTCGCCTCGGGCGGTGCCGTGTAGCGGTAAATCTTGAAGCCGGCCACGACCGCACCGACCAGCACATGCACCGCCACGCTGATCGCGATGACCCAGAACAAGGTGCTGCGTCGCCCCCGCGTCTTCACACCGCACCTCCTGTAGGGTCCCGCGGCCGCGGGATCGCCGACGCCCGCGAACGTCGAAACGTCAGTACCCCGCGAGGTGCCCCACCGAATTCAAACCAAGATCCCTGCTGCATGCGCCTCACTCCAGGTTGAACGACACCAGTTCGATCTGCGCGACCGCGCAGACGTTGAGCACGTCGATGATGCGCTGATGTCGCGCCTCGTCGTCCGGTTGCACCACAATGAAAGCCGGCACCTGCGCGTCATCCGCCGCCTGGCGAAACCGGGCCAGCGTGCGCGTGAGCATCGGCAGATCGGCGCTCAGCGCATCATCGATCTCAAGTCCGTTGAGCAGCACCCGTCCGTCGGCGAGGATGTCCAGCACCTGCTCCTCCGGCATGTCGAGCGGCTCCTCCTGCTCGACGCGGCTCGGCAGCGACATGCTGATGTCGGCCTCCTCCTTCACGAACGCCGCCGTCACCATGAAGTAGATCAGCAGCAGAAAGACGATATCCAGCATGGAGTCCAACGAGAACCCCTCCTCCTCGGTGAACAGATCCCGGTTCGTTTTCATCCAGTACACCCTCTCCCCGGATTTTTTGCCCACGAAATACGCGAAATGACACGAAACAAAACACCCGATTGAAACCACCGCGGATGCCTCAATCGGTCAGCTTTCGTGCCTTTTCGTGTGTTTCGTGGGCTCCTGTATCTCATCCGCCTCCCTCCGACTGGAACGAGGAGAAGATGATGTCGGCGATGCCGGCGTCGCGGCAGACCTTCATCACCTGCTTCACCAAACCGTAGCTGTTGGAACGATCGGCGCGGATCACGATCCGCGCCTTCGCATCGGCGGCCAGCCAGCCGCGCACCTCCGTCGCCAATTCGTCGAGGGTCACCGGTCGCGAGCCCGCCCAGACCTGCCCGTCGATTGTGAGCGAAATAAGCATGCGCCCCTGCTGGTTTTCCGCGATCGCCGCGTTCACCGCCAACGGCAGTTCCACCTCCACTTTCTCACGGGTCACGTAGGTCGCCACGATCATGAAGAACGCGATGAGCTGGAAAACGATGTCCATCATCGGCGTCATGTCGAAGCGCGCGTCGTCACCCGTCTGGGAGCCGATCTTCACGTTCGACCTCCTCCGTCGTCCCCTCGCTCCTCGTCGTGGCTACGAGCGTGAGCGAGCGGTCCCCAGCCGACTCCGCGATGCTTCACGCGCCGCCTCCCTTCATCTTCATCGTGTGCGTCAGCGTGTGGTGCAGATCACCGCAGATGCGCGCCAGCCGCGAGGTGAGCCGCGCGTAACGGCTCTTGAAAAAGAAAAACGCAAACATTGCCGGGATACCGACCACCAGTCCGACGGCGGTGGTGATGAGCGCCTCGGAAATATTGTCGGCCAGCAGCTCGGGCTTGCCCATGCCCCCCAGCGCGATGTTGCGAAACGCTTTGATCATGCCCGAGACCGTGCCGAGCATGCCGACCATCGGCGCCAGCGTGGCGATGATCGAGAGGTAACTGATCACCGCGAAGGGACCGGCGATCTCCTCGACCGAAGCCTCCTCCATGGCCTTCTCCACCGTCTCGGCATCGTAGTCTCCGGCCTTCACCCGCGCGAGCCCTGCCGCAGTGATGTTGGCGACCAGGCAAGGCTGCTCCTCGCAAAGGGCTTTCGCCGCCGTAAGATCACTCCGTTTCAACGCCTCGTCCAGCCGCGTCGTCACGTCCGGTCGCAAGAGCGACTGCTCGCGCACCGCCATGGCGTTGAACACGATGAGCCCGAACGCCGCCATCGAGAACAGCGCCAGGGGATACATCGCCCACCCGCCCTGAGCCCATAATTGCCCGAGGCTCACATCACCCGACGCGTCGGCGGCGGCGGTCGTCGTCGTTGCTTCCTGCGCCTGCATCAGCGCGGGCACCAGGCCCACCAGCAGCAGCCATCGCAGGATCGTCGTCCATTCCAGTCGTTGTTGTTTCATAAAACCTTCTCCTCCAATCCCGCCACCCAGCGTGAGTCGGGATGGCGGGTGCGCAGGTCCCGCGCGATCCGCGCCGCCGTCCCGCTGTCGCCGTTCTGCTGATACGCCTGCACCAGGACCGCCGTGAGCTCGAGCCGCCATTCGCCCGCACCGCCGGCGCCAACAAGCGCTTCAGCCAGCGCATCCAACGCCTCCCGCGTCCGTCCTTCCTGCAGCGCCACACGTCCCAACAGCAACCGGTATAACGCCCCCGTTTCCTCGGCGGCCGCCGGCTCCGGCAGCTCGCTCAGCACCGCCTGCGCCCCCGAGGCGCCGCCCTGATGCCAGTCCAGGTAGGCCAGCAGCAGGTCGTGGCGTCGCCGGATCTCGCCTGCCGTGCCGACGCGAAGCTTCCGATAAAGGATCGCCGCTTCACTCCAGCAGCCGTCGCGACGCAGTCCGTCGGCGATGAGCGCAGTCGCATGACGATTCTCCGTTTCCTGATCGTCCGGCGGCGACACCCACCAGCGTTCGAGGAGCAGTTTCAGTTCGTCCGGCCGTTGCTCGTGCTGCAGGCCCCGCACCAGGGCGGCGCTTTCGCTCGCAAACCATCTGCCGGCCGCCTCGGGGTTCATGGCCAGCAGCACCGCCAACGCCTCCGCCCAGGCCTGGTGTTCCACCAGCAGGCGCAGATACAGCCGCACCGCCGGACCCGCGTTCGACTCGGGCGCGGCGACATAGGGCACCAGGGCCGGCACGATGGATCGCAGCAGCAACAACGCCTCGCCCCCACGCCCGTCCCACGCCAGTTGCCGCGCGCGGCGATAGTCCGCCGGCAACTCAAAGTGCAGCCCCACCGCATCCGCCAACGGCAACAGGGCTTCACCCGCCTCGGGACCGTCGGGGATAAGGCGCAACCGCCCGACCTCGTCGATTCCCATCACCCGCAGACTGTTGCCGCCCCACTGCACGCGCAGGGGCTCGGGGGCGGCGCTGCCCAGCAAGGCGGTCAGCAGTCCGCAGGCAAGGACGGAGCGGGCGGGTGTCATGACGAGCCCAGCGCCCCCAGTCGCTCTCGCGCGGCCCTCGCGGCGGCGGTTTCCTCCAGTTGAATCTGTTGCAGCAACTCATGGTAGGTCGCTGCGGCGTCCGCCGCGCGCCCCAGGTGCTCCAACGCCAGGCCGCTGGTGAGATAGGCCTCAGCCGCCCAGCGCGTCACGCCCGCATACAGGACATAAACCCGCTGGCAGAATCCGAAGGCCTTTTCGAAGTCCCCCGCCGCGAAATGCGTCAGGCCGATCTTGTAGTTGGCCTCCGCCCACGCCGCTCCCCGCCACTGCCGGACCTTGAGCACCTCGCGGTAGGCCGCGATGGCATCGGCGTAGGCTCCCCGTTCCCGCTGCAGGTCGCCTTCACGCAGTCGGGCGACCTTTGCCGCCGCGGCCGCCGGAAAGGCCTCCGCCAGATGCCGCCAGGCCGCGATCGCATCGAGGGTCTCGCCCGCCGCCTCCCGCAATTCCGCCAGCAGGGACCACGCGTCGGGTGCAAACTCCGCCCAGGGCGCCAGCACGACCGCCCGCTCCAGCGCCGCCCGCGCCAGCGAGGGGTCGCGACCGCGTTCCATGCGCGCCGCAGCCAGCAGCGTGGCGGCACTGGCCACCGTCAGGTTCCGGGCTGTGACCCGCGGCAGGTCGGCATCGTCAACGCCCTCCAATCCGCGCAGCGCCACGGCGAGACGCAGCACGAGCGTCTGCTGTTCCTGCGCCTGGGCAATCGCCAGCGCATCGCGCAGCACCCTCTCGGCCGATTCGCCGCGGGCGGCCCGGTAGTGCGCATCGTAGTCGGCCAGCATGCGATCGGGACCCGTATCCGTCGGATCATTACCGAACTCCAGGATCGACTCGATCCACAGGTCGAGCATGGCGTCGGCGCGTCCGAGCTGCACCTGCGCCCGGCCGAGTTCGTAAAGGGCGTCACCCGCGCGCCCCTCCCGGCCCCAGCGGCGCAGGTAGGTTTCGAACCAGTCCGCCATTTCGCCCCAGCGTTGGTCCTGCGCCAGCAGCCGGCCGCCCTGAAAGACGGCATGATCGAGGTAGCTTCGATTCGGCGGCGACAGCAGACCGCCGGCTTCCCGGGCCGCCGCGTAGGCGTTGAGCGCGGCGTCGATCCGGCCTTCCGCCGCCGCCAGGTCGCCGCTCAGGGCCTGGGCCTCGCAGACCAGACGGCTGTCCGGGTAGTCCTGGAGAAAGCCCTCGAGTTTCCGTTTCGCGCGCCGGTAGTCGAGTTCGCCGAACCAGCAGACGCCGATCCGGTAATGGGCATCCTCGGTGTAGCCGCCGTCGGGAAACGTCGTCACGATGTGCTCGAAACGCCGGCGGGCGGGCCGGAAGCGGCCCTCCAGCACGTCGGCCATGGCCAGCCAGTAGGCCAGTCCGTCGGCGAATCCATGTTCCGGATACGCCGCAAGCATCGGCTCCAGCCGTCCGCGCAGTCCGGCCAGGTCGCCGCGCTCCAGCATGGTGGAACCCACCAGGTAGATCAGCTTCGGCGCCTCCTGCAGCGAGGGGTCGAGTCGCACGCGCTCCATGAACGCCGCGGTCAGGTCCTGCACCGCGAGTTCGTCACCCGCGCGCAGGGCGGTCTGGAGCAACTCATGGCCGACATCTCCGATGAACCGGGTGAAGGCCGCCTCCCGCAGGTAGCGGCGGGCGTGGGGTTTGACCCGCTCGTCGAAACCGGTCGTCGCCGCCGTTTTCACCTGGCCGTAGACCGCCTCCTCCACGAAGCCGTCGGCGGTGGCCGACTGCTCCAGGCGCGCAAAGGCCCAATACGCCTCGTAGGGTCGTTGTTCCGCCAGATAGCAGCGTGCCACGCGGAAATCGAGGGCCTGCGCGTAATCAGGCACGTCGGCCTCGTCGTCGGAGCTTCGTTCCAGCTGCGTCTCCTGCGCGCCCGCCCGGGCCAGCTCGGCCTCGAGCTGCGTCACCCGCTCCGCCAGCCATGGCACGCCCTGGATGCGGTCGCGCTCCGTCTCGAGCCGGAGGCGTTCCGTCCGCCAGAATTCCGCCAGCTCCCCGGGCCGCCGCACCCGTTCATAGAAGAACAGGGCGTCGCCGTAGCGACCGGCCGCGTAGAGCTCGTCGCCCCCGCGCAGGAGCGCAAGATTGAGCGCGAGGTCGTGCCGGGTCCGTGCATCGCCGGCCGTCAGCTCGGGCAGGATCTCCAGCGCGGCCGCAAAATCGTCGACGGCCATTGCGGCCTGGAGCCGGTAGGAGGCCGCCTTGGACTGCGTTTCGCGCGCCGCCGCCTGGTCGAGCAGACGGGCGCCGACTTCCTGCAGGGCGGCGAAAACCTCACCGCCCGCTTCCCAGTCCCGCTCGGCATAGACGCAGTCCGCCAGGTGCTCCCAATACAGCGCCTGTTCCGACAGGCCCAGGTGCGCCGGCGACCAACGTTGCCGCAAGGCTTCGTAAATCGTCCGCGCCTGGGCGAGTTGCCCCTGATAGTAAAACGTTTCGGCCCGATAAAGCTGAGCCGTGGCAGCCTGGGGCGACCGGGGATAAGCCGTGATGAACTCCGCCAGCGTGTGACCGGCGCCGGGGAGGTCGGCCGCCTGCAGTTGGCCGAGGCCGAGAAAATACAGCACCTGTTCCCGCGCGCGCACCGCGGCGGCGTCGGTTGATTCGCGCAGCCGCCGATCCAGTTCCGCCAGGTAGGGCACGGCCGCGGCCAAGGCCCCTCGCTCGATCTGCACCTGGGCCCGTTCCTGCAACAGGGTGGTGGCCATTTGCGAGGCCTCCTGCCCGCGGGAGAACGCCAGCCCCGCCGCCAGCGCCACCAATCCAGTCCTGAAGCCGGGAACCCGCACGATCCTAGAATGCAGCGCCCCGCGTGATCATTCGCCGGCCACGGAAGCGGGCAGGCCATCCCGGGATTCTGCGCGGGATCGGCGCTCGGGCACCAGGGCAGCGATGACGATGCATGAGGGGGTTGGGGGACACGGTAGGAGGGGTGAACGGCCAGGTCCGACATGTCCTACAACGCGCTTCCCGGCCGATTTCTTTCAACAAACTCGCGGAATTCCGTCATGAAATGCGCCATCGAGCCGCTTGGGGCCGGCCCGGCCACGAAGTGGAGCCTCACCGGCTCCGCCGTCGAGTCTCCGCCGGGCCGCTTACTACCACCTCGGTCATAGTGGTTTGTTGACCATCGCTCCCTTGACCGTGCCCCCCGGGCTCCGGTGCGATTTGTCGCCCCGCTTTCGAAGGCGCCGCGCGCGCCGGTGGGCCTACCCCGATATGACTGCAACACGGCTGCCTGCGGAAATCTCATCCCACGCCCCTCCCCGGACGGGCGCAGCCACGCGAGCGCGTACCATCCTGGTCGCCAGTCTCAATCCTCATCCCGGGTTTATCGACGGCATCGCCCGCTACGCGCGGGAACATGACTGGCGACTGGTCACCGACATGATTCATACCGGCGTCATGCCGGCGCGTTGGGATGGCGATGGGATCCTGGCCTTTGCCTCCTACCAGTCGGATGTGGCGCACTTCATCGCGGGCGCAGCGATGCCCTGTGTTACGCTGAGCCTGACCGACGCCTGCGACGCCCTGCCCCGCATTCAACCGGACCAGAAAGCCATCGGTCAATTGGCGGCCCGACACCTGCTCGAGCGCGGTTGCAGCGAATTCGTCTGGGCCCCTTTCAACGACGACGCGCAGAACCGCGAGCGGCTCGACGGATTCCGCCACGAGTTGCAGCTGCACGGCTGCGATTGCCACCTGCTGCCGCCCGCCCATCGCCGGATCGGCCATGCGTGGCACGACAACGGGGCCGAGTGGCTGCACGCCGTGCATGAATGGCTGAAGTCCCGGCGCGGATTGGCCGGCCTGTTTGCCTTCAACGACTGCCTTGCCGCTCGCCTGGCCGCGGTGGCTCGTGATCGGAGCGTCGAAATCCCGCACGACCTCGCTCTCGTCGGGGTGGGCAACGACCTGCTCGAGTGCGAGACCGGACCCGTTTCGTTAAGCAGCATCGACCTGGATATCGAGGGGCTGGCCTACCGCAGCGCCGAAGTGCTCTGTCAGGTCCTCTCGGGTCGGCCACCGGCAATCCAACTGCTGTCGGTGGCGCCGCGTCGGGTTGTGGAGCGCGAGAGCACCCATGTGCGCGGACCGGAAAGTTCGCGCATCCAGCAGGCGATCAACCACGTGTTGCTGCACTGCACCGATCCACATCTGGGCGTGGCCGGCCTGGCCGAGGCGGTGGGCATCTCTCGTCGTCAACTCGAACGGGATTTTCGCAACCTCAAGGGCTGCACCGTGCGCGCCTTCATCGAGACCACCCGAATGGAACGGGCGTCGCGGCTACTGCTGGATCATCCGCACACGAAGGTGCTGAGCATCGCCGAATCGATCGGCATCACCGATCCGAACAGCTTCTATCGCAAGTTCCGCAAGCAGTTCGGCGTGACCCCCGCCGCCTTCCGGCGACAGCAGCTGGGGACGCCGCACAGCCCGATGACCAGCGTGCGCTGACTGCCGCCACTCGCTCACGCTCGCAGCCACGGCTCGGGGTGCAGGGTGCATCAGACCCGCAGGGACGTCGGGATGGACCGGAAAATCCCGTGAAGATCCGATCTGCGGACAAAAAAAAGCGATCCGCCGAAGCGGATCGCTTCACACCAACCAAAGGGAGAGGCTCCGGCCGAAACGGCCGGAGCGCCAAACCGGTTGACTGAGGGCACGCGCTCCGAGGAGCGAGCGGCCTAGAACCTGAATGTATTCGTCAGGAATATGTTCTGCGGAGGTCGGATGCGGTAGGCCGCGGGCGTGCCATCCGGCTGCACGGTGATCGGCACGAGTTCGTCGCCGACACCGACATTCTGGATGTTCAGTTGCACGCGCCAATCTATCTTGTCGTTCCAGATTCTGCGACCGTAGCCGACCCATAGGTCGTAGTCTATCTGGGCCTCATCCTTATATGGTGCGTCCAGGTCGTAGCCGATGAAGCCCTGGCCCTGGAACGGGGTGTAGGCGAGCACGGCAGCGGATTGGTAGCGGGCGGAGCCGCCGACGCTGAAGTTCTTCAGGATGCCTTCCTTGAAGTCGTAGTTGGTGATGAGGTTGACGTGCCAGATGCGGTTCTCGGGCACGTTGGTGCCCTGTTCCGCGAGGCGGGCCTTGAGGTCGCCGTCGGCGTGGCCGCGCCAGTTTTCGCGGGCCGTACCGGAGGTCGCGCCACCGCCCCAGATGCGCAGGTCACCCATGACGGTCTCGTTGAGGCGGCGATCGAAATCGAGCAGGTAATCGATCTGGGTCATGCCGCTGTCGCCAGGCACCGGCGTCTGGCCGATGTTGTCGAGGGTGGACTTGATCTTGGAGGCGTTGAGGGTGAGGCGCCAGCTGTCGGTGACCTGGGCGTGCAGCTCGGCCTCGTAACCTTCGGCCACGAGTTCGCTGGTGAGGCGGAACGAGCCGAGGGCCGACTCGGTGAGGTCGTTGGTTTCCCAGCTGAAGCCCCAGGCGTTGGCCATGATCTCCGGCAGCGGAGCCATCTCGGCGAGCCAGGCATCCCAGGCTTGGATGACGGCGGTTTCGAGCGCGGCGGCTTGCTCCGGAGTTTCGCCGGCGCGGGGCTCGAAGTCGACCGCGTACTTGACCGGACCCGCGTCCTCGCCGGGCTCCGGGTAGGGCAGGTCGCTGACGATGCCACTGCCGTAGCGCTGGCTGCTCGGGTTACTGCGCGTCTCGTAGTTGTATTTGAACTGCGACCAGGCCTGCGCGTAGATGCCGACGTTGTTGCCGTAGTTCCAGAACTGGATGAAGGAGGACGGGTTGTTGGCGACGGTGGACTCGAACTTATTCAGCTTGAACGAGTATTTGCCGTCCTTGGTCGCCAGGATGACGCCGATGTCCTCGGTCTCACCGGCCGGCAGCGGGAGTTGCTGGCCGAAGTAGTCGGAGAAGACCTGCCCGGTCTGGAAGTTGTTGGACTTGTTGTAGGACGCGCTGATTTGGACGGGGAGCTTGTCCGCAAAGCCGCCGATCCAAGGCAGCCGATTGAAGTGCACCACGGCACCCCAGCTGTCGGAATCCTCCTCGACGGGACCGAGCTCGTCCTCGGTGGTGGTGACCTTGGTGAGGTCGCCATCGCCGCGGGTGGGCGTGTTTTGCGGATCCCAGCGCACGGTGCGCTGGTAGACCTCGTCGTGACGGGTGCCGGCGGTGGCGATGATGGAGTCGTTCCAGAATTTGCCCTGCCACACGAAGGCATAGGCGTCGTTGGAGCGGGTGTCCTGGGTCCAGCCGGTGGTCAGACGCTCGATGTTCTCGGGGCTGTCGGCATGGATGAGGCCGACCTCGCGCGTGACCCAGCCGACGTAGTTGGCGGGGTTTTCGGACTGGGTGGACTCGAACGGTCCCCCGGCGGTGCCGGCGGAGGCGTTGTTGAACCAGGGTGCGCCCGGATCGACGCCGACCGCCGTCCAGGTCGAATCGAAGTAGCGCAGGGTCACGGAGTCACCGAGCATCGGATCGCCGACCGGGGTCACGATGCCGAAGTCGTCACCCAGGTTTTTACCCACCAGGCTTTCGCCGATGTACTGGGTGCGGATCGGAATGAAATCGGCCCAGAAGCGGCCGTTGGCGTTGCGGATGTCCTGGAAGAACGGCTGGGAAAACCAGTCGTTGTCGAAGGCCGAGCGCGCCCAGCTGCGGCCAAACGAGTAGTAGTCGTCGGAGGACGCCATGCCGGTGAGGGTGTGCTGACCCAGGAGTTTGAGCAGCCAGTGGCTGTCACCCTTGTCGAAGTCGTGGGTGACGAAGGCGGTGCCGCGCACGCTGTCACGGTCGGTCGTGCCCTCGCTGGCGCCGTTGCCCAGCTGGACGAAGGGCCGGCCCGCGCCGGGATTGGGCGTGCCGTCGGTATACCAGCCGCCGGCGGCGTCATTGGTGCCGTCGGGCCACACGGAATAGTAATCGACGAAGATATTGCCGCTGCCGCCGACCAGCGGCGAGTAGTTGCCGTTGGTGACGGTCTCGTGGTGGTAACCGACGTCGAAGCCGAACTTGTCGTTGAAGAAGGTCTGGCTCAGCGAAACATCGTAGGTCTCGAAGTCGCTCCACTCGCGCTTGATGTTACCATCGAGCAACCGGTCGTAGAAGTTGAAGATCTTCGGATCGGTGATGTAGCGGCTCTTGACCAGACTGGCGAAGGGCTGGTTGGTGGCGTTGGCCCAGTCGCGATAGCTGCGAATGCCGTGCGGACCGCCCGGGGCGATGCCGCCGATGCCGCCGTCGCGAGCGCCGTCGGGTCCGAGGCCGAGGTAGGTGTACTCGTTGATGGCCATGCCGAGCACCGGCGAGGTCGAGCCCGGCAGGAACCAGAACTCGGAGCCACCGAAGTAGTTGTTGCCGTAGTTCGTGTTGACCCACTGGGTGAAGCCGGGGTTGGGGTTGCCGTTGGAATCGGTCGCCACCGCGGCGCCGCGGCCCGGAAGTTCGACGTAGGGGCTGTTCTGCCACGCCATGTTGTAGAGCTCCTTGTTCAGCTCGGTGAACCACGGCGTGATGTTGTCGCCCGGCGGCATGTTGCGCGGGCGGTTGCTGGTGGAATCACCGCGCTCGAAGTTGGCCTTGAGGATGGTGCGGGCGCTGCCCTCCTTGAGGAAGCCCGGCTCGTAGCGCACGGCCACCCACTCGCGATCGAAGTTCTCGAAGGCCGGTTCCTGCTTGAACTCACCACGATTGACCGCGGCAGCGACGCGCACGGCCAACTGGTCTTCGATGATCTCACGGTTGAAATCCACCGTGCCGCGCAGGCTGCCATACTGGTCGACGCGCACCGTCACCTCGTTGAGGTCGCGGAAGATGGCCTGCTTCGTGCGGGTGTTGATCACGCCGCCCGGGCTGCCTTGACCGAAGAGAATGGCGTTGGGCCCGCGCTGCAGGTCCACCGCATCAATGTTATAGCCGTCCCACGGAATGCCGGTGAGATAGAGATCGCGGGTATTATCCGCCGATACCAGACCCCGCACGCGGTTGGTGGATTGCGGGTTGAGGTAGGACGCATCGGCATTGGGCGCCGTGCCGCCTCCGGAACCGGAGTAGTTGCCGTTCACGCCGCCGATCTCGGTGCCGAGCGTGTATTTGAGGAGCGACTGGTTGTCGGTCGCGCCGATGTCCTTGAGAAACTGTTGCGTATAAACCGACAGGGACGTGCCGAGGTCCTTGATGTCGGTGTTGAGACGGTTGCCGGCCAGGGTGGTGGCGGCGGCATACCCGGTATTGTCTTCCTGGGCCGTGACTTCGAACGGCGAAAGAACGAGAACTTCCTCGTCATCGACCGTGGAGCCTGGATCCGTGGTCTGGGCAAGCAGCGGTGTGCCTGCGAGCAGGGCGGCGAGCATGGGTGCGACCGACCTGCGGGTGCATCTAGTTGGGTTAGGTTCCATGGGGTATGGGATTTATATATGTGCCAATCAGTAGCTTGTAGATGTTTATATGATTTGGGTAAACGGAGACCATGAGCCCCCCTCCTCGGCCGACCGAGGATGATACCTGCACTGCGGAGTGGAGGGAGTGGGGAGGGGCCGCTCGGATACAACCGATAAGGTTGGGTTATCCGTTGTATCAGGGTTCCGGAGTCCCCTCAGACTATCAATGATCCCGCGAGGGGTCCATAGAGGTTTTGCGACATTCGTGTGCGGAATTGCGGCTCAATGAGGTCATTATATAACCTAGGTTATAAAAACACTTCCGACTATTGGCTGGTTGCCCGCCGAGCTCCCCTCGCCGCAGTGTGAAGACCATTCCTGAAAGACTTCGGCGCTCACCCCGCGATGCCCGGCTCGGCCCGTCCTCCGCCGCCGCTTCGCCTCCCGCCTGTCCCCGGAAGTCCCGGCCACCCCATGCCCCTCTCCCGTTCCCGATTCCTTGCCATTCTGCCGCTCCCCGCCGCACTGATCCTGCCTTGTGTGGCCCTGGCGCAAACGCCCCCGACGAGCCGCCCGTTCCCGGCTCCGGCTCATTCCACCGGCCCCACCCTCTTTGCCCGCCTCAGCCCCGAATCCACCGGGCTCCAGGTCGACAATGCCTACGACGACCCACAGATGTGGGCTCAACGCTACCGCGAGTTCATGGGCGGCGGCATGGGCTCCGGCGTCGCCGCCGGCGACTTCGACAACGATGGTCGCGTCGACCTCTACGTCAGCACCAAGACCCGTCCCGGCCGCCTCTTTCGCAACCGCGGCAACTGGCGCTTCGAGGACGTCACCGAGGACGCCGGGGCCATCGAGACGTCCTCCGTCGTCGGCTGGCTCAAAAGCGCCCTCTCCTCCGACGCCGACATCGTGTGGCGGCAGGGCGCCGTCTTCGCCGACATCAACAACGACGGCTGGCTCGACCTCCACGTCAGCCGCAACCGCGCGCCCAACCTCCTCTACGTCAACCAGGGCGACGGCACCTTTGCGGAGGAGGCGGCCGATCGCGGGCTCGCCCTGGTCGACGGCAGCGTGGTCGGGGCCTTCGCCGACTACGACCGCGACGGCTGGCTCGATGTCTTCGTGCTCACCAACCAGGTCGACGGCACCGAGCCTTCCGGCCGGCCCGATCGGCTCTTTCGCAACCGCGGCGACGGCACCTTCACCGAGGTCACCGCCGCCGCCGGCATCCGCGGCCCCACCTTCGGCCACTCCGCCACCTGGTTCGACTACGACGGCGACCGCTGGCCCGACCTTTACGTGGCCAACGACTTCGCCGGACCGGATCACCTGTATCGAAACAATGGTGACGGCACCTTCACCAACCTCATCGATTCCGTCGTGCCCCATACCCCCTACTCCTCGATGGGCGCCGACTCGGGCGACATCAACAACGACGGACTCGAGGACCTGCTCGTCGCCGACATGGCCACCACCACCCGCGAAAAGGACCGCCGCGGCCTCGCCGCCTCGCGCGGCGATGTGCTCAACATCGGCACCCGCGCGGACACCGCCCCGCAATACATGCGCAACACGATGTTCCTCAACACCGGCCGCGGCGTCTTCGGCGAGGTCGCCTGCTGGGCCGGGATCGACGCCACCGACTGGACCTGGTCCGTGCGCTTCGAGGACTTCGACAACGACGGCTGGACCGATCTTCACGTCACCAACGGCATGGTTCGCGAGGCCAACAACAGCGACCTGCTCGAGCGCATGATGCGGGCGCTCTCCGACATGGAACGCATCCGCGTCATGAAAAACGCCCCGCCCCTCGCCGAGGCCAATCTTGCCTTCCGCAACCTGGGCGGCGGCCGTTTCGAATCGGTCGGCCGGGCCTGGGGTCTCGACCACACCGGCGTCTCCTTCGGCGCCGCCACGGCCGACCTCGACAACGACGGCGATCTCGATCTCGTCGTCCTCGACCACGACGGCGGCCTCGGTATCCACCGCAACGATACGGCCGGCTCCCGACGTCTTCAGGTGCGCCTGCGCGGCGTTCGCTCCAACCGCTTCGGCGTCGGCGCCGTCGTGCACGTGGAGAGCGCCACTGCCGGCCGCCAGTCCCGCACCCTCACCGTTTCCCGCGGCTACGCCTCCGGCAGCGAACTGGTGGCCCACTTTGGCCTCGGCTCCGATGAGACCGTCGACCGGCTCGTCATCGAGTGGCCCTCCGGTCTCAACCAGGTGTTTCACGACCTGCGAGCCGATCACGCCTACCTGGTGACCGAAGGCGGCGACCAGGCTCCCGTCCTCCCCGAAACCCCTTCGCTCCTGGCCGACGCCTCCGCCGCCACCGGCCTCGCGCTGCCCGACGACTCGCCCACCGCCCTGCCCGACCAGGAGCAGGCCTTCCTCCCCTTCCGCACCGACCGCCGCGGGCCGGGGGTGGCCGTCGCCGATGTCGATGGCGACGGTCATGACGATCTCTATCTCGGCGCCACGCCGGCCAGTCCGGCCCGGCTGCTCCGGTGGCGCGACGGCGCCTACCGCGACGCCCCGCCCCCCAGCCTGCCCGCCGCGGCCGTCGGCGAGCAAGGTCCGCCGCTGCTCTTCGATGCCGATGGCAACGGCACGACCGACCTGCTCATCACCCGCGCCGGCGCCGATCACACCGCCTGGCCCGACGCCTTCCGGCCGACCCTGTTCACCAATGATGGCCGGGGCCGCTTCACCGTCACGGACGCGCTGCCGGCGCTCGCCAGCAACACCGGCGCCGCCTGCGCGGCCGACATCGATGGCGATGGCGACCTCGACCTGTTTCTCGGCGGCCGCTCGATCCCGGGTCACTACCCGGAACCCCCAGCCAGTTTCCTCCTCACCAACGAAGGGGGACGCTTCGTCGACGCCACCGCCGCGTCCCCCGAACTCGGCCGGGCCGGACTGGTGAACAGCGCCCTGTTTCACGACATCGATCAGGACGGCCGGCCCGACCTCCTGCTCGCGCTCGAATGGGACCACGTCCGCTACTTTCACAACGACGGCCACGGTCGCTTCACCGATCGCACGGCCGTCGCCGGTTTCGACTCCGGTGGCCGCGGTTGGTGGAACAGCCTCACCGCCGGCGACTTCAACGGCGACGGCCGCCTCGACTTTGTCGCCGGCAACCTCGGTCTCAACACGACGCATGAAGCCTCCCCCGCCGCTCCAGCCACCCTGCTGCTGGGAGACTTCGCCCGCAACGGCACGCGCCTGCTGGCGGAAGCGGTGGTCGAAAACGGCTCCCTCTATCCGGCACGCGCCCGGGCCGATATCGCCGCGCGCCTGCCGCACGTGCTGCGCAAGTTTCGCCGCAACGACGACTATGCCCGCGCCACCCTGCCCGAAGTGCTGGGCGAGGAGGCGGTGGCGGCGGCCGCCACCTACGAAGCCGACAATTTTTCCTCCGGGGTTTTTCTGAGCCAATCCGACGGCACCCATCGCTTCAGCCCACTGCCGTCGCTTGCCCAGCTTGGGCCCATGCACGGACTCGTTGCGATCGACCTCGATGGCGACGGCCACCTTGACCTCGCCGCCGTGCAAAACAGCGACGCCGCCCTCCCGCGCTTCCAGGGCGCCTTCGGCATCGTGCTGCGCGGGCACGGCGACGGTCGTTTCACCCCGCTGCATCCCACCGAGTCCGGCTTCGTGGCCACCGGCAATGGCCGCGCGCTGGTGGTCCTCTCGCCCGACGATGCGACCGCGCGCCCGGGTTTGTTTTTCACCCAGCATGGCGGCACCAGCGCCTTCTTCGCCCATCAGGCTCCCGCCGTGGCGTCCTGGATCGCGCTCCGCCTGCGCGGCCCCGCGGGCAACCCCGACGCCATCGGCGCCCACATCGAGATCCACCGTCGCGACGGGAGCCGCAGCATCCATCAACTCGGCCTGGGCGGCGGTTGGATGAGTCAGTCGGCTCCGGTTCTCCACGTGGCCACGGCCCCGGCGCCGGCGATCGCAAGCGTGACGGTGCACTGGCCGGACGGGCGCACCACGCACCACCATGACGTTCCCGCCGACTCGCCCCGTTGGGAACTCACGGCCGAATCCGCGCCATGACTGTATCCGCCCCCTCCGGTCGATCCTTCCCGCGACACTGGCTCTGGCTGGCCGTACTCGGGATCACGCTCGGCGGCATTATCCGGAGCGATCTCGCTTCCATGCGCTGGGCCGCGCAACTGACGCACGAAGGCAGCCCGCCGCCGGCGCGCGACGACGCGTCCGCCACCGGCTTCACCCTCGGCCAGCGGCACTTTCTCGGCACACAACTGCGAGGCGAAACCTATCGCTGGATCGAACTCACGCAGGCCGGGCTCGCCGGCGAGTCTCCGCGCCGCGAACCCTACCGCGGCGACACCCTGCCGACGGGTCGGCCGCAGTTGTTGCCCTCGCTCCACGCCGCCTGGATCACTGTAGTTGCCCATGCGATACAAGTCGCCGGCGGCCCGGCGCTGCCCCTGGCCGTGGCGCAGGCCGCGCTGCTCGAACCGGTGATCTCGCACGCGCTGGTTTTCCTGCTCCTGGCCGGGTTGCTGTGGCGGCGCCTCGGCGGGGCCGGAGCCGCCGTGAGCGGTCTGTTTTTTGCGCTGTTTCCGCCGCTGTCCGGGCAGTTCATGCCGGGCGCGCTCACGCCCGATCCCTGGGCCCTGTTTCTGGGCACCTGGGTTTTGCTGCTCGCTCTGCCCGGCCGCGACCCGGCGCGCCCGATGGCACCCGTCGGCACTGCCGCGGCGCTCGCCGCCGGCCTCGCCCTGTGGCTCAATCCGGCCATCGGCTTCCCCGTCGTGCTCCTCGGCGCCCTCGCCGGCGTCGCGCAAATGTACAGCCACCCCCTTCACCCTGTAGGGCCGCATACCGACGGGCGGCAGCTTCCATTTCTGCGCTGGTCGCTCATCGGCGCCGCCCTCGTGCTGGCCGGCTGGCTGCTCGACCGCGCGCCGTGGGATCCGGCCGCGGGCGAGCTGCGATACATTCATCCGCTTTACGCGTTCGCCTGGCTCGGCCTCGGGCTCGGGTTGCGGGCCTGGCAGATCCGGGTCAACCCAGCGGAATCCAATGCACGCGCCACGTTCGCCGCGCTGCTCGCGCTGGCCCTGCTGGCGCCGCTGGCGGTGGTACAGGTGCGGCACAGCTTCCCCGGCTGGCTCTACACCGGCACCGAGCTGGCCCGCCTGACCTCGCTCGACGAGACCGTGCGCTTTCCCCACCTCTTCGCGTGGCTGGGGGCAGCGGGCGGGGCGGAAATCCTCTTCGTGACCAGCCCGATCCTGCTCGCCGTCATCGTCGGCAGCGTCGCCTTCATGCGGGAGCGGCCTCGGTCCCTGCTGCCGATCGCCGTCGTCTTTGCCGGCATCGTGCTTCTGGCCCTGTTCAAGGTGCGCTGGATCGTTCTCGCGGCCTTCCTGGCGGCGCCGCTGCTGTGGCGCCTGGGCGCCGCCCTGCCGGCCCGCGGGCGCTACGGCGCGCTCACCCTCGGCGGCCTCCTCCTGTTCACGCTGGCGGCCTGGCATCAGGCCCTGCCCGCCTCGCTGCGCCGCCCCCAAGGCGAACTCGTGCCCCGCACCAGCGATCTGGAAGCGATGGTCTTCCGCCATTTTTCGCACTGGCTGGCCTCACACACCCCGGGCGCCGAGATGCGGGTGCTGGCACCTCCTGCGCTGGCCGATTCGCTCGTCTTTCACGGCCATGGCCGCGTGCTCATGTCCACGGCCTGGGAATCGCATCCCGGGCTCGTGGCTGCCTCGCGGGTGCTCAGTTCCCCCGAATCGACCGAAGCCGAAGCTGTCATCGAGAGCCTCGGCCTCACCCACATCGTGGTGACGTCGTGGGACCGGGTGCTGCCCCTCCTGGTCAAGGAATCACGGGACGACGAGCGCGGCACGCTGCACGAGCGCCTGCAACGCTGGGTCCTGCCTCGCACCCTGCGCGCCCTGCCCTACCGTCTGCCCCCCACGCCGGGCTATGAAGCGCAAAAACTCGCGGTCTTTGCCGTTGTTCCGCCCCAGGATGAAGCCCTCTCGCTCAGTCGGCTCGCCGAATACTTTGTCGAGGTCGGCCGCCCCGAGCCGGCCGGGCTGGTGGCCCGCGCCCTGGTCGACGCATTTCCGCAGGATCCCAATGCCGCCATGGCCCGGGCCGTCGTCTACGAACAGGCCCGCTACGACCGTGGCTTTCAGGAGGAACTCGATCGACTGGCCTCCCAGGTCGCCGCCGACATCGTGCCGTTCGACTGGGATAGACGGGCGGTCCGCGCCATCGTCCTGGCGCTCGGCAAACGGCATGACGTCGCCCGTCGAGAGATCATTGCCTGCCTCGACACCATGAGCGAAGACGCCCTCCGCCAGCTCACTCCCCTTCAGGCCTTCCGCCTGCGCAAGCTCCTCGAACTCTACCAACTCGAGTTTCCCACGCCCGCACTCGCCGCCCTCGCCCATGCCCTGTCCGCCGAATACCGATCCTAGCCCAGCCCTGCCCGCCCACCGTTGTACCACGGACATTCCTGCCTGTGCCCGTCGCCCCCGCTGTTGTAGCACAGACATTCCTGTCGGTGGATTCCCTGTCCGAGGCCGTTGCCCCACAGCGGTACCACAAACATTCCTGTCTGTGCCCTGTGCCGCGCGGTGACCCCGTCCTCCCGCTGGTAATTTTTCCCGTGCCAAATGGCTGATCCCTCCGCCTGTCCCTTCCCGCTCCGTCCGCGCCGCCGTCTGCGGCGGCGCGGATCCGCGTGGGCAGCCTGGGCGCTGAGTTTCGCCCTGGGCCTGCCCGGCCTCCGGGCGGATCTCCCCACCATCGGCCTGCCCATCACCCGCAGCTACTCGATTGAGGAGATCGGCGTCACCCGCGGACCGCAGCTCGACTTCGACCGCTACGGCCGGCTCGCCGTCATCGGCGGCGGCAGCTACATCGTCCTCAACGACGGCGCCTGGATCCGACTGCAGAAAAGCACGTCCGGCGAACCCATCTTCCTCGACGTCACCAACGCCCCGGACGGCAACGCCTACTTCGGCGCCCTGGCCACCTGGGGCATCGCCGACTATACCGAGAGCGGAGAAATCCAGGCGCGTGAACTTCGTCCCGATCACTACCCGGACTGGATCAATGTCACCAACTTCACCAGGACCATTCCCGTCTCACGTGGCATCCTCTTCGCCGGAGCCAGCGGCCTCGTGCTCCTGCAGCCCGCCACCGGGGGAATGAAGTTTTTCGAGATCCCCCAGGTCGCCACCGCCTTCGCCCTGGAGGATGAGGTTTACGTGTCCTCCAACGTCCTGGGCACGATGCGGCTGCACCTGGACACCGGCGCAACCGAAACCATCGCCAGCTCCCTCACCGTCCACCAGGTCGCGCCGCTGGGCGACGGGCGCGTGGTCGCCGCGACCACCGGCGGCTCCCTGCTGTACTTCGATGGCCAACGCTTCTCCGACTCCAACATCCGCTTTCATGCGGAGCGCGCCGGCGGCATTTCGCGCATCGCGTCCCTCCCGGACGGCGGCTTCGCCGTCGCCGTCGACGGGGCCGGGCTCTACGTGTTCAACGAAGTCGGGCGCTGCCGGCTGGCCCTCACCACCACCAGCTACCGCCGCATCTACGACCTGGTTTCGCGCGAACCCGGCGTGTTGTGGATCGCCAAGGAAAGCTCCCTCGAAAAACTGCTCTACAACGACCCGGTCTCCGTCATCGACCAACGCTCCGATGTGATCGTCGGCTGGCCCCAGGTCTTCCAGTTTTCCGACCAGACGGTCATCGCCTCCAACGGTCGGCTTTACGACCTGGTCCTCTCCCCCGACGGCCGTTACTATGAGTTTCACGAGGTCGAACGACCTCCCCCCACCGGAGCCTGGGCGGTCGCCGCCAACGCGCATCACCTGCTGGTGGGCAACGGCGAAGGTGTGTTCGAACGCCGCGGCGACGACTTTGTCAAAATTCCCGGCATGCCCGGCGCCAGTCGCCTCTTCCTGCCCGAGGATGACCTCTGCATCGTCATCGGCATCGACGAAATCGCCGCCATGCGCCTGGTCGACGGTGAGTGGCGCGAGTGCGCCCCGCGCCTGCCGGGGGTCGGCTTTCCCTCCATCGCCCATCCCGCCGGCGACTCCATTTGGTTGGAGTTGGGCCTCGACCGCGCCGCCCGCATCTGGTTCGCCGACGGCGCCCTGCACAAACAGCTCTTCCTCGACTTCCCTTGGGACGACCCCGTGTGGGTCAACATCGGGATCATGAACGATTTTGTCGTCATGAGCGGCGCCTACAACCGGCGCGTCTACCTCAACCGCCACACCGGCAAGACGGTGCCGCCACCCGCCTACGAAGAGATTCTGAGCCAGGTGCCCGTAAGCATCCTGCGCGTCGCCGAGGACGAACACGGCGTCATCTGGGCCACGCACCCCAACGGCGTCGTCACCCTCCATCCCGACGGCGGAGGCTACCGGCTCGACACCGACACCCTCGACGCCATCCGCGATCTCTATCCCGTCATCACCCTGCTCAACCGGCAGCATGCCTGGATCTCGACCGAATCCGCCCTTTACCACGTCTCCCAACAATTCAACCCCCATGACCAGCCGGTCGCCCAGCCCTTCCTCGTTTCCATCAAGGACGGCAAGACGGACCGCGAGATCTACTCCGCCACCGCCGCTCCCGGGGAGCTCCCCCCGCTGCCCTGGGAAAAGAACCACCTCGTCTTTCGGTATTTTTCCGGCGGATACACCGCCATGCACGACCCCGCCTACGCCTTCACCATGGAGAAGGGCGCCGAGACCTGGAGCGTGCAGGGCGCCGATTCGCTGCTCACCCTGCCCCACCTCGAAGAGGGCCACTACCGCCTGACCGCCCGGCTCAAGGACGGCAGCGACAATATCGGCGACCCCATCGTAACCCGCTTCGTGATCCGCCCGCCCTGGTATCGCAGCCCGCTGGCCTACGCCACCTACTGGAGTTCGGGCCTGTTGCTCTGCTTCGGTGTCGCGGCCTGGGCCGTCGGGCGCGCCCGGCACAAACACGACTACCTCGAACAACTCGTGCGCGAACGCACCGACGAGCTGCGCACCACCATGGCCAAGCTCACCGAGGAGGCGCGCACCTCGGCCACCCTCGCCGAGCGCAACCGGCTGGCCGGCGAGATCCACGACAGCCTCCAGCAGGGTCTCAGCGGCCTCGCCCTGCACCTGGAGACCACCCTGCGCAACGACCGCCTCGACACCGACATCCGCTCCCGTCTCACCATGGCCCGCCGCATGGTGAGCTTCACCCGCCAGGAGGTGCAACAGGCTGTCTGGGACCTCGAATCACCGCTGCTGCAGAACGACAGTCTCATCGACGCCCTCGAAAAACTGGCCGACTTCATCGGCAGCGACGCGACCGCCGTGGAGGTCGAATCCACCGGCACCGAGGCCGCCCTGCCCTCCACCACCAAACATCACCTCCTGCGCATCGCCCAGGAGGCCATCACCAACGCCGTTCGCCACAGCGGAACGACCCACGTCCGCGTGCGGCTCGAGTTCACGCCCACCTCGGCCTTCCTCTCCGTGAGTGATGACGGTTGCGGTTTCGTACCCGATGAGGTTTTGACCGGCGGCATCGGCCACTTCGGGCTGCGCGGACTGCGCTCCCGCGCCGACAAGATTCACGGCGAACTCCGCATCGACAGCACCCCGGGCCACGGCACCCGGGTGAGCGTCACCGTCCCTCTCGAAACAACCGCCGCGTCCCCCGACACCCGCCATGATGAACCAACGGAAGATTAGAATCCTGCTCGTCGACGACCACATCGTGCTGCGCATGGGCCTCGCCATGGCCGCCAACGACGCGCCCGACATGGAAGTCGTGGGCGAGGCCGAAAACGGCGAGGACGCCGTCAAGGTCTACCGCACCTGCCAACCCGATGTGGTCGTGCTCGACATGCGCATGCCCAAGCACGGCGGCCTCGAAACCATCAAGATGCTCCGGGAGAAGTTCGAGGCGCCGAAGGTGCTGGTCTTCTCCAACTACGCCAGCGGCGACGAGGCTCTCCAGGCCTTTCAGGCCGGCGCCCTCGGTTTCGTCGTGAAGGACATGCCCCTGGAGCGCCTGCTGGAAGGTATCCGTCGCGTATATGAAGGCGACCAATACATCCCCGCCGAGGTCGCCGCCCGCATGAGTCGCCGCGTCGTGTCCCAGCTCTCAAAACGCGAGTTCGAGGTGCTTTCCCTCGTGGCCAAGGGACTCTCCAACAAGGAAATCGCCGCCCAGCTCCACCTGGTCGAGGGTACGGTGAAGGTCCACCTCACCAACATCCTTTCCAAACTGCAGGTCTCCGACCGCACCCAGGCCATCCTCGCCGCCATCAAGCGCGGCATCATCAACGTCGAGTAGGTCTCACGACTCTCCGGGCACGCGTCGGAAGTAGTCGCTCGGATTCACCTCGAGCGTTCCGGCCACCGCCCGGCCCTCCTCCAGGGGCGGCAGGTAGACGAGCGATTCCAGCACCTCGCGCACCGGCGCCGGCACCACCGCCTCGCTCGCGGTCTCGATCGCGATAAAAGCCCCCGTCTCGTCGATCCGCACCCGCGCCGCATGGTCGAACCGCTCCCCGCTCTCCGCCGACCGCAGGGCTTCGGGCGCCAGCGACCACACCACGCCGGCCGGCGCACTTTGGCCCCGGTGCTCCGCCAGATGCGTCTGCAGGGCAAACTCCCGCGCTTCCGCCCCACTCAGCGCCATGTGCCGCTCGGACCGATCTGTGGCGAGCTCCTCACCGCGACTGAAGAGATGGAGTTCCGAACTCACCAGCTCGAAGCCCGGCGGCAGATCGAACTGTACGATCCGCACCTGGCGCGCCTCGGGGCCGATGGCACCGACAACACGGCTGTAATTAAAGTCCTGATACTGATCCTGCCGGTTGCGCACCCGGATCATCACCACCGCGCTCACCTCGGCGATCCGTTGCGACGCCGTCGCTTCGAACTCCAGCACCAGCCCGTCGTAGAGTTCCCCATCATCCCCCTCCGTCCCGGGCGCCCCGGGAGCCCCCGGCGCGATGTCGGTGCTGAATCGCCGCAACTCCATGGTGGCCGCGGCCACATTATCGAAGGTCTGGGCCGTCAGTTCCGCCGCCGTCGGGGCGTTTTCCCCGTTGGCCCGGGCGGTTTCAGCGTTCCTTATCCGCGCCTCCAGGTACCGCATCTCCCGGTCCGCCAGGCTCTGGCGCGTGGTGAAGTACTCGAACAGGTTGGCCTGCTGGCTTTCCCGCTCAAACTGCGGGTTGGCCACGGCCGAGTACACCCGCTGCTCCTTGAAATCTGCTATCTGCACCGCCACCGGCGCCACCTTGGCGGTCTTGCGCCAGACAAACCCGTCGATCACCGGCCGCCTTTCCAGCCGACCGGCCTCGGTCTCGACCACGGAACCATCGGCATCCACCCGGCGCACCGGCAGGGAGCCATCTTCCTCCTGCACAAACAGGTCCAGCCCCACGAACAGGTGGTGGTCGCGCGCGGGTGCGTTGATCGAATCGATCTGCTTGCGCGTCATCGGCTCCGCCTCCAATCCGACGCCCACGACCAGCGCCAGCCCGGCCATCGCCACTCGCCATCGGCCCCCTTGCAGCGCCGGGACCGGGATTGCGGGACGGGGGCAAACGAGGGGAACGATCATGACTAAGCGGATTCGGGGTGGTTGGGGACAGCTTGGCGCGACCCCTCAAGGAGGCCCGGCGCACACTCGCCATCCTGCAATACCCCTGGCGTGCTGTCACCGCTGTTCCCCTCTGACAATAGTCATAGTCGCAGCCTGACGTCCGAACGCCCCCCCGCCGCCGCGCCGCGCCACCAGCCTCCTTCTCGCGATGGGTTGAACTGGAAGTATGACTCAAGTCATGGAACGATTCTGTCTCTTGACGGGCTGACAGCTCCGCCAAGCCCTCCCCATTCTCTGCGCCTCCCCGACCCCGATAGCTCTCGGATCAATCCCCTTCCTTTTTGCACCCATCCCACGGCCGCTCCGCAACCCCTGCCGGCCGGCCCTATAAGATCATGTTCAAGAAAACGCCCGCCCTGTTTGCCGCCCTTCCGCTCGTCCTGGCCTCCCTCGCGCCGGCCGCCGAACCCGTGGCCTTCGAATCCTTCACCTACACCGGCAACGACGAGATCTTCGCCCAGCCGCTCGAGCCCGACGAGTACCGCAACCCCATCCTCGCCGGCTATTACCCCGATCCGAGTATCTGCCGCGTCGGCGACGACTACTACCTCATCAACTCGTCCTTCGCCCACTTCCCCGGCATCCCCATCTTCCACAGCAAGGACATGGTCAACTGGACCCAGATCGGCAATGCCATCAGCCGGCCCGACCAGCTCCGCTACGACCGCCTCGGCATCACCCGTGGCATCTTCGCCCCCGCCATCAGCCACCACGACGGCCTCTTCTACATCGTCTGCACCCACATCGATGCCGAGGGCAACTTCTTCATCACCGCCGAAGATCCCGCCGGCCCCTGGTCCGACCCCGTGCTGCTCGCCATCGACGGCATCGATCCCTCCATCTTCTTCGACGAATCCACCGGCCGCGCCTGGATCGTCAACAACGGCCCGCCCCCCGACAACAAACCCCTCTACGACGGCCATCGCGCCATCTGGATCCAGGAGTGGGACGTCGCCGCGAAGCGCCCCACCGGTCCGCGCAAGATCATCATCAACGGCGGCGTCGACCTCTCCACCAAGCCAGTCTGGATCGAGGGTCCGCACATCTACCGGCGCGGCGACTGGTATTACCTCAATTGCGCCGAGGGCGGCACCTCCGTCAACCACTCCCAGGTCATTTTCCGCAGCCGCCAGCCCGACGGCCCCTACGAGCCCTTCACCGCCCACCCCACCCTCACCCAGCGCGACCTGCCGCCCGATCGCCCGCACCCGGTCACCTGCACCGGTCACGCCGATTTCGAGATCGCCCCCGACGGCAGCTGGTGGACCGTCTTCCTCGCCTGCACGCCGTATTCGGGAGGCCACTACAATACCGGCCGCCAGACCTTCCTCCTGCCCGTCACCTGGGAGAACGACTGGCCGGTCATCCTGCCCCCCGGTGAACCCGTGCCCTTCGTGCATGAAGGCCCCGCCGGCGCCGGCCTCGAGCAGCCCTCCGGTGTGATCGAAGCCCCCGCCTTCCCGCTCACCGGCAACTTCACCTGGCGCGATGAGTTCGACCGCGACGAGCTCGGCAACCCCTGGCTCTTCCTGCGCGCCCCGCAGGAAACCTGGTGGTCGCTGGCCGACGGCGCCCTGCAACTCACGCCCCGCGCCGAGTCCCTCCGCGGCCGGCACAACCCGACCTTCGTCGGCCGCCGCCTGCAGCACAACCGCTTCAGCACCGAGACCACGCTCCGTCTGCCCGCCGCAACGGGCGTCTCCACCGGCCTCTCCGCCTTCCACAACGAGACCCGCCACTACAACTTCGGCGTGCGCCGCGCCGCCGCCGCCGGCGACCTTTACGAAATCTACGTCGAAGCCCAGCGCGGCCCGGTCGAAGCCGCCCAGTTCACCTCCGCCACCCTGCGCGCCGCCCCCGGCGCCGCGATCACGCTCCGCCTCACCGGTGACAACACCGACTACCACTTCGATTACTCGCTCGACGGCGGAAAGACCTGGGAGCAAGTCGGCGGTACCTTCGACGCCCGCAACCTCAGCGTGGAAACCTCCTACGACTTCGTCGGCGTCCTCCTCGGCCTCTACGCCCGCACCCCCTGAGCTTCCTTCCAGCCGGCGAAGCCAAAGGCTTCGCCGAGTGGAGGGGAGAGTGAAAGGGACAAGTGAAAGGGAGGAGCGAATGGAACGACCCGTAGTCCCGCCGATGCGCTCTTCCTCCACCCTACCCGTAGCCACGAGCGCGAGCGAGTGGATCCAACCCCCACCCCGGATGCCGCCCCGTTCGGAGGGTCCGATGTCGCTGCGCTCGGAGTTCCGCCTTTAGGCGGCACATCTCCCCCCGCGAAAGAAACCGCCCGCACTGCGCAATGTAGATGACACGGGCTGCCGCTCGCTCCCGCGACCGGCGAGACCGCACCTGCCCTCAGCCCTCCATCAGCCAGCGGCACGCCGACGAGCGGCGGCCCTGCAGTATTCCTCGCATTTTCCCTCGTCGTTGTCGGATGCACGAAGGAAGGATCCCATAGGGACACTCAGTCCGAAATCGGGGCCCATTTGATCAAAACCGCCGACGGGTTTTCGGAGAAATGGAACGCCCTCGTCGAAGTTGCACGGAACCCGGAGGATCCGTTCGTCGCGAGTTTTGCAGTCGTCGATGACAGATTGACGGTAGCTCCCCGCACTCCATCTTTGCATCATGACCTTGAGTGCTGTTCTCCCCCCGCCGCAGAAGAGGGAGGCTTTGTGGCCCTGAGTCCGGAGACGGGCACGACCACCCAGGGCGAGAGCGTGGAAGAGGCACTCGCGAATCTGAGGGAAGCCACCGAGCTTTTTTTGGAGGAGTTCCCGATGGCGCGCTCCCGTGGCTGCTTTTTGACAACTTTCGAAGTAACGGAGCATGCCTAAGCTTCCCCATCTCTCCGGGTCCGACATCATTTGCGCTCTTGAGCGATTGGGATTCGCCCGCACCCGACAAAACGGGAGCCATGTCGTCATGCGTGGACGGCCCGGTTGCGCCGTTCCGCTGCATCGCGAAGTAAAGACCGGGACTCTCGCAGGTTTCCTCCGACAAGCCGGGATTTCCCCTGGCGAATCCATCGAAGCATTATGACTGATCAGAGAGGCGAACGCTGTGCGTTTGGTTGGAGAATGCAGTACCGACACCAATCTGCCGTGTTCCAGCCGGCTGCGTTCACCCCAGACTGATAACCCCTGTCCGCCTGAAGCCAATGAAACGGATGACCCGAATCCACCTCTTCAGTGTGCTGCACTGCGCCGTACTCATTGCTCTCAATTGGTTTTGGTCGGCCCGTTACTCAAGGCAAGAAGGCGTGACCAGCGAAAGCGTTTCGCCCGTCGCGCTCGCCTTCATTCTGAGCGCATGCGTTGTGGCCTACTTCACGTTTCGCTGCATCCGTCTGGCGGCATTCCGACTTGAACGCGGAGAACGCGTGCCCCCAGGCAGTTGGATCCAGAGTTGGAGCGTCATCCTCTATGCGGTGCCGCTCCTATTCCACAAGGTGAGCACCTCCAGCTGGATCGAAGGCGACGGAGCGTACTCCTCGGCCACCACGGGATACGGGCATGAGCTGTCCCCCTTCGTCTTCCTGTTCGCCGTGATCGGGCTGCTTCTGGGTCAGGTATCTTCCCGACTGAAAACCGATCGGGGAAAAAGCCAAACGCACCGACCAAGCCCGCGCTCCACCGCACTCCGCCCCCTCACCCGCGGTTCATCCTGATCATCGCCCGCAAGAACCCGATGAACATGAAACGACTGATCCCGCTGGGCTTGGTACTGTCGCTGGCACTGAGCCTCTTCAGCGGATGCACCGCCTTGGCTCGCAGCGCCGCCGAGAAACCGTACCGCGACGCATTGCGTGACGGTCGCATATCGCCCTCGGACTACATGCAGCAGAGGGAAGAGATCCGTCGCGTATCAGAACCTTCGCGGTAGTCTCCACCCTGCCAACGACAATTATAACCTAGGCCATAGCTTCGCTTTAGCCATTGGCGAACTGACACTCCCCGCGACGCCCGGCACCGTCGGGATCCCCCACCTCACCCGCCCCAACCGATGAGCTGTCGCTGCAACATCTGTCACCGCCCCCCCTCCGTTTGCACCTTAGCCTCGGTCGACGCGGGCTGACCGATTCCGGCATGCCGTTCCGTCGCCGCATGCTCCTTTCAACCGCGCTGGCCACCGCGGTCATTGCCGTCACCTGGTGGGGCCTGCAACGGCGGCGGACGCCCTTGCCGCCGCCCTTGTCCGCCCCCTCCTCCCCCGCGAGGCAATCACTTCCTTCACCGCCCCTGCGCTACGACCCGAGTCCCCTCGGCGCGCCGGCCGATCACTTCGACAAACCCATGGTCACCCACCTGCAGGCCATCGATCTCGATCAGGATGGCTTGCTCGATGTCGTTTATGCCGAGGCGGCGGAGCACACGGTGCGATGGATTCGCCAGTCTCCCCGCTCCGTGTTCCACGAGACGATCATCGCCACCAATATCAAGGGGCCCGTGCACGTGCAGGCGGCCGACCTCAACGCCAACGGCCGGCTCGACGTGCTCGTCGCCAGCATGGGTCAGGTGCTGCCGACCAACGATCGCATCGGCGCCGTCGTGGTGCTGGAAAACCTGGACAACCAACGCTTCCAACCGCGCACCCTGCTCGCCGACACCGCCCGCGTGACCGATGTGCGCGCCGCCAACGTTTCCGGCCACGCCGACGGCCGCCTCGACCTGGTGGTCGGGCAATTCGGCTACGCCCAGGGCGAAACCCGCTGGATGCGCAACCAAGGCGACTGGCAGTTCGCCAGCCAGATCCTCAACCGGCTCTCCGGCTGCGTGCACACCCCCGTGGCGGATTTCGATGGCGACCGCCGGCCGGACTTCGCCGCGCTGATCTCCCAGGAGTGGGAGGAGGTGCACCTCTTCCGCAATCTCGGGGAGGGCCGGTTCCAGGAGTCCATCATCTGGGGTTCCACCAACGAAGACTACGGCAGCAGCGGCCTCACCGTCGCCGATCTCAACCGCGACGGCCGGCCCGACCTGCTCTACACCAACGGCGACGGCTTCGATTACCCCATCCCCGGCGGCCGCCCCTGGCACGGCGTGCAATGGCTCGAGAATCAGGGCGACGGCCGCTTTGCCTTCCATCGCATCGGAGACATGGTCGGCGCCTACAGCCCGCGCGCCGCCGATCTCGATGGCGACGGCGACCTGGACGTCATCGCCGTCAGCTGCTTCGCCGATTGGTCCCGCCCCGACGCCGTGGCCCTCCAAGCCTGGATCAACGACGGCCAGCAGCGCTTCACCCCCGTCGTCCTGGCCCATCAGCCGACCCACCTCGTTACCGCCGACGTCGGTGATTTCGACAACGACGGCGTGCCCGAGATCGTCACCGGCGGCATGTATGCCTTTCCTCCCTACACCCACCCCGCCAACGTCACCCTGTGGCGCCGCCGATGAACCGTCGCCGCCTCCTCACCGTCCTCTCCCTCGTCCTGCTCGCCGCCGTGATCGGCGGCGGCGCTTTCGCCTGGAATCACCAACGCCGACAGGCGCGCCTCGAGGCAATCGTCGCCCAACTGCCCGAACTCGCCGACCGCCCGGCCGAGCTGCGGGAACGGCTCGCCGCCGCCGCTTCTTCCATCCGCTCCGGCGACGACCCCGGGGCCGCCCTGATTACCCTGGGGCAACTCGCCCACGCCAACGATCTCACCGCCACCGCCGAAGCCTGCTGGCGCCTGCTGATGCGCGAGCAACCCGCCGAAGGCCGCTGGCCTTACCTGCTCGCCGACCTCCATCAATCGGCCGGGGATCAGACCGGCGCGACGGAACTCCTTAAACACAGCGTCGAGCTCGCGCCCACCTATGCCCCAGCCTGGCTGAAGCTTGCCGACCTGCACCTGAAACTCGGCCAGCTCCCCGCCGCCGAATCCGCCTACCGCCGGCGCCTGGTCCTCCTGCCCGAGGATCCCTACGCCCGTCTCGGTCTCGTTCGCATCGCCCTGCAAGCCGGCGCCGCGGCCGACGCCCGCACGCACCTCGACACGCTGCTCGCGCACACCTCCGACTTCGCGCCCGCCCGCAACCTCCTCGCCGAGCTGCTCGCCGCCGACGGCGACGCCGCCGCGGCCGCCCATGAGCGCGCCCGCGGCAAACAGGCCCCGCGTTTCCGCGAAGCCGACGATCCCTGGCTCGATGAACTCATCGATCACTGCTTTGACTACGACCGCCTGTGTGTCCGCGGCATGACCGACGCCCTCACCCACCACGGGGACCGCGGCGAGGCGCTCTTCAAGCGCGCCATCCAGCTGCGGCCGCAGGCCCTCACGGCCCATGAGCTGCTCGGCAACGTGTATCTCGATCGCGGGTACGGCACCCGCGCCGCCCAAAACTACGAGACGGCCCTGCGCGTCGCCGACGACGCCCCCACCCCGCCGCCCACCCGTCTGTTCGTGAGTCTCGCCCGCGCCTACCTCACCGCGGAACGCACGGCCGACGCCGTGGCGGCCGCCCGCCGCGGCTTGGCAAACTCGGTCGACTCCTTCGAACTGCTGCACATCCTGGGCAACGCCCTCCGCGCCCAGGGCGAACTCGAGGAAGCCGTTCGCACGCTCGAGACCGCCGCGACCCGCCAACCCAACCACGCCGCCGTGCAACATGACCTCGCCCTCGTCCTGCTCGATCAGCACCGGATCGACGACGCGGTGGCGGCATTGCACCGCGCGCACGCGGCCGATCCGGACTTCCCCCCCACCCTCGCCCTGCTGGGCCAGATCGAGATCGACTCCGGTCGCTGGCAGAACGCGCTGAGCTATCTCCAACCGCTGTTCGACGCGCAGCCCGACGTCCCGGCGGCCCGGCAGCAAATGGTCCACGTGCTCCTCTCCGCCGGACGTCAGGCCGAAGGCAACGGCGAACTCGAAACCGCCGGGCAACACTATCGCCAAGCTGCGGAAATCGCGCCCGCCAACCCCGAGCCTCACGCCCGCCAGGGCCTGCTCCTGCTGGGTCAGCAACGCTTTGCCGAAGCCATCCCGCCCCTGGAAACCTTCCACCGTCTGCAGCCCACCGGCGGCCGCAGCGCCCTCTTCCTCGGGCAGGCCTGCGCCGGCGCCGGCCGCAACGCCGACGCCCGGGCCTATTTCACCCTCGGTGCCGAACTCGCCCGCCAGGCCGGCGATCAACGCATCGCCCAGCAATGCCTCGAACTCCTGGCCCATTTAAAGCATCCCTGACTCCCGCCGCTCGAAAACCATGACCCGTCGCACCCTCACCTCCTTCCTGCTCACCCTGACCCTCGCCGCTCCCCTGACGGCGGCCGAGCGCCTGGTTCTCCATTACGAACGCCCCGCCACCGAGTGGGTCGAAGCCCTGCCCGTCGGCAACGGCCGCCTCGGCGCCATGGTTTTCGGCGGCATCCACCAGGAACGCCTCCAGCTCAACGAAGACACCCTCTGGGCCGGCGGCCCCTACGATCCCGCCAACTCCGAAGCCCGCGCCGCCCTGCCCGAAGTGCGCGCCCTGCTCGCCGCCGGCGACTATCAGGCCGCGCACGACCTCGTTAACGCCAAGGTCATCTCCCGTCCCGGCGGCCAGATGCCCTACCAAACCGTCGGCGACCTGCTCTTCTCCTTTTCCGGCGCCGACATCGTCTCCGACTACCGCCGCGAACTCGACCTCGACACCGCGGTCGCCACCACCACCTACACCACCGGCACCGGGCCCTGGGCCATGACCACCATCCGCGAGGTCTTCGCCAGTCCGGTCGACCAGGTCATCGTCGTCCGCCTTCGCGCGCGGCGCGGCGAGCGTCCCGGCCAGCTCAACTTCACCCTCGGTTTCCAGACCCCGATGCACGCCACCAGCCGCACCGCCGGTCCCGACACCCTCCTGCTCGACGGCCGCAACGGCAGCGCGGCCGGCATCGACGGCGCCCTCACCTTCCAAGCCCGCGCCCAGGTTCAGACCGAAGGCGGATCCGTCAGCGCCGACGGCCAGCACCTCCACGTTCGCGGCGCCCACACCGTCACCGTGCGCATCGCCGCCGCCACCAGCTTCAAGCGCTTCGACGACGTCAGCGGCAATCCGGTCACCGCCAACGCCGCCACCCTCGCCGCCGCCGCCGAAAAATCCTACGACGAGCTGCTCGCCGATCACCGCGCCGAACACCGGCGCCTGTTCCACCGTGTATCCATCGACCTGGGACGCACCCCCGCCGCCGACCTGCCGACCGATGAACGCGTGCGCCGCTTCGCCGAGGGCAACGACCCCGCCCTCGCCGCGCTCTATTTCCAATACGGCCGCTACCTCCTCATCAGCAGCTCCCGCCCCGGCACCCAGCCCGCCAACCTCCAGGGCATCTGGAACGACAGCCTCAATCCGCCCTGGCAGAGCAAGTACACCCTCAACATCAACGCCGAGATGAACTACTGGCCGGCCGAGATCACCCACCTCGCCGAACTCTCCGAGCCGCTCTTCGGACTCATCGAGGATCTCAGCCACACCGGCGCCAAAATGGCCCGCGACCTCTACGGTGCGTCCGGCTGGGTGGTGCATCACAACACCGACCTGTGGCGCGCCGCCGGTCCCATCGACGGCGCCTCCTGGGGCATGTGGCCCACCGGCGGCGCCTGGCTCTCGCAACACCTGTGGGAGCACTACCAATTTTCACTCGACCGTGAGTTCCTCGCCCGCGCCTACCCGTTGATGAAGGGTGCCGCGACCTTCTTCCTCGACACTCTCGTCACCGAACCGACCCACGGCTGGCTCGTCACCAGTCCCTCCAGTTCCCCGGAAAACGCTCACCGCCACGGTGTATCGGTCGTCGCCGGCCCCACCATGGATTCGCAACTGCTGCGCGACCTGTTCACCGCCTGCATCGAGTCGGCCGCCATCCTCGACACCGACGCCGATTTCGCCGCCCGCCTGGCCGCAGCGCGCGACCGGCTGCCCCCATCGATGATCGGCGCCCAGGGCCAATTGCAGGAGTGGCTGGAGGACTGGGATGCGGACGCCCCCGAGCCCGACCATCGCCACGTCTCACACCTCTACGGTCTCTACCCCAGCGACCAGATCGACGTGCTCACGACGCCCGAACTCGCCGCCGCCGCCAAGCGCTCCCTCGAACTGCGTGGCGACGACGCCACCGGCTGGGCCATCGGCTGGCGCCTCAACCTCTGGGCCCGGCTCCATGAACCGGAACGCGCCATGGACATCCTCAAACTCCTGCTCCGTCCGCAGCGCACGTATCCAAATCTCTTTGACGCGCATCCGCCCTTCCAGATCGACGGCAACTTCGGCGGCACCGCCGGCATCGCCGAAATGCTCCTGCAGTCCCACGGCGGCCGCCTCCAGCTCCTGCCCGCCCTGCCCGCCGCCTGGCCCACCGGCTCGGTCAGCGGCCTGCGCGCCCGCGGCGGACTCACCGTCGATCTCGAGTGGGCCGAGGGCCGACTCACCACCGCCTGGTTCACCGCCGACCACGGCGGCACCTTCACCGTTCGCCTCCCCGACGGCCACACCAAGGTGCTCACCCTCCCCGCCCACCAACGCACCGCCTTCCGCCCCGAAAACCCGTAGCACCGAACCCTTCTCCCTCCTTTTTATCTCCCTCCGCCCGCCTCGTCGGGATCCCAGTCCTGAACGCTGAATCATGCCAAAACGCCTCCTCGCCCTCCTCCTCGCCGCCGCCACCATCGCCTGCGCCGCCCCCGCCCCAGTCGCGACCGAATCCGGTCTTGTGCAGGGCGTCCCCGCCGCCGACCTCACCGTCTACAAGGGCATCCCCTTCGCCGCCCCGCCCGTGGGCGACCTGCGCTGGCGCCCGCCGCAACCCGCCGCGCCCTGGGAAGGCGTGCGCCTGGCCGACGCGTTCGGTCCCGATCCCTACCAGGGCGACGGCTCCGGCCCGGTGAGCGAGGATTGCCTCTACCTCAACATCTGGACGCCCGCCACCACGCCCGACGCCAAGCTCCCCGTCCTGGTCTGGATCTACGGCGGCGGCTTCTCCTTCGGTTCCAACTCCACGCCGGTCCACAATGGAGAACACCTCGCTCGCAAGGGCGTCGTGCTCGTCACCGTCAACTACCGCGTCGGCCCGCTGGGCTTCCTCGCCCATCCCGAGCTCAGCGCCGAGTCGCCGCATCGCGCCTCCGGCAACTATGGCCTGCTCGACCAGATCGCCGGTCTGAAATGGATCCAGCGCAACATCGCTGCCTTCGGCGGCGACCCGGCCAAGGTCACGATCTTCGGCGAGTCCGCCGGCGGCATCGCCGTGAGCATGCTCTGCGCCTCACCCGAAGCCAAGGGACTCTTCCGCGGCGCCATCTCGCAGAGCGGCGGCTCCTTCGGCCCCACCCGCCCCACCACCTACCCCGGTGAAAACATGCGCACGCTCGCCCAGGCCGAAGCCTCCGGCGTCGCCTACGCCGAGAAGGCCGGCGTCGCCTCCCTCGCCGAGCTGCGCCAGCTCCCGCCCGGCCAGCTCCCCGCCGGCTGGGGCAGCGGCGCGGCCTGGCCTATCGTCGACGGCTGGGTCATCCCCGACGACCAATACCGCATGTATGAGGCGGGTAACTACAACGACGTCGACATCCTCGTCGGCTACAACTCCGATGAGGGCCTCAGCTTCTCCCGCGAGCGCATGCCCGCAGAGTTCATTGCCAACGTGGAAAAACGTTACGGCCCCTTTGCCGAGCGACTGCTCGCCGCGTATCCGGTCGGTGAGGATAGCGTGCCGAAGACCGCCCGCGACCTCATGCGCGACGCCGCCTTCGGCTGGCAGACCTGGGCCTGGGCCACGCTGCAGGCCCGCACCGGCGACTCCCGCGTGTTCTACTACTACTTCGATCAACACCCTGCGCGCGATCCCGCCTCCCCCGCGGCCGACCATGGCATGCCCCACGGGGTCGACGTGCCCTACGTGTTCCAGACCCTGAACCGCGACGACGAAAACCTCACCGCCGGCGACCGCGCCATCTCGGAAACCGTCGCCACCTACTGGACCAACTTCGCCAAGCGCGGCGATCCCAACGGCCCGACCGTGCCCGCCTGGCCCGAGTTCTCCCTCGAGAACCCGCAGGTCATGATCTTCCGCGACGAGGCCACCCCCGGCCCCGTCCCCAGCGAAGCCTCGCTGAAGGTTCTTGACGCCTACTTCGCGTGGCGCCGCACCCCGGAGGGCGCCGCCTGGGCCGATTGAAGTCCCATCCTTTCAAAAACACCCGGTTCAAAGCGGAGCGGTAGTGGAGCTCATCCGTGTCCATCCGTGGTTAAGAACCGACCCTTCCTCTCCGCCGTCTCCCCCCCCGCCATGACTCTTCGCCGCTGCCCCACCCTCGCCCTCCTTGCTTGCTGCTTCACCGTGCCGATCCTGGCCGACACCACTCCGCGCACCGAGATTCGCATCCGTGATCCCTTCGTCCTCCCCGATCCGGAGGCGGGCGTCTACTACATCTACGGCACCACGACCTCCGGCATCTTCGACGGCAACGTGGAACGCAAGGCGGTCATGGTCTTCCGCTCCACCGACCTGCAGCATTGGGAGGATCCGGTGCCGGTCTGGGAGATTCCGGAGGATCATTGGGGCCGCGAGACCGTCTGGGCGCCGGAGGTGCACCGCTACCGCGGACGTTACTACCTTTTCGCCACCATTACCTCGCAGGATACCCTGCCCACGCCCCCGGGCCGCCCCCAGAACGTGAGGCGGGGCACCGAGATCCTGGTCGCCGATTCACCGCTGGGTCCCTTCCAGCCGATCGGCGACGGACCGCAGACGCCGCACGACTGGATGGCGCTCGACGGCAGCCTCTGGATCGAGGACGGCGTGCCCTACATGGTCTTCTGCCACGAATGGGCGCAGATCACCGACGGCAGCTTCGACATCGTGCGCCTGAGCGAGGACCTGTCGCAGGCGGTCGGCGAGCCGCAGACGCTCTTCCATGCCTCGGCCGGGCCCTGGGTGCGCTGCCGCGGCGACATCGGCGAGCTGTATCAGGGCAAGCGATACCACGCCTACGTCAGCGACGGCAACTGGCTGCACCACACCAAGGACGGCACGCTGCTGATGCTCTGGTCGAGCTACGGTCCCAGCAAATACGCCGTCGGCATCGCCCGCTCGCTCTCGGGCAGCGTCTTCGGCCCCTGGGAACAACTGCCCGAGCCCCTGTGGAGTGACGACGGCGGCCACCCCATGCTCTTCCGCACCTTCGACGACCGTCTCGTCATGGTCATTCACCAACCCAACCGCCGCATCGAACGCGCCCGCTTCTTCGAGATCGAAGACCTCGGCGACACCCTGCGCATCAAGGGCGAACTGTAACGTCCCGAACCACTGACCCCATAGTGCCTGGACCAAGCAATTCCTCGCAGCGCACACTCCACGTAATTGTAGGGCTGCCGCTCGTCGGCATGCCGCACCTGCCTCTCAGCATACCCATTCCTCCCACTCCACAGCGGCACGCCGACAAGCGGCGGCCCTACAATCAGAAATATCCGGACTTACGGACTCCCGATGAAAAAACCCCTGCTGATCCTCCTCGTCCTCGGCTTCCTGACCGCGGCCGGCCTCCGCGCCGAAAACCCGGCCGCTCCCAAAGCGGACGAGCCGCTCACCATTGTCATGGTGCACGGCGCAACCGCCGGTGGCTGGGAATGGAAACAGACCGGCCGCTTTCTCCGGGATGACGGGCATTCGGTTCACCGTGTAACCCTCACCGGCCTCGGTGAACGCACCCACCTCGCCAGCGCCACGGTCGACCTCGACACCCACATCAACGACGTCGTGAACACCATCCTCTTCGAGGACCTGCACGATGTCGTCCTCACCGGCCACAGTTACGGCGGCATGGTGATCACCGGCGTGATGAACCGCATCCCCGAGCGCCTGCGCCACGTCGTCTTCCTCGACGCCGCCGTGCCGGCCAACCAGCAGTCCATGTTCGACCTCGTCGGCGGCACCCCGCCCGGCTCCAAGGTCGTCAACGGCCTGGTCCAGTTTCCCTGGTTCAACCCCGACGCCAAACCGCCCACCGGTGTCGCCCATCCCGTCGGCACCTTCCGCCAGCGTGTCACCTTCGACAACCCCGCGGCCTTCGCCCTGCCGGTGACCTACGTCGCCTTCGTGCCCGCCGATCAGGATCCCGCCAAGCGCGCCGAGACCGACAAGGGCTGGCAGCGCGCCCAGGCCCGCGGCTGGACCATTCGCACCTTTCCCGGCAGCCACGTCGCCATGCTGGAGGATCCGCGCGGCGTCGCCTCCCTCATCGAGGATGCCGTCCATGACACCAATGCCCCCGCCCTCGCGGACGCCTTTGCCACCCCGTCACCCTTCAACCGCGCATCGCCCACCGAGCGCCGCCCGACCCGCATCGAACTCGTCAGCGAACTCACGCCGCCCGCCGACGCCGGCCCCAGGAACGAAGCCGACTACGGCGGCTATGTCATGGTCTATTTCAAGGACGAGACCCACTCCGCCTACCTCGCGCTCAGCGCCGACGGCTACACCTTCACCGACGTCAACGGCGGCGATCCCGTTTTCGACGGCACGGTCCTCGCCGAACAAAAAGGCGTGCGCGATCCGCACCTCGCCCGCGGACCCGACGGCGCCTTCTACCTCGTCATGACCGATCTGCACATCTTCGGCGATCGCCTGGGCTACCGCGACACGCGCTGGCAGCGCCCCGAGGAGGAACACGGCTGGGGCAACAACCGCGCCATCGTGCTGATGAAGTCCTGGGACCTCATCCACTGGACCCATTCCGATTTCCGCGTCGACCTCGCCTTCCCCGAACTCGGCGACATCGACTGCGCCTGGGCGCCACAGACCGTCTACGATCCTGCGGCCGGCAAGATGATGGTCTACTTCACCATCCGTTACGACAACGCCCGCGCCAACATCTACGCCGCCTACGCCAACGACGACTTCACGGCGCTCGAAGGCACCCCGCAAATGATTCCCGGCATCGGCGGTATCGACAGCGACATTACGCTCGTCGACGGCCGCTGGCACCAGTTCTACGTGGCCGGCGCCACCATCCGCCACGCCGTGTCCAATGCCATCACGAGCGGCTACGAGGTCACGCCCGGCCGCATCGATCCCAATACCGTGTCGACCGAAGCGCCCAACCTCTTCCGTCGCCTCGGCAGCGACACCTGGGTGCTCATGTACGACGTCTACGGCGGCCGCCCCAACAACATGGGCTTCAGCGAAACGACCGATTTCCGCACCTACACCGACCTCGGCCGCTTCAACGAAGGCGTTATGCGTGGCACCAACTTCAACCGTCCCAAACACGGCGCCGTCACCTACGCCACCCGCGCCGAACTCGCCCGCGCCGCCGCGCACTGGGGCGTCACGCTCGACCTCGACTGATCCCCCCCATTGTAGGGCTGCCGCTTGCGGCACGCCGCACCTGCCTCTCGACCTGCCCATTCCAATCCCACTCCACTGCGGCACGCCGGCAAGCGGCGGCCCTAGATTCCAGCGCCCTTGCCCGATGCGCCTTCCCTCACCCGCCTCCCTCCTGCTCTTCTCCGCCGTCTGCGCCTCGGCCCAGCCGGAGGCCACTTTCACTCCCGCCTCGTCCAACGTCCCGGGTGCCGCCTTCCCCGCGCTCGATGACGCCGGTCGCGGCCAGTTCCAGCTCACCGCCCCCGCCGCCTCGGCCGTCAGCGTCAACCTCCCCCAGGGCAAGTATCCACTCATTCGTGACGCCGAGGGCGTGTGGACCGTCACCACGCCGCCCCTCGAGCCGGGTTTCCACTACTACGCCTTCGAGGTCGACGGTCTCATGGTGTTCGATCCCGGCAGCTCGGCCTACTACGGTGCCAGTCGTCACGGCAGCGGTATCGACGTGCCCGAGCCCGGCGTCGATTTCTACGCCGTCAAGGACGTGCCGCACGGCGAGCTGCGCTCCGACCGCTACTACTCCAACGTCACCGCGTCCTGGCGCCGCCTGATCGTCTACACCCCGCCCGGCTACGACGCCGAACCCGAGCGGCGCTATCCGGTGCTCTACCTCCAGCACGGCGGCGGCGAGGACGAAACCGGCTGGGCCGGGCAGGGCAAAACCGACCTCATTCTCGACAACCTCCTCGCTGTCGGCCGCGCCGAGCCGATGCTGGTGGTGATCGCCAACGGCAACCTCCCGCGCCCCGCCGATGTCCCGCCCGGTTACAGCCGCGCCGGCATGGCCCCGTTCGCCGAGGAGTTGCTGCACAACATCGTGCCCTTCATCGACGGCCACTACCGCACCCGCACCGACGCCGCCCACCGCGCCCTCGCCGGCCTCTCCATGGGTGGCGGCCAGGCCTTCATCGTGGGGCTGGCCCACCTCGACACTTTCGACTCCATCGGCGTGTTCAGCACCGGCTTGTTTGGCGGCATCCGCAGCTCGGCACCCTTCGATCCCGAGGCCTACGTGCCCGGCCTCCTCGGCGACGCCGCCGCCTTCAACACCGCGCTGGACCTGTTCTATGTCTCCTGCGGCGAGCAGGACGGTCGCATCGAGCACACCCGGGCCGTCATCGAAACCTTCCGCGCCCACGGCCTCGAGGTGACCTTCGCCTCCTTTCCCGGCGGCCACGAATGGCAGGTCTGGCGCAAATCCCTGCACGACTTCGTCCCCCGCCTCTTCCGCCACTGACCCTTCCAACTCATTCTTAAACCATGGATGGACACAGATCGCATACTCCTTCGCCAAGGCTTCGGCGCACAGGTCGTCTACCGGCTACGCACCGCAGCACAGATTTTCCAGGCGAAGCGGTAGCGTAGCCCATCCGTGTCCATCCGTGGTTAAAAGAAATCCCTGCCTCTCAGCCCCCAACCATGAAACCCCTGCTCCCTCGCCTCGTCCTCTTCGCCGCTTCCGCGGCGCTGGCCATCGCCCAACCCGAAGGATCCTTCCCTGCCTCCTCCAACGTGCCCGGTGCCGCCTATCCGCGCATCGATGCCGAAGGCCGCGGCCTCTTCCGTATCGAAGCCCCCGATGCCCACCACGTGCAGGTCAACCTGCCCCAAGGCCACTTTGAACTCGCCCGCGGCGACGACGGCTTCTGGACCGCGACGACCCCGCCGCTCGAACCCGGCTTTCATTACTACGCCTTCCGCGTCGACGGCGCGATGGTCTTCGATCCCGGCAGCCACGCCTACTACGGCGCGGGCCGTCACGGCAGCGGCATCGAAGTGCCCTCGCCGGACGAGGCGTTCTATGCGTTGACCGATGTCCCCCATGGCGACGTGCGCTTCCGCTCCTACTTTTCCGAAATCACCGGGCAATGGCGCCAGTGCCTCGTCTACACCCCGCCCGGCTACGATACCGCCCTCGAAACCCGCTACCCCGTGCTCTACCTCCAGCACGGCTCCTACGAGGACGAAACCAGCTGGTATTACCAGGGCCGCGCCCACCTCATCCTCGACAACCTCATCGCCGCCGGGAAGGCCGTGCCGATGCTTGTCGTGATGGACAACTGCTACGCCGCCTATCGGGATGCCGATCCGGCCGACCGCCGCAGCGCCACCGCCGCCTTTCCGGATCTTGTCACCACGGAACTGATACCGATGATCGATCGCGATTTCCGCACCGTCGCCGACCGCCACCATCGCGCCATCGCCGGGTTGTCGATGGGCGGCAACATGGCCTTCCGCGTGGCGGTGCCCCATTTCGATCTCTTCGCCAACATCGGCTCCTTCAGCGGCACGATGAACGGCATCCGCCCCGATCCGCTCGATCGTCACACCTTCGCCGACGGAGCCTTCGCCGACGGCGCCGCCTTCAACGAAAAGATCGACGTGCTCTGGATCGGCATGGGCACGCGCGAACCCGACATCTTCCCCAAGGCCATCGGCGCCTTCCGCACCATGCTCGACGAATCCGGCATCGACTACGTCTACGTCGAATCCGAAGGCACGCGCCACGAATGGCTCACCTGGCGCCGCGCCCTCCACGACTTCGCCCCCCGCCTGTTCAGGAACTGATCATTCCAACCTGGAATCTTTAACCACGGATGGACACGGAAAAGCTACGCTACCGCTTCGCCTCGGAAAACGCCTTTTTGCGCAGCCGGTAGGCGTAGCGATCCGTGTCCATCCGTGGTTAAGAAAAACCCTGTCAATCCGCCTCACTCCATGAAATCCCTGCTCCCGCTATTCCTCACCGCCGCCGTCGTCGCGCCTGCCTCCGCCCAGGAAAATCCCGCCGACGTCAGCCCCGAGCGCGCCCGCGCCAACTTTGCCCGCGAGATCGTCCTCGCGCCCGACGACGTGCGCCTCTTTCCCGAACCGCCCGCCGGCTACCGCGACCTGCCGGAATCCGGCCTGCGCGGCACCCTCGAACCCTTCGAATACGACTCCGGCGTCACCGGCACCCGCCGCAAGGCCAACGTGTATCTTCCGCCCGGATACACCTCGGACCAGTCCTACCCCGTCGTCTACATCCTCCACGGCATCGGCGGCAACGAGCATGAATGGACCGGCTACGTGAAGGGTCACGCCATCCTCGACAACCTCATCGCCGCCGGAAAGGCCGTGCCGATGATCGCCGTCTTCCCCAACGGCCGCGCCATGGCCGACGACCGCATCCCCGAAAATCCCTTCAACCCCACCGCGGCCGCCGCCTTCGCCACCTTCGAGCGCGACCTGCTCGACTTCCTCATTCCCGCCATCGAGGCCAAATACTCCACCCTCACCGACGCCGACCACCGCGCCCTGGCCGGCCTCTCCATGGGCGGCGGCCAGACCTTCAACTTCGGCCTCACCTACCTCGACACCTTCACTTGGGTCGCCCCCTTCTCCGCCGCGCCCAACACCCGGCCGCCCGAGGACCTCGTGCCCGATCCCGCCGCCACCCGCGAGAAACTCAACCTCCTCTACATCTCCTGCGGTAACAAGGATGGCCTCATCAACTTCTCCCAGCGCGCCCACCGCTACCTCAAGGAGCACGGCGTGCCCCACATCTGGAACGTCGATGACCACGGTCACGACGGCGAAACCTGGGGCAGCAACCTCTACCACTTCGCCCAACGCCTCTTCAAAGAATAGCCCCCCTCCTTCTCGTTCTCATACTCTTTCTCGTTCTCCTTTATTCGATGAGCCCTGCAGGGCCGAGAACGAGGAAGAGAACGAGACCCGCTTCCCTCTGCCTCCCCTCATGAAAACCCTCCGCGCCCTCCCGCTCATTCTGCTGGCGCTCACCGCGCCGGTTTTCGCCCAACCCTCCGCCGATCCGCTGCCCTTCCGCGATCCCGCCCTGCCCCGCGAGGCGCGCATCGCCGATCTCATCGGCCGCCTCACGCTCGAGGAAAAGGCCGGTCTCATGAGCAACGGCACGCCCGGCATCCCCCGCCTCGGCATTCCCAAGTACGATTGGTGGAGCGAAGCCCTCCACGGCGTCGCCAACGCCGGCATCGCCACGGTCTTTCCCCAGGCCATCGGCCTCGGCGCCATGTGGAACGAGGAACTCCAGCAGGAAATGGCCGGCGTCATCGGCATCGAGGGCCGCGCCAAGTTCAACGGCTACAAGGGCACCGACCTCGAGGGCGCCATCTTCCGCGGCCTCACCTTCTGGTCGCCCAACATCAATATCTTCCGCGATCCGCGCTGGGGCCGCGGCCAGGAAACCTACGGCGAGGATCCCTTCCTCACCGCCCGCCTCGGCACCGCCTTCGTGCGCGGACTCCAGGGCGACCACCCCGACTACCTGCTCGCCGCCGCCTGCGCCAAACACTACGCGGTGCACAGCGGACCCGAGCCGCTCCGCCACAACTTCGATGTCTCGCCGCCCGACGCCGATTTCCATGAAACCTTCCTGCCGGCGTTCGAGGCGCTCGTGAAGGAGGCCGACGTCGAGATCGTGATGACCGCCTACAACGCGCTCTACGGCACGCCCTGCTCCATCAGCCCGCTGCTCTACTCCTTCCTCGCCGAGTGGGGTTTCGACGGCCACGTCACCTCCGACTGCGGCTCGGTCGACGACCTGCACCGCACCTACCACGCCGCCGCCAACGCCGTCGAAGCCAACGCCCTCACCCTCGAGGCCGGCATGGACCTGCGCTGCGGTGGCGAATCCGCCGCCCTCGCCGAAGCCGTGCGCCAGGGACTCGTGACCGAAGCCGACCTCGACGAACGCCTCGCCCGCCTGCTCGGCACCCTGTTCCGCCTCGGCTTCTTCGATCCCGTCGACGCCGTGCCCTTCAACGCCATCACGCCCGACCAGAACGACACGCCCGCGCACGGCGCCCTCGCCCTGCGCGCCGCCCGCGAGTCGATGGTGCTGCTCAAGAACGACGGCCTCCTTCCGCTCGACCCCGCCAAACTTCAGCGCGTCGCGGTCATCGGCCCCAACGCCACCTCCGTGCCCGCCCTGCTCGGCAACTACAACGGCTCGCCCTCCGCCCCGGTCACGATCCTCGCCGGCCTGCGCGCGGCCCTGGAGCCCGCCGGTGTCCGCGTCGACTATGCCCACGGCATCGACTACGCCGCCCGGCCCGACGAAGTGCGCCTGCTCGCCAGCGGCTGGGTGCATGGCGAATACTTCACCAACCGCGACCTCGAGGGCGAACCCGCCGCCCGCCGCACCGAGCGCCCGCTCAGCGCCGATTGGAGCGACCCGGAGCGTTTCTGGGCCGGCCCGCCCGCCGGCATCCCGCGCGAGGGCCTGTCCGCCCTCTGGAACGGCGACCTCCACACCACCCTGCCCGGCGACTACGAACTCGTCGTGCGCGGCCGCGGCGGCTTCCGTCTCCTCATCGACGGCGAGACCGTCATTGATTCCTGGATACCGCCCGCCGGCGAGGAAGCCACCGAGCGCACGGTGCGGGTCACCCGGCGCCTGCCCGGCAACGCCAGCCTGCCGCTCCGCTTCGAATACCGGCAGGTGGAGGGAGCGGTGACGTTTGCCGTCGAGTGGAACACGCCCGCCGTCGATTCCGGAACCGCCGAGGCCCTCGCCCTGGCCGAGCAGGCCGACGTCATCATTTACGTCGGCGGCATCTCCGCCCAGCTCGAGGGCGAGGAGATGCAGGTCGACTACGACGGCTTCGTCGGCGGCGACCGGCTCGGCATCGAACTGCCCGCCCTGCAGCAGGACTTCCTGCAAAAACTCCATGCCACCGGCAAACCCGTGATCATGGTCAACCTCTCCGGCAGCGCGATCGCCCTGCCCTGGGCCGACGCGCACCTGAACGCCATCCTGCAGGCCTGGTATCCCGGCCAGGCCGGCGGCACCGCCGTCGCCGACGTGCTCACCGGCCGATACAACCCCGCCGGACGCCTGCCCGTCACCTTCTACCGCGCCACCACCGACCTGCCGGAGTTCACCGACTACCACATGGTCGGCCGCACCTACCGTTACTTCGACGGTGACCCGCTCTACGCCTTCGGCCACGGGCTGAGTTACACCACCTTCGCCTACGCCAATCTGCGCGCAGAGCCCGCCGCCGACGGCGCGATCGGCGTTTCGTTCGACCTCACCAACACCGGTGAGCGGGACGGCGACGAAGTTGTGCAGCTTTATGCCACGCCGCCCGCCGCCACGCACCCGCGCGAGCGCCACGCGCTCTGCGGCTTCGACCGCATCCATCTCAAGGCCGGCGAAACCCGCCGCGTACAGCTCACCGTGCCCGCCACCGCACTTCGCCGCTGGAACGACGCCACCGAAACCTACGCCGTCCCCGCCGGCGAATGGACCCTCGCCCTCGGCGCCGCCTCCAACGACCTCCGCGCAAAAGTGCCGTTCACCTGGGAACCCTAAACCCGCCGCGCCCGCCCGCGCCGACTCGTGGCTACGAGCGTGACCGAGTGGTTGCGTCCTCCCCTCGGTCCCGCTCGTAGCCACGGACAGCGGCACCCGCCCGAGCCGGTTCGGCCCAAAAGCTAAGCTCGCCTCAATCCGCACATAACTATAGCTATAGATTGTATTTTTGGCCTAATTCTACAGTTTTAACCATATGCCAAAGCACAGAATAAAAGTTATAGCTGCCAATTCGCTTGATCAAACCACCCGAGATCTCCGTCCTGTGCCGCGCCCCGTGCATGGCTGGCTGCAGGCTGTTCGCCAAGCCACAGGTCTCCCGCGCCGACATGTGGCGGAGGCGCTGGGGGTGACGCCATCGGCCATTCAGGCATACGAGAAAGCCGAAAAATCGGACACCATTACGCTCGGCACTCTTCGGCGCGCCGCCGCCGCCTTGGACTGCGAACTGGTGGTCGCCCTGATCCCGCGCAACGGTCGCAGCTTTGCAGAGCTCGCTGCCGATCAAGATCCAGACCTCGCCCATCTGCGCGCGACGGAGCATTCCATGGCGCTCGAAGCGCAAGCCAGCGGTGACCTCCCGCCAAGATCCGCTCCCTCCGTGTGAGCCTGCTTCCATCCGATCGCCGGAATCCGGGCACCACCCCGGTCTCGCCCGACGAGGAACGCTTCCTCATTCCCAGCGTAAGTACCTTGGCCGAACTAAACCTGCTGGAACGCGAGAATATTCTCGAAGCCCGACGATGGCTGTTCTCTCCGCGACGGAGGTTCGCGCCCAGCAACTTGCTCGATCACCTCCTCGTGCGAGATCTGCATCGCCGCATGTTTCGTCACATCTGGCGATGGGCCGGCAAGCTTCGCGATTGCGAGCTGAACCTCGGCGTGCCGCCCCATGAAGTTGAGGTCCGGTTCGTCTCATTGATGGCGGATGCCCGCGCGTGGGTCGAATACGAGACCTTCCCCGCCGACGAACTCTGCGTGCGAATGCACCACGGCTTGGTCGCGATCCATCCGTGGAGAAACGGCAACGGTCGCCACGCCCGTCTCCTGGCTGATCGCCTCGCCGTCGCCCTCGGCCGCACCCCATTCACCTGGGGAGGCGGCATCGAACTCGAGGCAAAAAGCGACACCCGCACCCACTATCTCGCCGCCCTTCGCCAAGCCGATCAAAACGACTTCGAACCTCTCGTGAGCTTCGCCCGCAGGTAGAACGTGCGCCCCCATAAGTGGGGCCATCGCTCGGCCTCCGACGTCTTCCCCGACCACGAACTGGGCGTGGTCATCAACATGGTTGGGGACTTTTTCACCTGAGCGACATGGCGTCCGCGGGCTAACGGCCGGTACCAACTCCCCGAAGGCCTCTGGCTCCTCGCCCGCGACATCCCCCCTCGCATCGGTCGCGGATTGAGGCGGCGGAGGAAAGCCCCCGGGCGGCGTTAAAGCGGTGGAGCGGGACGGGGGAGTAGCTGCGTTGGAGCGAAGCGACAACGTGGCAGAGCGGCGGGGGCAGGGCGGCCACGCTTTCGCCGGGGCTCAAGCGCAGCTACGAAGACGCGGCGGTGTGGCCGAGGCCAACGTCGGCCAAGCCGGAGTCGGGAAGATTCAACGAACTCACCGAACGCATCCCCCGAACTCGGCTGCTCGATCGCGAAGATGGTCTGGCCCTCACGTGGAGAACCGCGCCAGAATCGGGCGGGCAATCCAACGCTCATGTCATCGCACGCCAACAGGTTCGTTTATGCTGGACTGACCGTTGCCGCAGCAATCATCGCCGCGGTGGTCTGGAGCTTCCTGTACGATCCAAGCATGGAAAACAACGGGCATCCTCCGGAGTCTGCTGCGACTGTGGTCACAGAGCCAGGAGACCGATTTTCGCCTCAACCCGCTACGACCCATTCGGCCGATACGGAACCGGACAAATTGAGGCAGGCCCTCCTTGAGCAAGACCAAACGAGGCAACAGTTGGAACGCGCCAGTGAAACCGTAACATATTGCTTCGGACACATTCTCCGGGACTTCGATCTCTCGGCCGACGAATCCACCCAAGTCGTAAGGATCCTGTCGGAGATCTGGGTCATGGCCGAGTCCTGGGATCGCCGGAGCGGCAAATCCCATGGCAATGAAGCCGGTCTATTAAACTCCCTCTGGCAGGAACTGGATGAGACATTAGGACCGTTCCATACCCGAATACTCGCTGCCGCGCTGGAAAACCCGCGGACAACGCATGATGTATATTCACTCCTCGAAAAAGGTCCCATTGGGTTCGATCCAATAGAACTCGGGTTGGAGGAGCGGGCGGTGCTTTTGGCCGCCGCCAACGCTGTTTACTCAATAGCTGAGTCGAGTTGGCTGAACTCAATGACCGGAATTGAAACAACTTTGCTCAAGGACGGGTTGTCTCACGCCGACCAGGAATTCCTGGCGATAATATCCAATTCGCTGGCCTTGGAAAAGGTGTCGGCCATTCGCGACCGCATAAGAAAGATCAACCGGCAGGGCGTGGTCCCGATTATCGCAACTCAGGAATGAATCTCGAGCGGAACGATACCCCGCAAGAAAGGCCCGCGAGGAGAGAGTGGTTTTTGCGCCTTTCCTGTCCCGCGACCGCGGTGATGCGCCTTTTTGCGGCTATTCTGCTGCTCAAACGGTTTACGCCGATGACCGCAAAACCGTCTCCTGAAACGCAGCCGCCCGCCTCCGCGCAGTCGACTGTTAGCCCGTCGCGATCCGGATTCAGGTGGATCGCCTTCGTCGTTCGGCTTTGACTTCCGGCTCCCCTGCCCCGCGCCCCGCGGGGCTCGACTCCGTTGTCCGCAAGCAGGCCCCTGCCGGCCCTGCTTCACCCCCGAATACACGACCGATGAAAAAACTGAACCTCACCCTTTCCTCCCTCGTCATCATCGCGGCGGCCCTGGCCACACCAGCCACTGCCGAAACCGCCCTCATCAAGATCGATCCCGACCGCACCATCAGCGAAATCGATCCCAACATCTACTCGAGCTTCCTCGAACCGCTGAAACGCGAAGGCGGCTTCGCTGCCCGCGGCATCGTCTACGGTCCGCTCTACGATCCCGATTCGCCCTTCGCCGACGCCAACGGCTTCCGGAAGGACTACATCGAACAGATCAAGTCGCTCAACATCGGCGCCGTGCGCTGGCCCGGCGGCAACTTCGTTTCCGGCCACCACTGGATGGACGCCATCGGACCCAAGGACCAGCGCCCCGTCTCCCTCGACCTCTCCCGCACCCGTCAGGAGTCGAACCAGATGGGCACCGACGAATACGTCGAATTCTGCCGCCTCATCGGCGCCGAAAACTTCATCTGCATCAACGCCGGCACGGGCACGATCGAAGAAGCCGCCGCCTGGGTCGAATACTGCAACGCCCCCGCCGGCACCCGCTACGCCGACCTGCGCGTGAAGTATGGCCACCCCGAGCCCCACAACGTGAAATTCTGGGCCCTCGGCAACGAACCCGACGGCCCCTGGCAGCTCGGCCACAAGAACAAGGAGGACTACGTGAAGTTCGCCATCGAGGCGGCCAAGCTCATGCGCGCCGTCGACGAAGACATCCTGCTCGTCGCCGCCGGTCCGTCCAATTACCCCCTCGTCACCTCCTCCTATGATCCCAAGGACGGCTGGACCGACTGGACCGACTACGTGCTCGATCACATGGCCGGCGACATCGACTACATTTCCCTCCACCGCTACGTCTTCCAGGTCCTGCGCGCCATCGAGGGCGAGCCGACCTTTGCCGACCAGATGACGCTCGGCCTCGAGATCGATCGCATCATCGACATCACCGCCGGCCAGATCAAACGCGCCCTGGTCAAAACCGAAGCCGAGCGCCCCATCTACATCGCCTTCGACGAATACGGTGCCCGCGGCAACAACCTCGCCGGCCCCCTCCTGCTCGCCCAGCACCTCAACGCCTTCATTCGTCGCGCCGACATCGTGAAGATGGCCAACCTCACCTTCCTCAGCAGTCTCGCCGGCATCACCCCCGAAGGCGACTACAAGACCTCCCTCTACTACCCCTTCCACCTGTATTCCAATCACTGCCGCGGCACGGCGCTTGATGTCTACACGCGCTGCGCCACCTACGACACCACGATCTTCCAGGACGTTCCCTACCTCGATGTCACCGCCGTGCTGAACGAGGCCGACGGCAAACTCTTCGTCAACGTGGTCAATCGCAGCGAGACCGACGCCATCGCGACCGACCTCGACCTGCAGGCCGGCGCCTACACCGGTGCCGGCAAGGTGCACCTCATCACCGCCGACTCCCTCGACGCCACGAACACCGCCGAGCAGGAACAGGTGCGCATCACCACCAGCGACCTCAGCTTCACCGGCAACGTGATCCACCACACCTTCCCGCCCCACTCCCTCACGCAGCTGGAAATCACCCTGAAACGCTGATCGGGTGATCGATGGCCGCCCGCCGCGGGTGCGCTCGCCCCGCGTCGGGCCCGGCGGACGGCGCCCGCCCCCCTGCCCGCTGCTGCCGGATGAGCACGACATCCCCGGCAGCGCGAACGTTCCGGACCCGCCTCCGGTCCTTTCAGCACCATCCCGCCCCCGGAAAGATCTACCGGACCATCACGATCTACCGCTTCTCGCCGTGCTGAGGTCCCCGAGTTCACGCCGCCTGCCCCTTACCGGTTGAATCCACTCCGCCCGCCGCTCAGGATCGGTGCATGTCTTCACGCCTGTTTCGCCCCGGTCGTCTGCTGGCGGCCTTCACGCTGATCGGCGCCGCCCTGCTCGGCAGCGCCCGCGCCGCCACCAATCCGGCGGGATTCGAAATCCGCCGCGGCATCAACCTCAGCCACTGGCTCTCGCAGGACTTCGGCTGGACGCCCCGCGCGGTCTTCATCACTGAAAACGATCTGAAGTTCATCGCCAGCCGCGGCTTCGATCACGTGCGACTGCCGATCGACGAGAAGGAACTCTGGGCCGAGGACGGCACGCCCAATGAGGACGCGTTTGCCTTCCTCCTCAAAGGCATCGAGTGGGCTCGCGCCGCCGACCTGCGCGTCATCGTCGACCTGCACACCGTCCGCGCCCATCACTTCAACGCCGCCAACGAAGGCGGCGCGCCCAACACGCTGTGGACCGACCCCGCCGCCCAGGAACGTTTCCTCGCCCTGTGGACGGAACTCTCCCGCCGCCTGCGCCACTTTCCGGTCGATGCCGTCGCCTACGAAATCATGAACGAGCCCGTGGCCGACGACCACGAGGACTGGAACCGCCTCATCAACGCGGCCCATCGCCTCATCCGCGCCGAAGAACCCGACCGCGTCCTCATCTTCGGGTCCAACCTGTGGCAGATTCCCTCCACCCTGCCCGCGCTCAAGGTCCCGGCCGGCGACAAGAACATCATCCTCAGTACGCACACCTATTCGCCGCTGCTGTTCACCCACTACCGCGCCAGCTGGACGCCGCTCAAGGTCTACACCGGGCCGGTCAACTATCCTGGACGGATCGTCGACCGCGCCACGCTCGACAAACTGCTCGAGGGCGCGCCGCAGAACTTCACCGACATCGCCGCCAACGCCGCCGACGAGTGGGGTCCGGAACGCCTGCGCGAGGAACTCGCGCCCGCGATCGAGCGCGCCCGCGAACTCGGCCTTCAGCTCTACTGCGGCGAGTTCGGCTGCCTGCCCACGGTGCCCCGCGCCGACCGGCTCGCCTACTACCGCGACATCATCGACGTCTTTGAATCGGCCGGCATGGCCTGGGCCAACTGGGAATACAAAGGCGACTTCGGCATCTTCGAGTGGTTCCCGGAGCAGACCATGATCGGCGCCCCCGACGTCGAACTGATCGACACCCTCATGCACCGCCGCTGAGAGAACCACGTTCCCGGCCCCACCGCCCCCTGTAGAGTCGCGCTCGCCGCGACCCGCTCCGCGTCCGCCAGCCCGGCAGCCACCGTCCCTCACGCCGCCACCGCAACCGGGCGCTGGCGCGCGACGCCCGCCACGGCCGCGGCACGTCCCAAGCGACGGCCCTACATGGCTGTCTTCAGGTGGACGCGGGCGTCCCCGACCGCGTCGTTTCAACTGCCTCCTCGGCCACTCAGACATAACGCCGTCGGGGACGCCGGCGTCCACCTCGAACCTGGCGTGCCCGATTACGGCACGCGCTGCCGGTCTTCGGTGAGTTCCCGATACAACGCCGGGTCGCTCGCCTGCAGTTCCATGATGCCGTGGAGGTGATTGGCCGAGATCCACGGCAACCAGAAACGGTGACCGCTGCCGCCACGTCCGCTGCCGCCCGGCCCCATGCGCCAGCCTTCCTGCTGCCAGCCGATGCCCTTGAGGTCATACTGGCGGCCGGGCAGCGCCACCATCGACTTGGTGGCATGCAGCAGCAGCGCTGCCACGTCACGGTAATGACTGTCACCGGTGAGTCGATACAGCTTCGCGTAGGACGGCACCGCCCAGTCGAGATACTCGTCGACACTGCCGGCATACAGCGCGCTGATACCCTGCACGCCGATGGTCGGCACGCCGCGCTTGTAGTTGAGTTGCGCGTCGTCGGCATCAACCGGCATCGGCAGGTTCCAGATCCACATCCAGGTCTCGGTAAAGTCACCCGCCGACCGTGCCCGCTCCAGCCACTTCGGTTCCCCGGTCGCTTCGTGCAGACTCAGGAAGGCTTCCATGCTCAGCATGCCGGCCTCCTTGTCGGTGATGTTGGGGTTGTCGCTGGCACCGCCGATGTAAAGGCCGCGCTCGCCCCAGTGGTCCCAGACGTAATCCGCCGCCCGTTCGGCCGCCCGACGGTAGCGGGGATCGCCCGTCTCCTCGCTCATCAGCACCAGCAGGGGGACCGGCGCATAACTCGTCGTGCCCGTCGGTTCGGCCACCTCGCTGCTGCCCCGCTCCCACCGCCGCGGAAATGATCCGTCGGTGCGCTGCTGCTCGATCAGCCAGTCGACGTAGGCCTTGATCCAGGCCAGCCATTCCGGGTGCTCCCGACCCAGGTCGCGCTCACGCCGGTAGGTTTGCAGCAGCACCCGCATGTCCTCCGAGGCGTTGCGCAACCACGGGGCGAGCCAGTGATGATCCCACGGCTCGCCCGTCGCCAGATCATAACCCGTCGCCTCCAGCGGCACCGTTGGCAGGGCCTCGATCATGGAGGAAATGATACCCAGTCCGATCTCGCGCATGCGCTCGCCCCGGGCGGTCGAATCCTGCTCCGCTTCGCGCAGCAAGAGGTCGGCGCATTCGAGGTTTTTGCCCACAAAGCCCATCGCGACCATCGTCCAATTCCACTGCAGCTGATCGGTGAGGGTGTTGAGCACGAAGGGGATCGCGGTGCGTCCGTCGATGGTCGCCGCCTGGGCCGCGAGGTGGTCGATCAACACCCGCTGCATCTGCTCCACGTCGATGGCCTCGACGGAGGGCTTCAGCGTCCGCCAGGCCCAGCGCCACACGTTGCGGGTGAGATCCGGAAACGTCTGCTCGTCCCCGAACCGGAAGGCCACGGTGTAGGCATGCGTCACCCCCGGCTCGACCGAATGATAGCGGCGATACCAGGTCAGCGGCGGCGCCTCGCCGTCACCAGCACGCGGATACATTGCCGCCGTGCCCGGATAGCGGAAACCCAGTTCCACCGGCTCCCCGTCCTGCTGCCAGACGCCCAGGGCGCCAAAGCGAAACCGTTCGTCGATCATGGTTCTTTCGACCAGGCGGGTTTCATCCCAGGTCGAATCGCCCTGCGGCTGCGCATCGAGCACCGCCACCGAACCGCCGCCCGCAAAACCAACCCCGAAAACGGGTGCCGGCAACAGGTCTTCGCGCATCAGGAAGCGCCGGTTGGCCGCGTTGAGCGTGCCGCCGGGAGAGCGTTCTCCGTCATGCGTCGGGTCGCCATAAAGGGCGCCGGGCGCAAAGCCGTTCACGTCGGACCAGGCCACCGCTTCATCGACCGCGAACTCCACCGCCGACCCGAAACCGTCCGCGCCGCCCTGCTCCACCGCAATCGTGCGCCGCACCGTGGCCACGGCACCGTCGAGTTGCCAATGATCCTTCACCCGGAAACGCGCGCCACTCCCGTCAGTCACCGTCGCGCTCGCCTCGATGCCACCGCCTGCCGTCAACTCGACGGCGTCATAGCCGGCGTGCAATTCGCGCGGACCATCGGCCGCCGTGAAGAGCTCGACCCGGATCGGTGCCGCCTGCCGCAGGTCGGGACCGGCCTCGCGATTAACCACCATGCCCCACGTCCCGCCAGGCTCCCGCACAAAGGCCACCGATCCGCCATCAGGCAATTCACCGAGGACCTGCCGTGCCGCCGACTGCGCCGCCACCGGCCCGATGAGGCCCACCGCCAGGACCAAGCCGGCCATTAGCCACGCCACGCGCCGCTGAAGCGATTGAACGAGGCTTGCGTACGAAGAGAGCGGGAGAGTCGAGAAGCGCATGGTACGCTTCTATCGCGATCGATTTGTCACCGCAACCGATCACGGTGTGATGTCCGCGCTATCTTATGAACAGCACGGCCTGCTCAGGGTTTGTAGTAGTTGCCGAGGTGGTTGAGCACGCGGTCGCGCAGTTCCTCGCCGTCGACCTGGCCGCTGTGGCGCCAGATGACCTTTCCTTCGGCATCAATGAGCACGGTGTGGGGAATGCCGCCCGGCCACTCGGGGTCGAGCACCGCCATCAGGTCCTCCATGCTGCCGCCGGTGAAAAGGTAACTGTTGGTGGTGCGTCCTTCCTCCTTGACCGACTTCTGCAGACGGCGCGAGAGCCCGGCGCCGTTGCGCTCCAAAAAGTCCTTCGCCTTCGCGGCGTCGCGCGGGTGGTCCATGCTGATGCTGATGAACTCGAAGTTGCGCATGTCGAAACGGCGCGAGGTCGCCACGAGTTCCGGAAACTCCGCCACGCAGGGACCGCACCAGGTCGCCCACACGTTGTAGAGGCGGACGTTGCCTGTGCCGCCCCGCCTCAGCGCGGCGACCCCGGCGGCGTCGATCTCCTCGATGTCCACGGGGGTGCGGTCCCACTGCTGCGTGCGCTCGGCAATGCCGGTCTTTTTGCTGATCCACTTGGTCGAGCAGCCGTGGGGCTTGGTGACCGCGACCGGCACCGGCCGGCCCGCCAACAGCGCCTCCACGGCATTGCGCGCGTCGGGTGATTTCACGGTCGAAGCTTCCGCATAGGGCGAGTCGTCGAAGCGTCCCTTGTAGCGCAGTCGGCGCTCGGCATCGAAGATGAAGACGTGCGGCGTGGCCAGACAGCCATAAGCCTTGGCCACGGCCTGCGTCTCGCCATCATAGAGATAGGGAAAATCGAAACCCTCGTCCGCGGCGTATTTTTTCATGTCCTCGAACCCGTCGCCGTATTTGGAGAAGCCCAGTTCATCGATGCTCAGGCCGTCGGGATGGTTGGGATTGATTGCGACGAAGGTCATGCCCCGCGGACGGAAGTCGTCGAGAAAGGCGCGCAGGCGCGCGGCGGCGCCGTGCGAGGTCGGGCAGTGGTTGGAGGTGAAGAAGACCACCAGCACGTTGCCGTCGTCGAAGTCGGCCAGGCGGTGAATCTGATCGTCGATGCCGATCAGGGCGAAGTCGGGGGCCGGATCGCCGATCTGCAGATCCTGCACGCCTTCCTCGGCGCGGACGAGATGAGTGACCAAAAACAGCGCACAAACAACCAGCAGTCGGGGCAGACATTTCATGGTTTCAAGGGGGTTGGGGTGGCGTCCACCCTCGCTCCGAACGGGTCCCCGGTCAATCCGGACCGGACGCCTGCCCGGCGCGGCGTCCACACCCGTTGAGCGCCAATTCTGTTCTCTTAACGCATGCTTCCGCCACTTGCTCACGCTCCTAGCTCCGAGCGCGAGCAAGTGGAGAACATGGTCCGCATTTTCTTACGATGCGCGCGCTACTGCGCCCGGAAGCGTTCGGCGTCGGCCTTGTTCCAGGTGATGGTCGCCTCGCCGAAGCTGAAGTTGGTGTTCAGGTAAGGGTTGAAGGTCCGGACCTGCCGATGCATCCGTGTTCATCCGTATCCATCTGTGGTTGAAAAACCCCCTGCCACTTCTACCTCCCCGACCATGAACTCCCCGAGGAACCTGATCCTCTCCCTCGCCTTGGCCGCTGCTTGGCCGATCACCGGCTACGCACAAACCGCCGCATCCACGCCCGCGCCTGCACCCGCTCCGGCCAAGCCGCCGGCGGAAGACCGGACCGCCTTCTTTCCGCCGAAGGTGCAGAGCTTCCCGCTCTACGGGGAGGCGGCCATTCCGAACGCCAAGCCTGGACCCGACGAGGAAACCGGCGCGGGCACCGGTTGGATTCAGAAGGTCTCGCAGCCCACGATTCAGGTTTATCTGCCCGCCAAGGTCAAAGCCACCGGCGCCGCGGTGGTGATCCTGCCCGGCGGCGGCTACGCCGGCCTCACCTACGAGTTCGAAGGCGTGCAACAGGCCGAGTTCTTCAAAGATCACGGCATCGCGGCCTTCGTGGTCAAATACCGCCTGCCGAGCGACCAGACGATGCTCGATAAGTCCATCGGCCCGCTGCAGGACGCCCAACAGGCCATGCGCTTCGCGCGGCAACATGCGGCCGAGTGGGGCATCGACGCGGACCGCATCGGCACCATCGGCTTTTCCGCCGGCGGACACCTTGCCTCGACGCTGGCCACGCACTTCGCCGAGCCCCTCGTCGACAATCCCGACCAGGTCAGCCTGCGCCCCGACTTCCTGATCGTGGTCTACCCGGTCATCAGCATGGACGCCAAAATCACCCACCAAGGTTCCCGCGTCGCGCTCCTCGGCGAAAACCCCACCGCGGAACAAATCCAACGTTTCTCCAACGAGCTGCAGGTCACCGCGGATACCCCGCCCACTTTGATCCTCCACGCCGCCGACGACCGCTTGGTCGACATCGACAACAGCATCCTCTTCTTCAACGCCCTGCGCCACGCCGGCGTCTCCGTCGAAGCGAATTTTTTTGAAAAAGGTCAGCACGGCCTGTTCCTCCTCCCCCGCGACCGCTGGCAGGGCCGGATCATGGACTGGCTGACGATCAACGGGTGGCTGCACCCGCGGCCGATCAATTAGGGTTCATCAATCCGGAGCTGTAGCCGGAGCGTGGCCCGCGACAGCAAGAAACAAACCAAGCGTCGGAACCTGACGTCTTCAAACCGAGCCAAAGTCCCCCCCCTGCTCCAGCTCGCCTCCCGGGCGATACACGCCGCTTGTCCTGACCGGTAAACTCCGCACAAATTCCTCCCATGAGTCGGATCGCCGTCAGTCCGCAGGTGCTGCTTTGGGCGCGGAAACGCGCCGGCCTGGAGCTCGCGGATCTGTCGGCCAAGTTTCCACGACTTCGCGATTGGGAGGCCCAAGCGGCGCAACCGACCCTCAAGCAATTGGAGCGTTTCGCCAACGCGACCCGGGTGCCGTTCGGGTTTCTATTCCTGCCCGAGCCGCCGGAAGTGCCGCTCCCGTTCACCGATTTCCGCACCGTGGAAAACCGCCATCCCCAGGGTATCAGTCCGGAACTCGTGGACACGATTCAGCTCATGCAACGGCGACAGGCGTGGTTGCGGGATGAACGGATCGAAGCCGGAGCAGAGCCCTTGAGCTTTGTGGGTTCGGCCCGCCCGAGCGACGACCCGAGCGCCATCGGCCAGGAGATGCGCCGACTCGTGGGCCTCGACCAGGACTGGGCCCAACGCGTGCCAACCTGGACAAGTGCCGTCGGCGAACTCCGCAACGCCATCGAGAACCTCGGCATCATGGCGGTCATCAACGGCGTGGTGGGCAACAACACCCACCGGCGTCTGGAGGTGAAAGAGTTCCGCGGCTTCGCCCTCAGCGACCCATATGCGCCGCTCATCTTTGTCAACGGAGCCGATGCGAAGTCGGCGCAGATGTTCACCCTCGCCCACGAACTCGCCCACCTCTGGCTCGGCGAAGCGGGCGAAGGCCTGTCGGGCTTCCCCGACCTGCGGCCCGACGGCGGTGCCGTGGAGCGATTCTGCGATCAGGCCGCCGCCGAGTTCCTGGTGCCCGCCGCCGAGATGCGCGCCGCCTGGCCCTCCGTTGCGCACCGCGATACGCCGTTCGAAAAACTGGCCGGCCGCTTCAAGGTAAGTCCCGTCGTCATCGGATGTCGGGCCTTGGACCTCCGCTTGGTCGACCGGGAGGAGTTCTTCAGCTTCTACCGGCACTATACCCAACGCGAATTCTCGAAAAAACAGTCCGGACAGGGCGGCGATTTCTACAACAACCAAAACACCCGCGTCGGGACCTTGTTTGGCCTCCAAGTGATTCGCGCCGCCAAAGAAGGACGCATTGGTTTCAAAGAGGCCTATGATCTGTCGGGTCTGCACGGCGGGGCCTTCCAGGAGTATGCCCGCAAACTCGGAGTCGCCTTACCGTGAGTGCGACCGAGGCCTACCTCCTGGACTCGGATGTGCTGATCACCGCGAAAAACCGGTATTACGCCTTCCCGATCTGTCCGCATGCGTCAGTTTTCAAGAAATCTTCGGCACCAAGAACGAACCCGCGGATAAGGCGGCTCATAAAACGGCGAACCTCGACCCAGATCATAAACTGCAAAAACCGACCACTTTCTAGCCCCGCATTCTAAAATTTCCGGACAAATCTCCTGAGCTGCTGTTACGCACCTTTGTCAGCAATTCTTTCAGCTTTCGTTATTGCTTCCCTCATGACCTTAATTGCCAGTTTTGCGGCAGGCAACCCGCCTTCAATGATCGCTGATCGGTTGCTGACAACAACCGGTAAGCACGGCACGGTTCACTTGCCCACAGTAGGAAACCGGCATGTAAGCATTACAATGGCCGAGGGGGCAAAAGCGCACAGTCTTCACCGTAAGATAAAAATTTACAGGGATTCTGCGCTTGTGGCTTGGGCTGGCTACTATGAGCCAGCGCAAATCGTTCTTAATGAAATAGGAAACGCTCTCACGATTTCCAATGACTATCAATTTATAGAACGTTACCTTAGAGCTAACTGCAATCGTGAACTTTCGAGAACAAGCCTGCTTCTTCACGTCAGGCATGACAATCGATCGATCGCGATTTGGGGCAACGATTGCCGGGAGATGGTCGGGCCCGAAACCAAAATTTGGTATAGCGGGACCGGAGCGCCGGATCTTGAACAAGTCTTAGCGAATACTTCCGCCAGTCAATTCAACCAATTACACCCGAGCCAACGCAGTGCTACCCTTGCGCTCACGAGCACCGGCTATCTTTTAGCCTCCGAATTGCGCGATGGTAGCCCCCTTTCGCGTCGGTTTGGCGGCTACTATGATATTGCTCTATTTCAGGAGGCGCACCCGGTTTTTTTGCAGGATATTACTTATGCGTTTTGGCCTATCATCTTTGATGGGGATAAATACAATTTCCCGCCACCCTACAAATTCATTAAGAATTTCGACATCGGAGATGGCGTTCCTACAATTTATTCCCTTGAGGCAAAATATGACAACAAGGGGATTGCTCAAAAATCCGACGAGACCTACTATCTAGATTCACCCGAAAATGCGGAGCTAGTCCAAGCTCGAAAGGGAGAGAGTCTTCGCAGCGTTTGGCAGGTGAATATCTTCATGATCGAGAACCCCTGTGGTCGAAGTATATTCCAAGTGCATGTGGCTTGCAGGCCTGATTCCAATGGGCACCTGATCAATTGTGATTTCGAAAAAAACCAGCTAAAGCTCGACTATTCCCCAAACGAAATCTGTGAATTCTTAGGTCCTGCGATTGCTCGCCTACATTCCAAAGGAGTGTCCGACTGAGTCCAAGTGAGACGAAAAGGCAGCCGGACGGGGGGGGGTAAGGGGGGCAGGCTGAAGTTTGCGCTTACCATCTCCAAGCCGGGCAGCTGGACAGGCCGTTACAAGTCAACAAGGGCGATCAAATGATCGGCTGCTTCGAGCACACGTTGCGGGTCGCGCCGCTATCTGGCTACCAGTATGGCCAGTCAAGCGGTTTCCGAACGCGATGTCGACGCACAGACCGCCGCATCTCCCTTACCTCCAGCCCATGCCGGGGGCGACGTGGTGGAGGAGGGCTTCGAGGACGTGGACGTTGTAGGCGACGCCGAGTTGGTTCGGGACCGTGAACAGCAGGGTGTCGGCTTCGGCGATCGCTTCGTCCTGTTTCAGTTGCTCGATCAGCTTGTCCGGCTCGGCCGCGTAGGAGCGGCCGAAGATCGCCGGCGTATCCTTCTCCAGCATACCGAAGGCGTCACCGTCCCGCTCGTCGCCGCCGAAATAGGCGCGGTCGCGGTCGTCGACCAGGGCGAAGATCGATCGGCTCACCGACACGCGCGGCGTCCGCGTGTGGCCGGCCGCCTGCCACGCCGCCCGGTAGGCGCGGGTCTGCTTCGCCTGCTGCACATGGAACGGTTCGCCGGTTTCGTCCCACTTGAGCGTCGAGCTCTGCAGGTTCAGGCCGAGCTGTGCCGCCCACTCCGCCGTGCGGTTGGACGCGGAACCCCACCAGATGCGTTCACGCAGCCCCGGCGCGTGCGGCTCCAGCCGCAGCAGGCCCGGCGGATTCGGAAACATCGGGCGCGGGTTCGGCGCCGCGAAACCCCGGCCTGAGAGCCGCTCGAGAAACAGTTCGGTGGCCCGGCGCGCCATGTCCTGCTCCGTCTCACCCGCGGCCGGTTCGTAGCCAAAATGCCGCCAGCCATCGATCACCTGCTCGGGTGAGCCCCGGCTGATGCCGAGCTGCAGGCGTCCGCCGGAAATGAGATCCGCCGCGCCTGCGTCCTCGACCATGTAGCTCGGATTCTCGTAGCGCATGTCGATCACGCCCGTGCCGATCTCGATGCGTTGCGTGCGCGCGCCGACCGCCGCCAGCAGCGGAAACGGACAGCCGCACGGGGTCAGGCCGTCACTCGTCAACCCGACGGAAGCCGAAACGAAGGCTCCAGCAAACCGGGTCGGGTCAATTAGGCAGCCGGAAGGGTTTATGGCGTCACTTGTCAACAGAGAGAGCAACTGGGCCAGGTCGGGCCGACACCAGTCGACATCGGCGATCAGGTGGTCGGCAGCTCCGAGCACACACTGCGGATCTCGTTGCTATCTGGCTACCCATGCAACCGGTCGTCCGGTAGTTGATGACGTTGTGGGCTCGCGACATGTCGCAGCCTCCCCTACCGCCGGCCCATGGCGGGGGCGACGTGGTGGAGGAGGGCTTCGAGGACGTGGACGTTGTAGGCGACGCCGAGTTGGTTCGGGACCGTGAACAGCAGGGTGTCGGCTTCGGCGATCGCTTCGTCCTGTTTCAGTTGCTCGATCAACTTGTCCGGTTCGGCGGCGTAGGAACGGCCGAAGATCGCTGGCGTATCCTTTTCCAGCATACCGAAGGCGTCACCGTCCCGCTCGTCGCCGCCGAAGTGGCCGCGCGAGGACGGCAGGTCTTGACGCTTGATTGCGCGCGCTGAGACCGAGCCATCGCGGCTCGGCCAATGCGCTCCTACACGCAGGTTTTGGTCGGCTCGCGTCAACGCCCGGCGTCTCGCGTTTTGGCTGCCCGTCGCGCCGCACAGCCTCGCCGGTCGCGCCCTCGTTTAACCGTCAATCAGGTCGCGGGAACGTGGATGCTTCGTGGATTGTAGGTCTTCAATCAGGCAAGGCTTGCCATCTGTCGGAGCGTTTCACGGAGCAGCGGAAGACGGCTTTGGCTGGCGGCATCGAATGGCAGGTGCGCGGGCAGGGCTTCCTGGAAATCGGCGTTTGTCAGCAAGACTCCGATTTTCGTCGCAACGTAGTTCCGCAAACCCGGTTCAGCATCGGCCAGCTCGGCGACCATGTTCGCGCGTCCGTCGATGACGGTGATGATGTCCTCGATATCGTGGCTGCCGTAGTAATCGCCATCACCCCGATCCGCGAAAGCCGCCAGCTTGGTGGCGATGAAGCCGACCGGTGAAACCAACGGCACCGCCACGCCACCGATAACTTGGGGACGCGCGGTCGCCAGCGCCTCCAGAAACCATGCGGTGTTGAGTCCGATCAACGCACCGTCGGTGGGCATGATATCGATGATGATGTCGCGGTGCAGCCACCGGCACATCGGAGCACCGACCGACATGTCGTGTTCAAATCCGGTGGTTCGCAAACGCTGCTCAAGCTCAGCGTAATCGCGAGCGGCCACGATCTCGACAATCACATCAAGATCGTCGGTGGGACGCATCGGGCTAAGGCCAGGATGATCCAGCAGAAACTCGACAATGGACCCGCCAACAAAGGCGTAGTTGAGCCCGAGCCGTTCCAGCTTGGCGGCAATCTCAGCCAGGAGCGCCGGCAGAATCATGACACCCGTTCACCGAGTCGTTGCGCCAGCTTCTCTTCCGCCAGCTTGCGCTCGCGGGCGCGCCCAAGACGCAGGGCGTCCACCAGAGCCAGCGAGTCGTAAAGCTCGAGGTCACGCCGCGCCACAGCGGCCACGCTCCGGTAAAGTGGTTTCAACGACGGACCGCGCACAGTGCCTTCCGGGTCTGGCCAAACCGGCGGCGCTTCGTCGGTCGCGAAATGGTCACGCAATACCGGAGCGCCCCAAGCGGTGGGCATACCACGGGTGTTTTCACGCTCGCAGGCCGGAAACGCGAAGGGCACGCCATGCACCAAGAAACGCAGCAAAGAGCGGCGAATGACCCGCCGCGAACCCGGCTCAACCAGCCGCGCCTCGATCAATCGACGCAAACTGCCATGCGCCTCCGACGCACTGAGTCCGACGGATTTACCCAATTCAGCAAAACTCAGCTCCGGATCCGCCTGCAGCAACTTGAGCGCGACCAAGATGTCTTGTCCTTTCACCATTAACAAAATACACAATACGCGAATAATGAATATGTCAATCAATCAATTAGATACACGGTTCGCGAATGGCAAATGTATGAAACATGCAGACAGGCGGACGGGTTCATGTCGTCACTTGTGAACAGTGAGGGAGCTGGATCGGCTCGGCCGTCACCAGCCAACAACGGCGATCTGGTGATCGGCAGGCTCGCGCAGCGTTCCGGGTCACGTCGCAATCGGGTTACAAGCGCGGACGGTCGTCCGGTAGTTGATGACGTTGTGGGCTCGCGAGATGTCGCAGCCTCCCCTCACCGCCAGCCCATGCCGGGGGCGACGTGGTGGAGGAGGGCTTCGAGGACGTGGACGTTGTAAGCGACGCCGAGTTGGTTCGGGACCGTGAACAGCAAGGTGTCGGCTTCGGCGATCGCTTCGTCCTGTTTCAACTGCTCGATCAGCTTGTCCGGCTCGGCCGCGTAGGATCGGCCGAAGATCGCCCGCGTATCCTTTTCCAGCATCCCAAACGCGTCACCGTCCCGCTCGTCACCGCCGAAGTAGGCGCGGTCGCGGTCGTCGACCAGGGCGAAGATCGATCGGCTCACCGATACGCGCGGCGTCCGGGTATGGCCGGCCGCCTGCCAGGCCGCCCGGTAGGCGCGGATCTGCTTCGCCTGCTGCACATGAAAGGGTTCGCCGGTTTCGTCCCACTTGAGCGTCGAGCTCTGCAGGTTCAGGCCGAGCTGTGCCGCCCACTCCGCCGTGCGGTTGGACGCGGAACCCCACCAGATGCGTTCACGCAGCCCCGGCGCGTGCGGCTCCAGCCGCAGCAGGCCCGGCGGATTCGGAAACATCGGGCGCGGGTTCGGCGCCGCGAAACCCCGGCCTGAGAGCCGCTCGAGAAACAGTTCGGTGGCCCGGCGCGCCATGTCCTGCTCCGTCTCACCCGCGGCCGGTTCGTAGCCAAAATGCCGCCAGCCATCGATCACCTGCTCGGGTGAGCCCCGGCTGATGCCGAGCTGCAGGCGTCCGCCGGAAATGAGATCCGCCGCGCCTGCGTCCTCGACCATGTAGCTCGGATTCTCGTAGCGCATGTCGATCACGCCCGTGCCGATCTCGATGCGTTGCGTGCGCGCGCCGACCGCCGCCAGCAGCGGAAACGGCGCCGCCAGCTGCCGCGCAAAGTGGTGTACGCGAAAATACGCGCCGTCCCAACCCAGTTCCTCCGCCGCCACCGCGAGGTCGATCGACTGCAGCAGCGCGTCGCCCGCGGACCGCGTCGCCGAATGCGGCGACGGCGACCAATGCCCAAAGGAAAGGAATCCGAGTTTCTTCATCCGCCCACCATCCCACGGCGCGACCGGACCTCAAATCGGACCGGCACATTCATCCGCAGGAATGAGCTGTCGCCCGGCACCTGGACCCGGCGGGCGCCGGATCGATATTGTAAACCGCGCTCTGTGAACTCTGTGCTCATCTCCGTGGCCTCTGTGACCCACTCCTACTGCGGAATCCAGGCTGGACGGGAAAACAGCCTCGTCCTCCACCCCACCCCTGCCGCTGACTGGACGGTCCACCGTTCCGTTATGCACTCGTCCTCCTTTTTCCGCCTTCTGGGCCTCGGCCTGCTGCTGGTCAACGCGCTCACGCTCAGCGCCGCCGAACCGGTCATCCTCACCCCGCCCGCTCCGCCCACGCCCCGAGTCAATGGCCCGGCCGTCTTCGGCGTGCGCCCCGGCGCGCCCTTCCTCTACAACATCCCGGCCACCGGCGAGCGCCCGATGACCTTCGCCGTCGACGACCTGCCCGCCGGACTCTCGCTCGACCCGAGCACCGGCCACCTCGCCGGCACGCTGTCACAAGCCGGTGAATACACCGTCACCCTGCGCGCCTCCAATGCCCTCGGCACCGACGCGAAGGCCTTCCGCATCGTGGTCGGCGACCGCATCGCCCTCACCCCACCCATGGGTTGAAGCAGCTGGAACTGCTGGGGCGACGCCGTGAGCCAGGAAAAGGTCCTCAGCTCCGCCCGCGCCATGGTCGAGAAGGGCCTCAGCCAGCACGGCTGGACCTACATCAACATCGACGATGGCTGGCAGGGCAAACGCGGCGGCCCGCACAACGCCATCCAGCCCAACCGCAAGTTCCCCGACATGAAGGCCCTCGCCGATGAGATCCACGACCTCGGGCTCAAGTTCGGCATCTACTCCGGCCCGTGGCGCGGCACCTACGCCGGCTACATCGGCACCTCCTCCGACAACGCCGACGGCACCTACGACTGGGTCGAGTCCGGCAACGTCAATGAGAACTACAAACTCAACAAGGACCCCGACGCGCCCGACGCCCAGCCCAACTGGGTCAACTGGACCTTTGGCAAACACTCCTTCGTGCCGCAGGATGCCCAACAGTGGGCCGCGTGGGGCGTCGATTACCTGAAATACGACTGGTTCCCCAACGACGTGCCCCACGTCCAGGAGATGGCCGACGCCCTCCGCGCCACCGGTCGCGACATCGTCTACAGCCTCTCCAACACCGGCCTCTACGACAATGCCGCCGACTACATGCGCCTCGCCAATCTCTGGCGCACCACCGGCGACATCAACGACAGTTGGGAGAGCGTCAGCCGCATCGGCTTCCTTCAGGACCGTTGGGCCGCCTACACCGGTCCCGGCCATTGGAGCGATCCCGACATGCTCGTCGTCGGCATGGTCGGCTGGGGCCCCAACCTCCACCCCTCCCACCTCACGCCCGACGAGCAGTACACTCACATCAGCCTCTGGTGCCTGCTCTCCGCGCCGCTGCTCATCGGCTGCGACATCGCCCAGTTGGACGACTTCACCCTCAGCCTGCTCACCAACGACGAGGTGCTCGCCCTCAACCAGGATGAACTCGGTCGCCAGGCCACCCAGTTCAGCAACACCGACGGTAAGATCGTCTACGCCAAGACTCTCGCCGACGGCTCACTCGCGGTGGGTCTCTTCAACCGCAACGACACCGCCGCCACCGTGAACCTCAAGTGGGGCCCGTGGGGCAACCTGCCCACCGCCCACGTCGGCGAGACCTACCGCATCCGCGACCTCTGGCGCCAGCAGGACCTGGGCGACTTCACCGACAGCTTCGCCACCGAGGTCCCCGCCCACGGCGTCGTCCTCGTGCGCCTGATCGCCCAACCCTGATTGCCCCTGCCTCGCCGCCCCGTCAGGAAATCCCTCGCTCGCCTCCTCCCCGCTCCTCCTCGGCCTTGCCGCCGCCGTCTTCGTCCGCGCCGAACCACTCACCGTCGTGCTGGTGCACGGCGCCACGGCCCGCGGCTGGAAGTGGAAAACCACCCCCGCCTCCAGCACCGCCGGCGCCAGGCCGTGCTCCGCGGCGAGCTGCATCACCGCGACTTCCTCAGCAAAGTCCAAACCGAGGTAGCGGTTCTGATCGCCGTTGATCCGCAGCGCGTAGGCTCGTTCGTCCACGGTGACTTTGTGCACCACATTGGAGTAACCACCACTCAAGCGCTCATGCCGGATCTTGCCCGCGCCGCGCCAAGCAGGCACTTGCCGGATCAGCGTCGCGAGGTCCATGGGTGCTGGCGTCGTGGCGTCGCCACTACTCCGCCCTGAACCGTTCGGCGTCGGCCTTGTTCCAGGTGATGGTCGCTTCGCCGTAACTGAAGTTGGTGTTCAGGTAGGGCCCGAAGGTCACGCGCTCCTCAGTGGCGCGACCGGCTTTGATTTCGCCGATCAGGGTCTGCATGTCGGCGATATACTGGAAGGTGAGCTTCTCCTTCTCGCGCTTCTGCCAGTAGTGCCCGCCAAACACCAACAGCTCATCGGCATCGATGTCGTTGGCCGGGTTGTGGATGAAGGCGATCAGTTCGTCGATGCTGCGGCGGTATTGGGCAAAACCGTCGGCGGAGAAGATCCACACGCCGCCGCCGGAGCCGATCGCGTCACCGGTGAAGACCATATTCTCACCGCGGAGAAAGTAGACCGTCGAGTGATTGGTGTGGCCGGGCAACTTCAGGGCGTCGATCACCACGCCGCCCCCGAGATCCAATGACGCCTGATCGGCGATATCCGTGGTGCGCTCGACCGGAAATGGGTTCTTCTCCGCAAACTCCGCCAATTGAATCCAGAAGGTCACGTCTTCGTCATCCCGAAAGGCCGGCAGCATGCCGGTGTGGTCGCCGTGCAGGTGCGTGATCGCAATGAAGAGCTTCCGCTCGCCGATCTCCTCCCGCACGAGCTGTTGCAGCGAGACGACCGCCGTGTCATCCCACCTGATGAAGTTGGAGAGATCGATCAGCAGCGCCCGTTCGTCACCGACAATCAAATACATGTCGGAACAGTTGTTGTAACCCGAAACCTTGCCCTCCGCATCGTAATGCAGCCCGGACGGATTGGTGTGGTTGGCGTCCTCGATGCGGGTCACGCCCGGAATGATGGGATGCAACGTGTAAGGTCCGACTTCACGGGGCTGGGCCCACGCGGCGGCGGCCAGAAGCAGGCCGGAGGTGAGGAGGGCGAGGGTTTTCATGGGGCGACGCCTGGGCTCGAGGTTTCAGTGCAACACGGAGGCGAAGAAGGCCTTCATCTCGGCGGCGTAATAAACGCCATAGTGATGAAAGACGCCCTTGGTCTGCGCATCGGGTTTCCAGTCGAAGAACGCGTGGCCCGCGCCACCGACCTGCACGTATTGCACGCGCTGCCCTTTCGCCACCAGCGCCTCCATGAAGCCGGTGCACATGTCGTCGCCGATCAACGGATCCTTGGTGCCGCGCGTGAGGTATTGCGGTACGGCGCGCACCGTCGCCGCGGGAATGGCATACTGCGGCTGCACGGCCTTGTCCCACTCCGGCGTCGACTCGGGGTTCTCCGGATCGGCCTTCAGCCACTCGCCGGCAAACACGCCGTAACTGGGCGCGGCGGCCCGGATAGCCAACAGCATCGCCGCGCGCACCTCGGCCACCGTTTTGCCCGCCGGCAGGTAGGTGGGTTTGAACTCGAACACGCCCGGCTCCCGGCCGAAGCCGCGGTCGCCGATGCGCTCGACCATGAGCGACACCGCGGCCGACAGGTGTCCGCCGGCACTGTCGCCGGTCACCCCGATGCGCGTCGCATCGCCGCCATAATCGGCCGCGTGCTCCATGAGGTGGGCGATCGCGCCGTAGCAGTCCTCGATGAGCATCGGCATGGTGTTGGGCGTCGCGTCGCCATCGGCCTTGCCGGCCCAGCGGTAATCGATGCTCGCCGCGACGAACTGGCCGCCGCGCGTCAGCTCGCGGGCGAGGCCGCGCATGACGTCCTCGTTGTTGGTCGTCCAGCCGCCGCCGTGGATGATGACGATGATCGGCAACCCGCGCGCGCCCTTGGGCGAAAACACGTCATACTTGAGCGCTTTCCGGCCGGGCTGGGCGTAGACGATGTTGTGCCGCACGTCGAGGTGGTCGACGGCCGATTGTTCGATGAACGACGCGCCGATGTGCTTGGGCTGATCGATCACGACCTCGAAGGTCGGCGTCATGGATTCGTGATACATCGCGCCCCAGCGGCCCGGCACCGAGTAGTAACCGGCGTCGAGCGTGTAGCCGGGATCGGGCTGGGTCGTGACGGTGAGCACCGTGCCGGCCGGCACGCGTCCGTCGGCGGGCAGCGCCGGGGTCACCGTGAAGCGGCCGTGCACGGCTTCATCGAGCACGACGGGAAAGGATTCGGCGGCCATGAGCACCGAAGAGACGAGGAACGAGGCGAAGGCACAAGGGAAGAGACGTTTCATGAGGATTGGGTTTTGGCGGGGTTGGAGTTGAGTTTCAAAGCGTGACCAGCGTCGCCGCGACTTCGAACGGCGCGCCGGTTTTGCGGCGGAGTTCGTCGAGCGTGACGCCGGGCTGGAGTTCGATGAGGTGCAGCCCGCCGCCGTCGGGTTTCACCTCGAACACGCCGAGGTCGGTGATGATGAGGTCGACCACCCCGCGCCCGGTGACGGGCAGCGTGCAGGCCGGCAAAATTCGGGGACGGCCGTCGGCGGCGCAGTGCTCCATCACCACCACCACGCGCGGCACGGCGGCCACGAGGTCCATCGCACCGCCGGGGCCCTTGATCATCTTCCCCGGGATCATCCAGTTGGCGAGGTCGCCGTTGGCCGCGACTTCGAAGGCGCCGAGAATCGACAGGTCGACATGGCCGCCGCGGATCATGGCAAAGGAATCGGCGCTGGAGAAAAACGCCGCGCCGGGTTCGGCCGTGATGGTCTGCTTGCCGGCGTTGATGAGATCGGCGTCGACTGCGTCCTCCGCCGGAAAGGGGCCGATGCCGAGCAGGCCGTTTTCCGACTGCAGGGTCACGGTCATGCCGGCCGGGATGTGATTGGCGACGAGCGTGGGGATGCCGATGCCGAGATTGACCGTGGCGCCGTCGCGCAGTTCGCGCGCGGCGCGCTGCGCCAGGCGCTGGCGTGCGGGCGAGGCCTTGCGCGAGGCTTCGGCGCCCTGCACGGTGCGGAACTCGACGCGTTTTTCGTAGGCGGCGCCCTGCACGATGCGGTCGACATAGATGCCCGGTAGGTGCACCGCGTCGGGATCGAGCTCGCCGACACCGACCAGCTCCTCCACCTCGGCCACGCACACGCGGGCACAGGTCGCGATCATGGGATTGAAGTTCCGCGCGGTCTTGCGGAAGACGAGGTTGCCGCGGGCGTCCCCTTTCCAGGCCTTGACCAGCGCGAGGTCGGCCGTGATGGCCGGCTCGAGCACGTGCGGGCGACCGTCGAACACCCGCGTCTCCTTGCCTTCGGCGAGCGGCGTGCCGGCTGCCGTCGGCGTATAAAAAGCCGGAATGCCCGCCCCTCCGGCGCGCAGTCGTTCGGCCAGCGTGCCCTGCGGCACGAGTTCGAGTTCGAGGTCGCCGGCCAGGACCTGACGCTCGAACTCCTTGTTCTCGCCCACGTAGGACGCGAGCACCCGGCGCACCTGACGGCTGGCGAGCAGCAGGCCCATGCCGAAGTCGTCCACGCCGGCGTTGTTGCCGACGATCGTGAGGCCCTTCACCCCGCTGTCACGCAAGGCGGCGATGAGGTTCTCCGGTATGCCGCAGAGCCCGAACCCGCCCGCGGCGATCGTGAGGCCGTCGGCGAGCAACCCGTCAAGGGCGGCAGTGGCGTTGGCGTAAACCTTGTTCATAAAAGTTCGAGGCAAACGGCCAGGGCTTCGCCGCCGCCGATGCAGATGGCGGCGACGCCGCGGCGCCGGCCGGATTCGCGCAGCGCGGCGATGAGGGTGACGAGCAGGCGGGCTCCGCTGGCACCGATGGGGTGGCCCAACGCGATGGCGCCGCCGTGCACATTGAGGCGGTCATGCGGGACGCCCAGTTCCTGCATGAAGGCGAGGGGCACGACGGCAAAGGCTTCGTTGACCTCCCAGAGATCGACGTCGGCCACCGTCCACTGCGCGCGCTGCAGCGCCTGCCGCGCCGCCTCCACCGGCGCGGTGGTGAACCAGACCGGGTCGGCCGAATGCGTGCCCCAGGCCACCACGCGCGCCTGCGGAACAAGACCGAGTTTCGCCGCGCCGCCGCTGGTCGCCAGCAGCACGGCGGCGGCACCGTCGTTCAGGGTCGAGGCGTTGGCGGGCGTGATCGTGCCGTCTTTTTCGAACGCCGGCCGCAGGGTGGGAACCTTGTCGTAAACCACCCGGGCCGGACCTTCGTCCCGATCGACCACGGTGACGGTGCCTTTGCGGCCGGCGATCTCCACTGGCGCGATTTCACCGGTGAAGCGCCCGGCCGCTTGGGCGGCATTGGCCCGCTCGAATGAAGCGATCGCAAAGGCGTCCTGCTGCTCCCGCGTGAACCCGTAGCGGGCCGCGCACTTTTCGGCGCAGGACCCCATGTGCAGGTCGTTGTAGGGATCCCACAGGCCGTCATGGACCAGCGAGTCGACGAGCTGATGATGTCCGAGCTTCAGCCCGGCGCGGGCCTTCGGCAGCAAGTAGGGCGCGTGGCTCATGCTCTCCATGCCGCCGGCCACGACCAGCGTCGCCTCGTCCAGCAGCAGGGCCCGGGCGCCCAGCACCACTGCCTCCAGTCCGCTGCCGCAGACCTTGTTCACTGTCGCGCAGCGCGCGGCGACCGGCAGACCGACCCCGAGCGCCGCCTGCCGGGCCGGCGCCTGGCCGACTCCGGCGGACAAGACATTGCCCATCACCACGTCCGTGACGGACATGGGATCGACCCCCGCGCGCTGCACGGCGGCCGCGATCGCCACCGCGCCCAGCCGCGGTGCCGGCACGGTCGAAAGCACGCCCTGAAAGGCACCGATCGGCGTCCGCGCGGAACCGAGAATCACGACGTCGGTCATGGCGACAACCTCCCGGAGATTTCGGCGGGAATTTCCATCGCGAGCAGCCGTGACGCGTAGGCCTTGCCGTGCGCGTCGAGCGCGAGCGAACGCGTGACCCCGCCGCCGAGCGCGTCGTGCAGCACCAGCTTGATCGCGCCGAGCTGCGGCAACAGGTGGCGCTCGATCTCGCCGCGCACCCGGTCGCCGAAATGCGCCCGCACCCGCTCCACCGTCACGTGCTCCACCAGGAGCGGAAAATGACGCGGATCGAGGACGAACAACGAAATGTCGGAGGTGTCCCCCTTGTCGCCCGAGCGGGCGTGGGCCAGGTCGCAGAGTTTCATGCCACGGTGAAGTTGATTTCCGGATACACCCGCTCGCGCGGGATGAAGGTGGGCAGCACACCGATCACCTCGCGGGCCGACTTGCTGATGCCGCCGCCGCCCGCCGGTCCATTGGTGTAAAGCGTCTCGACTTCATCGCCGATGCGTTGCGCATCGGCGAGGGTGGCGGTGCGGCCCGCCACCCGCACGCGGACTTCGGGCACGGCCGGATCGTCGCCGCCTTCCCCCGCTCCAAACACGGCATCCACGCCGATCAAATCGCCGCGCAGTTCGTGCGGCGCGAAGCCGAGCAGCTTGAAACGCTCCCGCACGATTTCGAGCGCGAGCCGACCGCGCGCCACTGCGCCGGGACCGGCATAGGAAATCTGACCTTCGCCCACGAAGCCATCCCGGTAGCCGAGCGACACCTTGAGCGTGTCCGGCCGCGGCCGACCGGTGGCGCCGGTGACCGCGACGCGATCGGGCCCGATCTCGTTGACCTCGACTGCGGAGAAATCCGCGATCACGTCGGGCGTCAGGTAGGCTGCGGGGTCGTGGATTTCGTAGAGCAGTTGTTCCTTGCAGGTGCGTGTCGTCACCGCACCGCCGGAACCGGCCACCTTGGTGATGATCACTTCGCCGTCGGCGGACACTTCACCGATCGGAAACCCAAGCCGCGCCAGGTTCGCCACCGGCTGCCGCTCCGGGTCGGCAAAGTAGCCGCCGGTGATCTGCCCGGCGCATTCCAGCAGATGTCCCACCAGGACGCCCTGCCCCAGCCGATGCCAGTCGTCGAAGTGCCAGCCGAACTCGTGCAGCAAGGGCGCGCAGAACAGCGCCGGGTCCGCCACGCGTCCGGTCAACACCACGTCGGCGCCACCGCGGAGCGCCTCGACGATGGGCGCCGCGCCGAGGTAGGCATGGGCCGAGACGAGCCGGTCACCCAGGCCGTCGACGCCGTGCATCTTTTCGAGTTGCGGAAAGTCGCCTTCGATCACGCTCCGGTCCACCTCGTCGCCGGTCACGGCCGCGATCCGCAGACCGGAGATGCCCAGCCGCCGCGCCACCTCCGCCACGCATGCCGCCGCCGCCCGTGGGTTGGCCGCGCCCATGTTGCTGATGATCCGAATCCCTTTTCGGCGACAGATCGGGAGCACGGCTTCCATCCGCGCCGCCAGCAACGGATCGAATCCGCCGGCCGGATCCTGCAGCCGCGCCTGCTGCGCCAGCGCGATGGTGCGCTCGGCCAGGCATTCGAACACGAGGTAGTGAATTTCGCCGTGTTCGGCCAGCTCGACGGCCGGTTCTATCCGGTCGCCGGAAAAACCGGCCCCGCTGCCGATGCGAATTGTTTTCCTGGGAGTACGGATCATCGAGCGCCTCCCAGCGAGACCGACCGGAAAGCGGCCAAACCGCGCCATGTAGGGCTGCCGCTTGCTCCCGCGGCCGCGGGACCGCCGTTGCCTCTCCGCCCTCCGTCAGCCTGCGGCACGCCGACAAGCGGCGGCCCTACACTAAAGAACGCCCGGATGGACGACGACTGGCCGGTCCGGGGAGTCCGGGGTCCATGCACGGTTGGAACTGGCTTGGTGGAACTAGACCTCTTCACGACAAATGTTGCGGATTCAGAACTCCAGCGGAAGCACGCCCACGAGGAGCGCGATCGCGGTCATGACCAGGGTGGTCAGGAAGGCATACTTGAAGGTGAACCGCTGATGATCGGCCAGATCCACGCCGGTCAATCCGACCAGCAGGAAGGTGGTGGCGGTGAGCGGACTGAGCGGGAATCCCGTCGTCATCTGACCCAGGAGCGAGGCGCGCGCCATCGTCACCGGCGCCACGCCGAGACCGGAGCCCACCTCGGCCAGCACCGGCAGGACGCCGAAGTAAAACGAGTCGGGATCGAAGAATAAACTCAGCGGCATGCTGAGCACCGCGAGCATGAGCGGCATCGCCCCGCCGGCCTCACGAGGGATCACGCGCGCGGCCCCTTCGGCCAGTTGTTTGATCATGCCCGACTCCTGCAGAATGCCGCTGAATATCCCCGCGGCAAACAACACACTGGCCATGGCCAGGCAGGCCTTGGCGTGGGCGTCGATCCGCTCCCGCTGTTCGGCGAGTTTCGGATAGTTGATCATCAGCGCCACCGTCGCACCGAGCATGAAGATGAGCGCCGGCGAAGTGAGTCCGGTCACCAACGCGATCACGACCGCCAGCGCGAGCGCCACGTTGATCCAAAACAGACGCGGACGGTGCAGCGCGACTTCGGCCTCGCTGCGCTGCAGTTCGAAGCCGCCGCCCGCCAAACCCGCGATCGCCGGCCCGAGGCGTCGTTTTTCGCGGCGGCCGAGAAACCACGCGACGCCGAGCACAAACAGCAGGCCGCCGGCCTGCGGCACGAGCAGCGGGTGATAGAGCGCGGTGAGGTCGAGTTGGAGCGCCGAGGCCGCGCGCAACGTGGGTCCGCCCCACGGGACCAGGTTCATGGTGCCGGCGCCGAGGGCCACGACGGCGGCGAGCACGCGACGGTCCATGCCCAGGCGGTCGAAAAGCGGCAGCAGCGCGGGCACCGTGATGAGGAAGGTCGTCGCGCCCGAACCGTCGAGATGCACCAGCATGGCCAGCGCGGCCGCGCCCACGGTGATGCGGGCGGGGTCGTGTCCCACCGCACGCAGCACGCCGCGAATAACAGGGTCGAACAGCCCGGCATCGGTGAGCACGCCAAAGAAGAGAATGGCAAAGATGAACATCGCCGCGACCGGCGCGATGTTGCGCAGACCGGCTACGGCAAAGGTCGCGGTCTCCAGCCCGAACCCGGCCAGCAACGCACCCGCGACCGGCACGACGATGAGCGCCGTCATCGCCGAAACGCGCTTGCTCAGAATGAGCGCCAGCACCCCTACAATGATGCCAAGTCCGATCAACAGCATGGCCTGGCAGGACGCTGTTTTTTAACCACGGATGGACACGGATGGGCTCCACTACCGTTTCGCCTCCGGCCCAGTAAAATCATTCCCCGGGTTTCAGTGCGTAGCCGGTAGGCGAAGCTATTCGTGTTCATCCGTGGTTAAAAAAGCTTCAGTTGGATGGCTCGTTCTACTCGCTCTCGAAATCGAGGTAGTAATCGAAGAACGGCAGCATCTGCTGCGGGAGGCGACCCTCCGGGGTGAAGATGTCGCTGATGTGGGTGCCGATGTACTCCTCGGCGAAGTGCGTGACCCCGGCGTTTTCGAGCCGTTGGCTGAACATCTCGCACTGGATGGTGAAGCGGTCGCCGGCGTTGCGTCCCCAGTCCAGCTTGATCGCGCGCAGGCTCCGCAGGTTCTCGCGGTAGTCGTCGATCATGTAGAGCGGCATGTTGTCCTGCCATTTCCGCAGGGCGTCCTCGTTCACGATCAGGGTGTCGCCCTCGTAGGTGAACGGCAGGTCGGTGTAAAACGGCGGCTTGTCCGGGTTGGGCGACCAGGAACGGCCGAAGGCGACCATCACCTTGCCGAAGTAGGTCTTCCCCAGGTCCTCCATGGTCGTGAGCGTCGACAGTTCGCGAAAGGTCGGGCTGTTGGGTCCGTATTCGCGCACGATGGCCAGGGCGCCGGGACTGAGCGCGTAGACCGTGCTGAAGACTTCGGGGTGCTTCATCGCCAGCAGGATCGCCCCGTAGCCGCCCATGCTGTGGCCGGTGATGCCACGGCTGCCGGCCTCCGGAATCGTGCGGTAGTGGTCGTCCACATACGCCACGAGATCCTGCACGGTGAAGTCCTCCCAATTGCCGAACACGCCGGAGTTGCTGTAGAAGCTGCCGTCGTAGGTCGTCTTTTGGTCGGAGATAACCATGATGAACGGACGGATGCGCTTCGTGGCGATCGCCTGGTCGAGCAGCGGCGCGATGGGAGCCAGCATCTTGTTGTCACCGGTGAAGCCGTGCAGGAAGTGAATGACCGGATAGCGCTGATCGCTTTTGTCGTAACCGGGCGGCAAATACACGGACACCGCACGATCGGCGCTCTCGCCCATGGCGTTCTCGAGATGGGCGGAGTGAATCGTGGTCGTAACGACGGTCCCGGCCGGAATATCCGCCGCGGCGACGCTGAGGGATCCAAGGACGAGGAGTGAAATGAGATTTCGCATGGGTTTTTCGGGAGTCGGGGTGACGAGGTTGAGAACCACGAAACACACAAAAGACACGAAAGAGCAGGTGACGAAATTGATCGAGGAGTTCGGAGCTAGAGCAGTTTTCGGTTTCGTGATTTTCGTGTATTTCGTGGTTCACCAGAGGTTTCAGTCGGAGTCCTCGTCGCTGTTCACCGCATTGAGTATGCCCTGCAGGGCTTCCTCGGTGAAGGCGCCCTGGGAGAGCATGACGAGTTTCTCCAGCGGGATCTCGCGCATGAACATGAGCATGGTGTCGCGTCCCTTCTTGGCGGCGGCGTATTCGGCCGGGCTCATCTTGGTCGGGTCGAGCGCGGGCTGGTTGCCCAGCATGCTGGCGATGAACTGGTCGTAGATGGCTTTGCCCTTCGGGTGGCGCTCGATCTCACCAAAGTTCGAATGGCGCGTGATGTGCGGCGGCGGCGGCGGGCCGCCGTCGACCTGCACCGTCGCGACCAGCGGCAGGTCGCGCGAGGAGGTGCCGACGCTCACCGTGTAGGCGCCGCTACGCACGAACCAGGCGGCGGGCACGGGATCATAGTGTTCGAACGCGTCACGGTCGAGGTGCAGCGTCACTTGGCGCGACTCGCCCGGCTGGAGGAAGACCTTGGCGAAGGCTTTGAGTTCGCGCGGCGGACGCGGACGAGCCGGTGCGTCATCGCCCACATAAACCTGCACCACCTCGGCACCGGCGCGCTCGCCGGTGTTGCTGACGGTGACGGAGAGGTTGACCCCGGTGTCGGCATCGACTTGCGGGGCCGAGAGTTTCAGGCTCGAGAGGGCAAAGGTGGTGTAGCTCAGTCCGTAACCGAAGGGAAACTGCGGCGCGATCTTCCGCGCGTCGTAGTGGCGATAGCCGACGAAGACGTCCTCGCCGTAGAGCACACGCAGGTCGCGACCGGGGAAGTTGGGCCAGGTGGGCGTGTCCTCGGCGCGCGCCGGGAAGGTTTCGGCCAGCTTGCCCGAGGGATTGACCCGGCCGGTGAGCAGGTCGGCCACGGCTCCGCCGCCGGCCTGGCCACCGAGGTAGGCTTCGAGCACGGCGTCGACCTCATCGATCCACGGCAGGACCACGGGCGAACCGTTCATGAGCACCACCGTGGTGCGCGGGGCGACGGCGGCGACGGCTTCGACCAGTTGGTTGTGGCCGTGCGGCAGGTGGAGATCGCGGCGATCGAAGCCCTCGGACTCGTAGCTGTCGGGCAGGCCGACGAAGACGATCGCGTGATCGGCGCCGCCGGCGGCGGCAACCGCCTCGGCGAGGAGTTCCGGCGTGGTGCCGCCTTCCCAGTCGTAACCCGCGGTGTAGGTCACGGCGTCGCCCCAGCCGGCCTCCTGGCGGAAGACATCGAAGGCGTTGTCGAGCTGGGTGGGATTGACCTGCGAACTGCCGGCGCCCTGGTAGCGCGGCACGCGGGCGAACTGGCCGATGAAGGCGATGCGGGCGTCGCGTTCTCGGGCGAGCGGCAGGGTGCGGCGGGCATTCTTGAGCAGCACGGCACCCTCGCCGGCAACCCGGCGCGCCAGGGCGTGGTGGGCGTCGGCGTCGAATGTCGCATCTTTCTGGATACCGTCGTGGGCGCGCAGGGTGATCGTGAGCATCTCGGTCACGAGTTCGTCGAGGACGGCGAGGTCGAGTTCGCCGGCCTGGACGGCGGCCACGATCTTGCGGTCATTGACGCCACCCGAGGCGGGCATCTCCAGGTTGAGGCCGGCGCGAACGCCCGCCACGCGATCGTTCACGGCGCCCCAGTCGGAGAGGACGATGCCGGCGAACCCCCAGTCGTCGCGCAGAACGTCGGTGAGCAGGAGTTTGTTCTGCGAGGCGTAGGTGCCGTTGATCTGGTTGTAGGCACACATGATCGTCCACGGCTGCGAGTCGCGCACCGCGACCTCGAAGGAGCGCAGGTAGAGTTCGTGCAGGGCACGGGGGCCGACGATGGAGTCGCCGATCATGCGCTCCCATTCCTGGTTGTTGGCGACAAAGTGCTTGAGGGAGGTGCCGACGCCCTGGCTTTGCACGCCACCGATCCAGGCGGCGGCCATCTTGCCGGACAGCAGCGGATCCTCGGAGTAATACTCGAAATTGCGGCCGCCGAGGGGTGAGCGTTTGAGGTTGGCGCCGGGGCCGAGCAGGATTTGCACGCCGTGAGTCTGAGATTCGCGACCGAGGGCTTCCCCCACCCGCGTGAGGAGAGCGGTGTTCCAGGTCGCGGCGAGCGCCGGGGCGGTGGGGAAACAGGTGGCGGGCACACTGGCGTTGAGGCCCTGCATGCCGGCATTGGGATTGGCGAGGCGCACGCCGTGCGGTCCGTCGGTGAGCGTGATGGCCGGGATGTCGAGGCGCGGAATGGCTTTGGTCGTCCAGGCGGTGCCGCCGGAACAGAGGCCGGCCTTTTCCTCGAGGGTGAGTTGTTTGACCAAGGCTTCAGCCCGAGTGCGGTGGGGATCGGTGGCGGCGGAGAGCGCGGTGGCGGTCACGGCGAGCGTGCAGCAGAGCACGAACGAGGAGGGGAAGGGTTTCATGGCAGGTCGGGTGGGCGGACCCAGGGAAAGCGGGCCGCAGGGGTTGTTGTCCCGATGTTAGCCGGGCGCGGGTGCCCTGGCCATAGGACCTTTGTCCTAAACGGGCGGGTGCGCGCAGGGATGAGACGAAAGGCCCGCCGCCCTGTAGGGGTCTCGCTCGCTGAGACCCGTCCCGCGGACGCGGGAGCCCACCGCAGCCGCCACGGCACCGACCACAACGAAGACTCGCGCCTCGTTCAACCGCCCGCCGGATCATTCCAGGATAAATCCCGGCCATGCCCAGAGAGCGATGTCGGGCCGGTCACCGAACCCCCAGCGGGCGGCGAATCGCTGTTGGGCACGATGAGACTGCTGCCGCCCGGATAGATGAGCGCCTGGAAGAGCGGCTTGCTGCTCTCGCGCTCGATCGGGTCGCGTGCGCCCGCCTGCCCCGTTTCGTAACCCATGGCGAGTTCGCGGTGCCCTCCGCCGGGATGACACCGTCGCCGTCGGCCACGATCACGTCACCGGGATTGATTTGCACCCCGGCAATCGAGACGGTGCGCTGGGCCGACTCGATCTCATTGCCGCCGGGCCGGATGCCGCGCCCGCGGTGGGCCACGTCGAAATACACCGGCACGCGCTCCTTGATGCGTTCGTCGCTGTCGCGTATTCCGCCATTGGATACGATGCCCACGGCGCCCTTGCCGATCCAGTAGAGGCCGTTGAGCGAGCCGACCGAGCCGGTGTCGCGCAGGCCGACCATGTCCATGCCGTCGGACACATCGGATACCCGTAGTCCGCCGTAGAGTTTGAGCAGGTTTTCGTCCGACATTTCCCCGGCGGCCAGGACGGGCGAGGAAAGCGAGGCGAGGAGGAGGCTGACAAACAGGAGAGATCTCATGGCGGGGGGATGGGGTTGGAGGTTAATGGGCCGTGATGCGGGTGATCACGAGGGAGCCGGCGGCGGACACATCGGCATCGGCGCCACGGAGCGAAAACTGCACCTGCTCGACGTGCTCAAGCCGCACGCGATCGCCCGGCGCGCCGCGGTCGGCCGCGGGATCGACCCAGTAGGACCAGTTGTTGGGGAAGCCCTGGGGGAGCAGCACGCCGCGATTGAGGCGCAGTGCATCGAGCGGAAGGTCGACGTGCGGCGCGTCGGCGGGCGCGGCGAGCGTTGTGGTCCAAGCGGTCCCGTCGCGCTCCAGCAGGGTGAGCACAACCGGCGGCGCCTCACCGTGGGCCGTGAGCTCGACCCGCAGCTGACCCGCGCGCGCGGCGAACCCGGCGCGGTCGCGCACACGCTCCTTCACCGGCAGGGCGGCCGTGAGGTCGGGCGGCAGGGCGGAAGCGTCGGCCGGACGCGCCACGTGGAATGCGGTCGCCTCGCGCTCGCCCAGATGCGGAAACACCTGGCGACGCAGTTCCCAGGATCCGCGCGAGGTGAACATCCGGCTCAGATCGCCTGCACCGCCATCGAACAAAACGAGGGGCGCGTCGGCCGCGACGACGTGCACGGTTGCGGCCTCCGCCGAATCGGGTGGCAGCGCCACGATCTCCCCGCCCACGCGGGCCCCGAAGCCGAGCCGCCATTCACCGACGCCCAGGGCGCCGACCGGCAAGTGCGCGGCATAGGTGTAGCGGTGCCGGCGCGGCAGCACGAAGCGATGCTCCGCACCCGTCGCCGAGCGCGCGATGACCGCGACTTCGCGCGCCAGTTGTGGATGCACCACGTCGACGCGCACCTCCACCGGTTCGTCGGCCGCAAAAGTCGCCCGCGTGCGCGGAATGATCTGCGGCGGCAAGGCGGGATCGGGCAGCACGACGTGTTCGCGCAGCCCCAGATGGCCGACGTGGGCCGGCAGGGCGTCGATGTCGACGTCCTCGTCCCGGCTCAGCAGGTAGACGCCCGGCCGCACCACGAATCCACCGGCCGCCGCAACTCCCGGTGCATGGGTGTTGCCGGAATTGAGCGGCACCACGTGGAAACGGTCGCCCAGGTCCGGCAGCGCAACGGTCATCGGCCACTCCCGCGACACCAGGCGCGAGGCGATCGTGTCGGCGTCCCAGCGCAGGCCGAAGGGATCGGCCACCATTTCGGCATCGGGAAACACTTCGAGCCGCCACACGCCCTCCGCCAGTTGGTCGAAAAAGTAGGCACCGCTGCCCTCGTAGCGCACGAGGGGCGAGTCGCCGCGGCCGGCGATGCGGCGCAGGGCGGCGGGATCGGGCGGCGCGGAGGTCGTATCGCCGGTGTGCAGCAAGACGTCGCGCGCGACGAGTTCACCGAGGTCCTCGGCGTAGCTTACCCGGAAGTCGCCGAAGCGGGTGTTGCGCGGATAGTCACCATAACGTGAATACATCGGCACCCGTCGCATGACCTCGGCCGCCACGACTGCGCTGAGCGCCTTCTTCGGCGAATGCACGAGGCTGAGCCAGTGCGTCTGCCAGCCGCCGTTGGTCGGGGCGGTGGCGAGCATGTCGTAGGAGAACATGGCGGCGAACTGCGCGCCCACGCCGCGCATGGCGCGGGCCATGGCCGGATACATGAACCCGGTGTCCATGTCGGCGCTGTCGAACTCGTAGACGATGAGCGGCCAGCCGCGGCCCTCGGGGCGCATGAGCGGATCGTAGTCGTCGACCGACCGTAGGTGGTTGCCGGTGAGGGCGCGGTTGAGGTTGAGGCCCGTGGGATACCAGCCGAAGCTGCCGCCGTCGACGAGCGACGCTCGGGAGGGCGGCAGGATGTCGAAAGTCTGACTGATGTTGTGGAAGGTAAGCTTTTCGCAACCGGTGTCGCGCACGGCCTGCACGAGCGCGTTGATGTAGTCGACCGAGCCGGCGAAGTCCTCCGGGTGGTGCCAGGGCTCGTTGATCATCTCGACGAAGAGGATCTGCGGCTCGTCCTTGAGCGCGACGCCGGTGTAGGGGTTCACGTGTTCGAGGAACTGGCGGATGTAATTCTGCTGGGCCTTGATCGCCGCGGGATCGGTGCCGAGAATGCGCTTCTCCAGGTGCGCGGCGAAACCCGGATAGTTTCCCTGCGGATCGGCGTCGGGCCACCAGGCCGAGTAGGTGTGGATGGGATTGAAGAGGACGTAGATGCCGCGCCGCTTCGCCTGCAGGATGGCGTAGTCGAAGACGTCGATGTGGTCGTTGACGATGAGGTTCCCCTCGCGGTCGCAACTTTCCCAGTCGCCCCAGGTGGCGAGCCGCACCCCATCCCAGCCCATGCGGGCGAAGTGGGCGAAATCCTGCTCAACGAGCTGCTTGCGGTCGGCGCCCGCGCGACCGGCGGCGCGGTAGTCGCTCGACCACGGCAGGTTGTAGTTGGCGCCGAAGAGGGCGACCTCGGCGTCATCGGCGCGCCAGCGAACCACGCCGCGTTCATCGAGATAGACCAACTCTTCGGCGCGGGCGGTGGAGGCGAGACCGAGGGCGGCGAAGAGCAGAACAACGAGAGGCTTCATGAGGCAACGGGATCGACGGAAATGAGCAGGCTGTCGGGGGAGGTATGTTCGGCGGCCGACCAGTCCGCGGGCGTGAGGCCGGTCGGGCTCCCGGCCCGGGCGTGCACGCCGTACTCGGTCACCCCCACCGGAACGTGCAGCACGATCGAAGCGATGCCGGCCTCGGTGCGCAGGGTCGAGGGACCGACGATGACGGCGCCGCCGGTGGCGTTGAAACAGACCTCGCCGGCCGCGGTCACGCAGTCGGTGCCCTTGGCATCGACGAGGGCCGCATGCACGAGCAGCAGGTCGGTTTCCTCGGCGTGCCGGCGGTGCACGCGGGCGTCGCTCCACAAGCGCAGCGCGACCGGCGGCCCCGGCGTGCGCACCACGTGCCGTGCCGTCTCCACTCCGTCGATACGCGCGACGGCGGTGAGTTCGCCGGGACGATAGACGACCGCGGGAAACACGAAGGGAGGATGCGGCAGGTGCGGCCAGCGACCGCGCTCGGCGGGGCGGGGCGGCGCAAGCGGGCGGCCGTCGAGCTGGAGCTCGACCGTGTCGCCGTTGCTGAAAACCCAGAGCTCGCCGCCGGGCAGCGGGGCGGTCCAATGGGTGGCGGCAAACACGACGGGGCCGCCGCGCCAGGCGTGGGGCGGACCGTTTTCATCGGCCCCGCGCTGGCTGCGGAAGAAGTGGTAGGAGAACTTGGGCAGGCGGAAAAAATCCATCACGCCGCAGGCGGCGCGCGTGAGTTCGTAGCCGCGCGGGTAGTCGTTCAGGGCCCAGAGTCCGTCGAGCACGGCCGGCGAACCGAGCGTGTCGTTGAGCGCCTCGGCGTGGTTGCGCACCTGCTGCAGGAGGCCGGCCTCGCCGTCGCCGCGGAACTTGCGGCTGTTGAAGCGGCGGTCGAGGATGCCGGTGCCCGCCTTCTGGTCGAAGCCCTCGTTGTCGGCGTAGTATTCCCAGTCGCCGTATTCGGCGACCACGAGGGCCTTGTCGCCATTGCGCCAGGTGTGGATGCCGCCGTGCTGGCGCGAGTGCAGGAAGACGTCGAAGCCGTCGATCCAGCCGCACGTGAACATCTGGTCGCCGGGGTATTCCTCGTGGCCGATCTCGTGCATGCGCCGCATGAAGGCCGCCGACATCTGCGTCTCGTTGAGCGACAGCTCCCAGAGCACGACGCAGGGATGGTTGCGGTCGCGACGGACGAGGCGACGGGCGAAGTCGGCGCAGTTTTCCTGGAACGCCTCGCAACCGAAGAACTGCCAGCCGGGGATGCAGTTGGCCACGACGATGCCGTAGGCGTCGCAGGCGTCCATGAAGTGAGGCGACTGCGGGTAGTGCGACAGGCGGATGTAGTCGAAACCGGCCTCCTTGATGCGGCGGGCTTCGCGGTATTGGGCGGCGCGCGGCGCGGCGTAGCCCACGCGCGGAAAATCCTGGTGGCGGTTGACCCCGCGCAGGCGGCGGCGGCGACCGTTGATGACGAAGCCGCCGGAGCGGGAAAAGGCGATGCGGCGGATGCCGAAATTGACGCATTGCCGGTCGAGGGTGGCGCCGGAATCGGCATCGATCAGCTCCACGCGCAACCGGTGCAGGTGCGGATCATCGGTCGACCACAGACGCGCGTCGGCGACCACCACGGACAGGGCGAACGGCGTGCGCTGGCCGGGGGCCAGCGGGAGCGGCTCGCTTTCGGCGCCCGCCACCTCGCGACCGGTGGCGTCGGACACGATGCAGGCGAGGCGCACCCGTGCGGTCTCGGCGCCGGCGTTGGCGGCCTCGGCGGTGATGGCCAGCCGGGCCTCGCCCCCGGCAAGCGCTTCGGTGCGCACGAAGAGGCCGCCGGCGACGGCGCCCGGTTGCACGGAATCGGTGAGGTGGACGGGCGGATAGACTCGCAGCTCCACTTCCTGATGCAGGCCGCCATACCAGCAGAAATCGAGTTCCTCGTAGGGTTTGCCGGGCGGGACGGTGTCGCGGTGGCGGTTGTCGAGTTCGAGTTGCAGGATGATCGCGGTCCGGCCCTGCGCCGCAGCGGTGAGATCGATTTCGAAGGGCAGGTAGCCGCCCTCGTTGGCGCCGACTTCCGTGCCGTCGACCAGCACACGGGTGGTCTGCATGGCCGCGCCCACGTGCAGCGCGAGGCGCGCACCCGGCGCGAGCGGCGGGACCGTGAGGCGGCGTTCGTAGGCGCACACCCCGAACCAGGGTTCGTTGCCTTCGAGGTCGGACACGAAGGGCGAGTGGGGCAGATCGACCGACCTGGCCGTCGCCGGCCCCTCGGGCAGACGCCAGAAGGACCAGCCGTGATTGAGCGGCCGGCGCTGGGTGCCGAGGTTGAAGGATTGGTCCATGAATCGGGTGGATGCAGGCGGGCGCGACGGTCAGACCGAATCGCGTTCGATGAGGCTCACCGGCACGACGACGCGGCGCTGGGGCAGCTTCTGGTGCAGGGTGAGGCGATCGATCATGGCGGCGGCCTCCTCGGCGAGGTCGCGCAGCGATTCGTCGATGGTGGTGAGGGGCGGATTGAGGGAGCCGGAAATGCCCTCGTTTTCACCCCCGATGAGGGCGAGGTCCTGCGGTATCCGCTTTCCCATGACGTAGGTGAGCATGTGCAGGCAGTCGAGGGCCTGGTAGCTGGTGCCGGGCACGTAGATGGCGTCGGCGCCGAGCTTGACGAGGCGGGAGATGACCGAGGTGGGGTTGTGGCCGGGACCGATGAGACAGAGCAGCCGCGGGTCGGCTTCGAGACCGGCGGCCTCCAAGGCGTCGCGGAAGCCCTGCAGGCGCACGCGGTAGGGTTCGAGGTCGCGACCGAGGTAGGCGAGGCGGCGCTTGCCGCGGGCGGCGAAGTGTTCGGCCGCGAGCTGGCCGGCGCGGCGGTGATCGGAGCAGACCACGTTGAACGGGGCGTCCTCGTCGAAGCGGTCGAGATAGACGATGTGGGTGCGTTCCTCGAGCCGGGCGAGGATTTCGCGCAGCCGGTCGTTGTAGGTGATCGCGACGATGCCGTCGAGAAAGAGGCCGGCGAGTTCCTCGACCGGATCACTGGGGATGACGACCCCGATGCTGCGGCGGGAAAGGGCGAAGGACAGGTGGGCGGTGACCGTGGCGGCGTAGCCCTCGATGCGGTCGGAATAACCCGGCTCGGAAATGAGCGCGATCTGGCGCAGGCGCACGGCGGCCTGCGGGCGCAGGCGCAGCTTGGTGGCGGCGGCGAGGACCTTTTCCCGGGTCTCGGGTTTGACGCGGTCGCGGTTGTTGAGCACCCGGCTCACGGTGCCGGGGGAGACGCCGGCGCTGCGCGCGAGGTCGTAGATGGTCGCCTTGCGGGGCGGACGGTCGGCGGCGGCGGTGGGAGTGGCGGCGTTGGTCTTGCGCGGGGAGCGGGGCATGGTCAGGAAACACGGCCGCGGCGGGCCTCGAGTTCGTCCCGGATCGCGTAGACGCGATCCTGGGACAGCGGGTACTTGGCGATGAGCCAGAGGGCCACGAGCGCCCAGATGAAGGTGGAGACGGCGAGGATGAGGCGCATGCCGAGGATGGCGCCGTCGGACTGGTTGCCGCCGAGCGCGGCGTCGAAACCGGTGACCTTGAGGGCGAGGCCGGTGCCGAAGAAGGCGAGCGCGTAGCCGGTCTTTTCGATCCAGGAAAAGAGCGCCCCCATCATGCCCTCGCGGCGGAAGCCGTGGCGCAGTTCGTCGTCATCGCAGACATCGGCCAGCATCGACGGCAGCAGGACGCGGATGCCGATCCAGACCGGGCCGCACAGGAGCGGATCGAGGAGAATCTTCCACTGGTTGCCCGGAGTGTAGAGGAACCATTTGCCGAAGGCGCCCGCGAGCACCAGGCCGAAGATGACCGCGAAGGCGATGCGTTTGCCGTAGCGGTTGGCCAGCCAGTTGACCGGGTAGATCGAGAGGATGCCGACGACGGCGTAACCGGAGGACAGGATCGCCTTCCACCTGGCCCCGTCGGCAATGCTGCCGTCGTTCATGTGGTACACGATGATGTAATAGTCGAGGTTGCTGGCCAACATGCCGGCCAGCACCTGGCACACCGTGAGCCCGACGAGGATGAGAAAGGCCCGGTTGCTCGCGCAGGCCTTCAGGGCGGGACCGAGCTTCACCTTGGCCTGCGTGGCCGCCTTCTTGAAATACCGCTCCTTGACGAAGAGGCCCGGCACCATGCCGAAAAAGCCCATGATGATGAGCCCGATCGCCCAGCCGACGATCTGCACCCCGTAGGCGCCGAAGATCGCCAGGCCGGCCAGCGGAATCGCCCAACTGTAGGTGAACTCGCCCGCCTTGTGAAAAAAGCCGATGAACGCCCCCACCCGGGTGCGCTCCTTGTAGTCGGGCGTCATCTCGTAGGTGAGACTGCTGAGCGGGACATAGAAGACCGTGTAACAGGTGTAGAACACCAGCAGCATGATCGTGAGGTAGGTGAGCGTGGCCTTCTGCTCCCAGCCACCCGGCACCATCCACAGCGCCCCGAACGCCAGCCCCTGCAGCAGGGCGCCGATCACGATCAGCGGCTTCCGCCGCCCCCAGCGCGTGCGCAGGTTGTCGGAATAGACGCCCACCACCGGATCGGTGATCGCGTCCCAGAAGCGCGGCAGCGCCAGCACCAGCCCGAGCAAAATAGGATCGATCGCCATGCCCATCTGGTAAACCGGGATGGCCAGACTCTGGATGCCCGCCGTTGCATAAAAGTTCGCCAGGTAGCCGCTGCCCAGAGCCGACTTTTCCCAAAACCCAACCTTGTCGGCTTCGCGGGTGTTGTGTTCCGAGGGGACGGATGAAGGGGCGGAGGGCATGCGGATCGGGGTGGTGGAGGAGAGGGCAACGCAACCACGCGACGTTCGTAACGAACGACCGTCGCCTAGGTTATGCCGGGGCAGGAAGGGGCAATGCATCCCCGCCGGACAAGTCTTCACACATGGGGAAAAAACCGTTCAACGGGCGATGTGGCGGTCATCAAACACTTCCATCATAGGCAGACAAACTTTCTTTTTGTTGAGTAACTGTTTTACTGTTCCTGCTTTTGTTTTACTTCTGAATCGCTTACTCCCCACCCCGCATGCCCGCGCCCTGCGGCCGTGGTTCGCTCCTCACCCCACCCGTCCCGCCCTCCTGCTGCCGCTTTGGTCGCCGCCACCCGCGGCGTTGATTCTGACCGTCCCTTCCCCTTGCATCTCGACGCCCGTGGCCCACTCGCCGATTCCGCCCAACTCGACGTCCTCCCCCCTGCCCGGCGCGAACTCGCGCGCGACCCGATCTGTGTTCCCCCAACGCAACGCCGGGCGAGCCGCGGCCGGCCCCGAAGGAGGGGCCCCGACGCCCCACAACACGAGAC
>CBFGUO010000022.1:0-86091 GCA_965652375.1 uncultured Opitutus sp.
AAGCCTTTCATGAGGCTATATCAAAAGACAGTGCACTCGCCGCTTGACGCCGCCCGGCTTCCTGCAGTCCGTTGACACCCTTGCCAATCAGCACCACCGCCAGCACTGCAACCAAGGCGGAACTGTAGGCAAAGAAACGTGCGATGGGCATAGTGCGGCTATAGTGTATCATCGCCCAAGTGATCACGATCAGAACCGTGACGGCGGTTACTCCTCCGGTCAAAACCATGCCGCCATCGCCGTGATGCCAGATCGCGGCGTAGAACAAAATGGTCTCGAACACCTCGCGATAGACCACGAGAAACGACAGGCCGAACAAGAGCCACGGGGAGTGGCCTCCGGGGACATGCCGCAGTTTATCGCAGATGTAGTCCTGCCATGCCTTCGCGTTGCTCTTGCCATGCATCCAGACGCCTACCCAGACGAGGACTCCGGCAGCAAAAATGGAGCCGAAGCCTTCTGTCAGCTCACGACTCGCGCCGCTGATTTTGATGAAGTAGGTGGCGGCGACCCACGTCAGGATGCCCGCCACGAGTGCCGTCACCCAGCCGCCGTGCACATAAGATCGTGCATCGTCGCGATCCGTTTGCCGCAGGAAGGCAAGCATGGTGACGACAATCAGCAGCGATTCCAACCCTTCCCGCAGTAGGATCGTGAACGCCCCAAAAAAGCTCGATACGGCGGATGATTCCCGAGGCGCGAGCGCGGCTTCCGCTTCCGTTACGAGCGCGCAAAGTGCGGCCGTCTGGGTCTGCACCTCCGCGAGTGGTCGATCGCGGGCAAGGTCGGCTCGCAACACGGCCATGGCCGTTTCGATTTGGCGCAGCAGTGCAGGGTCGCGCATCGACAGGATGGGCTCGGCCGGCTCGAAGCCATCGAGGTAGGCCGACAAGGCCAGATTGGTCGCGCCTTTGTCGTCGCCTTCGGCATAGGCCGCCATCATCTCGGTCAGGCGAGTGCGAGTGAGGGCGAGCGGGCTGGTCGTGGCCGGCAATACCTCCGCCGGGTGGTGACGCAAGTAGGCGGTGACGGCTGCGGCCGATGTGTCGCCGATATCGGCCGCCAACATCGCCGGGGTCGTATTGATCAGGGCCAGCAGGTCCGTATCGGCGCGCAGAGCGGTGTTTTCGTCCCAAATCCGTTTTCCCTGCGGCGGGCGGTCCGTGGGGTAGGCGAAGCCGCTGACGTATAGCGCCAGATCCCAGCGATCCTCCTGCGGCAAGGTCGCGAAGCCCACCATGCCGGTGCCGGGAACGCCTTGATCGATGACCTGCTTGAGAGCGAACACACTGCGTTCGCGGGCGCGCTCCCGATCGGTGAAGTCGGTGGGCGGCGGGAGCAGGTTGGCCGCCGCCGGACCCCGACCGTCGCCTGCTTCTCCATGGCAACTCACACAAGATTGCGCGAATAGCTCGCGCCCGCGATCAAAGTCGAGCGACTGAACGGGAACCAGCGGCACGGGGTAACCTGAAAGGAGATCGACTGCGAGGGACCGGGCGGTGGTCGCCACTTGCTCGCCGGTGGCTTTGGCGGCGATGAGTCTTTGCAAGGCCGCCGCTCGACTTTGGAGTTCCGCCTTGGTGGCTGACGCGGGCAGCTCGGCGATTTGGTGGTGCGCGGACGCCGCGAATTCAGTCATTTCCGCGAACTCTGTTTGACTGACGATCTTGCCGTCCCGCACCGCTCCCGGATAGTCGACCGCGATGTAGTCGAGTAAACGCCAGGCGATCTGCACCGTGGCGGTGTCGGCGCGAACGGGGACGAGGGCGAGTACGTTGATCAGTAAGAAATAAATGAATACGCGCATCATCATGAATGCCTGGCGACGGCGTTGAAGCCGCTGGAATGTGACGTGTCCCGGCGGTGATTGCGGACCGCGTTGCGTTTCGGAATGGCTCGACTAGTGCGGCATACCAATACCGTGAACATGAGCGAGATAGGTGCCAATTTCCCGCGCATCGGTGACGAAAGCGCGCCCATTGCTCTGCCGAACCTGGAGTTGGACGGGCGGGTCTACTGGGAGCTCGGCGAGGACCAAAACGGGACATCCCTGGTGACGCTCGCCGAGTAATGACACCAACTCAGGGCGTGGTCGCGGGAAGTCCAAATAGTGGATATCGATATTCCGTTTGAGCAGCGGATAGAGTTCGAACAGGCCGATCAATTCGGTGCAGCCCGGGCAGTAGTAGATTTTCCCCTGATCCGGGAAGTTGTGCCGGAGGAGAAACAGTTGATCGCGATTCATGATGTTTTCTGGTAGGGGGGGGAGGGTGAATGAGAGGGCGGGTTGTCAGAGATTCAGCAGGGCTTTGAGTTGTGATCTAGGCCTCACCAAGCTCGCCAAGGAGTGGCGGTCCAGCACGGCAAAGAACGCCTCGCCGGCCTCGGCGAATGCACGTTTCAGGCGACATGCCGGGAAGATGAGGCAGGTCTCCTCCGGACGGTCCTGACAATTGATGACCGTGTCGGTGGTTTCCGTGAAACGGATGACCGCTCCGATCATGATTTCATCGGGAGGAAGGGCCAGGCGGAATCCACCACCAGCTCCGCGTTGGGTGGCGAGGAATCCGGCTCGCCCTAGCGCGTGAACAATCTTCACGAGATGATGACGGGAAATGGCATAGCGAGCGGCGACCTCATCGATGGTCACCAAGCGGGACTGCTTTAAGGCAGCAAACATCAGCACTCGCACGGCGTAGTCGGAATATAGGCTGATTTGCATCCCGGAGCTCTTAATCCCCGGGGGCGGGTCGCGGCAATTGAAAAATGTATTCAAATTACATGTTAAAGGTAATGAGCACGAAGCGATGGTGAGTTACGCGCGACGGATTGAGCCTTTTCGGAGCATAGATAGACGGGCGAAAGCCGAAGAAGGGAAAACGTCTGACGGGGTTTGGTGGGCGAAAATCGTCGGGGGGCTTGATGCAGATCAAGGGATTGGCGGGGCTTGCTTGAGCGGAGGGGCGGGGAGCGGTTGGATTGGTCGGCCGACGGGAATGACCCTGAAGGCACGTAATACGACTATGACTATCTCTCCAAGTGAAGTGACCGTAGGTGAATTGGTGCGCGCCGTGCCGGCGCGGGCCCGCGTGTTTGAAAAGTTGCGCATCGATTATTGCTGCGGTGGCAAGAAGCCGCTGGCCGAGGCCTGTGCGGAGAAGGGGCTCGATGCCGCGACGGTGCTGACGATGCTGGAGGCGCTGGATGTGAATGACGGGTCCGGGGCGGTCGACGCCGATGCACTTTCAATTGCGGACCTGTGCGAGCACATCGAGCGCAGCCACCATGACTACCTGCGGCAGGAATTGCCGCGGCTGGATTTCATGACCCGCAAGGTCGCCGCAGTGCATGGTGCCGAGGAGCCGCGCCTGGTAGAGATCCGGCAGGTGTTTGAAGGTTTCGCGGCTGAGATCGTGCATCACACCCACGACGAGGAGCAGGTGGTGTTTCCGCGGTTGTGCGCTATCGAGAGTCCGGAAGGAGCGGGAGTAACACCGGATGAGTTGCGCGGTATCTTTGCGCAGTTGGAGGAGGAGCACGATGGCGCGGGTGCGGCATTGGAGAAATTTCGCACCTTGACCGATGATTTCACGCCTCCGGAGTGGGCCTGCAACACGTTCCGCGCGCTCTACGATTCGCTACACCAGTTGGAGCGCGACATGCACCAGCACGTGCACAAGGAGAACAATGTGCTGTTCCCGCGCGCCCTGGCGGCGTTGGGCGCCTGAGACGATGAAGGACGAATCACCGTCGTCATCACCGGCCCTGGTCACGCCGGCGGAGCATCAACCGTCGGCGTGGCTGACGGTTGATCTGCCGGTCGTGGCCCGGCACGTGCTGGTGGTGCGGCGGCGCCGCCTGCGCGCCGTGCTAGCCGTGGTGACCGGAGGGCTGCGCGGGCGGCGGGATCGGTTGGCGCGCGAATGGTGGCGACTGCGACGGGAGATCGTCGCCCATCTGGCAGCGGAACGGGCGTGGCTCGGGCGGACGGCCGCGGCGCCCACCTCGGCGCAGGTGACGGTGGCGGCACGTGAGCATGAAGGGCTGTTGGACGCCTACACCGGGTGGCGGGCGAGGCTGGAAGCGGAGGGCGGCGAGCGGTGGCGAATGTTGCGGTTGGCCGTGCGACGGCTCGGGCGGGAGTTGGAGGAGCAGATCTATTGTGAGCAGGTGCTTTTGTTTCCACGGCTGCGAGCGTTTCGGGCGATGGCTCATGATGCCGTCCAGGAGGGCGAAGCGTGAATGAGGATTTGCAGACGCTGAAGATGCGGGCCTTGGATGCGGCGGAGAACGCGATCATGATCACGGACTGCGACGGGATCATCCTTTGGGTGAATCTGGCGTGGGAGCGTAAGACTGGTTAGCGACCGCAAGAAGCGCTGAGCCTCGAACAAGTCGTGCGCGGCAGGGGCTGCGTTGTTTGTGCTAGTTTGCAAGAATGGCGATGAAGTTGACCACGTGTTTGGACCGGGGCCGGGCCCGAATTTCGGCGGATTGGCAGAGGCTGCTTTCGCACGCGCCAGTCGGGAATCCTCTGGCGGAGCCGACGGCGATGTATCACCTGATTGAGCCGACCATGGCCCGGTTTCGGGATCGGCTCGATACGATCGAAGCCCGCGGACAGAACCGGGTCGTGCGCGGCAAAGATACTTGGCCGCCGCGCTGCCACTGCGGGCTCAATCCGTATCTCGAGTTTTACGTGCGCGGGGAGCGAGCGGTTATGGCCTACTTCCAACTGCAAGCATGGTTGTCGCCGGAAACGCTGCAGTGGGTGCAGGATCAGTTCCGCATTGTCGCGCTGGAGGACATCCGTGGGTTTGGCGGGGTCTGTCAGCGCAATCCGATCGCTAGGCGGACAGCCCCAGCTGGCGAATAACGTCGGCTGCGGTGTAGGTCGCCTCACCGGGCGGAATGAATCGCGCCAGCTCGGCCGCATCGATCCCTGCGGTCACGAGGGCGGGCTCGGTCATGCCCTCCGGTTGACGTTGGCCAAGCCCGATGGTGGCGAGCAGTCCATTGCACAGGCACAACCGTCCCACGGTGTCAGCGGGATCGCCGCCTTTCGCGACGTAGTCGGCGACGGGTTCGGCGGGACAACGGTAACCCAGTGAACCGTCCTCGCGCCGGTAGGCGACGCGCAGGTAGCCCAAATCGCATCGGCGCGGTCGACCGGCGACGATGGCGGGATCGGCCAGGGTGCCGGGCAGCTGAAGAACTTTGAAAGGCAGGCCGGTGGGCGAAACCCTGGCGGCGGTGTCGACCCGCAGGTGCCCGGATCGACCGAGTGCGAGAGCCTGGGCTTTCAGGTCGGCGGTGATACCGGACTCGGCGCAAAACGCAAAGGCGGTGCCCAGCTGCACCCCTTGGGCACCGGAGGCCCGGGCAGTGGCCAATCGATCGGCGCTGGCAAAGGACCCGGCCAGCCAGAAGGGGCGGTCGAGGGCGCGCAGGGCGGCGAGGTCGACTTCGTCACGCGGGCCGTAGACTGGCGCGTCGCTTGTGGTGGCGTTGGTCGGCGCGCCGCGGGGCGGCGCGTTGTGACCGCCGGCGGTCCAGCCTTCGACGACAAAGCCATCCACCCGACCGCTGGCCTTGCGGGCGAGCGAGGTGGCCAAGACGTGGGATGATACGATGGCAAGGAAGCGGGGGCGGCGCAGCGACGACACCCCGGGCGTCCAGTCGGACGGGGCCAGTCGTAGCTCTGTCGTCGGTGCGTTCCGGTCGGGGTCATCGTCCTCCACGTAGAGTTCAAGCACGGCCGGGTCACCACGCGCGAAACGATCCAACACTCCGGGAATGGCGCGAGGGATTCCGGCCCCCATCAGCACGTAGTCGATTCCGGCGAGCATGGCCCCGAAAAGCGTGGGCAGGGTCGGGAGTTGAATTTTCTCCAGCAGGTTGAGACCGACGATTCCATTGTGACCTTCTTTCGCCAGGTATACTTCGACGAAGGCGGCGATGAGGGTGAGTCCGGTCCAGAAACGTCCGGCTTCGTGGCGCGGCATGGGGGCAGTTGCGTAGGGCGTGCTATCCGCCAAGCCGTCCGGTTGCCAGTATCGGTGGAGAATCGACTCGACTTCAGTTCGCAATGGGCAGGCGGCGAGAGCGCGGCGCATATCGCCGGCGAGATCCCCGGCTTGGAGACGACGCACCAAAACGCTGGCCAGTGCGGTGCCGGATACGACGCCGAGTTGCCCGCAACGCGAGACGGCGCGGGCGAGTTTCCAATCGGAAACCCCGATGCCCATGCCGCCCTGAATCAGGGTGGGCCAAGGGGGAGAGGGAGGGAGGAGGGAGGCAGAAACCACGGGGCAGCCTAACAGGCGGGGCCGGTCCGCGCCTTGATGAAGATCAAGGTTGCGGTTGGTCGCCGTGCCCGGTGCCCGCCGTAGCGTCAATCATCGGAAACCTTGATCCTCATCAAGGCGCGTCGTGGCCGAAGACGCTAATGATTGAGGACAAGGCTCACTCTCATGGCCCACTACTACGGATTATTCGTCACGGTTCACCTGCTTTGCGCGATCACCTTCATTGGCGCGGTCTTTTTCGAGGTGCTTGTGATTGAACCCTTGGAGAAAAGGCTCCCGCCCGGTTTGGGAGCGCAGCTCGCCGAGGCCATCCCGGCCCATGTGCGCAAGTTTATGCCGGTGATCGTGGCACTGCTTTTTCTCACCGGGGGCGCGATGTATTGGATCCACTACTCAACACGTCCGGACTTCTTTTCCAGCCGCTTCGGCGTTCTGCTCACGATCAAAATGACCCTGGCCTTTGCGGTTCTCGGGGTATTCGTGACCGCGATCCGCGCCTCCATCAGGGGCACCATGGATCTCTGCCGGTTTCGCTACACCCACCGCATCGTCGCCGGGCTCATGGTGGCAATCGTGCTGCTGGCGAAGGCCATGTTTTATCTCTGAGCGGCGTATCCAAGGTTTCACCTCAAATTATGATTTTCCATGACTGATTCAACCTACCTCCACGTTCCCGATCTGTTGGGCTGCTTCGAGCATCAGCCCGATAGCATTGTCAGCCGCACGCTGCACCACGATGCACACAGCAAGGTCGTGCTGTTCGGCTTTGCGGCCGGCCAGGAACTGTCCGAACACACCGCGACCGTGCCGGCGGTGATGCACTTCCTGTCGGGTGAGGCCGAAGTCTCGCTCGGCACCGATCGGGTGAGTGCCAAGGCCGGTTCCTGGATCCGCATGCCGGCGAAACTGCCCCACGCCATCGTGGCGAAGTCCCCGGTGACCATGCTGCTCACGCTGTTCAAGTCGGCCAGCGGGCCGGAGGATTGAGGTCGGGTCGAAGCATGACTTGACCGGATACGGAGCGGCCTTCATTCAATAACAAAGTTGAATGAAGTCCATGGCTGGTCCCGGAATCAAACGTTTACTCTACGCGCAGTTCGCCCAGGTGGCAAAGACACTGGCGAGTGCGCCGCGGCTGGAGCTGTTGGAGTTGCTGGCGCAGCGCGAGCGCAGCGTGGAGGAGTTGGTGGGGCTGACTGACCTGCCGGTGGCGAATGTCTCGCAGCACCTCCAGCACCTGCGGCGCAGCGGTCTGGTCGCCAACCGTCGCGACGGGAAACACATCCACTATCGTCTCGCCGATCCGGCGGTGGTGACCCTGCTGGGCACGTTGCAGCAACTCGCCGAGCGCAACCACGTCGAGACGTCGCGCACCATCGATCGCTATTTCAAGAAACGCGATGCGCTCGAGCCTGTGTCGAGGGTGGAGTTGCTGCGCCGGAAAAAGGCCGGAGCGGTGTTTGTAATCGACGTGCGTCCGGTGGAAGAGTTTGCCGAGGGCCACATTCCCGGCGCGGTGCATGTGCCGCTGGGCGAACTGGAGCGCCGCCTGGCCGAGTTTCCGCGCGACCAAGAAATCGTGGCCTACTGTCGCGGACCTTATTGCGTGCTGGCCTTCGAAGCGGTCGCGCGACTGCGCCGACAGGGTTACCGCGCGCGGCGTCTGCAGGACGGTTTCCCGGAATGGAAACTGGCGCACCTACCGATCGCGACGGTCGCGGTGGCGTGAATGCGGCGGATAGATTTTTAACTTATGCAACTCGGTATCATCCTTTCTCAATCCGATCCGGAGTCCGTCTTCAACGGGTTGCGTTTGGCCAACTTCAGTCGGCAGCAGGGCGACACCGTGAAGGTGTTCCTGCTCGGTCTGGGCGTGGAGCTCGATCAAATAGACGATCCCCGCTTCGACGTCCGCGCGCAGGCGACGACCCTGCTGGCGGCGGGCGGAGAGATCCTGGCCTGCGGCACCTGTCTGAAACTGCGGAACGCGGCGGGTTCGGAGCTTTGCCCGGTCTCGACTATGCAGGATCTCTACGCGCTTGTGCGCGATTTGGACCGAATCATCACGCTCTGATTTTAAGACATCCCTCATGAAGCTGCGCGAGAGCGGCATGCCGCCGCAGGATTATTGGGAAACGCTGTTGGACGTGCCGGGCATTCTCGACGCCTTCGGCTTCGGGAAGTCCACGGGCGATGTGGTTGAGTTGGGCTGTGGTTACGGCACATTCACGCTGCCGTTGGCGCAGCGCATCGGCGGGGTCGTGCACGCATTTGACATCGAACCGGAGATGGTTGCGCTCACGGCGCAGCGGGCGGGGTTGGCCAGCCTCGACCGGGTGCGGACCGCTGTGCGCGACGTGATGTTGGAGGGCTTCGGACTTACGCGGGATTCGTGTGATGCGGCGCTGCTCTTCAACATTCTGCACGCAGAGAATCCGGTCGGTCTCATCCACGAGGCTACCAAAGTGGTGCGGCCCGGCGGACTGGTGGCGGTCATTCACTGGCGCTGTGACGTGCCCACGCCGAGAGGGCCGAGCCTGGAGATTCGCCCCCGCCCCGAGCAAGTCGTGGCGTGGGCGGCGGAGGCTGGCCTCGCGTCGGCGCGCGCGCCGTTTTTATTGCCGCCTTGGCATTTCGGGGTCGCGCTCGGCAAGTAGGCGGACGGCGTTGCGCAAGGCCGGTTCGAGTCGGGCGGCGTCGGCGGGTTCGAAGTCGACGTGTTTGGTCTTGACGACGGCGAGGCGGCTGAGGTCCCAGTGCAGGTCGGGCGTCACGCCGTGCCGGGCCAGGGTGTGGCGGCCGCACTGTAGGGGGCAGCCGTCGATCATGACAATGGGGCGGCCGGTGGTGGCGGCGTTCTGCGCGGTGCGGACGAGGGGTTTGACGTCTCCGCCAAGCCCGACGATGCAGGACATCTCGGCTTCGCCAGCATGATCGAGACGCAGGGCGAGCTGGTTGGCGAGTTGCGCGGCGCTGGAGCAACCGGAGCAGGAATAGATGAGCGGCTTTTCCGCGTAAGCGATGGCGGGCGAGGTGGTGTGGGACATGATGTTGCGGGTGGTTGGGCCGAGTGCGTCCGGGAAAAACAAAAACTCCGCGGACACGAGGTCGGCGGAGTTTGGGTTGAGAATATCAGGCAACCGACTTTACCGCCGAGAATGGTCACGGGTTACGACTACAACGACGGTGTCGACGGCCGCCTGGAGGGCGGTCGGGGCGAGTCGGAGGCGGTGGGCGGGAGTGGTCATTAAGTGCAGGGAGCTTATATCGGTTCGTTTTTCATATCCTTGATCTGGATCAAGGTGCGGGCGGGTTCGACGAGATAGGATAGTTTCTGTATGGATGAACCAATGTCAGAACCGAAGGATTCGCTTTACGAACGCATGGGCGGTCGACCGGCGGTAATGAACCTGTTGCGCCACTTTTATGCCGATGTGCGGCAACACGCCGAGATCGGGCCAATCTTTGGCGCGCATGTGCACGACTGGCCCACTCACTTGGAGAAAATCGGCGATTTCTGGTCAGGGGTGACGGGCGGGCCGGCTCTTTACCGGGGGCCGATGCCGTTCAAACACCTGCACCTGCAGCTCGGAGAGCGACACTTTCAAGCCTGGCTCGGTCTTTGGCATCGGCATTGCCGGGCCTGGTTGCCCGCAGCCGAAGCGGAGGAGTTGATTGGTTACGCCGAGGGAATCGGCGGCACCCTGCGGCGGATCGTGGCCCTGCACGGCGACGGAGCGGGAAGCGTGGGTCGCCCATGAGTTCCGCAACTCCCTCGCCGACGGAGACGCTCGACGTGCGCCTGGTGCCGTGCGCGGGCAAGCACGAGTTGATTTTCCATCGGTGGACCGAGCTGGCCGTGGGCGCGGCGTTGTTGCTCATCAATGACCACCGTCCGGAGCCCCTGCGTGGGCAGTTCGAGCAGATGCTGGGCGGGTGCTATGTGTGGGAGGAGATCGAGTCACCGGCGGACGGTTTTGCCGTGAAGCTTACCCGTCTGCGGCCGGACCCGGTCGGGTTTGATCCGACGCGGATCGGAGGCTGCGGGCTGCTGGCCGGTGGGCGCGATGGGTTATCGGCTGGAGGCGAGGAAGTGTTCGACGATTCGATCCTCGTGGTGCTGCAACGGGACTACCGGGAGCTGACGCCAACGGAGGCACGCGAACGCGTGCTGCGGCTGGCGGCGAGGTTGCCGGCCGAGACGGCGTTGTGGGTCGATTTGAATGGTCCCGATTCGGCGCTCGACGCTGCGCTCACGGAACTCGGTCGCCGCTTCCGCGGCTCGGCATTGACGGGGGCGACGCCGGGTTGGCGTTATGCGATCCGGCAACCCGAGGCAGCCCCGGCGGTCATGGTTGCGGATACGTGACTCGGGTCGAGCCGGCGCTGAGGTTGGTGAGGGCGGTGATACGGCCGTCGGCCCACTGCACTTCGAGGCGCGCTACGGACTTGGCGAGGCCGAGACCGAAGATGAGTTCGGGACCGTGCTGACTTAGGTAGGACACATCGGCACCCCACCAGCGCCACTGGCGGCGGCCAGCGGCTTCGATCATGACGCGGGCGCCAAAGCGGCGGGCGTCGGGCGCGTTGAGGTGGACGATGAGTGCGTGTCGGTCTTCGCGCGGAGTATCGTTGCGCAGGAGGACGGCGTCGCCCTGATTTTGGCTGAGCGCGAGATCGAGGTCACCGTCTCCATCATAGTCGGCTAGCGCCAGGCCGCGGGCGGTGTAGGTGCGAGTGGTTGCTGGGCCGGCGAGCGCGGCGACGTCACGAAAACCTCCGTCATCCTGCATGAAGAGGAACAAGGGCTCAGCGACGAGTTGGGCGCGATCGTCGTCACGTTCGAGGGTGCTACCATTGGCGACAACGAGGTCGATGCGGCCGTCGAGGTCGAGGTCGACGAAGGCGCTGCCCCAGCCGACGCGATCGATGGAAATCTCGCCGAGACGGAAGGGGCGGGCCTTGTCCAAATACTCGAGTTTCCCGGTGGTGGTGGTGCGGCTTTGATAGAGAGCGTTTTCCTGGGCGAGCCAGTGGGCAATGAACAGGTCGGGCAGGCCGTCGGGCGTGCCGTCGATGTCGCCGGTCTCGGCGACCGAGAGCCCCATGGAGCCGCGGCCGTCGGCGGTGCCGGTGACGGCGGAAAGGTCGAGAAAGAAGACAGGTTCGTCGGGACCGAAGTCGGCGCCGGAGTTGCGGTAGAGCCGGTTGGCGGAGACGTCGTTGTTGACGTAGAGATCCAGCCAGCCGTCGCCATCGAGGTCGCAGAAGAAGGCGGCGAGGCTGCGGCCTTCAGGATTGGCGACGCCGGTGGCGGCGGTGACATCCTCGAAGGTTCCGTCGCCGCGGTTACGGAAGAGGCGGTTGGGCGAGGCGTCGTAGGCGTTGGGGTTGATGGTGTAGGGGGCCTCGTAGGCGATGCCGGGCGGTGGGGGCGGCGGCTCGCGACCGTCGGAGTCGTAGTCGACGTAGTTGCATAGGTAGAAGTCCAGATGTCCATCGCGGTCGTAGTCGCCCCAGGCGGTGCCGGTGCCCCAGCCGGGATCGTCAATCCCGGCGGCGACGGCGACGTCGATAAAGGTTCCGTCGCCAAGATTACGATACAGGCGATTGGGGCCGCGGTTGGTGACGTGGAGGTCGAGGTGGCCATCGTTGTCATAGTCGATCCACGTGGCGCCCATGCCGAATCCCGCGGGATCGGCGACGCCGGCAATGTCGGTGAGATCGGCAAAAGTGCCGTCGCCGTTATTCTGATATAGACGGTTGCCCGAGGAGTCCCAACCGACGGTGGGCACAATGCCTGGGTGGTTGACGAGGTAGAGGTCGGGATCGCCGTCGCCATCGTAGTCGCCCCAGGCGAGACCGGAGCCATTGTCTTCCGGCAGGGCGCGGTGACGGGTCGGAGGGCCGTGGCGGAACACGAGGCCAGCGGGGGCGGTGACGTCGATGAAGCGAACGGGGGAATGGTCGGCGCGGGCCTCGTCGGTGTAGGCGGTGCTGACGTGGATGCGCGCCTCCGCGCGGTCGGTGTCCTGCAGGCGCAGGAGCCACCACGCGGCGGCACTGAGCGCGCCGGTGCCGCCGATGAGGGAGAACCAGGTCCAGCGGAGACGACGCCGGCGGAGCGAGGAACGGGGGGGCGGCCGGTTCATGGAGTGCCGGCGTCGTCCAGACCGATGTGGAGGACAGCGGTGTCCTTGGTGACGGTGGGTTGAAGCACGCCGCTGTCGCGCTCCATTTCTGGGATCACGAGGTCGAGAAACTCCTGACGGTAGCGGCGGAAGTTCAGGCTGGCGGTGACCGTGAGCGGACCGACGGCGTCGGCCGGAATACCGATGTGATAGGTCTGTTTGTCGGCGTAGCGGGGGAAGATGGATCGGTTGCCGCTGCCGCCAGCTTTGCGCCAGAGCTCGTGACGCAGTAGCGGACGGCCCTCCTCGTCGAGTGGAACGCCTTCCAGCACGAGGGTGCCCTCGTCGCGGGGGCGGCCGGACCGGTGTTCGATGCCGGTTTCGTCCTGGATGCGGCGGGTGACGGGATCAATGCCGCCGAACTCGGCCAGGACGGTGCCGGTCGCGTCGGTGACGGTGAGGTGCACCCAGGCGCGCAGGAAATCGAGCGGACCAGTGATGAAATTGTGACCGATTTTGCGGTTGCGCACGATTACCTGAAGTTCCAAAGGCGCGCCGCGGGGCGCGGAGTCGGGGGCGACGATTTCGATGGGGGCGACCGGGCCTTCGGGCCAGAGGTGGGCGATCTCAGGCAGCACGGTTTCGCCCTTGATCCAGGCTTCGGTGAGCGCGCGGTGTTTTTCCCAGTGCGGCAGTTTGAGCACCTCGGCCATGAAGAAGTTGGTCCCGATGGTGCCGTGATGGCGGTGGGCGCCGTCGTCGGCGCTGCGGCGCAGGTCGCCGCCCTCGCCGGCGCCGGGGTCGCGGGAGCCGGGCACGAGGCGCATATGGCAATCGCGGCAGCTCAGGCTTTTGTCGGGGTTGCCCTCGTCGATCCAGTGACTCTTGCGCCACTCGTCGAACTGGTTCTGCGATGGGCTGGCACCGAAGCGGTTGAGTGCCTCGGGGATGAACTGCTTGTGGCAGGCACCGCAGAACTCGGGCGTGCGTAGGAGGTTACGGTCGTAGTCGATCAGATGCTGGCGCGGGTAGGCCCGAATCAGGAAATCGGATACGCGCTTGGCGAGACCGGCGCCGTTTTCACCCAGATATTTGTGCGGGGGGACCAGCACGTAGTCGGCGTTGCCGCGCTGGTCGACCTGGGCAATGGAGTGGCACACGGCGCAGGAGATTCCCTCCTGCATGCCGGGAGCGGATAGACTGAGGTTGTGGATGTCCTTGGCGCCGGCAAAAAGGGAGATCGGATCGTGGCAGCCGGCGCAGTAGCGGGTGTCGGCGGCGCTACGGTCGGCGGCGAAGTTCCGCTGCACCGCCTGAAAAGGCGGGTTCATCGCGGAGAAGCGGTGAGCGCTTGGTTCCCACTCTGCCAGGATCTCCTCATGGCAGCCCGTCGTGCCGCAGGAGGAGGAGTGGGCAAGCATTTCGGGGTTGATGAAGTTGCCGTCGACGGTGGTGGCGTAGGTAGGGGCGAAGGGATTGCCGCGGTATTCCGCGAATTGTTGGGCGTATTCCGGCAGGGTGTAGCCATCGCGGGCGGTCAGGTGCACTGGAATTTGCGGCAGGAAGCTGGCCGTCAGCATGAGGGTGGCATAGACGCCGACGAGGGCGCCCGTGAGGGCAAGCATGCGGTGGCGCAGTTTGGGTCCCAAGCCATGCAACAGGCGGAGCGGGCTGCCACGCCGCAGCCACGCGGCGACGAGGTGGGCGATCACGACGGTGGCCGTGGCCAATCCAGTGACAAGGTGGACTTGGTCCCAAAACGGGGAAACCCGGCTTCCGAAAAGCGCTTGGACAGTCACGGCGAGTCCGCTGCTGAGACATGTGAGCGTAAGGGCTAGCGCGCCGTAGCCGAGCAGCCCAACCACAGAGAGAGTCTGGTCGCGCCAAGTTTGCCAGTGTCGGACTTGGTAGATCGCGAAAGGGCCGAGCAGGAGCACCCCGGCGATCCCGTGCAGCAGGACCTGCAACTGGGCGAGGAGAGAGAAGGGTGCCAGCAGTATCCATAGACCGGTGACGGCCTCGAGGGCGAAGCCTGCCAACACGAGCCACGTAAGCAGGGACGACCAACCGGCGAGGGAACGTTGCAGGGGAGGAGAGGCGGGGGAGGGGGATGCCATGGTGCGGGGCAGGAAACAGAGAGCGGGAAAGGGGCAGGATAGGAGCGTTCCGAGGCGTGAGTTCAGGCTAATCGGCGAAAGGCTTGATCTGGATCAAGGGAATCGGGATTTCGCCTGTGCAGAGCTGGAGGCGTGGGGCAGCTGTCATGGCAAGATGCCCCCGCGCCCCACACCTATCTCCGCGGTCGATCGGTTTCGGTCCCTGGCCGCGACCCAACGCCTCCTCCGCGCCCTGAGCACCATTCTGACGGTAAGTCTGGCCGTTCAAGCACAACCAACCTCGGGAGGTGATGCCGAGTGGCGGACCGCGTTGAACGTGGGTAAGGCGCAACTCGAAAACGGTGAGTATGCGTCGGCGGCCGAGACGTTCCAATTGGTGCTGCAGCGTCGACCGGAGGATGGCATCGCATCTCGCAACCTGGCGCGGGCCTTGTTGCTCAATGGCGAAGTGGAGACAGCATTGGAGGTCTTGCCCCGGCCCAACCTCGATCCAGTCAACGTGGCCGCAACGGCCTACCTGACCGGGCTGGCGTGGATGCGGTTGGAGCAACCGGCGAAAGCGGTGGGACCGTTGGAGGACTCGGTGCGAGGGGACCCCTTCACCGCGACCGCACGTTACCAATTGGCCAAGGCCTATGAAGCGCTGGCGCGCACGGAGGAGGCCTTGGCGCAATACCGCGAGGTGGTGCGGCTGGATCCGCAACACGCGGCGGCGCACTTTGAATTGGGACTCCTCGCCCGGGCGCGTGGTGACCTGCCTGCTTACCGGGAATCGTGGCGCACTTACCAACGGCTGGTTGATCTTTATGGTGATCCGGAAACATTGCCGCTGAAGCTGGAAGCCTGCGTGCACACCATGGCGGAAGCCCCGGCGCACCCCCGGGAGACTCCGGTTGTGCGCGCGGAATCAAGTGAGAGGTTGGTCTTTCGCGATGGCGGAGTATGGGAAGGTGAGCAGGTCACGGCCCTTGCGGCGGTGGAACGCCGAGCCGACGGGACGACCCTTTGGGCGATGCTTGACGGTGTCGCCGGGCAGCTGCGGTTGGTTGAGTTGCAGGCGGATGGGACAAAGCGGCGGGTGGGCGAGGCGCAGGCAGTGGGAGAGTTGGGCGCGGGGGCGGTGGTGCGAGTAGGGCATTTCCGGGACTCGGTGGCGCGGGAAGCCCGTTTGCTGCAGGAGCGGCCCACCTTTGCGGATGTGCTGGCGCTCGGACCGGGCGGAGCCGTGCTGTTGGAGCGGATCAGTGAAACCGAACTGATGGACGTGACCGTGGCCGCAGGGTTTGGTGAGCTGAACGGCCGCGATGCTGCGTGGTTGGATTATGAATACGATGGCGATCTCGATCTACTCGTGGTGGGTGAGGCAGGTTTGTCGCTGTGGCAAAACAACGGCTCGGGACGGTTTGAAGAAGTGGCGGCGATGGTGGGCCTCGACCCGAAGGGGTTGGGCGTTTCGCTGGCGGTGGCGGACCTGGACGCCAACGGCGGCGTGGATGTGGTGGTGGCGGGGGCAGAGAATGGCACGACGGTGTGGCAGAATCTCCGGGCCGGTCGCTTCCGTGCGCCGCCGGCACCGGTCGGCCCTTGGCCGTCGGCCGAACGGGCGCTGCTGGAAGACGTAGACAACGACGGTAGAGCGGATGTGGCGCTGGTAGGCTCCGGCCAGACCCGGCTGCGCCTCGGCGGCAAGGGCGGTGAAGTCGTGCTGGACCATCCCGAGTGGACACCGACGGCGGCGGCGTGGGTGGACCTGGAGATGGACGGCTGGGTGGAGTTCTGTGCGGCAGCTGAAGGCGTGCTGCGCATTTGGCGCCATGATGACGTGGGGGGCTGGCGAGAGAGCGGCGAGGCGATGGTGCTGCCCACGAGCGCATGGGTAACCGACCTTATAGCGGCGGATGCCGATGGAGACGGCGACGACGATCTGTGGATTGTGAGCGAGACAGGACAGGTGACGGAGTTTCGCAACGACACGGTGCAGGTTGGGCGTGTGCTGCGACTCCGGCTGGAATCGGCGGCAATGGCCAATCACGGCGGCATTGGCGCGACGATCGAAGTGAGGGCGGGGCCGACGGTTGTCGCTCGTCAAGTTATGCGCGAAGTGCCGGCGGCGATCGGTCTGGGTGCACTCGCGCGGATGGATTCGGTGCAGGTGGTATGGCCCGATGGCACGGTCGATAACCTGATCAATGTCCCAGTGACGGGTGAGGTCGTGACGGTGGAACGCACGCGGGTGATCACGACCGGATCCTGCCCTTACCTTTATGCCTGGGATGGGGAAGGGTTCCGTTTTGTGACCGATTTTCTGGGGTCCGGCGCCTTGGGGCTCGCCCTGACGCGGAACCTTAGCTGGCCCCCCGATCCGGTGGAAAAGGTGCGCATCGGTGATGATGCCGAACTGCAGCCGCGCGACGGACAGTATGAGATCGTGGTGAGCAGTGAGCTGCGCGAGGTGGACTATTTTGACGGGTTGCGGGTCATCGCGGTGGACCATCCGTCGAGCGAAGAAGTGCACCCGACCGATAGTTTCATGGCGCCGCCGGTGACGCCTTCGGAACTGTGGGCGGTGGGTGATGCGCGTCCGCTGCGGCGGGCGGTGGACAGCGTGGGGCGCGAACTGACGGTGGCGTTGAGCGAAATCGACGGAACATTCGCCCCCTGTGGCGAAGTGCTGCCGCCGCCATTGCGCGGCGTGTGCCGGCCGATTGCTTACACCTTGGATTTTGGTCCGATTGAGTCGGATGAAGGGCTGATGCTGGCCCTGACCGGGTTGCTGGAATTTGGCACTGCGAGCTCGAACATCGCCTTGTCGCAGACGAACGACGCGTCGCTGGTCTGGCCCACGCTGGAAGCCGAGGACGATGGGGGCCAGTGGCATGCGGTGGCCGTCAATCTGGGCATCCCGGACGGGCGCACCAAGACCAACGTGGTGGACCTGAGCGGACGCCTGCCGCAGGGCACGCGGCGGCTGCGGCTCACGACCTCGTTTCAGATTTATTGGGATCGTATCGCCTTGTTCACGCGACGCCCGTTGCCGGAGGAGCACCGGCACACCGTCGACTTCAGTCGGGCCGATTTGGCCTGGCGCGGATTCTCGCGAGTGGAAACGGCGGTCGATGGAATCACGCGGGTGCCGGTGTTTGAGGAGGTGAGTGATCAACCGCCATGGCACACCACGCTCGAAGGCTGGTGCACCCGATACGGCGATGTGAGTGAGTTGTTGCGAGCAACCGACGGACGCTTGGCGGTGCTCAACGGCGGCGATGCGATGACGTTGGAGTGGTCGGTGGAGGCGCTCCCGCCGAAGCCTGCAGGATGGACGCGGACGTTCTTCCTCGACGCGGTGGGCTGGGACAAGGAGGAGAACGCCAACACGGACGGCGGAGATCGGGTGGAGCCTTTGCCCCGGCAACCGCTGGCGATTGATCCGGAAGGGACGAGTGTGCTGCGGGACGATTGGACCCGGCACTACAACACACGCTGGGTGCCGCGAGACCGCTTTGCGCCAACCCGCGCGAACCGTGAATAGTTTGCCCCAAGAGCATCGATCAAAATGAACTCAGACCTTGCCTACCTCAGCGCGGTGGAATTGGCGGCGGCGATAAGGACGAAGTCCTTGTCCCCGGTGGAAGTGGTGCGGTTTTTCCTAACGCGCATCGAGGCGGAGAACCCGCGGATCAATGCGTTCGTGAGGGTCTTACCCGAACATGCTCTCGCCCGTGCGGCCGCGGCCGAGGCGGCGGTGATGCGGGGGGAAAACCTCGGGCCTCTGCACGGTGTGCCCGTGGCGATCAAGGATCTCTTCGATTTCAAGGCCGGGGTGCCCAATACGTTCGGGTGTCGCGTGTTTGCCGAATTTGTGCCGGAGGAGTCGGCGACATACGTGCAAAGGCTGGAGGCTGCGGGCGCGATTGTCATTGGGAAGACGAATACTCCGGAGTTCGGTCACAAGGGGATCACCGACAACATGCTGTTCGGTCCTACCAGCACTCCCTTCGCTCCGGGGCGCAATGCGGGAGGCTCTTCCGGAGGAAGTGCGGCGGCGTTGGCCGCCGGTCTGGTGCCGTTGGCTCAAGGATCCGATGCGGGTGGGTCCATCCGCATCCCTGCCGCATGGTGTGGAGTTTATGGATACAAGGCTTCTTATGGACGGGTGGCGGCGGCCTATCGTCCGAATGCGTTCCTCTCTCACACTCCCTTCGTTCATGCCGGTCCCATGGCTCGTTCGGTGACGGATGCCGCGCTCATGCTTAACGTCATGGGGCGGTTTCATCCACGCGATCCGCTATGCCTGCCAGATGGCGGGGAGGACTTTCTAGCTGCTGCCAACAACAAGGTTCGCGGCCTTCGTATTGCCTTCAGTCCGGACTTGGATGTGTTTCCGGTCGAGTCGGGGGTCGCGAAAGTGGTAGAAACCGCGTTGGATGGCTTCCGAGCCGCAGGGGCTTCGGTCGAACGCGTAAAGCTTGGGCTCAAGCGACCGCAGTCGGAATGGTCGGCCTTATGGAATCGTCAAATGGCAGTGCTTTACGCGGCAATGGGGGAAGATTTCTGCGAGGCCGGCGTAGACCTGGTCCGCGACCATCGCAACGAAGTGCCAATCGAAGTGATTGAGTTGATTGAATCGGGACGCCGGATGAGTGCCGTGAGTGCCAAACTCGACGATCGGATGCGCACAGAGTTTTCGGATGCGTTGCAGGACGTTTTGGATGACTACGATGCGTTAGTGACGCCGACGCTGGCGTGCCAGCCCGTCAAGAACGCGGCGGATGGACGTACACGCGGCCCAACGCGAGTGGGTGGTGAGACGGTAGATCCAGGCATCGGCTGGTGCCTGACTTACCCAATCAACTGGAGTGGCAACCCGGCGGCGTCGATTCCTGCGGGGTTGGATGATGACGGGCTACCTGTCGGCCTGCAACTGATAGGGCGACGCCATGCGGATGGCACGATATTGGCATTGAGCCAAGCCTTCGAAGTAACTCACCCTTGGCACGAAATCTACTCCCGCGCGGCAACTGGTTCAATCCGGGACTGTTGATTCTAAAGTCCATTGCGATCTCGCTCAACATTTGTTGGGCGTCGACTTGATAGGTGAGGAGTAGCGTTCGGTGCGCCTAAAGGAGAGCCAAAATCAGGAGGCCCGAGAAACAAGCTAGGCATAAGCGTCCCGCGAGAGGGGTGATGTTGAAACGGGTGATGAGAGCGTGGTTCATGGTGAATTCGGTTTGAGGTTGGGGTGAGCTTTACGCGCATGCGGATGGAGCCAGCCAGGTTCCCGGTCGCGTTCCTCCGCGTGACGTTGCAACTGAGCGGTCAGAATGGCGGATCGACCGAGATAACCGACCAAGCGGGGAGGTGATTCCCGTGAAACGACGGGCAGCCGGCCGATATGGTGTCGAAACATCCGGGCAAGCACAGCGCTCACTTCCTCATCGGGAAAGGCGGTGTGCAGCGTGCGGGAAGTGATTTCCGCAACCGGAAGACTGCCGCGGCCGGCAGCAAGCGCCTCCAGCAGGTCCCGCCGCGTGATGATACCGGACGGGATTCTGGATTCATCCGCGAGGATCAAGGCTTGGTGATGGCTAACCGTGGGATCATGGGCTCCAATGCGATTAGCCAGCGCTTGCACCGTGACATGGGGAGGAATGGTTTGCGGTTCGGTTTCCATCACCGACGAAACTCTCGTGTGAGCAAAGGCATCGGTAGCCATTTCAACCGGCACGGAAACCCCTCGTTGATGAACCGGTGTGGTCATGATCGAATGGCGGGACCACAACCGGGCGACCAGAATTGCAATGGTGGCGGCGGTGGCCAACGGCCAAAGGGCGGCGGCGCTACCGGTGATCTCCACCCCCAGAATGACAGATGCGACATAGGCGTGGGTGCCACCGGCAAAGAACGCGATCATGCCCGTAAGGGCGGCCAAGGCCGGGGGAACCGTTGGCAAGCCGACGGCTCCGGCGATCATGTTGGCCAGTAGGCCGACACCGCCGCCGGCGATCAACATGGGAGCGAGGGTCCCTCCAGAGGTGCCGCTGCTGAGCGAGATGACCCACGCGGCTAGCTTGCAGCCACAGATGATGAGCATGACAGCCAAGGGCGCATCTCCGCGCAAAAGATCCGTTATTACATCGTAGCTGGCGCCAAATACGTGCGGCTGCCAAAGACCGATCAGCCCCACGGCCGCTCCCCCCAAAACGGGTCGCAGCATCCACGACCGGATGAAATGGGAAAAAAGCTTCTCCATGCCGTGAACCGCCGCAGTGGCACTGACGGCGACGATCCCGGCGACGAAGCCAATGAATCCGATGCTCGGCCAGAGTTGCCAGTCCAGTTCAAGGGCCGCGCCCAAGGGGAAAACTGCGCCACCGCCCGTCCATGCATAGCGCACGGCCTGCGCGAGCGATGCAGCCAGCATGACCGGCACCAAAGAGCGGGCTTTGAACTCAAATAATAGGAGCTCGACCGCCAGAAGCGTGGCGGCCACCGGACTTCCGAATACCATGGTCATCGCCGCGGCTGCACCGGAGCTGAGAAGCACCCGGCGTTCGATCGCGGTCAGGGTCAGCACTTGCCCGATCAAGGAACCCAAGGCACTCCCGGTCGCGATGACGGGACCTTCCGCACCGTAGGGGCCACCGGTGCCGATTGAAATGGCGGAGCCGATGGGCTTGAGCAGCGCCACCTGAGGCGAGATTCGGCTCCGGTTCACAAGCACCTGTTCCATGACCTCCGGTATGCCGTGTCCGAGAATGCCACGGGTTCCCCAGCGAGCCAACAACGCGATGAGCGCGGACCCAGCGACTGGAACCACCACGACCCAGCCACCGAGGCCATGTGCCACCGGTGAGGTTAAGGTGGCGTCAATTCGACCGTAAAAGGACAGGTTAGTGATCACTCCAATCAGGATCAAAAGCAAGTGAGCGGCGACAGCCGCGCCGAGGCTTACAACCAAGGCCAAACCGCACAGCCAAACGCCGCGGAAATTTCCCGGCTGGCTCGAATCGACCAACTGTTCGCTGGTTGAAGTGATGGGTGTGTTATCAGGCTGCACGTTTCTCGGATTTCAGCAGAGAATCCGTCGAATAAAATATCGTGAGGCGATATAAAAATTCCGTCCCCCATGCCACCACCGGTTAAGGCTAGGCTAGGTGATTGCCAGACATGGGCGCGATCAACTGCAAGCAATGGTTCGCCGCGACCTCACGCGGTCGGAAGAACGTCGAAGTCTCTACCAACGACTCTCGTCGTCTCCAGCGGACATCCAGCGCACCGGTGACCGTGAGTTCGCCATCCAGCCCGCCGACCTGATCAAGGCCACGCAGAAGCCTCAATCCACCGCCACGTCCGAACGATCACGCCTCGAAGCGGCCGAGGCCATGTCCATGCGCACGACAGCCCACAAAGCCGCGCAAACCCGTCGCGCCACCCAATCGTTCGGAGTCCGCCACGGCATGCTGCACAGATGATCATTGTGCTTTAGCCGGCGTCGAATCAGACTGGCATTTCGGTCCGGAAACTTATGATTGGGTCAATGGCGAAGACCTTTTCGGAGCAGTCAGATATTGACGATCGAGCGAAGAGAATCTTGCGCGAACGAATCGAAGACTGGTGGACCCTGCGTGACCGAGTTCCCGATGTTCATGTGGATTACGAAATCGAGCACAAATGCGAAGGGGAACCCTCCGCACTCACGGCTTATGTGCAGTTGAAGGGAACAAGGAGGATCAATGTTTCCGGCGGGATGGCGCGTCTACAGCTCAAGACGAAACACCTCAGGTATTGGGTGAAGGCGCGACGACCTGTGATGCTGGTACTCGTCGAAACATCGAGCGGTCGGTCGTACTTTCTGTTCATGCAGGCATGGGTGCTTGAGAATCAACTTCAACAGGAACTGGAAAAGAAGAGCACCCTTCGTGTGCGAATTCCTCTGGAGCAAGAACTGAAGCCCGATCGTTTCCTGCGGGCGGTGCAAGAGGCAGATATCTACCTCAGAGAACAGCATCCCAGTTCCCCAGCGGCGGCGATCGCTGCTGCTGAGCAAGCGTGGTCCCATCTTGACCCACGTTTCCAGGTCGCTCTGACAGCCACCAAGGATCACAACACCTATGCCATCAGCCCCAAAGCGGGTGATCCCGTCAGTCTTAAGCTGACGCTCACGGGTCTTGCTCCGGAGCAGCTTCGTTCCGCGAAGTCGTCGCTCGACTGGGGGCGGCCCTGCAAATTAACAACAGAGAAGATCAAGATCGAAGGGTCGCCGTTGTTTGAGAAGATTGCCCAGAAGGCCCATCAGGCCGAGTTGGGTTTCAACGGCAACCGAAGATCGGCTAGCGTCCGATTAATCGTGGGGAATCAACCCACGCAACAGCTTACTGTGAATGGATTCTTATCAGCAGGCGCCGCTGGGATCGCTTTTACTGCAGATGAAGCGTCGCCCATTCGGGTAGGCTTGGAGTTCCCGAATAGTCGACGTTCGACGGCGATTGTTTCCATCAATCTGCAAACTGATCCAGATGCATGGGAGGGGCGCCATCTCTTGTCGCTTACTCATTTGGATCAGGTGGCCCGGTTCTCTGAAACGGCCGAAAAATTCGATGGGCTCCGATTGGAATTATGGATGGGTGCGAACCGGCTGTTGAAACCGAAAAGAATGTTTAAATCAGAAAAGCTTTTTGAAGCACTCGCTTGGTGGTTCGGATTGCTGCGGGAGGCGGTTGATGCGGCGGTGTACTTTGGGATCGATCCGATTGTTCCGAAGCTAGATTCTCTTTCCGATTCGCAAATCAGTAGGACTTGGCAAGCCATTCGCCTCGCGAGGAGCGGCGCTCAGGAGGTCGAGTTTTATGACGTAAACCCGAGTGAAAAAGCCAAGGAATATTTCTCAGAGGGAAAGGTCGAGGCCCGTGGGTTCGTAAAGATAGCCATTCCATTGGAAATCGACATCTTGGCGCGTAAAATCAAAGCGGGGTTCCTGCATCTAGAACCCGTTCATGGACGCATCGTGAGAATGGACAAGACGCACGGTGACGAAATTCTCCGCGTCTTCCCGACGGAATCACGAAGTTTTACGTTCCGACACGTTTCAGCGCTCGATACGTCCGGTGACGCAGGCGATGGAGAGTGTTAGTGGATTTTTCAGACATAGCCCCCCTGTCTTTGCTGGTCCGAAACTGGCTGGTTTTACCCGACCGCTGACAGCAAGCAGTGGTCGGTCACCATCTCACGCGATCGGAAAAACGTCGAAGTCTTGACCGACGATTCCCGTCGCCTCCGGCAGGACATTCAACGGACTGGTGACCGCGAGCTCGCCATTCAACCTACCGCCCTCGTCAAGGCTACCACGAAGCCGAGACAAACCAGAGAGTCCGAACACGCACCCCTCGACGAAGTCTTGGTGATGGCGCTGCGAAACGCCGCCCACAAAGCCGCGCAAACCCGCCGCACTACCCAAAGCTTCGGAATCCGCCGCGGCATGCGGCAGTGAAGGAAATAAGGACGGTAGGCATGCTCTACCTCGCAGGCGTTGATGAAACGCTCCGTGCTGGTCGGCGCTGTTAGGAATGATTCACAGGTCACTTTTGTCTTTCTGCCCAACGATCTTTAGGAGGAGCACAATCATCACCAAGCCGAAGAAGACAGAAGCGAACAACTCGGCGTCAGCCAGATCGACCCGAAGACCGAATAGCGTGGCGAGCACGGTTTTACCCGAATGACAAAGGAAAGAGAATGGCATGTGATAAAAGGGAAGGAACCAAGGATGGAACCGACTCGATGGGCACGAATCACGAGCGCGGAATCGGTTTAGGTTTAAGCGTTTGATCAATGAGTTCGCGTGCAAACGGCTAGGCGACCGCGAATGGAGCGAAGCCCGGAGGCGTCTTCGCCTCCGCAGCCGGTGCCGAGACGCGACGCACCTTGAGCTCCCGGAGGCCGCCCGGGGTCGACCACTTCACGATGTCACCAACGCGGCAGCCGATGAGCGCGGTGCCGATCGGAGCCAGGATCGAGATGCGACTGCGCTCGATGTCCGCGTTTTCCGGGAACGTGATCGTGTATTCCTCGATCTCGCTCGTGCCGAGGTCTTCGAACTCGACCTTCGAGTTCATGGTGACGGCGTCTGCCGGGAACACGGCGGGGTCGATGACCGCGGCGCGGTCCAGCTCGTCACGCAGTTTCGCGAGTGCCGCGCTGGCGTTCGAGCGAAGCGCCGTGGCAATCAGCAATCGGAGCTTCGAATAGTCGTCGCGCGAGATATAGATCGGAGTATGATTCATGATGATGATTTTGTTTTGAGTGCTTTTCGGATGTGCAGTGGCCCGCGACGCTTGAGGGGCGCACGTGACCACCGCGTGAAACTGTGGAGTTAAGCGACCGCAGTGAGTTCCGCGTCGCATGGAGCTGTGCCGATCGCGTCGGACCGTGAGGCTTCCTCACGGGAGTCGAGGAAGCGCCAGCTGCTCAGGTCCTCCGTGTGGAGGAGAACGTGATTGGGAATCTCGGCCTCCGGAGCGTAGCCCGGATTGAAGAAGAGCGTGCCGCCGAGGTTTTGGCGCCAGTGCACGGGATTGTGCACGTGTCCCGAGAACACCAGCCTTGGCGAGTAGCGTCTGACGGACGCGTTCAGATCCGGATCGCCGCCGTCACCGCCGCCGTCGCGAGTCGTGACCAACGTGTTGGTTGGCCCGGCGTGCACAACCCAGATGTCGGCTTCGCCACCCTTCGGCAGCGTAGCGCAGCCGAGGTTCAGGATGGAAGTGCCGTTCATCTCCACGCGCTGGCCATCGACCCACACGTTGGGATTTGCGATATAACGAAGCCAGTAGGCCGGCATCCACCGCTCGGCTCGATCGTCCCATTCGAGATCGTGGTTGCCGCTCGCGATCGAAAGCGGTCGCGGGTAGCGGCTGAGCCAGTCGGAAACCCAAGCGATCTGCTGCCGTTGTGGAGTCGGGCTCGCGAGATCGAGGAGGTCGCCAGACATGACGGTGAGGTCGTGCGCCGGCGCGCGATGGAGCAGCCAGTCGAACCAGCGCTTGTTGAAGTGGAAATCGGTGACGTGAAGGATGGTCATGGTAATTGCCAAGGGAGTGCCCTATCTCCGTGCGCAGCAGCGCGCGCGGAAAGGCAGGCGAGTTTCGAAACGTGACCGCGCTCAGGCGCGGGCGGGGAGGGGTGATGTTCGCGCGCACGCGTTCGAACGACGCGTCGCGGCAAGGAAGTCCGACTTTGTTAACCCGGGGCCGCGCCTAAGGTCTGAGCGCGTCTGCGCTGACCGTTAGCTGGCGGCTCCGGGCCGCACCGGGCAGATGTGCAACGCAAGGCCCGCCGCCATGTGCAGGCGGGCGCAGAAAACAGATTTCTGATGCGTGTTCGGGTTCACTGTGGGAGGACGAGTGGTCTCGAAAAAAGTATTGTCAAGCCTCACTGGCTTCTGCTTCGGGCGGTGCGCGTGACTCACCATACAATCACGCTGTGGCAACGAGAGCAGCGATGATCGCCACGATCGCCAGGATGGCATAAACGCGAACAGAGAAGAACGGCGACGGATCGTTTTCGTTGGCCGCGGATTCCGGCACGGTTGCGCCATCAACGGTGCGACGTGCGCGCTGAACGCGCGGGAAATCCGGCTGACCGTCGTCGGTGATTGACCGAAAGCCGCGATACGGCACCTGTGGCGGTGGTTGCGCATTGGCGGCATGCATTCCACGCTCGCGGATCGAGTCATTCTCCCCGGGAGACGAATCGGTGCTGCGGTGCGGGTTTGCGGGAGAGTGAGGTTGCGAGTTCATGCGCGGATCTTAGCCGCGCCGGCCCCACCCGCATACTGCACGGGTGGAAACGCCGCCATGCGCAATCTGCATGGCTCTTTGTCGTCGTTGCAGCGTCCAACCCATCATGACCATTGTTTATGATTCCAACACTGAATCGAAGCCGCTGGTTCGAGGCATCCGCCTCGGCCTGGATCACAGGGCAAGAGCCTTCATCGAAACGAAGGCCAAGCGTCTGTTTAGACATGAGCCGCGAATCCTTCGTCTCCGCATCGACGTGGAACGCGATGCACGAAGCCGGACCCCGCGATTCACTGCGAAGGGCAGAATTGAGGTCGCTGGTCCCGATCTCACCGCTTCCGTTTCCCACACGGTTGTTTCGGCCTCAATCAACGTCCTGATCGACAAGCTGGACCGAATGATCCGAAGGCGGGCAAACATCCGGATGCGACGGCGCACCACCGGCGACATCCGCACTCACTCTTTGTTGCTGACCTCGGCGTGATCGAGGTGCTCTTCATCTTCAGTTCATGAACCTGGCCATCATCTGCCTTGCCCCGCGCGGCGCGGCGAACTGACGGCCCGTCTTCGATTTCGGAGAGGGCCGCCGGTTCTCCGGCGCTGGCTCCTCTGGCATTTCCCGACCTGCCGTGGCGCGAGGTCGGCCGCGCCTTGGGCGCGTTCACTCCTCAACCGCAATGTGCATCGCGATGCGCGTGAAATCGAAACAACCATGATCAAACAACGCCCAATGGGCCGCACGAGCCTCAAACTATCCGAGCTTTGCCTCGGCACCCTCAACTTTGGCTGGAAGACCGACGAAACCTCGGCGCATGCCATCCTCGACGCCTACCATGCTGGCGGGGGAAATTTCATCCTGGCGGCCAATTGGGCACTCGAAGGCTTGCTTCCTTCCTTCGCCTTCAGCTGGTCTGAGGAGATCGTAGGGCGATGGTGGACCTCCCGGAGCATTCCGCGTGAGGAGCTGTTTATCGCTACCCGCGTTCACGTCCGACCGCCTACGAACGCGGCAGGCGCATTTACCCGTGTCGTCCATGAGGCGCTGCAAGAATCGATGCGACGGCTTCGCACTCCCTACCTGGACCTGGTTATCTTTGAGTGGAATGATGGCTTCGTCCGGGTGGATTCGGCGCTCGAAGTTTTCGACCTCGCAGTGCGTTCGGGCGCGGCGCGGTTCATCGGCGCGGCGAACTTCCCCGCGTGGCGCGTTTCAAGCGCGCTCAGCCATGCTTATCTCGAAAATCGCAATCGCTTGGAGGCGCTGCAGGCAGATTACTCGCTCATGACTCGGGCGCGGTTTGAACCCGAAATGATGGCGCTTTGCCAAGAGCAGCGACTCGGCTTCCTCGCGACCTCGCCATTGGCGGGCGGCTTTTTGGCGCGTAGGGCAGGCGTCGAGACGATGCTTCACACCGCGCGGCGCGACCGCCTGGTCGAGCGATATGGCAATGCCTTTGGCCGCGCCGCGCAGTCGGCGGTGACCGAGGTCGCTGCCCGCCACACGGCTTCTCCCGCGCGGGTCGCGCTCGCCTGGGTGCTGCACAACCCCGCGGTTATGTGCGCCGTGGTCGGTGTGGATTCCGCGACGCAGCTGAACGACCTCGCGCAAGCGAGTTCGCTCTCGCTCACTGCCGATGACGTGGAACTCCTCGATCAGGCCACGGCAATCGAGGAGGTTCGACTCGGTTCTGAACTTACGCGCGCTCGCGCGGTGTAGGAAGAACTCATGTCGAACTGACGCCGGTCCCAAAGACAAAGCCCGCTCTCGAAGAAGAGCGGGCTTTCCTGTTTTCGTGCGGCGGACGCCAGTCAATCCTCTTCAGCATTACCCACTGGCCCTCCGTTGGCAGGGAGAGATTGCGGCAAGAAGAGGAAGTAGAGCATCAGCCACCAACTCCACGTGCTGCGATATAGCGCCACGGGGAGGACCGTGCAGCCGAACACCGCGAGCATGCCTGCGAGGGTCCACGAAAAGACGCCCGCGATCCCCATAATGATAACTGGCAGGACGAACAGAAACGTCGCCGCTGTGTAGTTGAGCACCCATGGACCGAGGAGAAAGCCCTCGCCGCGGTCAAAGCCGGTGCCGCAAACCTGACACCGACGTTGGATCCGCAGAGATTTCGGTCGGAAGAGAGTTCGTTCGCCGCAGTTCGGGCAGCGGTGCGCGAAGCCGCGGCGAACAAGATTGGCTTTGGTAATCTTCATGGTGCGCAGGGATTCAAAGTTTTGTCCGCGGCATCGCCGCCGCGGAAAGGCGGATGCTAGGCGCTGTCAGCCTCCGAGTCAAACGACCGGTCGCCGATCCGTTCCTGCGAAATACGGCCTACAAAAGTCATGCGTATCGTGCATGGCCGTAGTGCGACCTGCGCAGTGGGCGGCGGGGGCGCTGCCGAGTATCGTCATGGCAATGAAATCAATCAACCTCAGTGCCCCTGCCTCCGAGACCTCCCACTATCGGGCGATCGCTCCCGGCGTGTCCATCGGGCACATCCACCTCAAGGTCGCCGATCTCGAACGAGCTATCGTATTCTACCGCGATGTGCTCGGGTTTGAAGTGACCGACCGATTCGGTCGGCAGGCGGCTTTTCTCTCCGCTGGAGGTTACCACCATCACATTGGCTTGAACACTTGGGAGAGCGCGGACGGCCAGCCGCCAGCGCCTGGGACAACCGGCCTCTATCACGCTGCGATCCTCTATCCGACTCGCGCCGATCTTGCGGACGCGTTGCGCCGTTTGCTCGCGCGAGGCATCCGGATTGATGGGGCCTCCGACCACGGTGTCAGCGAAGCGATCTACCTGCGCGATCCCGATGGCAACGGACTGGAACTCTATTGGGACCGCCCGCGCGAGAAGTGGCCCCGGAAGGGCGACGGCTCGCTGTCCATGCTCACCGAACCGCTCGATCTCGATTCGCTCCTGAAGGAGCGCTGAACCGTCTGCGTCGGCGCCTCCCATCCCGCTCGGACGCGGTGACCGTCGAACGTGAATCGTCGACCAATCGCCTCACCGCCATGATCCCCCACATGCCTTCTTTCCCCGCGGCGTTCCACCGCTGCCTCGCCCTCAACTCATTCATTTATGAAGACAACCTACAATATCGCTGTCATCGTTGGCAGCCTTCGCCAAGGCTCGCACAGCCGCCAACTGGCTCATGCGCTCGCCGAACTCGCGCCCGATTCCCTGAAGCTCGACATCGTCGAAATCGGCCACCTCCCGCACTACAACCAAGACTTCGATGAAAGCCCTCCGCCGTCGTTCACCGAGTTTCGCGAACGGATCAAATCCGTAGACGCCGTGCTCTTCGTGACGCCCGAATATAATCGCTCGATTCCAGGGGTCCTGAAGAACGCTTTGGATATCGGTTCGCGCCCCTATGGCCAGAGCGCATGGGACGGCAAGCCCGGCGCCGTTGTCAGCACTTCCATTGGACCGCTCGGCGGCTTTGGCGCCAACCATCATCTTCGTCAATCGCTCGTCTGCTTGAACGTGCCGACCATGGCCCAACCGGAAGCCTATATTGGCGGCGCGGCACAGCTATTCGACGCCAACGGAAAACTCACCGACGACCGGACGCGCGACGCCTTGGCGAATTTCATGCAGGCGTTCGCGGCATGGGTCGTTGCGAACACGCGCAGCTGATCCAAGCTGACGACTCACCGTCCGCCCGCCACGGCTATCGCGCGTTCGCTGAACGTGCGCGCGATTGTTGTGCTGACGACGACCGGCTACACGGCGCGACTCGTCGCGGCCGAGCGGTCGAGCGGTCGAAAACCGCCTTGTTCGCGCTCACCGCGGACGCGAGCGTGTATTCCGCGCGGAACCTGCACATCGTCTGCTGAGCGCGGACACCGTGGCCCTCGTGCCGCCGATTGGGGTGTCGTCTACGTCGACGACGCATCTGTGGCGAACGGGGCAACCAGCCTCTCTCGGATCTGGTCTTCATCGGGGGCATGGGCGAGAACCGTGACCTGGTCCCAACCCTGTAACTGAGTTTCGCCTTTCGGGAGCACGACCTCATCCCTGCGGGTGATCAACGTGATGATCGCTCCTTCGGGCAACCGCAGATCGCGCAGTCGCGGGCCGGGCGCACCTTTGGGGCCAGGCAGATCGACGATCACCATGTCGTAGTCGCTCTTGGCCATTGTTATCATCTCGAGATTGAACAATGCTTTTGGTCGGGCGGGCTCCGCCAATCCCAGCCACTTCGCGACCAGGCCCAAGGTGGAACCTTGGACAATGATCGACAAGAGCACGGCGAAGAAGACGAGGTTGAAGACCTCGTTGCCGAGCGCGAGGCCCGCGGCGGCGGGGTAGGTCGCGAGCACGATGGGGACGGCGCCGCGCAACCCGGCCCACGCAGCGAAGACTTTGTCACGGAAACCGAGGCCCATCCCCAGGGTTCCGATGAACACCGCAGCGGGACGCGCGACGAACGTAAGCACGAGGAAGAGCAGGAGGCCCTGCAGCCACACGTCGGCAAACTGCCGCGGAAACACCAGCAGGCCCAACAGCACGAACATGCCGATGTTCACGATTGTGGAGAGCGCTTCCGAAAAATTCCGGACGCCTTGTTTGTGTACGAACGAGCTGTTGCCCAGCACGAAACCGGTCGTGAACACCGCGAGCATGCCGCTCGCCTGCGCCAACTCCGCGAGCCCATAAGTGAGCATCACCACACCCATGAATAGGACATAGTAATAGCCGCGGTCCTGCGGCATCAGCCAGTTGAATAGGCGGATGATCACCCGGCCTGCGGCATACCCAAGAACCGGCCCGGCGCCGAATTTCCACAGGAAAAGCAGCCCGGTCGAAAGCTTCAACGATTCGCCCGAGGCCAGGCTCGAAATCGCGACGGTCGCGAGCAGAATGGCCATGGGATCGTTCGCGGCGCTTTCGATCTCGACCGTCGACGAAATTTTCGGTGGCAACGATTGCCGACGCAGAATCGAGAAGATCGCGGCGGCGTCGGTCGAAGAGATGATGACGGACAGCAGCAGGGATAGTTCCATCGACCAGCCCAAGACCCACCGCAGGAGCACGAACGTCACGGCGGACGTCAACAGCACCCCCCACGTTGCCAGGCCGCTCGCAGGAAGCGCCACGGCCCGGAAGTTGGCGCGCTTCGTCATGAACCCGCCGTGGAACAGGATGAAAACCAACGCCAAGTTGGCGCACTGGTTGGTCAGCACCATGTCGTCGAAATGCCAGAGATTCAGCACATCGCTGCCGAAAACAATGCCCGTGCCGAGCGCGATCAGGATCACGGGCACACTCCAGCGTTCGAGCAGGACTGAGGCTATCACGACTGCCACAAGTAGGGCCGGAATAATCAGATACACGGTCAGCATGGAAATGTGGGTGCAGCAATGACGGGGCAATGTGACTTCCGCGACCCCGGCCTACAGCGAATTGGGGTCGAGTCATTCACTCCGGCTACCTGTCGGGGACTTCGGGTGCAAGTCCCGGGCGGCGGTCCGCTTGCGTTTCCTGTGCCCCCGTCCACGATGAGCCGACGTGAATATTGATCTGCTCCGCTCCTTCTTCGCAATCGCCGAGTTCGGCAGCATGAGCAAGGCGGCCGAGCAAATGCATGTTTCTCAGTCCACGCTGACCCGGCAGATGCAAACCCTGGAGGCCGAGGTTGGCGGCCAGTTGATGGAGCGCGGGCACAGCGGGGTGGCCCTGACCGCCGCGGGACACGCGCTGCTCGATGGCATGCGTCCCGTGGTGGCGAGGGCCGATATCGTTCTCGCCGACGCGCGCAAGCTGGCCCAAGGAAAGAGTGCATCAGTGCGCATCGGCTACATCATGTCGGCTGCCGGAGCGTATCTCAATCCGGCACTCGCCAGTTTTCGACAGTCGCACCCCAAAACGAAAGTTCATTTGGTCGAACTGTCACCAGGGGCGCAGATCGCTGCGTTGCGTCGGGGCGAACTCGACGTGATCGTGCTCGGCAACATCAACGCCGCGATTTCCCGCGAGTTTTTTGTGCGTCGAATCGCGACCTTTCCAGTGCGCGTCGCGCTCTCTGAAACGCATCCCCTGACGGCCGCGGACGAGATCGCGCTCACCGATCTACGAAAAGAAATGTTCGTAGGTGTGAATCCGGATAACATTCCCGGATTCAATAATTGGATCGTTCAGCTCTGCCGCCGTGCCGGGTTCCGCCCCAGGATTGTCGAGAACGCGGAAAGCATCACCGAAACGCTTTCGCTCCTTTTGGTGGAAAACACAGTCGCTCTACTGCCGTCCCTGGTTGAGCGGTTTCAAGTTCCAGGCGTGACGTTTCGGACGCTTCGCGGCTCGACGGTGAAGTGGGACCTTCAAGTCGCCTGGCAACGCGGTAAGATCACCGAGCCCGTGCGGGAATTGGTGGCGCTGTTGACGAAGCCCCGGTAGGGCGAAGTCGGGTTGTGGAGGGGTGGACTTTTGACCCCACCATGCGAGTTGCGCATGGCGGTCCGTCACGTCGCGCAGTAGCGGTCGCCGCGCGCTGGGCATATCATACTGGCATGAACGCGAAGCATTTCCTCCACCTCAGGCCGGAGTCTGCCATCCCTGCCACTGAGTATCGTATGAACGGCTTCCACGATCTCCCCGCCGCCACGAAGAAGGCGTTGGAACGGTGGGAAAACGAAGGCGGCACGATTTCAGAACTACGATTGGCCAACGTCGACGATCGTTCGACGTCCCGCAGACACGGGTGAATTTTGATTGGGCATGGTGACTTGGAGCCAGCGTCTTAATTGAAGACCCTGTAAGACTTCACGGCCGTAGCGACCATCAACGCGAGTGCGTGGGGGGGTCGACCAGAATCAAGCATGCGAAGGCTGCCGGCATAGTCGATTGTGGTGACGGAGCGGGTTCCAAAGTCTGCCATGCACTTCTTGCATGGCCACCGCCCCACCTGCGCAGTGGGCGAGCCCACGAGCCGACGGTATGATCCGGGCATGAGAGCCAATGCCTACGATTCCATTCATACAGCGACGACGGTTGATTCCGTCGATTTCAGGCACCCAAAGACCAATGCACCTGCGCTCATCCGACCGATCGTCTACGCCACGGACTTCTCTCCCATGGCAGAATCCGCGGCGGAAGTAGTGGCGGAGTTCGCGCGACAACTCGGCGCGCCGCTGACGCTCGCACATCCGATCACGTTGCCCGGCTCGCTCGCTCGCGATCGAGAGGCATCGCGCTTGCTCGTCGCGAGCCGGAAAAGCACTCTTCACGAGACGGCGAACTCACTGCGAGAAACAGATTTTGATGTCGTTGAATCGGTGCGCCCCGGTCCTGCCGACGAATTGCTCGCCCAATTCGCCCACGAGCAAAAAGCTCAGCTCATTGTGGTTCCCAGCAAACCCCGCGGTCTCCGATTGTGGCCGCGAGCCAGCTTGGCTGTCCGAATAGCCGGCCGAGCGCGCACTCCTGTGCTCGTGCTACGCGATGCGAAAGCGCTGCGCGAATGGCTGCACGGGCAACGTCGGCTGAACGTTTTTATCGCCTATAATTTCTCCGCCAGCGCAGACGCCGCATTGCGCTGGGTGAAGCAACTCACACAGGTCGGCCCTTGCGAGGTTGTGCTGACCCACGTGAACCAACCGGTCGAAGACCACATTCGTATCGGCGCGCGCGGTTCATTGCCGTTTGGACATAACCAACCCGAGGTTCTTGCGGTCTTGGAGCGTGACCTGAGGGCGCGTGCACGCGCGATTCTGGGTGACATGCCCGTGCGCTGCCGAATCGAAGCGGGAGTGGGGCGCACCCATTCCCGGCTCATGCAGTTGGCGCGAGAAGAAGGCGCCGATCTGATCGTCGCCGGTTCCCGTCAATTCACCGGTTTGAAGCGCATGTGCCATCGGTCATTGTCGCAGGCGCTGTTGGGGAAGTCTCCTGTGAATGTGGCAATCGTGCCGCTTGCGCACGAATCGATTGGGTCCGGGATGCCGCTTCCGTTGAAGCGCCATGTCTTGGTGGCGACAGATTTCTCACCCAGCGGTAACGCTGCCGTTCCTCATGCGCTGGCTCTCCTGCCGGACGGGGGGCTGCTAACGCTGATGCACGTGGCCCCACTGCCGCGTGCGATCGGTAACCACGTGCGCAGGGAACTGGGCCGAGACGCAGGATTAGCTCCCGCCGATCGTATCGCGATTTCGAACCGCCTGCGCGCGCTTGCGCCTCCAGAGGCTGCGAAATTTGGCATTCGGGTACAGACCGAGGTGGCATTGGCGCCCAACGCTGGGCAGGCCATTGCCCAGACCGCCGAGCGGCTCGGGGTAGATGCAATCTGCCTCGCGACGAACGAGCGCAGCGAAGTGTCGCGCACTTTCCTCGGCTCGGTTACGCGCACGGTGCTCGAACTGACGTATCGGCCGCTACTGGTGGTGCCGGCGCCACGACTGTAGCCAAAGAGGGGACATTGCCTCCACTGCGCTCCAGGAGCACACCGATGGCTTGCCCAACTGCGCGCTGTTGCGGGCTCCCCCCGCGCGTTTGGGTGTGGAGTTGGACGATCCCCTGACGGCGGACCCCGATCCGAAACTCACCCCTGCGGGGATCGTTTCCCTATTACCAGACCGTTTACCCCTCGCGTGATTGATCGAGGTAGGAATGCTCCCGCATGCCCGTGGATTCCTCACGTGTTATGTGGGTGGTGGTCCTATACTCCGTCCTATACTCGGACCCAGAATTCAGGCCTTTTGGAGACGATTCTGGACTGCATTCGACCTTTGGGACCGAGTTGTTTGAGAGGTGAAGACAGGTGGAGACTGTTCGAGACCAATCACTTAAACGACCTTAGAAGCCCTTGCCGTAAGGCGTGCTGGTTCGAGTCCAGTCCCGAGCACCAGCCTTCGCCAAGGCTTCGGCTGGCGGGGCCAGAGATGACTCTGGAGGAAGTGCTTTTGGCAGGCGGTTTTTTAGGAATTGTCCGAAATTGGGCAGGGACGGGGGCGTGACCAATCCGAGGAAGAGCGCGGTGCGTAATATTCTGAGTTCTCCAAATACTTTTTTCGATTTGGTTTCACGCAGAAGCTTCAACAGGGATTCCGCGAAATCGACGACGGTCCGATCGGTGAGCGCTCCGGGGGTTTTGCTCGCGGCAGTGTCGACCAGTTGCTGGAGGTACTTGGGCAGAATCCGAGCCAGTATCTGCACATGACGGAAATCCTGTCTTCCGGTTTGATCGAGGTCATGGGCATTGGCTACCTTTGCCCTCAGAAGCGCGATGGGACCAGGAACGAGGACTTGGGTTCGCGACTCCCCCAGTTCGAAAAGATACGCTGGGTTTCGCAATTCTGCTTCCGTGACGCCATGCACGGAGCGCAGGACTTCGACCAGCAGCGTGTGGCCGTCGGAACCCGAGATGGTGATGACGCCGACTTCATTTGAGGGTGGGCGTGGCGGGAAAAACTGTGGCTTGGTTTTGGCGATACGGCCCAGCGACTTTAGGGTCTTCCGATTTCCCAGAACATCGGCATCGGCTGAAACGAATGGAGCGAGATCCGCGGTCACTTCTCCGAAGTAAAGTGCCCAGAGATTTACCGCTTGCCCTCCCACCAGCAGGACGGGCTCCGGGGTCTTGAGGTAGGAAGCGAATTCATCCGGCCGGCGTGGCCGCTGCGCTGCCTTAGACATGGGCGGTGGCGAAATTCAGCACTCGAACTGACTGTGGCGATGGAGTGAGGGAATTCCTGGCCTGCACGTCTGCCGCTTGGGCGAGGCCCAGATCCAGCAGCAGTCGGTCATGCTCACGTTGGGCGCGTTTGTATCGGGCGAGTTGAGCAGCCGAACGAAAGCGGGCCGGGGGCTGCGGGGCCAGACTCTCAGCGAGGCGCTGCAAGCGCGGCGCAAGCTTGGGATTCGACGAACGCTGCCGAACCGTTTCACGCATCGCGTGGCGGACCAAGTCGGATACCGTGGTTTTCTCTGCTCGAGCAATCGCGGCCAACGCGTCCAGCACGACGGTGCTTTCGGCCAGACTTTGCCGGCGTTTGGAACTGGCGAGCTGATTGGGCCTGACGAAAAGGTTTAATCAACCTTTAGAGGTGGTCAAGGTCTCGAATCGTCGGCTTGTGCGGGGGACGTGGTGGATGGTACTTGTCCTATACTCCTTCCTATACTCGGGCTGGAACGCAGGCCTTCCGAGCGTGCAGCGCGACCTGTGACACCGACCGGTTTCATGGAGCTTGTCCCGAGAACTGGCGACATGCACGGGGCGCGGCACTCGGTTAGTCTGGAGACGGCGTGCCTCTTTCGATGCGGCGACTCTGCCCCGCGTCCGAATCCCCACAACCCCGGAAACCCAACTGGCCCACCCCTGTTCTATGTTCACCTCCAACCCATCCCCGTCGCGAATCGCTTCCCCGCATTTCGCGTCTCCCTCCGGCGCCGCTGTCCGCGATCGCGCGTCGTTTTCTCCTTTCTCCCACGGCAAGAGTCTCGTTCACCCCCTTCGTGCCCTAGGTGCCATCCTGGCTTCCCTCGCCTTGCTGGCGGTGTCGACGACCGCACAAACTCCGATGCAGGCCTACGTCGAGGCGATGCAGCCCGGTTGGAACCTCGGCAATTCGCTCGACGCCTCCGGCAGCGAGACCGCCTGGGGCAACGCTCCCGCCACCCTGGAGCTCATCCAGCAGGTCGCCGCTCAGGGCTTCAAGAGTATCCGGATTCCGGTGACGTGGGACACCGGCGGCCGCGTGGGCCCGGCGCCGGACTACACGATCGATCCCGCCTTCCTCGACCGCGTGCAGGAGGTCGTCGACTGGTCGCTGGATGCCGACCTCTACGTGATGCTCAACCTGCATCATGATTCGGGCTGGGTACGCACGATGCCGACCGACCACGACGCCGTGCTCGCGAAATTCAACGCCATCTGGTCGCAGATCGCAGCCCGCTTTCGCGATCACTCGGACAAGCTCCACTTTGAGAGCATCAATGAACCGGAGTTTGATGGCGTGGACGACGCAACCAAGAACGCGCTGCTCCACGAGCTGAACACCTCCTTCTTCCACATCGTACGCGGCACCGGCGGCGGCAACGCCACCCGCCCGCTCGTGCTGCCCACCGTCGTGACGAACAACGGTCAGGTATTTCTCGACGCTCTCAGGGATACCATCGCGACGCTGAACGACCCCAATCTCATCGCGACCGTTCACGATTACGGCTACTGGCCCTTCAGCGTAAATATTTCGGGTGTGACGACGTTCGATGGCGTGGCCCGGGATTGGACCACCGAGGGCATCGATCGGGTCTACGACACCCTCGTGTCTCAAGGCATTCCGGTGGTGGTGGGCGAGTTCGGGCTGCTCAGCTTCGCGGGCTTCGGCGGCGCGATCGAGCGCGGCGAAGTGATCAAATACTTCGAGTTCCTCACGTCCTATTACGCTTCGAAAGGCATGACCCACCAATGGTGGGATGCCGGCGCTTTCTTCAATCGTGCCACGTATGAGTGGAACACTCCGGAGTTGTACCGCTACATCATGCACAGCGTGGCCGGCCGCTCGTCGACCGCCGCGACGGACCTCGTGTTCGTGAAGACGGGTGCGGCCGAAGACATCGACCTTCCGCTCAACCTGAACGGCAACTCCTTCGTCTCGCTGACCAACGAAGGCCAACTGCTCACGCCGGGCGTAGACTACACGGTCGCTGGCAACGTCCTCACCCTGAAGGCCAGCCTGCTCGCGCCGTATGGGATTGGCGAATACGGGGCGAAGACCGTGCTCGAGGCCCACTTCAGCGACGGCTTGCCGTGGAGCCTCTCCGTGCGCCACCAGGCGGCTCCCGTCCTCGGGGCTGCTGCCAGCACGAAGTCCGGAGCGCTCATGATTCCCACGTCGTTCAACGGCGATCTGCTCGCGACCATCGAGGTCGGCTATGTTGCCGCTCCCGGTTATCCTTATCCGGGCCCGGCAAACTGGACCGCGTTCAAGCTGTACGGGGATGTCTACCAGCCGGACTACGCGAGCAACACCATCACGATCAAAAAGGAATTCTTTGCCGAGACCAGCAACGAGCCAGTGGACCTCACGTTCCATTTCTGGAGCGGGCAAAAAGTGAACTACCGCCTTACCTTCGAGCCCGGTGGAGGCATCGTCCCGGACCCGCAGGAACTCGTCATCTACGACAATCAGTTCTACGACGGCTGGGGCAACTGGAGCTGGACGCCCACCAACGAGAACAGCGAGGAGGTCGTGCTCTCGCCGACGAAGGCGATCGCAGTGGATGCGAATCCCTGGGCGGGCACCATGTTTGGCAACTGGATGTTGCCCTTGAACCGGTCCGACTACCGTACGCTCACCTTCTGGGCCCATGGTGGCGCGGTCGGCGGACAGCGGCTCACGGCTTCGGCAGTGTACAACTGGGCCGGCACCGGTTCGAGTGTGCTCCTCGATCCGCTTCCGGCCAATACCTGGACCCTGGTCGAGATTCCCCTGGCCAGCCTCGGCGTCACCGATTCGTCCTTCATCACGGGCCTCGTGCTGTCGAACAGTTCAGGCACCACGCTGCCGCGGTACCACGTCGACGACGTCCACCTCACGACGGCCTATCCGTCGTGGATCGTGTTCGTCAACGGCTCGCCCGCGCCCGTCATCACCAGTGCCGACACCGCCAGCGGCGTGTTCGGCGCGCCCTTCAGCTACACGATCACGGCCCTCAACAATCCGGTGCTCTTCGACGCGGTCGGCCTGCCGGCCGGACTGTCGCTCGATGAGACGACCGGCGTGATCTCCGGCGCGCCCGGCGCCGCCGGGACCTACCTGGTCGAGCTGAGCGCATTCAGCGGATCCGGCTCCGGCTCGACCACGCTGCTGCTCACGATCGACCCCGCCCTGGCCGAGTTTGCCCTCGACGATGCCGGCAGCCCCTTCAGCGGCGCGATCACCTTCGCCTATGACGGTACGCCGCAGGCGCCGAGCGTCACGACCGATCCGGCGGGCATCCCCGTGATCATCACCTACAACGGCAGCACCACGGTGCCGACCCTGCCCGGCACCTACGCGGTCGTGGTCACCTCCGCCGATCCCAACTACCTCGGCTTCGTGGAGAGCACGCTCGAGATCACCGCCACCGCGCTGGTCAACCATGCGCCGATGCTCAATGGCGATCTCGATGGTTCGATCCAGGTTCTCCTGGGCGAGGCGTTCGCGATCAACAGCAGCGGTTCGGTTTCCGGCGACCTGCTCGTGCCGGGTACGCCCAACGTTTACCTGAACGGCAGCCCGACCTTTGGCGGCGTAGTCGACGCCGACGGCATGCTGTCGCCCGCCTCCTACGGCATCACGCTCAACAGTGGCGCGGTCGTGCGCCACGTCGTGCGCCGGGTCGATCCGATCGCGCTGCCGACGGTGGTCGCTCCGGCGGCGCCCACCGGCACGCGCTCGGTGAGCCTCAACAAGGCCCGCCAGGATCCCGGCGACTTCGCCACGCTGCGCAACCTCACCCTCAGCGGCAACGCCGGCACCGTGGCGGTCCCGCCCGGCGCCTACGGCAGCTTCACGGTCAACGGCCAGGGCGGCCTCATCCTCGGGGTCGCCGACTCCACCGAAGTGGCCGTCTATGATCTCCAGTCGCTCACGCTCAACGGCAAGGTCGCGGTGGAGATCGTCGGTCCAGTGGCCCTGCGCCTCGCCGGTGGCCTGTCGCTCAACGGCACGCTGGGCAACGCCGAGCATCCGGAGTGGCTTGAGCTCTCCGTCCATGCCGGCGGACTCACGATCAACGGCAACGGCGCAGTCCACGGCAACGTCACGGCGCCCAACGGTGCGGTGACGATCAACGGCGAACTGCACGGCCGCGTCACGACCGACCGCCTGACGATCAACGGCAGCGGCCTGCTCGCGGATCCCGCCGTGGTCGAGTAGGCGCGTTCCAGGAAACAAACAGTTGGTCTCTCGGTCCAGCCCACCCGCTGCGCACAACGCGGGTGGGCTCACTTTGTTTCGGGCGCCTTTTCTGGCTTCGCCACCGGAAAGATGCACCGGCACATTACCTTTGGGTCATGCGGCGAAGCGGAGCCGGCGGCTGTCACGCCCGAGACGCGCCCGAGATGGTTGAAAAGCCGTCGCTCCTTTGGCCGGCTGTGACAACGCTTACCTCGACAGGTCGCGCAACTGGATGCGGACCACGCTGTCGATGGGTCTGCCGGCGTTCAGCGCGGGCAGGAACAGCTGGTTGTCCAGGACACGGGCAGGAAAAGCTTCGGTCACGCGATGCCGGCAGGCCTCGTCTTCGAAAGCTCCCGTCGGAAGCCCTTTGGCGTCGACCTTTACGTAGTAGGTCTTGGGCAGGAGTTCCTCATGCGAAGAGGACGCTCCTTTCCCCGGGGCCTGGGGCAGGATAAGGCGAGCCGGCATCGTTTCCCCCTTGTGCGTGTTGATGTGATCGATGACCAGGTATTCGTGGGCCTCGGCGCGGGTCAGGGACACCCGATTGTCGCAGAGGTCGGTGGCGATCTCCTCGCCATTTTCGTAGAGATCCACGTTGAGCTTCTCCAGGACGAAGCCCGGCCTGAAGCCGCCTTCGCGGAACGACACCTTGCGGGGGGTGGAATCGATCGGATCGAGGGCTCGCGCGAACAGCCAGCTGCGTGTCTCGGTGGGCTCCTCCTTGGTGTGGTATTCGGCCGTCACGACGATATAGGGCGACTGAATCGGCTGCTCCGCCGAAATCTCGAACTCCAGATCCAACGCGTCAAAGAGCTCGCGGGCCAGTTCGTCCGCCAAGCTGCCCGCATAGGTGTCGATCGTATTCATGTTGCCGTGGCTCTGAAGCCCAGAAACCTGTTGCTGGAGGTCCGCATGGAGCGGGTTGGGGGCCGAGCCTTGGTTCCCCCTTGAGTCGACGACCGTGATCGTAGTTGGTTCCGCCCTCAGCTGTTGCTCCGTCTCCCTGAGTTTTGTGCCCAACGCCGCCGCGTTCAGCATGCCTTCGGACGCCTTTTTGTACGGATCGTTGGCCGGGGTGTAAGCGCGCTCGTGTTTGAGGTTCGTCACGGTGGCCGAGCGGTCGGTTAGCATCATCGTTCGGTTCAGGACGATCTTTTTGGCGATGCGTTCGATGGGGAGACGGATGCTTTTGTCTTTCGTCTGGATGACGAAGGCGTCGCCGTCGACGCCCTGCACCGGCTGGGGAGCCCCTTTGTGGACGACCCGGATATCGGTGCCGGTGAACAGTTCATGCGTTAGAGGATCACGGGTCCGGCTGTCCGTTTCGTGAACCACATCCGTTGCGCTTGAGGCGAGGGGCAACAGAGCGAGAAGCGTGTACACGCAGAGGGGGCGGCTGAAGCTTCGTTGAGAATTCATCACTTTTTTTGCCTTTCGGGCGGTAGGAGGTTTTGGATCTGGTTGCGGAAATTTTCGATGGCCGCCGAGGGCTGGATCGACAGCGCATGGTCCAGCAGGCGGAGACAGCGCGCATAATCGCGATTCTTGAACGCGATGTTCGTGAGCTCGATGCTCGCCCGATACTCACTCTCCGGAATCTCATGGGCTCGTTCAAACGCCTCGACCGCCTTGGCGGGATCGGCTTCCGCCAGGCAGATGCGGCCCAGGCTGATCCACGCGTTTCCGTTCGACGGCGCCGCCTCGAGCAGCACGCCGAGTTGCCCTTTCGCCTCGACCCAACGCTTCCGGGCGATCTCCAGTTCGACCCGGGCTTCCAGGCGGGCGATGTTTCCCGCGGCGGACAGCTGCGCGGATGCCAGCGCCTCCAGTACGGTCAACGCGTCGTCCCACGCCCGGGTGGCGATCATCCCCCGGGCGAACTGCAACTGCTTCTGCTCGACCAGCAGGGGTTGCGTCACCGCCACCTTCACCCAGGTCGCGAGCGCTTCGGCGGTCAGGCGAAGCTCGGCGTAAAGGTCCGCCAGGAGAATGAGATCCTTTTCACGGATCAGGTCCGTGGCCGACATGCGTTCCAGCAGTGCCGTCGCCTCGAGCTTGCGGTTGGACGAGAGCAGCAGATGGACATAGGCCGCCCAGTAGCGTGTGTCCTGCGGATGATTCGCCAGCAAGGTGCGCACGAGCGTCTCCGCCTTGGTCCATTGCTGGTCGGCGATATAGATCCGCAGCAGGCCTTCCGCCCAGTTGGCATTCGTCGGTTCGGCGGCCAGCGCCTGCATGTAGGCCATCTCCGCCGAAACCGTATTGCCGGTTTTTTCGAACGCATTGCCCAGCATGCCGAAGGTGGCGGGGTCGTGGTCGCCGAGGCTCACCGCTTGCGAAAAGCACGGTGCGGCCTCGGCGAACCGTTTCTGCACGTAGTAGAGAATGCCGAGATTGCTCCAGGCCCGGATGAATCCCGGGTTTCCCTCCACGGCGTTGCGATACCTGGCCTCGGCCTCACCGAATCGCTCCATCGAGTAGAGCGCATTGCCGTGCATGAACTCGAAGGCGGGACTCGTCTTGGTCTCCAGGGCCGAAGCCGGGGTCATGCCTTGCAGGAGCCTCAACCCGAACTCCGGCCGCGCGGACAGGATCGGCTCGATCTTCTCGTACACGGCCCGCTCCGATTCGGTCATCTCCGGTTCCGGTTTTCCCCGCAGCGCGCTCGACTCAGCGATCAGGCGGCGGGGATCGATCGAATTCTCCGCGGCCGTCGCCACGCCGCCTCCGAGCAGGCAAGCGAGTAGAAACAGTGTGCGACGTCTGTTCATGCGTGGATACGCCCTAGTGCGGATGTTTCACCCTGTAGGGCAGCCGCTCGCCGGCGTGCCGCAGGCTGACGGGGGCTGAGAGGCAGGTGCGGCATGCCGGCAAGCGGCAGCCCTACATTGCACGGTGTTGATTGTTTCCATTCGGAGTGTGAAATTGCCCTAGAGTGAAAAGCGGTCCCGTTGGCCCATCTGCACCGTGATTTGTTGCTGGATCATGCAGCGGACTTGCTTGCCCTGCTTGACTGCCGGCGAAAACACCCAGTCGCGGATGCTTTCAACGACGATCGAATCGAATTCCGCGTTGTTCGATGACTGCAGGATCCGGATGTTTCCGACGGCGCCGCGGGTATCGACGATGAACAAAAGAACCATGCTGCGTTGTCGGCCTTCGCCGAGCAGGCTGATCGGGACGGAGGGCTCCGACCGCGAAATCACGAAGGGCCGTTGATCCACTTCGTCTTTCTGGAAGACGCGCGTCTCGTCGAAATCGACGTCCATGGTGGGCCGGAAGGTACTCTCCAGGTTGACCGCGCCAGCGACCACCGGCGTCACGGGCGGGACCATGGGCAGCAGCTCCTCGATGCTGGGCGGGCTGGGAGCAAGCTTCACCGGACTGGAACTCGGTTCCTCCGCCAGCCCCAGCGCAATCGCTTCACTGAGATCCGGGATTTCCGGCGGCGTCCCCTCCGTCCTCGCGGCGGGAGGGGGAGGCGGGGCCAGGAGCATCACTGTTTCCAGATCGTCGAACGAAACGGGAACCTCGGCCGCGCTTTCCTCCACCTGGAGGAAATGCGCGATCGAGAGAAACAGGCTCAGCGTGAAACCCACGCCGAGGGCGAGGCTGATCGCGTTGACGATGGATCGAGCAAGCATGGCGGCGGTTTCAATGGCCGGGAAGGCGGCTCACCCTCCTTGTCCGGCTCCGTTCGGCACGAGCCCCCTGATCCGCTCCAGGATCAGCTCGAGGTCCTGGTTTTTCTCCAGGGCGAGCGCTATTTCGAGATGCGAGGCGCTTTTCTCGAAATGGCGGTTCCGCAATTCGATGTGGGCGAGTTCGATCCGGGCCGGGCGGGCGCCCTCGCGGGTTTGAATCGCCAGCTCGAACGCCAGCGTGGCGTGGGCGTCGTTGCCTTCCGCCGTGTAAGTGCGCCCGAGGGCGACGAGGGCGGTCCCGTTCATCGGATCCGATCGCAGCAGCTCCTCGAGTTTCGCCCGCGCCGCCGGCCATTCCCGTCGAGCGGAAAGCAGATCCGCCTGCGTCAGCAGGAACTCCGGACGCAGGGCGTCGGCCAGCCGTGGCTTGATCCCGTCGAGCAGGGCCTGGGCCTGGTCCCACTCGGAGCGGGCGATCCGCATCCGGGCCAACTGCAGCACCCGTGAGTCGTCCAACGCCGCGGAGCCCTCCTGGATTTTGCCGTAGCTGGCCATGGCTTCCGGCACCAGTTGATGGTCCGCGTAGAGTCCGGTCAGTTCGCCGAGTTCCTGGTCTCCGGCGATACCCATCGCGACGGTCTGTTCGAGCAGGGCGATGGCCTCGAGCTTGCGACCGTCGGCCTGCATGAGTTTCGCGTAGGTGAGCCAGTGTCGGGTCTCGCCGGGATCCTCATCGATCAGTTTGCGCACCATGACTTCGGCGCGTGCATTCTGCCGGGCGTCCAGGTACACGCGCAGCAGTCCTTCCATCCAGCGCGTATTGCCGGGGTCGCCTGCCAGGGCCTGGATATACGCCACCTCGGCGCCCACCGCGTCGGCGGTGGCCTCCAGGCACTCGCCCAACATGCCGAGGGTGGTGGACTCGCGGGCACCCAGCGTGACCGCCTCGGTGAAGCAGGGGATCGCCTCGGCGTGGCGATCCTGCGCGTAATACAGGATGCCGAGATTGGTCCAGGCCCGGCGAAAGGCCGGATACCGTTCGACGGCCTTGCGGTAGCTTGCCTCCGCCTTCGCGACCGCCCCGGAGGCGTAATAGAGATTGCCGAGCAGGACGTGAAAGGCGGGGCTCGCGGGTCGGTCCGCCTTGGGATTGGCGATGAGGCCTTCGATAAATTCGATGGCGGCGGCGGGATCCTGCTCGAGCGCGCTTTCGTAGAAGGCGTTTTCTTCGGCCGTCACCTCCGGCTCGCGGTCCTTCAGGAACTGCATCGAGGCGTTGATGATTCGATCGGGATCCGGCTCCGACGAGCGTCTCCCGTCGCCGCCGAAGGCGCCGGCGGTGCTCGCGAACGAGGCCAGGCCGATCAGCAGCAGTCGGCGCAAGGCCAGGATCCGGTCGGGCGGGGCGGAGAGGAAGGGAGGCGGCATTTTGATCGTCTGGCTTCGGGGTTAACCCGCGTGAGCGGTCGCGAACTGCACGCGCGGGATGCCGGCGCGTTTTGCCTCGGCGTAGACGGCGGAGAACACGCCGTGATTGCAGCCGGTGTCGGCGCGGATGATCAGCGTGGGCGACTTGCCGATCGCCGCCTGCTTGACGAGCGCCATCACTTCGTCGACGCGGATTTCCTGGCCGTCGAAAAAGATTCGGTTATCGGCCGCGATCGCGATCAGCAGGATGTTCTGATCGGCCGCGGGTACGCCGCTCACGTCCGGTTTCTCCACCTCGATCCCGGGATCACTCACGAAGGCGCTGCTGATCATTAGGAAGATCAGCAGCACCATGATGCAGTCGACCATCGGCACCATGTCGATGTGGGTGTTTTCGAACCGTGAGTGCTTCTGGAGTTTTTCGATCATCGGAATTCGTTTTGGCAGGCCGCTTCCTTGAGGCGGTTCAGGATCATGCGTTGCTTGTCGACCTCGCGGTGGCCGAGGTAGACGAGGAGCAGCGCGGGAATCGCTACTGCGAGCCCCGACTCGGTCGCGACGAGAACCTCGGAGATGCCTTCGGCGAGCACGGTCATGGAGCGCTGGTCGGTGTTGGACGACAGTCCCTCGAAGGTATGCGCCATGCCGCTCACGGTGCCCAGCAGGCCGAGCAGCGGCGCGGCTGCGATCATGGCGGCGACCATGACGCGACGGTTGTGAAAGGTCTCCGCCGATGCCGCCGCCAGCGATTCGAGTCGGGGAATTTCCTGCAAGGTGGGAGCCCCGATTTTTTTGACCGAGATGCGGGTGGTGAAGAGCGAGATCAGCATTTTGGCGCAATGGGTGTAGAGGAGCACCGACAGGGTGATGATCAGGTACATCACCGGGCCTCCCCGATCCACGAGACCGCTCAGCAGGTTCATACGGCCGTAAGCTCGTCGACGTGTTTGCCCCGCTGCGCCGCGGTGACGAACTGGAGGCTGTAGCGTTCCAGCAGGGCCAGCTTCCGCTGAATCCGGTTGCTGATATAGCCGTGCGCGACGAGCGAGGGAATCGCGACGACGAGTCCCAGTTCCGTGGCGACGAGTACTTCGGAGATGCCGCTGGCGAGGTTGCCGGCGTTGCCGGTGCCGAAGACGGTGATCAACGCAAAGGTCCGCACCATGCCGGTCACCGTGCCGAGCAGTCCCATCAGGGGCGCCGCCACGGCGATGACCGCCAGCAAGGGCAGACGACGCTCGTAGTGCAGTCGGATCCGCATCAACACGGCCCAAAGGTATTCCTCCAGGGCCTGTTTGGGTTGATCCAGGTGATGGAGTCCGGTCGCGAGAAGCTCGCGCGTCCCGCTCCGGATCGAACCCAGCAGCGCGGCCCGTTCCGCGGGAGGCACCTCGTGCAGTTGACGGAGGAAGGCATTCACCTGGGGCGGTTGGTCGACCTTCAGGTGCAGAAGGTCGTAGGTCTTGTTGAGAATGAGCAGGAGGGACAGCAGGCCCACGCCGATGATCGCGTAGGACACGACCCCGCCGCGTTCGATATGCTCGAGCATCGTACCTTTCGTCTCCTGCAGCCGGAGGGCCTTGCCGCCCGTCGTATCGGCCATCATCGTGCCGCGTTCACCCTGGAAAAACGCGTTCGCCTCGGCCGCGTTCCAATCGTCCATCCGATAGAGGAAGGGATGCTCCACGTTTTCACGGTTGCGCACGACGCCGAAAGCATCCCGGGCCGCGGTGGCGAAAAAGGCGTCGGGGCCGGCGAAGGCGTAGGTGCCTTCCACGAGTTCGTTCGTATCGGCGAGCACGGCGCTACCCGGGGCCTGATAGCCGCCCAGGGATCGTTTGATGCTCTGCGTCATGAAATCGAGCGCGTCCGCGGTGGCTTCCGCCGACGAAGCCCGGGTGGTGGCGTCGAAGCGGTCGAGCACCTGCTGCAATGGGCCGCCGACAAGATCGCGTTCGCCGGGAGCCAGGCCATCCTGGATCGCGACGAGGGCGTCGTGCGCCAGGGTGGAGGCGTAGCCGAGATTCTTTTGCACGGGATCGCGCTCCTTCTGGAGCTGGCGTCGCTGCTCCTTCGCGTTCTCGAGCCTGGTTTCGATGCGCGCGCGGTCGCCTTCGGCGGCCACGATACGTTCCTCGGCGGCCCGGAGGGCGGTGAGCAGCGGGGCCTTTTCGTCGGTGATTCGCTGGCGGGTTTCGGCCCACTGCGCCGACGCCTCCGCCAGTCGTTGCAGGTACTCTTCTTTCGCTCGGGCGGTGACCGCGTCGACGTCATCCGCGGCGAAGGTCGGAACCGAGAGCAGAGTTGCGAAAAGTAGGGTGGTGCGGGAGAGCATGGCTTCAGCGGGAGGGGGTGACTTCGACCGGGCGACCCGCGGCGGCAGGAACGGGCACGTATTTCGGCTCGGCCTTTTCATCGAAGGTCGCGATCAGTTCCCGGATCGCGCTTTCCGATTCGGGGCAGTCCGTCCATTGCCAGCCTTGCGGGCCGGGGGCACCGAACCACGCCTTGCGGGCCGCCTTGTCGTAGGCGTAGCCGTGGCTCAGCCCCCAATAAACGGTCTGCAGGAGTTTCGGATGATCACCGCCGCCCGGCACCTCCACGACCTCCTCGCCGAAAGTGATGGTACGATTGAATTGGATACAGCGATTCAGCACCGTCATCGTGTGCGCCATCCGCTCGCCGGGCGGCAGCTCGGGGTCGGCGAGACTGAGCAGCGGCAGCTCCAATGCCCGCGACAGCTTCGGTGGCAGGCGCGGCCGCAGGTGCGCGATTTGCTCATGGACGGACGTCATGCGCGCCACCAGTTGATCCAGGTGCCCGGCCATGCGCTGATTTTCGATCTCGAGGGAGTTCAGCTCGTTCTGTTCCGTCGCCGTCTTGGCCTGCAGCAAATCGCGTTGCGCCTCCATCTCCCGGGCGCGTTCCTCCACGGCTTTCACCGTGGAACCGAGCAGTTCCCGCTGACCCGCCCAGTCCTGTTCGGCCCGCACCGTTTCGGCGCGGATCCTCACCCAATCGAGGGAGAGTTTTGCCAGGTCGTCGACCGGTTCGGTTGACGCTCCCTGAGCCCAGGAACCGCTCAGACAGGCAATGAGAAGCAACAGCCTCGGCGGGGTGGGGCGGCAGACCTCGAGCGGTCGCCGTGGGAGATCTCGTACGCCAAGGCAGGCAGTTGCCAACTGAAGAAACTTCATGGGGTTAGCTGGGGTTGTGGGCGAGCCGCCAATGGATCAGCGGGGCCTGGATCAAAGCACCAGCAACGCAGTCCTCGATCGCCGTTCACTCAAGAAAAGTCTCCCGGATTGGTGTCGCATAAACTCGGGACATGCCGCGGCAATCGCGCAAAGCGGCGGACAATTAAAGACCACCCTTAAGCCTGTGGTGGCTACGAGCGTGAGCGAGTGGACGAACCGCCACTCGCTGGTGCTCGCGGCCACCACGAAGGATCCGCGACAGCGTGTATCAGCTGTACAGATACTGCATCAGGAGATTCTCGAGGTAAGCTGTGGCCGGCGAGGGTGGCGTGGTTGGTCTCGATGTTGAACTTGAAGTGCTGTTCGAGCACCGTAGGTGCGCAGGAAGGCGATGCCGCTGGCGACGTCGAAATCGTATTGGTGTTTGGTTGGCTCCTTCGGCTTTGGTTCGATGAGGAACTGGCCCTTGAAGCCGATCTTCTTGGCGTGATCGACGGCGAGGTGGAGGAAGCGGGCGAGGTGATCCTGCTCGCGCTTGAGGTTGGTGTTGAGCAGGGTTTCGTAGCCTTCGCGGCCACCCCAGAAGACGTAGTTTTCGCCGCCGAGTTTCTGGGTCGCTTCGATGGCCTGCTTCACCCACGGACGATTGATCGTGCCCGGGCCGAACGGATCCGAGCCCGTGGCGCGAAAAGCATGCCAGTAGGCGATGGAGAAACGCAGGTGTTCCTTCATCGTGCGCCCGTCGATCACCTCCGACGGATCATAATGTTTGAACGCAAGGGGGTTGTCCGAGCGGGGACCTTCGTAGGCGATCTTGTCCCGCGGGCCGGTCGCCGGTTGGCGATGGGGTGCTCGGGTCGTGTGGCCGGTTCGGGCTCCGCCGTGATTTCCCCTGCAACTAGGGGTTAGGTAAACCAAATGAGGTGGCGCCAGCGTGAGCACTGGCGCCACCTCCATGGTTCCGAGAGGGGAGGAGGGAGCGGTGAGGCCGGCGGAGCCGCTGAAGTGCCGACGGGCGTCCACCGCCTGCGATCGGCGTGGTGCCGGATCGTGCGGAAGGGCGTGTAACGAGTTTAGGGGACATGCGGGGTGGCCGGACGCCGTGTTAGGATGCCGATCGTCGCCCTCTCCAGAGGCGCCCCTCTCGCCCCCACCCCGTCTCATACCCCGCCGCCCGCGCGGCCCACCCCATGTCGATCGCTGAAAAGTTTTCCACCTTCTCTTCGCTCCTTCGCCGGGCGAGCAGGGGCGTGACCGTTCCATAGCGGGTCGCGGCGCGAAACCGGCCCGAAGGCTCGAGGTGGGTGACCGCTTCACGCGCTCCTCGGCCGATCCCTGAGATTTAACCATAAACTTATCATACCCTTTACCCCCTTGCTTATCCCTTTCCACCGCCCGCTGCCCGCCCCGCTGATTCCGACACGAAACGCTCCATTGCAGGCGGATTCCTGACCCAGCAACCCCCCAAACCATACTCATGAACTGGAAAACTAGACGCTATGCACTGACCCTGTTGTCGGTGCTATCACTCGGGGCCGTTCCGTCCTGGGCGCAGACTGCGCCCGGCGGATCGGCCTCTGTCGATTTGGACGCGGAGGACGAAGGATTGATCATCCTCGATCCGTTCACCGTCACCACCGAACAGGAAGGCTACAAGGCGGAGGACACCCTCGGTGGCGCCCGCACCCGTACGAAGCTTATCGATACGCCCTCGTCCGTGTCGGTTATCACCCCGAAGCTCCTGGAGGATCTCGGGGTCACGAATTCGGAATCACTGCTCAAATACACCACCGCCACGGAGACCGGCGGTCTTTACGGCAACTTTTCCGGCATGACCTCCCGCGGCGCCGGCGTGACGGCCGGTGCGGAAACCGGACGCCTGGCCAACCCGCAGTCGCTCAATCGGGCTCGCGGTATCGGCGCCCTGGACAACACGCGCAACTACCTGCTGAGCAGCATTCCGTGGGACGGCTACAACATCAGCCGCGTCGAAATCGCGCGCGGCCCGAACTCCTTCCTCTTCGGCGTCGGCGCTCCGTCCGGTATCTCCAACGTCATGACGAACAACGCGTCCTACCAGGACTTCGGTTCGGTCGAAGGTCGCTACGGCAGCTATGGATCGACCCGCGCGGTGCTCGATCTGAACAAGGAAATCATTCCCGGCGAACTGGCCGTGCGTTTCGACTTCGTGAACGACCATGCGAAGTACGAACAGAAGCCGGCCTACAATGATTCGAAGCGTGGTTACGCCGCCGTCATCTGGGAGCCGAAGTTCCTCGATAGCGAGTTCGCCCACACGAAGATTCAGGCCAACTTCGAGCGCGGCCAGGTCCGCTCGAACAATCCCCGCACCCTGCCGCCGATGGACTACGTCACGGGCTACCTGCAGGACCCGCGGATGAGCCAGACCGGCTACAACCTGTGGACCTACGCTCCCAGTTCCGCCCTCTCTGGCAGCACCGATCCCAACGCGAGTTTCTACTCGTCGAACGGCTCCTTCGGTAACTGGAACCAGTGGGGCAGTAGCCCGTACTTCTATTGGGACGGGGCGACCGGAGACCTGTTCGAAGCCGGCCAGCCGAACTATTCTTCGCCCAACGGCTACGGCGAACCCGTCAATCGCTACCACGTTCATTCCGTGGGCTACAACACCTACGCGAAGAACATGAACGGCCTGTACCGGCAGCAAAACGGGGTCGACGGTGGCGAGTTCGCGGGAGCCCTCGGCGGCTCCGTGACCTACTTCGACCAGACGCTGACCGACAAGAACATCTTCAACTTCTACAAGCTGCTCATCGACGGCGACAACAAGCGCGAGTGGCAGGACTGGGAAACCTGGAATGTGAACATCGTCCAGACGCTGTTCGACCGTAAACTCTCCCTCCAGGGCCTCGTTTCCAACGAAAGCTACAGCCGGGGCCAGGAAGGCATGCTGCAGCACGGCCCGACGCTGATGCTCGATCTCGACGAGTATCTCTCCCTCTATCCTTCGTGGATGCCTGACCTGGCGCAGCGTAATCCTCATCTGGGCCGGCCCTTCGTGTTTGGTCCCTACGCTGGCGGCAGCCGCCAGTGGACCGAGCGGGAGAACTACCAGCTGACGGCCGCCTATGATCTCGATCTCGAAGGCATGATGTCGAAGGACAGCTGGCTCTCCAAGCTGCTCGGCACGCATCAGTTCACCGGCTTGCTCAGCCGTTCCGAAGCGACGGACCGCGACATGGGTTACAAGACCGCCGGCATCGATCCGCTCTATGCGGATACCTATGGCGGCGCCATCCGGACCGCCGACAACCAGATCAACTGGCTCGCCTACGTCGGTCCCTCGCTAATGGGCTGGAACACCGGCGACGCGACCCTGAACAACCTGACCACGCGGCTTCCCGCCCAGAATTCCTTCCTGCCGTCGATGGGCATGCGGGTCTGGAGCGACGAGTGGATTGCCGGCGATTCCGTGGATCCGACGGCTCCGTGGACCATGCCCCTGCCGGACGGCACCACCCAGGTCCGCACCCAGGCCGACAACCCCGCCAACTACGCCGGTTACACTCGCGTCCCCGCCTCGGTGATCACCTCCGCGACGCACATGGATCAGCTGCGCACCTCCAGCAACATGAAGTCGCACCGCATCGATTCGAAGGCGATCATGTATCAGGGCCACCTGTGGAACGATGCGATCATTCCCTCCATCGGTTATCGTGAGGACGAGACCCTGCAGCGCGGCACCACCGCCATCCAGAACGATCTCGATGGCGACGGATCACCCGACCCCGTTGAAACCGGCCTCTACCGGGAGGTCACCCGGATCGATGATGACGGCATCTCGGCCACCACGCATTCCACCAGCTATGGCGTGGCGGTCCACGTTCCCCGCCTCCTCAACATGAAGCTGCCGGAAGGCACGGACCTCTCCCTGTATTACTTCCACGGCAACAATGAGACCCCGAAGGTCCGCTATGGCATCGACGGTCTCCAGCTGCCCAACGAGTCGGGCGAAACCAACGATTACTCGATCCAGCTCGACTACAAGGGCAAGCTGACCATGCGCCTGACGCGTTTCGATACCGTCAGCAAGTACGCCCAGGCCTCCTACGGCAGCCCCCTCGGCGGCTCCGGCTGGTTCATCGGCGCGGCGCCCAACTGGGCCCTCACCATGGGCGCGGCCGCCTTGGCCGCCTGGGAGTTCCCGGACTCGGAACTGCATCCGGACATGGTGGCCAACAACTGGATCTCCAACTGGGCCCGCGACCCGGCTCGGGCGGAGCTCATGCCGCAGATCGCCAAAGCCTTCAGCGAGGACTTCACGGCGTTCTACGATCAGGCTTATTGGGATCGTTATGGTGCCAATGTCGACGTCGCCGCGATTCAGCGCGGTGACTGGCGGCATATCCTCACCAACACCGATGTGGTCCTGCCCTGGACGATCACCGGCATCGGCGACTCCATTCACGGCGTGCAGGAGATCATCGACCAGGACGTCGGCTCGAAGGGTTACGAACTCGAGGTGACCTTCCGCCCGAAGCGGAACTGGGACATCACCTTCAACGTCGCCAAGGTCAACGCCACCCAGATCAAGCTCGGTGATTCCGCCTCGCGGTGGATGGAAGGCATGAAGCACCTCTTCGTCGACACCGCCATGGGCGATGTGGCGATGTGGGGTGGATACAACGACGCGGGCGCCTGGCGCTCGGAGTTCACCAAGAACCTGTGGGCGCCCTACAACATCCAGGTTGCCCTTACCGGTTCCGATCAGCCCGAAGTCCGCGAATGGCGCTTCAACGGCATCACCAACTACCGCTTCGACGAGGGCCGTCTCAAGGGCCTCAACATCGGCGGCGCCTTCCGCTGGGAAGACCAGCCGACCCTCGGCTTCGGAATCTACAACAAGGATATCGGCCAAGGGCAGAGCCTGTGGATCTCCGATGTGAACCAGCGGCTCCAGGGTGAGGCGGATGAGCACTTCGACCTCTGGGTCGGCTACGAGCGCCAGCTCACCGAGGCGATCAAAGGCCGCCTGCAGATCAACGTCCGCAACGTGGGCGAGAACACCAAGCTCGTTCCGATCACGCTGCAGCCCAACGGCGACGTGGCCCAGTCCCGCATCATGTCGGGACAGTCGGTCGACGTGAGCATGAAGTTCATGTTCTGATCGCTTCCGGTCCGAAGCTTCGCAGCCCCGGACCTTTTTCAAAGTCGGGCTCGCTGCTCATCGTCGCAGGGAGCCCATTGGGGTAGGGGCGCCGGTTCGCTGAACCGGCGCCCCTTTTTTGAGACAGTGACGCGAAACCGCGAAAGACGCGAAGGCTCGCGAAGACCCTGCCACGGGACCTCCGTCATACCGGCTTCGCGCCTCCTTGTCCGCCAAAGCCTCCGGCTTCGCGCCCCTTCGCGCTCTTCGCGGTGGTCTTGGTTTCTGGGGTGGATGCGGACTACGGCCGCGTCCGGCGAACACGCCCTATCCCGTTGCGGCGAAAGCCAAGATGGGGCGACGCGGTCCGGAGGCCCACGTCCACCTTCGACTGCCCTTCTCCCTTTCACACATTTGGCTCCGGTCAACCCGACGACCTGTCGCGAGTTTAGGGGACATGCGGGTTTCACCGGGTCGTGCTACTTTGATTTCCATCCCAATCCGCGCGCGTTCTTCCGCGCACGGGCGCCTGCCGCTCCATCACCGATCACGGTACGCGGCCGAACCCCACCCCGGAAATTATTCCCGCTGAGCGAGTATCCCCCTGCGCACATCGCGTGATTTAACCCTAAACATTGCGTTTCCCGTTCCGCACTCGCGGACGGATTGCCCAAAAAAACCAACCCTACCCCGGCGTGCTTCGCGGTCGCCGAACCCGATATTGGCGAAGCGCGTTCACGCCGCCCTGAAAACATGAAATCCCAATCGACTCACGCCCCGAAACGAGGCGCCCTGCTGGCCGCCGTCGCCTCGTTCCTTTTCTCCGCGGCCGTATCCTTCCCGCAACTACCGACGCCGACCTACGGCTGGAATCTCGGCAACACCCTCGAACCTCCGAGCGGCGAGGGCACCTGGGGTCCAGCCGCCACCCAGACCCTCATCAACGCTGTCGCCGACGCCGGCTTCAACACGGTCCGTCTTCCGGTCGCCTGGGACAGCCATGCCAACCCATCCACCCTCCTGATCGATCCCGCCTGGATGGCCCGGGTCAAGGAAGTGGTCGACTGGTGCTACGCGCGAAATCTCACCATCCTCCTCAACATCCACTGGGATGGCGGCTGGCTGGAGCGCAACATCACCGATTCGGTAGACCCGGCCATCAATGCGAAGATGCAGTCCTACTGGACGCAGATCGCAAATACCTTCCGCGACTATGACCATCGTCTGCTCTTCGCCGGTGCGAACGAGCCGGACTGCGATACCGCGGCCGAATGGTCCACCCTGCGCAGCTACTACAACACGTTCATCAGCGCGGTCCGCGCCACCGGCGGCAACAACAGCTCCCGTTGGCTCGTGATCCAAGGCCCGCAAACCAATTGCGATCTCTCCAACCAGCTCATCACCGGGATGCCCGACGACTCCACGCCGGGCCGGCTCGCCCTCGAAATCCACCACTACACGCCGTATCCTTTTGCGCTCATGGAGGCCGACGCCGACTGGGGCAAGATGTCCTATTTCTGGGGGCAGGACTATCACCATCCCACCCGCACCGACCGAAACGCCACCTTCGATGAAGAGGCCGGTGTCGACGCCATGTTTCAGTTGATGGTGGACCGGTTCATCAGCCAGGGCATTCCGGTCATCATCGGCGAATTCCAGGCCTTCAAACGCGCCGAAAATCCCGATTTGACCGGAGCGGACCACGATCTGCACGTCGCCTCGCGCACCTACTTTCACAAGTACGTCGTTGATGCCGCCAACAGCCGCGGCCTCAAGCCCATCTACTGGGACATCGCTGGGCAGATGTTCGACTGGAACACCGGCGCCGTCACCGATCCCGATAACCTGCGCGTGCTGCTCGGCGGCGCCGCCCTGCCGCCTCCCGGCGGCGGGGGCATCATCCCCAACGGCATCTACCGGATCACGTCCCGTCTCAGCGGCAAGGTCCTCGACGTCGACGGTCTGCAGACCGCCAACGGCAGCAACGTGCAGCAATGGGGTTACTGGGGCGGCGAAAACGAAAAGTGGATGTTCATCCACCGCGGCAACAACCAATACAGCATCATCGGCGCTCAGAGCAGCAAAGCGCTCGACGTCGCCGGCTGGAGCACGACCGACGGCTCCAACGTCCACATCTGGGCCGATGGCGGCGCCGCCAACCAGCGGTGGATCGTTTCCGACGCCGGCGATGGCTATTACCGGCTCAGCCCGGCCCATGCGACCGACAAGTGTCTCGATGTGAGCGGCTACTCCAACGCGGACGGCGCCAACATCCACATCTGGTCGTATCTGGGCGGAGCCAATCAACAGTGGTCAATCACGGCCCCCTGATCGCCAAGCCACCGACCGCTTGAATCCGACGCGCCGCGCAACCACGCGGCGCGTTTTGTTTGCGCCCGCAACACCGAGCCGTTGCCGAGCATGTTGTGACTAAAAACCGCGAAAGACGCGAAGGGCCGCGAAGACCATGGCACGGGATTTCCGTCATTCCGGCTTCGCGCCCCTTCGCGCTCTTCGCGGTTATCTTGGTTTCTGTGGTGGATGAGGACCACGGCGCGTTCGGCGGACACGCCCGATCTTTTGTGGCCGAAAGGCAGATGCGACGACGCGGTCCGGAGGCCCACGTCCACCTTCGACCTTCCCTTCGCCCTTTCACTCAATCCCTTACTGAACGCACAGCATCAACCGCGGTCACGACCGGCCTTCAACTTACCAAGCGCCGATAGGCGCCCGGGCTTACATGAAATACCCGCCGGAACGCTTTGCAGAAATGGTTCGCGTCCGCGAAGCCCGTGCGTTCGGCGATCTCCTTCAACGGCGCGGCCGACTCGCGTAACAGCCGGCGCGCCTCCGTCAGCCGCGTTTCCAACACAAACGCTGCCGGGGCCAGTCCCGTGGCCCGGCGAAAGCGATGACTGAAATGACTGCGCGACAATCCCTGCTGCTGCGCAAATTCCTCGATGCCGAACGCGCGGTCGAGATTCACCAGCGTGAATTGACGCAGCTCCTCCAGCAGGCGTTCGCGCCGCCCGCGCGGATGCGCGAGATCGTGCAGATGTCGCTCCAGCTCGAGCATCCACTCCAGCAACGCCATCTCCTCCGCAAATGCATCCTCGAATCGTCCCTGGCAGATTCGGGTGAAGAACGAGCGACACGCCGCCATCAGGTTGGAGTCCGCCGCCAGGGCGAACACCGGCGCATGCCGCGCCGCAAGTTGCTGCCCGCGCTCCACCACCCACGGGTGTCCGCAGTTGAGCCAGAAGAAACTCCAATGCGCGCTCTCCGCCGGCAGGCAATAGACATGCGGCGACGGCAGCACCGCCAGGAACGCCTGTCCCGTTTCGACCCGCCACGTCCGTCCCCGCGCCTCGAACGCGCCCCAGCCTCCCAGCGTCACCTGCAGCATGAGGCGCGGATGCGCCGGATCGTCGCCGCGACGCAGACCGTCCCAGACGTAGTCGCGAGGCACGGTGCGGGTTTCACAACCGAGCGAAATCAACGGCTGCCCCAGGTGCACGAATCCATCGCAGCGCCGGGCGGTGAAAACGCGTCGCCAATGCTTCAAGTCAGGGGAGATCGGATCTGTCACAAAACGACCATCAATCGCCGTTACTGACCATTGCCGCAACGAATTCCCAACGTTATTCTGCCAATCTCCCGCGTCCTATAGGGCTAACATTCGGACCATCTCCCCCCCCGCGGGCAGGACCCCTTTCCCATGAACACTCGATCAAACTGGTTTCGTTCCTTCTTGTCCGGCTGTCTCGGTTTGGTGGGCAGTCTGCCCGTCGCCGCAGCGACGCCCGACATTCGTACCCCGCCTCCTCCGGCGACTCCCCGCATCAACGGACCGACGATCTTCGGTGTCCGTCCCCATGCACCCTTTCTTTACACGATTCCGGTCACGGGCGAGCGCCCGATCACCTACGCCGTCGATGATCTTCCCGCCGGTCTCTCGCTCGACGCTGCGACCGGCCGTATCACCGGAAGCATGACAAAGCCCGGCGAGTATCCCGTCGTCTTTCGCGCCTCCAACCGACTCGGCCGGACCGAGAAACCGTTCCGCATCGTCGTGGGCGACAGGATCGCCCTCACGCCACCCCTCGGCTGGAACAGCTGGAATTCCTGGGCCGGTTCCGTCGATCAGGACAAGGTCCTCCGCTCCGCCCGCGCCCTCGTCTCTTCCGGCCTCGCCGACCACGGCTGGACCTACGTCAACATCGACGACACGTGGCAGGGCGAGCGCGGCGGTCCGCACTTCGCGATCCTCGGCAACGAGAAGTTTCCCGACATGAAGCAGCTCTGCGACGACATCCATGCCCTCGGTCTCAAGGCCGGCATCTACTCGTCACCCTGGGTCACCACCTACGCCGGTTTCCGCGGCGGCTCCAGCGACGATGCGCAGGGCAGCTGGCCCAAGGTCGAAGGCTTCGACCACTACAAGGCCAACCACCGTCTCGGGAAATACACCTTCGAGAAAAACGACGCCGCGCAATGGGCCGAGTGGGGCTTCGACTATCTCAAGTACGACTGGAACCCCAACGACGTCCCGCACACCCGGGCCATGGCCGAGGCCCTGCGCGCCACCGGTCGCGACATCGTCTTAAGCCTGTCCAACGCCGCTCCCTTCGAGGACATCGCCGAACTCTCTCAATACGCCAACGCCTGGCGCACCACCGGCGACATCGTCGACGCCTGGGCGCCGCCCACGCCCGAGTGGTGGCAAAACTCCGTCACCCAGATCGGCTTCAACCAGGACCGCTGGGTGCCCTACGGTCGCCCCGGCCATTGGAACGATCCCGACATGCTCGTCGTCGGCTGGGTGGGGTGGGGACCCAATCTCCATCCGACCCACCTCACGCCCGCCCAACAGTATTCCCACATCAGCCTGTGGGCCCTGCTCGCCTCGCCGCTGCTCATCGGCTGCGACCTCGAGCGGCTCGACGCCTTCACGCTTAACCTGCTGACCAACGACGAGGTCATCGCCATCAACCAAGACGCCCTCGGCCACTCCGCCCGTCGCGTTGCTACGATGGGTGCCCTCGACGTCTACCGCAAGGAACTCGAAGACGGCAGCATCGCCCTCGGCTTCTTCAACCGCGGCGAGACCCCGCAAAGCGTCCCCGTGCGCCTCGAACACTTCGGTGTCGGCACCGCACCCCAGGTCCGCGACGTCTGGCGTCAATCCGACGTCGTCCCGACCGACGGCATTCTCGAGGTCAGCATCCCCGGCCACGACGTGATGCTCTACCGCATCACCCCGGTCGCCGCGAAATAATCGAAACGGGACGGGGTAAACCGCGAAGGGCGCCAAGGAACGCGAAGGATTACCGGTGCCTGCCTCTCCCTCCCATCGCCGCGGTGACGCGGAGCGGCGGGGAACGCCCGAAGCGAGCCCAGCCAAACGAGAGGCAGGTGCGGCATGCCGGCGAGCGGCAGCCCTACAGCGGACTGGGTCCGCCAGCGCAATGTAGGGCCGGCGCTCGCCGCCGTGCCGCAGCGGAGTGGCACTCCTCCCTCGAGGCGGCGGAGCCAGGGGCTCCGCCGCCTTGTCATGAGTTTTGGGGACAGGCCATCTCAGCCGAAACCCGATACGGTTCCCGGTTTGGCGAGTCCGATGGCCTTCGGATTCGCCTGACTCCTCCTCGCCGGTCCGCTATCTCCATCGCTTCAAATCCCTGCAAATCGCCCAACGCCGCTGCTCGTTCAGCCCGCCCGGCCTCCTTTCCCCCCATGCTCGACTCCCGACTCATCTTCCGCGCGCTCGCCTGCTGCCTCCTGCTGCCGCTCCACCTTTTTGCCCAACTGCCGACCCCGACCTACGGCTGGAATCTCGGCAACGACCTCGAAGCCCGGCCGAACCCGGGCGCCTGGGGACCGACGGCCACGCAGGCGCTGATCAACAACGTGGCCGATGCCGGCTTTAACGTCATCCGCATCCCCTGCGCGTGGGATACCCACGCCGATCAATCGACCCTCCAGATCGATCCCGCCTTCATGGCGCGCGTCAAAGAGGTGGTCGATTGGTGCTATGCGAGGGACCTGCACGTCATCGTCAACTGCCACTGGGACGGCGGGTGGCTCGACGAAAATATCGGCGATACGCCTGATCCGACGGTCACGCAGAAGATGGACAGCTATTGGACGCAGATTGCCAACGCGTTCATCGACTACGACGAGCACCTGATCTTCGCCGGAGCGAACGAGCCGCCCGCTCATACGGCCGCGGAGGTCGCGACGTTGATGGACTACTTCCAGACCTTCATCGATGCCGTCCGTGCCACCGGGGGCAACAATACCTCGCGCTGGCTCGCGGTTCAGGGACCCAATACCAACATCGAAATCACCTATGAAATGGTGGACACGCTGCCGTCGGACCCCACCCCCGGCCGGCTTATGGTCGAAGTGCATCACTATCCCTTTCAGTGGAGCATCATGGACGCCGATGCCTCCTGGGGAAAAATGTTCTACTTCTGGGGGCAGGGCTATCATTCCCCCACGATGACCGACCGCAACTCCACCTGGGGCGAGGAGGACTACACCGACGAGCAGTTCCAGATGATGGCGGACAAGTTCACCAGCAAGGGCATCCCGGTGATCCTCGGCGAATGGGGCGCCATGAAGCGCACGGGGTATTCGGACCTTACGGGGACGGAGCTGGTCCGGCACCTCGCATCGAGGACCTACTACTACAAGACGATCACGAGGAAGGCGAACGCCCTCGGCATCAAGCCGATCTATTGGGACGCCGGCGGCACCGGACGCAACACCATGTGGCTGTTCGACCGCTCGCAAGCGTCGGCTCCCATGATTGATCCGGATGCCGCTCGCGCCCTCACCGGTGGCCCCGCGCTCCTGCCCTCGGGCGAGGTGGAGGAGATCCCTTCGATCGTGCCCGCCTACGGCTGGGCGCCCTTCACGACCGGGCAGGCGGGGACCTGGACGCCGTCGGGCACGTGGGTGGAGAGCGGCCTGAATTACTCCGCCACCGACCTGCCGGCGTGGGCTTCCCTCGATGCTTCGACCGGCACCATCAGCGGCACGCCCACTGACGCTGCCGGCACATTCGCGCAGGCGACGATCTCCGTCTCCCGCGGGGGCGAGTCGTTGGGGCAGATGACGCTCAACCTAGTGGTGGCCTCGCCGGGGTCCGACCTGGCGCCGGTCAACCTGTCCACCCGCGGGCAGGTCGGGGTCGGCGACTCGGCCCTCGTGCCCGGCTTCGTGGTGGGCGGCGACTCGCCGCGCAGCTTCGTCATCCGCGCCGTGGGCCCCACGCTCGCCGAACCGCCCTTCAATGTGGGTGGGGTGTTGGCCGATCCGATCCTGACCATCTTCGATCAGGATGAGACCGTCCTGCGCCTGAACGACAACTGGGGCGACAATGCCGATCGCGACGCGCTCGTCGCTGCATCTGCCGCGGCCGGCGCCTTCGACCTCGCCGCGGGTGGCAAGGATGCCGCGCTGCTCGTCACGCTCGATCCCGGCCTGTACACGGCCCGGGCGGCCGGCATTGACGACGGCACCGGGGTGGCGCTGGTGGAATTCTACGATGTGACCGCCGGCGACTCCGACGGCACCCTGTTGAATCTCTCGACCCGCGCCCAAGTGGGCGCGGGCGACGATGTGCTCATCCCGGGTCTGGTCTTCCGCGGTGGCGGGACCAAGCGCGTGCTCGTCCGCGCCATCGGACCGACGCTGGGCGGGTTCGGGGTGCAGGGTGTGCTGGCCAACCCGCAGATGACCTTGATGAAGGACGGCCAAGTCCTGGCGACAAACGACGACTGGACGGTGGGCACCGATGTCGCGGAGATCGAAGCGGTTTCGGCCACGGTGGGCGCGTTCGCCTTACCCGCCCAGTCGCCGGATGCCGTGCTGCTGGCCACCCTGACCGAAGGCGCCTACACCGTCGTCCTGCGTGGCGTCGGCAACACCAGCGGCATCGCCCTGCTCGAAGTCTATCTGGTGCCGTAGGGAAGGGAAGGGGAAGGGGAAGGGATGAGTGAAAGTGAAAGGGATGAGTGGAAGTGAAAGGGATGAGTGAAAGGCATAAGTGATGAGTGAAAGTGAGGAGTGAGAGAGCTGAGGGCCGCCTAAGCGAAGCGCCATCAGGCACTCCGAACCCTTTCCCCTTTCCCTTTCACTCTGCCCTTTCCCTTATCCCTCCCGCTCTCCCTTTCCCTTTTCCCTTTCACTCGCTCCTCAATGCAGTGGAGCCCTTGGCTCCACTGCACTGTCGTGAGTTTTGGGGACAGCCTGTTTCGGCGGAAATGGTTTAAGCTTCAGGCTTTCGGTGGTTTCATCCGCCGTTCGAAATCCCGCCGGCCTCATCGGCCGTGTCGTTCACCCTTCGTCTCGATCCTTTGAATACCGCCAAACCCCGTCGTTCATCTCTCCTTTGCGGACTTGTCCTGGCCGTGCTGGCCGCCTGCCCGGCGGCCCTGCGCGCGACCTCGGCCATGCAGGCCTACGTTGAGGCGATGCAGCCCGGCTGGAACCTGGGCAACACGCTCGATGCGATTCCGGACGAAACGTCCTGGGGCAATCCGCTCGTTACCCGCGAGCTCATCGAGGAGGTTGCCGCGCAGGGGTTCAAAAGTATCCGGATTCCGGTGACGTGGGACGACCACGTCGGTCCCGCACCCGATTACGCGGTGGACCCGGCCTGGATGGATCGCGTGGAACAGATCGTCGGTTGGTCGCTGGACGCGGGTCTCTACGTCATGCTCAATGTGCATCACGATTCCGGCGAATGGGTGAAGCGCCTGCCGACGAACCGTGAGGTCGTGCTGGCCCGCTTCGACGCCATCTGGCGGCAGATCGCCGCACGTTTCCGGGAGCATTCCGACCGGCTTATGTTCGAAAGCATCAACGAGCCCGATTTCGAGCGCGGGGACGAAGCCACGCGCGCCGCGTGGCTCGAGGAACTCAACCGCCGTTTCTTCGAGATCGTGCGCAGCAGCGGCGGTCCCAACGCCACGCGTCCGCTCGTGCTGCCCGCGATGCGCACCAACGGTGCGCAGCTCTCGCTGGATGCGTTGATGGGCACGTTCATGCGGCTCGACGATCCCCACCTCATTGCCACGGTGCACTACTACGGCTTCTGGCCCTTCAGCATCAACCTCGACGGCTTCACGACCTTCAACGACCGGGTGATCGAGGATATCGAGACCCAGATCGACGATGCGCACGACACCTTCGTGGCGCGCGGCATCCCCGTCATCGTGGGCGAGTATGGCCTGATCGCCTTCGACAAGGACCACCACGGGACCGCCGTCGAACGCGGCGAGATGCTGAAGTTCTTCGAGCACTACACCCACTACGCCCGCGCTCGCGGCCTGACCCACATGTGGTGGGACAATGGCCAGCACCTCAACCGCACCACCCACGAGTGGCGCGATCCGGTGCTCTACGAGACGATCATGCACAGCCTGACGGGGCGCTCCTCCAGCACGTCGACCGACCTGATCTTTCTGCCGAAGGGCGCACCCGTCCGGGACGTGGCGCTGGGCCTGAACCTGCACGGCAATGAGTTCGTCTCCCTGGCGGACAGCGAAGGAATCCTGAAAGCGGCCGCGGACTACACGGTCGTCGACGGGAAGCTCACGATCAAGGCCGACGTACTCGCGGCACATGCGCAGGGAGACCTGGGGGAGAAGGAGATTTTGACCGCCCGCTTCAGCGCCGGTCCGGCGTGGCAGATTCGGGTGCTCCACGCCGATCTGCCGACGTTGGCCAGGGCGTCCGGCGACGTGAAGAAGGGAATGGCAATCCCCGTCGCCTTCCACGGCGACCTGCTCGCCACGATGCAGGCGACCTACGAAAACGGAGAGAATGCCGGACCGCAGGCGTGGACCGCGTACCAGGAATACCTGCGTTCGTTTGCCCCCGACTACGCGCACAACCGGATCACGCTTTTGCCGGAGTTTTTTGCGAGCACCTCGGGCAAGCCCGTCAACCTCACCTTCCACTTCTGGAGCGGACGCACGGCATCCTACCGACTGACCATTCGCGGTGACCGCGTGACGGGTCGTCCGGTCTCCCCGCCGGCCCGCGCCGCGGATTGAGCCCACCCGAACCCCCGCCATGCGCCCGCCCGTTTTCGATCTCGATACACTTTGGAGTCCGCCGGTCGTTTCCTCGGCCGACGGGGTCCAAATCTAGGGTTATGTTATCCTGGAGGCACCGGCTATGGGAGCCGGTGCCTCCGTCTGAATTTATGTCAAACCCCACTATTCTTCGCTCCTGTTGGTTGCTGTGCGCGATGGGCGCCGGCTCGCTTTGCGCCGATGTTGTTCCCGCCTCGCTATTCCGCGATCACGCCGTGTTGCAGCAAGGCATGCCGATTCCCGTCTGGGGCACGGCCGCTGAGGGCGAAAAGGTGTCCATCACCCTCGGCGAAACGTCCGTTTCAACGGTCGCCCAAGGCGGCAAATGGAGCGTGAAACTCGACCCACTCCCGGCGGGCGGACCGCACACCCTTACGATCAAGGGCCGGAATGAGATCACGCTCTCCGACATCCTGATCGGCGAGGTCTGGGTCTGCAGCGGCCAGTCCAACATGGAACGCCAACTGGGTCTCCGCGAATGGCAAAAGCCGATCAAGAACTGGGAGGCGGAAGCCGCGTCCGCCGACTATCCGCTGATCCGCCACTTCGGCACCGCCCAGACCCTCGCGCTCACTCCGCAGGAATCCGTTGATGGCGAATGGCTCGTCTGCTCGCCCGAAACGGCGCACAAATTCACCGCTGTCGGCTTCTTTTTTGGTCGCGCTCTGCACCAGGCTCGCGGCGTGCCCATCGGTTTGATCCACAGTTCCTGGGGCGGCACGCCCGCCGAGGCCTGGACCAGCCCCGAGGGCATATCGCACTTCCCCCGGTATGCGGACATCACCGAGCGCCTCGAGTCGATCCGCCGCGATCCCACCGCCGCCCGGGCCCAGTTTGCGCGGGAACTCGAGCGCTGGTTCGAGGCCAACGATTCCGGCTCCCGCGCCCGCCCGGCCTGGAGCGGCGAGTCGCTCGAAACGGCCGACTGGCCGATCATGAACCTGCCCACCCTCTGGGAAAACGCCGGCCTGCCCGACTTTAACGGCATCGTCTGGTTTCGCCGCGAGATCGAGGTGCCCGCGGACTGGACCGACCGGGAGACCGAGCTCCACCTCGGGCCGATCGACGACATCGATACCACCTGGGTCAACGGCCGGGTCGTCGGCGGCGGCACGACCTGGAACGAGCCGCGCGTCTATCGCGTGCCCGCGGGAACCCTGCAGGCCGGCCGCAACACGATCGCCGTCCGCGTCCTCGACACCGGCGGTGGCGGTGGCATCTGGGGCAACGAAACGATGGAACTCGTCCGCGTCGACGCTCCTGCCCGGACCCTGGCGCTCGACGGCGCCTGGCACTACCAGAAATCCGTTTTCTCCCACAACGCGCCGCCGCCCCCGGTCGATCCCTCCGTCAGCGCCGGCACGCCCACCGTGCTCCACAACGGCATGATCGCGCCCCTGCAGCCCTACGCGATTCGCGGCACCATCTGGTATCAGGGCGAAGCCAACGCCGGCCAGGCCGATTTCTACCGCGAACTCTTTCCGAACATGGTGGCGGACTGGCGCCGCGGTTGGGGGCAGGGCGAGTTTCCCTTCCTCTACGTGCAGATCGCGCCGTTCAAGGAGATGCCGCCGGAGATCCGCGAAGCCCAGCGCCTGTCGCTGGAGCGCATCCCCCGCTCGGCCATGGCCGTCACCATCGACGTGGGTGACGCGGACGACATTCACCCGGCCGACAAGCGGCCGGTGGGCGAGCGCCTCGCCCTCGCGGCTCGCGCGCTCGCTTACGGTGAAGCCATCGAGTATTCAGGTCCGCACTACGAGTCCCTGCGCATCGAGGGCGATCGCGCCATCGTGGAATTCAGTCATCTCGGTGGTGGTCTGATGGCCCGGGGCGGCGACCTGATCGGTTTCACCGTGGCAGGGGCGGACGGCGTCTTTCATGCCGCGCGGGCGAAGATCGTCGGTGACACCGTCGAAGTGACCGCGCCCGAGGTCGCCGCGCCGGTCGCCGTGCGCTACGCCTGGGCCAACGTGCCCGAAGGCAACCTGTTCAACGAAGCCGGCCTGCCGGCCTCGCCCTTCGCGAGCGATTCCGAGTAGAGCGAAGGTGGGTGAACACCCATGTAGGGCCGGCGCTCGCCGCCGTGCCGCGGTGGAGTGGTGCGGGTAGGTGGAACGCAGCGAACGGAGAGGCACCTGCGGCCTGCCGGCGAGCGGCAGCCCTACAACGGAATGCGCCCACCCAGAGTCCTGTAGGGCCGGCGCTCGCCGCCGTGCCGCAGTGGAGTGGTGCGGCCTCCCGCCGCCCCGCCTCAGGTGCGGTCGGTCATCGCGGGCGGCAGGCTGGCGACCAGCGCAACGGCCTGGGCGCGGGAGTGGACGTGCAGCTTCTCATAGATGCGGCGGACATAGGTGTTCACCGTCTGGTAGCTGATGCCGATGGTGTCCGCGATTTCCTTGTAGAGGTATCCCTGGGCGAGAAGGGTCAGTACCTCGTTTTCGCGATTGGACAGGGAATCGGTCGGGCTCTTGCCGGGACTGGGCTTCTGCAGGGACTGGACGACCTTGCGGGCGATGTTGCTGCTCATGGGCGAACCGCCGTCGTGTACCTCACGCAATGCGGCGATCAGCGCGTCGCGGGAGGTGGTCTTGACCAGGTAACCGGTCGCCCCCGCCGACAGCGCTTCGAAGATGTGGTTGGAATCTTCATACACCGTGAGCATGACGAACTGGGTGGTGGGAACGAGCGCCTTCGTTTGACGGACACATTCGATGCCGCTCAGGCCGGGCAGGTTGATGTCGGCCAGCACCACGTCGGGTTTGGCGGCGGCGATGCGGGGGATCGCGCTTTCGACATCGGAAAAGACGCCGGCGCATTCGAAGCCGTCGGCCTCGTTGAGCCAGTCGGTGAGGATTCCCCGGACGGAATCGTCGTCTTCGACGATCATCGCGGTGATCGTCGCAGGCGTGCTTGCAGGAGAGTTCGAGGCAGAATCGGTTTTCACGGAAGAATGTGGTGGAGCGATTAGGAAGAAGAAGAGGGCGGGTCGTTCCGGGGGGCGACGAAGGAGGGAGCCTGCCGGGAGGATTCGGAACCCAGTCCACCGATGACAAAGGTGACGCGGGTGCCCTTGCCGGTCTGACTCTCGATCTCGACCTGGCCGCCGATACGCGCGAGACGGGCGGTCAGGTTGGGCAGGCCGTTGCCGGCCGCGATGCGATCGGGTTGGGCGGAGGCGGCATCGCTGGTTTCGAACCCGCGGCCGTTGTCCTTGACCGCCAGGGCGAAGGCGCCGCTGGCGCGAAGCTCGAAGCTCACGCGCACCTCGGTGGCGGCGGCGTGCTTGGAGATGTTGTTGAGCGTTTCCTTGAAGGCGAGGAAGAGGTGGTGGCGGATCTCCGCCGTCAGTGGCCAGGGCGGCACCTCGACCGGCACGTCGAGCCGGCAGCGGAGACCGGCGGGAGTCAGGAAGCTCTGGGCGTAGCGGCACATGTAGTCCACGAGACTGTCGAGAGTGTCGTGCCGCGGGTCGACCGCCCACACGATTTCATCGAGTGAGCGGGTCACTTCGCGGGCGGTGGAATAGATGTTGGACAACATCGCGGCGGTGCGGCCGGGTTCAGTGAGGTCGCCGCGGGCGGGTTGGCTCAACATGGCGATGCGCGAGAGGCTGGCGCCCACGTCGTCGTGGATGTCCTGCGCGATGCGGGCGCGCTCGCGCTCGATCTCATGCTGTCGCTCCATGCGCTCGATCTGACGCTGCATGCGCTTGCGAGTGACGAAACGGGCGACGCCGGCGACCGCGCCTGCGGCACCCAGTCCGCAGAGTCCCAGGAACCACCAGGTCTGCCAGAAGAAGGGGGCGATCGTGAACGCCAGCGCGGCGCCCGCGGTGTTCCATACTCCGTCGTTGTTGCAGCCGATCACCCGGAAGCGGTAGTCGCCGGCCGGCAGTCGGCTGTAGGGGGCGAAGCGATTGTCGCCCGCCTCGACCCAGTCCTTGTCGAAACCCTCCAGGCGGTATTTGAAACGCACCTTGTCGGGGGCGACATAGCTCAAGGCGCTGAATCGAAACTCCAGGCGTTCATGGTCGGGCGGTAGGGTGATCGACACGATCCCGTCGGACACCGGGACGGCCCGGCCGTCGACGACGAGGGATTCGAGCACCACGGGCGGGGGCAGGGGATTCGATTGGATGCGGGCGGGATCCACCGCTACCGGACCCTCGCTGCTGGCAAACCAGAGGCGACCGTCTTCCGTGCGGCAGCCGGCGCCCTGCCGGCCGCCCAGGAACTCGGCCACCGGCAGGCCGTCGCCGCGATCGTAGACCTGACCCGAAAACGCCTGGATCGTGCCGTCGGCGCAGCGGTTCAATTCCGCCCGGGCCACTCGCTGGATGCCGCGATGGGTGCTGATCCAGAAGAACCCGCGGTCATCCTCCAGCATGTGGCAGACGACTTTGTCGACCAGACCATGCTGCGGGCCGAGGTTGATGAAACGACCGTCCTTAAAACGGGTGAGACCATTGTCGGCGGTGCCGATCCAGAGCACTCCGTCGTTGTCCACGAAGAGGCATTGGATCGAGTTGCTCCCGATGCCATCCTCGCGCCGAAACAGCGTCACCCGGCCGTCGGCGAGCCGGGCGAGTCCCCCGTGGGAGAAGCCGCACCAGATGGCCCCGTCGCGATCCTGCGCGATGGCGCAGACGTCGTCCGCCGTGCCGCCGGGGGAGGGGATCAGCCAGGTCAGCACACTGTCCTTCACGATGGCGAGGCCTTCACGGTTGCCGACCAGTACGCCGTCCGCACCGGGCGGAGCCAGCAGGCCCAGCACCGGGCTGGTCGTCTCCGGCACGCCGCTTGGCCGCACAAAGCGTCCGTTTTCCAGCCGATAGGGTCCGCCCCACCAGTAGTTGCCCACCCAGACCTCGCCGGACGCCGTCTCGGTTACGGCGGAGATATAAGGGTTGCCCACGCCGAAGCCATCTTCCGGGCCGTAGTGCGTCCAGCTGCCGGCGGCATGGTGGTAGAGGCCGGCGCCATCGGTGCCGATCCACAGCGAGTTTCCCGCGCCTGCGGCGAGCGCGAGCGTGCTGCAGCCCTGCCACTGGTCGGGCGATTCCAGGGTGCTGAAGGCGCTCGGATGAATGGACACCAGGCCGGCGCTGCCGGATCCCATCCACAGGGTGCCCTCCCGATCCTCGTAGAGAAAGCGCACCCAGTCCTGCGGCAGCCCGTTGCTGCTGTCGAACCGGGCCGCCGGCCGGCCGTCACCAAAAACCAGATACAAACCGGCGGCGATCGTGCCCACGGCCAGGGTGCCGTCGCGCAGCTCCAGGAATTGGGAAACCGTCGCGGGCGGCCAGGGATCGACGCCGCGGTCCTCCACCCATTGACCGTTCTCGAGCCGGCGGATGCGTCCATCGCAGAGCACCCAGACCCCGCCTTCGTTCGCCGCTGCGATGCCGGAGACGTAGTTGTTGTAACGCGGGGTGGGAAGATCGAGTGGCACCAGCCGGCTGTCCTCCAGCCGCCAGGAAAGGTTGTTTTCGGTCACGTAGATGCGACCGTCGGCGCTGCGGCTCCAGTTCATGATGCCTGGGGGTTCCCCCACGATCATCGAAGGAATGGTGAGGTCTGCGGAGAGACAGCTCAACGTGCCGCTTTCATGCATGGCCCAGACCCTTCCCTGTGCGTCGCTGCCGAGGCCGATGATTTTCTCCACGCCGATACCCGACGGTGAGAGCATGGTTTCGAAGTCGCCGTCGCGCAGCCGGGCCACGCCGCCTGCTTCCTGGCCGATCCAGAGGCTTCCCGTCGCATCCTCGAAAAGCCGGGACACTCGCCGGTCCTGGATCTGCGGGGTATTGGCCGAGTCGAAGACCTGAAAGCGTTCGCCGTTGAACCGCGCCAGGCCGCTGGAGGTGCCGAACCAGAGATAGCCGTCCTGCGTCTGTACGGCCGAGGTGACCAGGTTTTGCGGCAGGCCATCTTCGGTGCGCCAGATCCGCAGGGCATAACCGTCCGCCAGGACGGTCTCGGCGGAGGCGGCGGGTAACAACAGGAGAATGACCAAGCTGAGGAAAGCGAGGAGTCGAAGAGGCAGGGGCATGAAAATCTCCCCGTGCGCCGTAGTCTGGAGAGCCGGGTGCGACGGGAAGGAAACCGTAGCGATAATGCGAGGAAAGCGGCAAGAGTGGAGAGGGGCGCGGTCGCGCATGATAGCGCGATGCGGGCGCGCTGGCACGTCGCGAGATTTCGGGACAGGGGAGGATGCTTTGCGGGTCGCGGGCTGCGGCCGGCCGCGCTGGACTACTGGCCCAATGTTTCAGCGGTCCTCCCCTGCCTCGGTTTCCGCAATGGATCCTTCTTCCCAGCACTCCCGATTCGTTCCTTCCACCGCACCGGTACCCGCGACGCGTTTACTCCCCTTCTTTTGCCATGCGTTGTTCGCCCTGTTCGGAGTCGCCGCGATGACGACAGGCGCGCTGGCCGCCGGGTCGCTGGAAGCGTCGCCGCGGGAACGCGTTAACTTCGACGCCGACTGGCGCTTCACCCTCGGGCATGCCGCCGATGTGGAACGGGATTTCGGCTACGCCACCGGCACCTTTTCGCATTTTGCCAAGGCTGGGTTCGGCGCCGGCGCGGCGGCGGCGGACTTTGACGACCGGGATTGGTGCCGGCTCGACCTGCCGCACGATTGGGCGGTGGAACTGCCCTTCGATCCGCGCGGCAGCGGCAGCCATGGTTTCAAGGCCATCGGTCGCGCCTTTCCCGAGCACAGCGTGGGCTGGTACCGCAAGCGTTTCACGATTCCCGCGTCCGATCTGGGCAAGCGCATCAGCATCGAGTTCGACGGGGTCTTCCGCGACAGCGTCGTGTGGATCAACGGTCACTACCTCGGCACCGAGGAAAGCGGCTACAGCGACTTTGCCTACAACCTCACCGAGGCGCTCAACTACGGCGGCGAAAACGTGCTGGTCGTGCGGGTCGACGCCTCGTTGGAGGAGGGTTGGTTTTATGAAGGCGCCGGCATTTACCGTCACGTCTGGCTGACGAAGACCGATCCTTTGCATTTTGCCCGGCACGGCATCGCGGTGACAACCGAAGTGGGGGAGGGCGCCGCCGATGTCCTCGTGCGAACGAGCATAACGAATGAGGATCGCGGTGATCGTTCCGCGCGCCTCGAGGCTTCCATTCTCGACGCAGCCGGCCAAGTCGTGGCCCGATCGCCGGCGGTCGCCGTGGAACTCGCGGCGGCGGAGTCCCGCGAACTGCCGATCCGCTTCACCGTGCCGTCGCCGCAACTCTGGTCACTGGAGTCGCCGCAGCTCTACACCCTCGTGACCACCTTGGTGGCGGATGGGCGCGAGCTCGACCGCGAGGCCACGCCGTTCGGCATCCGCACCATCGCGTTCGATCCGGAGCGCGGCTTCCTGCTCAACGGCGAACGCGTGCAGCTCAAGGGCACCAACAACCACCAGGACCACGCCGGTCTCGGCGTCGCGTTGCCCGACGCGATGCACGCCTGGCGCCTGCGCCAGCTCAAGGCGATGGGCGGCAACGCCTATCGCGTCTCCCATCATCCGGCTTCACGCGAATTGCTCGACGCCTGCGACCGCCTGGGCGTGCTCGTCATCGATGAGAACCGCCTCATGGGCACGAGCGCCTACCATTTCGACCGCCTCGCGCGCCTGGTGCGCCGCAATCGCAATCACCCGGGCGTGATCCTCTGGTCGATCGGCAACGAGGAATGGGGCATCGAGGGCAGCGCCAAGGGGGAACACATCGTCACCGCCCTGCAGGATTTTGTGCACCGCCTCGATCCCACCCGCCCGGTCATCGCCGCGATCAGCGGCGGCTGGGGCAACGGCATTTCGCTCGGGATCGAGGTGGCCGGCGTGAACTACCTGGACAACCTCGCCAAGGGTGGCTTCACGACCGATTCCTGGCGGGCGGCCCACCCCGATCAGCCGCTGGTCGGCACCGAAGAGTGCGCCATCCACAACACCCGCGGCGTCTATGTCGACGACCGGGAGCGCGCCCATCTCAACGCCTACGACTGGGATCCGTCCGATTGGGGTTCACCGGTCATGTATGCCTGGAAGCACTACGCCGAGCGTCCCTGGCTGGCCGGGGTGTTCCTCTGGACCGGCTTCGACTACCGGGGCGAACCCACGCCGTTCGGCTGGCCGGCGATCAGTTCGCAGTTCGGCATCCTCGACACCTGCGGCTTTCCCAAGGACGCCTTTCATTACCTTCGCGCCTGGTGGAGCGACGAACCGGTGCTGCACGTCTTCCCGCACTGGAACTGGCCTGGTCGCGAGGGCGAGGAGATCGACGTCTGGGTCTACGGCAACGACGACGCGGTCGAGCTGTTCCAGGACGGCAGGAGCCTTGGTCGTCGCCCCATGGAGCGAAACGGCCACCTCGCCTGGCCGGTCGTCTACACGCCCGGCGTGCTCGAGGCCCGCGGTTATCGCGACGGCCGGCTCTCGCAAACCACCCGGATCGAGACCACCGGCCCCGCCGCCCAGCTCGTGCTGACGCCCGATCGTCCGACGATCAGCGCCGACGGCGCCGATGTCGTGGTGATTGCGGTCTCCAGTGTCGACGCGCAGGGCCGTCATGTCCCGACGGCCGGTAACCTCGTGCATTTCGCCGTCACCGGCGGACGCGTCATCGGCGTGGGCAACGGCGACCCGAGCTGCCACGAGTCCGACAAAGCCAGCCAGCGCAGCCTCTTCAACGGCTTTGCCCAAGTCATCGTGCAGGCGACCCGCGAGCCGGGCGAGATCTGCCTGATCGCGCGTGCCGACGGGCTGACCTCCGCCGAAGCCGTCATCATGGCCCAGCCGCTCGTCGAGCGCCCTGCGAATGCCGTCGCCGCGGAGTGAATGCTTCCTTACGACTTCAGTCCCCCTTTTCCAAATCCATGAATCCCCTGCGTAACATCCTCCTCCCCCTTGCCCTCGCCTCGACCGGCATCGCCTCGGTGCCCAGCGACGCGGTTCCGTCCGTCATTGTCAGCACCGCCGAGCAGCCGGTGGCGGAAGGGAAGTTCGAGCCCAGTTGGGCCTCCCTGCGTCAATACGAGGTCCCCGAGTGGTTCCGTGACGCCAAGTTCGGCATCTGGGCCCACTGGGGCCCGCAATGCGAGCCGGAGCGCGGCGACTGGTATGCCCGGCACCTGTATTTCGAGAACGGTCCCTTGTGGGGTGCCAACGTCACGGCGTCGCACCGCGAACAGTACGGTCACCCTTCGCAGGCCGGCTTCAAGGACGTCATCAACGAGTGGAAGGCGGAGAACTGGGACCCACAGAAGCTGGTCGCCCTCTACAAGCGGGCCGGCGCGCAATACTTCTTCGCCCTCGCGAACCACCACGACAACCTCGACCTCTGGGATTCGAAATACCAGCCGTGGAACTCCGTCCGGGTCGGTCCGCAAAAGGACCTGATCGCCGGCTGGGCCCAGGCCGCCCGGGCCAATGGCCTCAAGTTCGGCGTGAGCGTCCACGCCTCCCACGCCTGGAGCTGGTATGAGCCCTCGCAGGGCGCCGACCAGAAGGGCCCCCACGCCGGCGTGCCCTACGACGGCAAGCTCACCGCCGCAGATGGCAAAGGTACCTGGTGGGAGGGACTCGATCCGCAGGATCTTTACGAACAACGCCACGCGCCCGCGCCCGGGTTCGAGGATCCCAAGACGATTCACCAGATCTGGGAATGGCAGTCGCCCGCCACGCCGCCCGACCAGGCGTACTGCGAAAAGTTCTACAACCGCACCATCGACCTGATCGATCGCTACGAGCCGGACCTGCTCTACTTCGACGACACGGCGCTGCCGCTCTGGCCGATCAGCGACGCGGGCCTGAAGATCGCCGCCCACTTCTACAACCGCAACAATGCACGCACCGGCGACGACGGTGTGCTGTTCGGCAAGATTCTCCAGCCCGACCAGCGCCAATGCATGGTGTGGGACATCGAGCGCGGCCAAAGCAACGTGATCGAACCCGAGCCCTGGCAGACCGACACCTGCATCGGCAGCTGGCACTACGACCGGGGCATTTACGAAAATAACGGTTACAAGAGCGCCAAGACCGTCGTGCACATCCTGATCGACGTGGTCAGCAAGAACGGCAGCCTGCTGCTCAGCGTTCCCCTGCGCGGCGACGGCACGCCCGACGAACACGAGATCGCGATCGTCGAAGGCATCGCCGACTGGATGCAGGTCAACCAGGAGGCCATCCACGGCACCCGTCCCTGGAAGGTCCTCGGCGAAGGTCCGCAGCTGGCCAACGTGAAGCCCCTGCAGGGTCCCGGCTTCAACGAAGGCCAGAAGAGCGAACTCACCGCCGCGGACATTCGTTTCACCCGCAAGGGCGACACCGTCTACGCCTTCGTGATGGGAGCGCCCACCGGCGCCATTCGTATTCAGTCCCTGGGCACAAGCGCCGGCCTGATCGACTCCGGAATCGGATCGATTTCCCTCCTGGGCAGCGACGAAGAGCCGGTCTGGTCGCAAACGGACGAGGCCCTCGTGATCGAGGCGCCGCAGACCATCCCCAACGACATCGCCGTCGTGTTTGCCATCACGCCGGCGCAGCCGTAGTCGAAGCCCCGACCGTATTTTGATGAAGACAAGCTTGCTTGGATTGGTCGCCCTGGCGGCCACGTTCGCCGCTGCGCAGGAAACGGAAACGCTGCTGCTCAGCGGCAGTGGCCACGACGACACCGTGGAGTGGGAATTTAAGGTCAGCGGCGGGCGCCGGGCCGGCGAGTGGCAGACGATTCCCGTTCCGTCCAACTGGGAAATGCAGGGGTTCGGCACCCATCGCTACTGGAGCGACTGGGAGGAGGGCTCGGAGGCGCCGGATCACACGGGCTGGTATCGCCATCGCTTCACGGTGCCGGCCGAATGGCGCGGGCGCAGCGTGGAGATCGTCTTCGGGGCGTCGATGACCGACACCGAGGTGCGGATCAACGGCGAACCGGCCGGGCCGGTCCATCGGGGCGGCTTCTACGAGTTCCGCCACGGCATCACCGATCTCCTCCGGTTCGGCCAGGAGAACCTGCTCGAGGTGACCGTGCGTAAGTTTTCCTCGGATACCTCGATCAATCTTGCCGAGCGGCGGGCGGACTACTGGCTCTTCGGCGGCATCTTCCGGCCGGTGTGGCTGGAGGCGCGCCCGGCGCAACGCATCACGCGACTCGCCGTCGATGCGCGTCACACCGGCGCCTTGTCGGTCCGGATCCATCTGGCCGGCCTGCACGCCGACGGGCGTCTGATCGGTCAGTTGGAGACCTTGGAGGGAGACCCCGTCGGTTCGCCGTTCGCCATCGAGGTGGCGGCCGGCCAGGAGGAGGCGACGCTGTCCACCACGGTCGCAGACGTGAAGCCGTGGTCGGCGGAGTCGCCGCAGCGCTACCGCCTGCGCGTTCGACTCGAATCGTCGGCGGGCGTGCTGCACCGCGTGGACGAAACCATCGGTTTCCGCACGGTCGAGCTGCGACCGGGCGACGGCTTCTACGTCAACGGCCGCAAAATTCGCCTCAAGGGCGTGAACCGCCATTCGGCTTGGCCAACCTCCGGCCGCACGACCAGCCGCGAACTCAGCGAGCAGGACGTCCGGCTCATCCGCGGCATGAACATGAATGCCGTCCGCATGTCTCACTATCCGCCGGACCGCCACTTCCTCGAAGCAGCCGACGAGCTCGGGCTGTACGTGATCGACGAGCTCGCCGGCTGGCAGGATGCCTACGCCACGGAACCCGGTCGCCCCCTCGTTGAAGAGTTGGTCCGGCGCGACGTGAATCATCCCTCGGTGGTGATCTGGGCCAACGGCAACGAGGGCGGCAGCAATCCAGAGTTGCTCCCGACCTACGCCCGGGAGGATCCGCAGCGACGGCCGGTCATTCATCCCTGGCAGAATTTCAACGGGATCAACACCTCCCACTACGAGATGTATAACGTGGGCGCCGACTGGTTCTTTCACGGCAGCGACGTCTTCATGCCGACCGAGTTTCTCCACGGCCTCTACGATGGCGGCAGCGCCGCCGGGCTCGAGGATTGGTGGAACCTCATGTTGCAGAACCCGCTTTCGGCCGGCGGCTTTCTGTGGGTCTTCGCCGACGAAGGCATTGTGCGGCAGGACCAGGACCGCCGGATCGACGTCGCCGGTAACTCGGCGCCCGACGGCATCGTGGGGCCGTTTCGCGAAAAGGAGGGCAGCTATTTCGCCATCAAGCAGATCTGGTCGCCGGTTCACATCGAGGAGGGCGAACAATCGCGCCTGCGAGTCTCGTTCAACGGGCGGATGCGCGTGCACAATCGCTACGACTTCACCGACCTCAGCCAGCTCCGCTTCCAGTGGCAGCTGGTGGATTATCCGGGACCGGCTGCCCCCGCCGCCGAAACGACGGTGGTTGCCGAAGGAAGCTTGGCCGGCCCGCCGGTCGAGCCGGGATCGCTCGGCTGGCTGGAGCTGCCCCTGCCGGACTCCTGGGCGGAGCGGGATGGTCTGCGCCTCACCGCGATCGATGGGCGCGGCGACGAGATCTTTACGTGGACCTGGATGATCGCCGATGCCGGCACCCTGGCCCGACGCATCGTGAAGGCCGCGGACGCAACCGGTCGCGTCGACAGCCGAATCGACGACGAGCACATCACGCTCGTGGCCGGCGGAGTCGAGGCCGTCATCGACCGGGCAACGGGCGAACTCGTGTCCACCATGCGGGACGGGCAAACCTATTCGCTCGCCGGCGGTCCGCGCATCGTATCCGGAGAGTCGCGACTGCGGGACCTGCAGCACGGGCCGGATGGCGACGCCTACGTCGTGAACGTCTCCTACGAAGGCCATCTGCAGCATGTTGCCTGGCGCCTGCATCCGAGCGGCTGGCTGCAGCTCGACTACAACTACCGCTTTCCGCCGCACGCCGAGACCGACTACCTCGGCGTCACCTTCGACTATCCGGAGGAGAATGTCACCTCCCTGCGCTGGCTCGGCCGGGGACCCTACCGCGTGTGGAAGAACCGCACCAAAGGCCCTCAGTTCGGTGTATGGGAAAAGGACTACAACGACACGATGACCGGACTTTCCTGGGAATATCCGGAGTTCAAGGGCTTCCACGCCGGCGTGCATTGGGCGCGCCTCACGACGACGGAAGGCCCCATCACCATGGTGGTCGACGCGGAGGACCTGTGCCTGCGGCTCTTTACGCCCGCTCAACCGGAAGACGCCTCGCAGAATCCGCATTTTACGCGCGTACCGTTCCCGCCCGGTGATCTTTCCTTCCTCCACGGCATCACGCCGATCGGCACGAAGTTCCACCCGGCGAGCGCCCACGGACCGGCGGGCATGAAGAACATGGTGCCGCGCCACGGCCGCACCTACCGGGCCACCGTTTATTTCCGGTTCGGTGAGAACGCGGACGCGGAGTAGTCCCGCGTCCGTTCTCCGCGCCGGATCAGCCGTCCGCTGAAAACCCTCCATGCAAGGGATCCCATGAAAATGAATCTGGCCACAAGTCTCGGCGACGCTCCGCCTCCCGGTCCGTCGCGCTCGATCCTCCGTCTGCTGACGAGCCTGGCTCTGCTCGCCGGCTCGCTCGCGTCGGCCATCGCAGTCGACGCCACTACGCTGCGCGATACGCAGAACTTCAACCGCGAGTGGAAGTTTCAGATCGGCGACCACCCCGGGGCGGAAGCGTCCGCCTTCGACGATGCGGAGTGGGGGAGCATCGGTCTGCCGCATTCGTTCAGCCTGCCCACCTTCGGCGCGACGAACTCCTTCTACGTCGGTTACGGCTGGTATCGGAAATCTTTCGACGTGCCCGCCGATTGGCAGGGCAAACGGCTGTTCCTCGATTTCGAGGGAGCTTTCCAGGAAGCGGAGATCTTCGTGAACGGACAAAAGGTCGGCTTCCATCAAGGCGGCTACACCGGCTTCGAAGTCGACATCACCGCCGCTGCCGTGCCCGGCCGCAACCTCGTCGCCGTCCGCCTCAACAACCACTGGAATCCCCGCCTCGCCCCGCGCTCCGGCGAGCACCAGTTCAGCGGCGGCATCTACCGCAACGTCTGGCTCGTCGCCACCGATCCCCTCCACGTGACTTGGTACGGCACCTTCGTCACCACGCCGCAGGTGTCCGCCGCCGAAGGCGTCGTCAACGTGCAGACCGAGGTCGTCAACCAGTCGGCCGAGCCGAAGAACTGCACCGTGCGCACCGAGATTGTCGATCCGTCCGGCGCGGTCGTCGCCACCATGGATTCCCGCCAAGTAGTCGCAGCGGGGCAGACAACGACCTTCGACCAGACCAGCGCCCCCATCGCCCGCCCGCAGCTCTGGTCGCCGGAGCAGCCAACGCTTTATTCGGTCAAGACCACCGTGCTCGACGACGAACGTCCGGTCGACGACTACCGTTCCCCGCTGGGCTTTCGCTGGTTCGAATTCACCGCCGACCGCGGCTTCTTTCTCAACGGCGAACACCGCTACTTCCGCGGCGCCAACGTGCATCAGGATCACGCCGGCTGGGGTGACGCCGTGGCCGACCGCGGCTTCCACCGCGACGTGCAGATGATGGAGAACGCCGGCTTCGATATCATTCGCGGCTCCCATTATCCGCACGCGCCCGCCTTCTCGCGGGCCTGCGATCAGATCGGCATGCTCTTCTGGTCGGAAAACAGTTTCTGGGGCACCGGCGGAGCCGACAGTCCCTGGGGCGGCAGCGGCTATCCCACCGATCCGGCCGATGAAGCGGACTTCGAAGCGAGCGTGCGGGCCAGCCTGCGCGACATGATCCGCATCCACCGCAACCACCCGAGCATCGTGGTCTGGAGCATGTCCAACGAACCCTTCTTCAGCGACCCGAAGGTCATGCCGCAGGTTCGCCGTTTCCTCCCGGAACTGGTGGCCTATTCCCACGAACTCGATCCCACGCGCCCCGCGGCCATCGGCGGCGCCCAGCGCGGCGACATCGACAAGCTCGGCGACATCGCGGGCTACAACGGCGATGGCGCCCGGCTCTTCCCCGATCCCGGCATCCCCAACGTGGTCTCCGAATACGGCTCGACCATGGAGGACCGCCCCGGCACCTACGCGCCCGGTTTCGGCGATCTGCCGCACACGCCCGGTGCCGATCCGCAGGAGCCCGGCTCATGGCGCCTCCCCTGGCGCAGCGGCGAATTGATCTGGTGTGGCTTCGACCACGGCAGCATCGCCGGACGCACCTTCGGCGGCATGGGCATGGTCGACTACTTCCGCCTGCCGAAGCGGCAATGGTATTGGTATCGCAACGAATATCGCGACATCCCGCCTCCCGCCTGGCCGCAGCCGGGCGTCGCTGCGGCGCTCCAGCTCACCGCCGACCAGACCACGCTGAACGCGGTCGACGGCACCGACGACGCCCACCTCGTGGTCACCGTCTTGGACAAAGACGGCACGCCGATCAGCAATTGCCCGACCGTCACGCTCACCATCGAGTCCGGTCCCGGCGAGTTTCCGACCGGGCCCAGCATCACCTTCGCGGCGGATTCCGACATCGTGATCCGCGACGGCATGGCGGCGATCGCCTTCCGCTCCTACTACGCGGGCGAGACGGTCATCCGCGCGACCTCCCCCGGGCTCGCGGACGCCACACTCCGTCTCACCTCGCTCGGCGAGCCGCAGTTCATTCCCGGCGTGACGCCGCCGACCCCGCCGCGACCGTATGAACGCTTCTCCAACGCACCCTCGAGCGGGACCTGGAACAAGCTGGGACTCGAGAACCCGACCCGCACCAGCAGCGAAGCTCCAGGCAGCGCTGGCCGTCGGGCCAACGACGGCAGCTTCCTCTCGACCTGGCTGGCCGCGCCGGGCGACACCACCCCCTGGCTGCGCATCGATTTCGAGCGCATCGTCACGATCTCCACGGTACGCCTCTCTTTCTCCGCCGGCGGCCTGTGGCGCTACCGAATCGAGGTTTCGCCCGACGGCGAGCGCGACTGGCAGCCCTTTGCCGAGCATGCGGAAACCGACGTTCCCAACATCTGGACGACCCTCCCCGTCGATGGCCCGCCCCTCACCGGCCGCTACCTGCGTATAACGCTTCTCTCCTGGCCGGACGGAGCCACGCCCGGTCTCGGCGACGTGGCCGCCACGGGCACCATCCTGGCCCAATAACCCTTCATCCCCGATCGTATGAGAATCCGCCCTCTCGCCCTTCTGCTCCTCGCCTGGACCGCCTTCGGTGTGCCGGTCGAGGACTGGCAGAACCAGCACGTCTACCACATCAACACGGTCGCCCCACATGCGACGATGGCGGTGTATCCGAACAGCGATGACGCCTTGGCCGCGAAGCCTCTGGCGTCCGACCGGATGCAACTGCTCAACGGCGACTGGACGTTTCATTGGGTTCCCGAGCCCTCCCGGCGTCCGGTCGACTTCTACCGGACCGACTTCGACGACAGCGACTGGAAGACCATCCCCGTCCCCTCCAACTGGCAGATCCAAGGCTACGGGAAGCCGATCTACACGAACTACAACTACCCCTTCAACCACCGCAACCCGCCCTCCGTCATGGAGCCGGTGCCGGAGGACTGGACCAAGCACGAGCTGCCCAATCCCGTCGGCAGTTACCGGCGCGGTTTCCAGATCCCGCCGGACTGGGACGGCCGCCAGATCTTCCTCAAGTTCGAAGGCGTGCAGAGCGCCTTCTACCTGTGGATCAACGGCCAAAAGGTCGGCTATTCCCAAGGCGGCATGACCGCCGCGGAATTCGACATTACCAAGTACGTGAAAGTTGGCGACAACCAGCTCGCCGCCAAAGTTTACCGCTGGAGCGACGGCAGCTTTCTCGAGGATCAGGACTTCTGGCGCCTAAGCGGCATCTACCGCGACGTCGTCCTCTACGCGCAGCCCAAGCTGGCCATCCGCGACTTCTTCGCCGTGCCTCATCTGGACAAGACCTACACCAAGGGATCGCTCGACATCAGCGTCCTGGTCAACAACGCCACGGCCGACAACGCGGACGCCGAGATCGAAGCCGCCCTGTTCGACGCCGAGGGAAACCCGGTCAAGTCCGCCTCCAAATCCTCCCCCCTTCGCCGCTACCGCCTACGCACGGAAGTGAGGAAAGGGTGAAATCAAATCCAGTCTCGGTGGAGAGGTGCTGAGCCGAGCGGTAGTGAGGCCTATCCGTGTCCATCCGTGGTTAAAAAGACAAACCAGTCCGCGTCTGCCTCCCAGTCCCGAAAGTAGGAAATCTCAGTCGCCTCGGATTGGACCTCCGTGTTCTCTGGCTCGAAAACTCTTGTCGCCTCCGGCACAAAGACTCTGGCCCTGTTTTGCCTCTCAAATTCAACCCCCAGCCGACTAACTCGATGAATCTACGCCACGCACTTACGCTTCTGGTGATCTCGGTCACCGGCCACTTCTCCCTCGGCCGCGAAGCCTCCGTTGCCTCGCCCGACGGCCGCTTGACCGTGGTCGTGAGCGACACCGACGGCTTGAGCTACCGCGTCGAGCTCGACGGCCAGCCGCTGCTCGCCGACTCCCGTCTCGGTCTCGAATTCGCAGACGGCCTCACGCTCGGCCCGGCCGCTCGCATCACCGCCACGCGCCGCCAAAGCCACGATGGCTTCTGGGAGAACGCCTACGGCACAAGCCGCCTGGTGCCGGACAATTGGCGCGAACTGAACCTCACCGTGGCCGAAGCGGACGGCGGCGCGGCGCGCGTCTTCGGGCTTATCGTGCGTGCCTACGACCACGGCGTCGCCTTCCGCTACGACCTGCCATCGGACTTCGCCGACGAGAAGGAGTTCATCATCAACCGGGAGCTGACGGAGTTTCGCTTCCCGGCCGATTACCGCTGTTGGGCCGGCGGCGAGCACTCGTCCGCCGAGAACCAGTATCCCGAGACGACCCTGAGAGGCGTTCCCGCCACCAACTCCAGCGGCGGCCCCTACCACGGCGTGTTACCGCTGCTGGTCGAAACGCCCTCGGCCTACGTCGCCATCGCCGAGTCCGATTTGCTCAACTGGGCCGGCATGCTGATTTCCGGCACGGGTGAAACCGCCGTGAAGGTCACGCTCGCCCGGCGCCCCGACGGTCGCGGTGCCGTGGTCGGGCAGGGGCCGATGCAGAGCCCCTGGCGCGCGCTCCTCATCGCCCGCACCGCCGCCGAGCTGTTGACCAACGACCTCGTCGCCACGCTCGCCACGCCCTCGCGCATCGACGACACCTCCTGGATCAAACCCGGCGTCTCGGCCTGGGATGCGTGGTGGACCGGCGTGAATCCCACGCAGCCGGACAACACCGGCGTCTATGCCCGCGGCGACACCCGCTCGCACCAGGAGTACATCGATTTCGCCGCCGAGATGGGCTTCCGCTACCAGCTCATGGATTGGTTCTGGTACGAGCACATGACCATCTGGGACAAAGGTCTGCACTCGGAGCCCAACAACCCGTCCGGCGACTTCACCAAAGCGCTGCCCCATATCGACGTGCCCGGCCTCGTCGCCTATGCGCGCGAGCGCGGCGTCGGCCTCTGGATCTGGGCTCACTCGCTCGACGTCGAGACCTTCGGCATGGAACGTGCCCTCGAGCACTTCGCCGACCTCGGCGTGGTCGGCATCAAGGTCGATTTCTTCGGCAGTGATTCGCAGCAGACCGTGCAGTGGATCGTGGAGCTGCTCGAGCGCGCCGCCCGCCACCATCTGATGGTGGACCTCCACGGCGTCTACAAGCCCACCGGGCTCGCCCGCACCTATCCCAATTTTCTCACTCAGGAGGGCGTGTTGGGCAACGAGTACAACAAGCTCGGCGGCAACCTCTGCGATCCGCTCCACACCATCACCCTGCCGTTCACGCGCGGGTTGCTCGGCCCCATGGATTTCACGCCCGGCGGCTTTCTCAACCGCACGGTCGCCGAGTTCGAGATCACGCACCCGGCTCAGGTCATGGGCTCCCGTGCCCGCCAGCTGGCCATGACGGTGATTTACCCGAGCCCGTTCCAGGTTCTCTGCGACAGCCCCGCCAATTATCGGGGGCAGCCCGGCGTCGATTTCTTCCGCGGCCTGCCCGCCGTCTGGGACGAGACGGTTGTCCTCTCCGCCGAGGTCGCCGGTCACGTCGTGCTCGCCCGCCGCTCCGGCAACCAGTGGCGCCTCGCGGCCATGAACGGAGAAGCACCGCTCACGCTTCGCGCGCCCCTGAGTTTCCTCGGCGAGGGCAAGTGGCAGTTGCAGGCCTTCGCCGACACCCCCGAGTCGGGCGCTCATCCGGAAACGATCGGCGAATCCACCCGCACCGTCACTGCGACCGACACGCTCGAACTCACCCTAGCCACCGCCGGCGGCTACGCCGCGGTACTGACGTCCGCCGAGTAGGTTTCGACGGCCGCGCACCGCCGATCCCCAAAAGTTGGCCAGTCATTGCCGGGATGAATCCGAGACTGCATTCCAAGGAGCCCAATCGGATTTCCACTTCCTCTCCGAGACGGGATCATAACCACGAAGTACGCGAAGGATCGCGAAGAACATGACGCGTCGGATCACGTCATTCCGGACTCAGGCTGACCGCTTCGCGTCTCTTCGCGTCCTTCGCGGTTCAATATGGGTTTTTGACCGGCGGCTTTGTCCGGTGGCTTCACCCCGGACGCGACCTTCGTGAATACGCGGTCGCGGCCACGCGGTGCCTCCGGGTTTGCGTGGGGGCGAGGGGGCCCTCCATCGTCGCGGGTCGAATTCCCCCGCCATGCCCCATGCCGCGATCGAAGAAGTCTCCCTGCAGGGACCGCTGCTGCAGTTGCTCGAAGCCGATGACTTCGATCAGTTCTGGCACGCCACGCGGGCCGTGTTTCAGGCCATCCTGCCCGACGATGCCGTTACGGTTTATCTCAACTACCTCGACTTCGCCAAGTCGTGGAAAGCCTCGGCCATGTTCGCGACCTCCGACACCGCCAAGTCGGCCGAGTGGCACGAGGAACGGCGCCGGGTGGAAGTCACCGCGCCTTTCCTGGCCGGGCATCCGGGGGTGCGTTTCTACCGGCTCTCCGACCTGTTTCCGAGTCGCGAGGCCTTTGCGGCCTCGCCGCTGTTTCAGACCTTCATGAAACCCTACGGGTGGGGGGACTCGGTGGGGCTCGTCTACCGGCGCGGCGGCGAGGTCAACTCCGTCATCTCGCTCCGCCGTCCGGCGGCGCGCGGGCCCTACCGGCAGGCCGAGATGCGGCTGCTGCGCCAACTGCATCCGCGTTTCGAGACCGTCATTCGCCGCCTCATCCGCGCTCAGGAACAGCGGGCGAAACTCGAGTGGTTCGAGAATTTCAATGAACACCTGCCGTTTGCGCTGCTGCAGTTGGATTGGGAACGGGCCACCACCTACGCCAACCTCGAGGCGATGAAACAATGCGCGGCCTGGAATTTTGGTCCGCGACAGTTGCCGCGCGGTCATCCCAAGACCGTGTTTCGCGTGCCCGAGCTCATCCTCGACGCCTGCCGCCGCTTGCAGCAGGCCCGGTTGAAGCGGGCGGCGGCGAGCGAGTCCGTGCGCCTGGCGCATCCGCAGTATCCGCACCTGCGCGCGACGGTGACGCTGCAGGCCCCCCACGCCGGTTCCGCCGCCCGTCCGGTGTTTGCGGTGTGGCTGAGTGATCACGGTGAGACCGCCGAGACGCTTCAACCCGTCTCCAGTCTGCCGGCCGCTGACCAGCTCACCGCCGCCGAACGCGAACTTGCCCATCTCATCTGTTCCGGCTGCAGCAATCAGGAGGCCGCTGACCGCCTCGGCAAGAGCCGCAAGACCGTCGCCGGACAACTGACCTCGATCTACAAAAAGCTCGGCCTCTCCAACCGCGCCCGCCTCATCGCCGCCCTGCGCTGAGCGCAGTCGGTCGCGGGTCTCGGCGAGCGAGACCCCTACACCCGGTAGGGGCGCCGCTGCCTGTCCGCTGAAACCCCGTGGGCGATCAGACCGGCCCTCGGGATCCTCGCTTGGCGTATTTCCGGGCGCGGCCCGAAGCCAGATGTGACACGGACATTCCTGTCTGTGTACGTTGCCTCTCGGAAGCCCTGTTCCGCCTCACACGGATCAGTGAAGACTCGCGTTCGTACTGCCGATCACCCGGCGACAAACCTCGTCGCTCACGATCAAGCTACCACCGCATAAACCCCGCCCAAAGCGGACGCTGAGCCCTCTCAACCAGTGCAGTGTACCGACGGTTAGATCCGAAGGCAGGTGAGCCACAAAGGGGCAATCTCATGGCAGCCTAGGGCAACGCCCTAGGTACCAGGCAGTAAGGAACAAAGCCCAGAAGGGGCGATTGAAGCGCCGTGATACGATCAAGCCCCTTAGCTAAGTGCCATTTTGGTTGGACCCGGCCACTTTCAAAAAAAACTCCCGCATTGATAATCAGCGACCTGCAAACCTGCCGACCAACCGCGCGGGCGGCGCCACCTTCGCAAAAAACGTCAGATCGCCTCCTACTGATCAGTTTCGCAAAAAGCGTCACTATCGATGACGCTTTTTGCGAAACCCGGCCAACCTCGGGATTTGGTCTTTACCCTGAACGGCAACCGCTTATGCAGAATACCATGGCTCCGAGGCCCGAAAACGACTCCCGAAAAGCGACAACGCGTGACGCTCAATAACACTGTTGGGCTACCTGAGATGCTCTCCCGGCTCAAATATCATTGGAGGCTATCGCGCTTGTTTTCCGAGCTCGAGAAGACGCGTCGTGTGTATTCGAAGCATCTAAAGGCTGCGATGGTTCCCGGTATGAAAAAGGAGGATTACCTCTCATTGAAAGCCGAAGCTCAGCATGAGGAGTATCTGGTTCAAGAGGACATCGATATCCATGTGAGCTCGTTCCTTCTACGGAAAGCTTGACGCCTTTTTGTTCCAGTTCCGGATCAGGATCATTTGGGGATGTGGCGTAAGCTCCCGCTCACTGAGCGATGGGTTCTGACCGAAAAGGGGGCCGTCGAGGTTCGCGCTGCGATTCGCAGCGAGCAGAAAGAAGGAAGTGAGCGACTTGTTTTAGTGTGCTCTGTGCTCACCGGAATCATCGGGGCGCTCACAGGGCTTGCGGCTATATTCTGGTCCAAATGAAAAGCCCAACAAACCAGTCGAGCCAACGAGCCACAGCGCTGCGCGCCGTGACTCGCGGCTCACTATGAAACGTTGGGCAAAAACGACCGATGAATATCAACTGGGACCTCGTCCTTAAAATCGTTGTGCCGTTAGCGACGCTCGGTCTCGGCAAGTATCTCGACCGCTGGATCGAAAAAAAGCCGAGGCTACTGATTTACCTCGGGCATGCTTCTGCGTTTACCATCCGTGGTAATCCCGGCGGCATCGTCCACACGCATGCGGTGGTGGGGCCGGGTCTAACCGTCAGTGCACTGGTTGAGAGGGAATGGTTCCCTTGATGC
>CBFGUO010000023.1:0-85627 GCA_965652375.1 uncultured Opitutus sp.
GCGCTTGCATGGGGTGCAAGAGGTCGGGAGTTCGAATCTCCCCGGCCCGACCATTGGGAAGACTCGTAAACATGGCGGGATACGACATCGAACAGCGCGGGCATTGGGGGTGGCCGCTCGCGCTTGCGATCATGATTTTCACCGCGTCCGGCGAGAGCAAGGTCGCCGCGCCCGACATCGTGAGCATCGACAAGATCGGGCATTTCTTGGTTTTCGGCCTGCTTGCCACGCTGCTCGCCCGCACCCAGCCGCCGCGGCGCTGGTGGCTGGGGGTCGTGCTCGCATCGGCTTACGGCATTTTCGACGAGTTTCGCCAGAGTTTCACCCCGGGCCGGGCGGTCGAGGTCGCCGACTGGGTGGCGGATACGCTCGGGGCGCTGGTGGCAGTCACGTTCTATGGCGCCTGGGCCGGTTATCGTCGGCTGCTGGAGCGAAATCTTCGCCCCGGCCAGCGCCCGCCGGTTGCCAAGCCTCGGACCATGTTGCCTGATGAGGCGCTATGAGCCCCATCGACCCGGAAAAACGGATCGCCGAACTGCGCACCACGATCGCGCGCCATGACGAGCTTTACTACCGGCAGGCCGAGCCGGAGATCGGCGACCGTGATTACGACGCGCTGAAGCAGGAACTGGCCGATCTTGAGGCGCAGTATCCCCTGTTTGCCGCCGCCGATTCGCCGACCCAGCAGGTGGGCGACGACCGCGTGGAGGGCTTTGCCAGCTATACGCACCGCGAGCGGATGATGAGCCTCGACAACACCTACTCGGACGAGGAGATGCGGGAGTTCATCGCCCGGGTGGCCCGCGATCTCGAACGTGAGGGATCGAGTTTTGTGGTCGAGCCCAAGATCGACGGCCTCGCCGTGAGCGTGACTTACGAAAAGGGGAAGCTGATCCGCGCCGTCACCCGCGGCAATGGCGTGGAGGGCGACGACATCACCGCCAACGCCCGCACCATCACAACCCTGCCCGCGGAGCTGAAAGCGGGCGCCGGTGCGCCGATTCCCGATGTGATCGAGATCCGCGGCGAAATCTATCTCACCACCGAGGAGTTCCAACGCATCAACGCCGAACGCGAGGAAGCGGGTCTCCAGCTTTACGCCAATCCCCGCAATCTCGCGGCCGGCACGATCAAGCAACTCGACACCGCCGCCGTGGCCTCGCGCAAACTCGAGATCGTGCTCTATGGCCGCGGCTACACCGAGCCGGTGGAGGCGATGCCGCAAACGCAGCAGCAGTTTCATGCCTGGGTGCAGGCCTGGGGTCTGCCCACGGTCGAGAAACAATGGGTCGCCCACGACGCCGACGGGGTGATCGCCGCCATCCGCGAGCTCGACGCCCTGCGCGCCGGCTTTGCCTACGGGACCGACGGGGCGGTGGTGAAACTCGATTCGATCGCGCTCCAGCGCACGCTCGGCGCAACCAGCAAGGCGCCGCGCTGGGCCATGGCCTACAAATTCGAGGCCGAGCGGGCGGAGACGCTGCTCAAGGCCATCACGATCCAGGTCGGCCGCACGGGCGTGCTCACGCCGGTGGCCGAACTCGAGCCCGTGCAGCTCGCCGGCACCACCGTCTCGCGCGCCACGTTGCACAACCGCGACGAGATCGCCCGCAAGGACATCCGCGTGGGTGACACCGTCGCGGTGGAAAAGGCCGGCGAAATCATCCCGGCCGTCATTGCGGTGAATCTCGAGAAGCGGAAACCCGAGTGCGTGCCTTTCGTTTTTCCGGATCGTTGCCCGGCCTGCGGCACGCCGGCGGTACAGGTCGAGGGCGAGGTGGCGGTGCGCTGCCCCAATCGCGAGTGTCCGGTGCAGGTGCGGCGTCGCGTGATCCATTTTGCCTCACGCGCCTGTCTCGACATCGAGGGACTCGGCGAGGCCATGGTCGATCAACTGGTGGACAAGGGCTGGGTGAAGCGGCTGCCCGATCTGTATCACCTTCGTCGTGACGACCTGCTCACGCTCGGCAAGAGCGTGGAGAAATCGACCGACAAGCTGCTGGCCGCCATCGAAGCCAGCAAGACGGCCGAGCTGTGGCGCTTCATCCACGGCCTGGGCATTCCCAATGTCGGCGCCGCGGCGGCGAAGGATCTGGCGCGGGTGTTCGGCGGGTTGCAGGCATTGGCCGACGCGCCGATGGACGCCTACATCCGCGACAAGGAATCCGTCATCAGCGGCATCGGCCCGACCATGGCGGAGGCGATCACCGGTTTCTTCGCCGATGCCTACAACCGGCAGATCGTCGACGACCTGCTCGCGGCCGGCGTCGAGCCGGCGGGGCCGGGGTCGGGCGGCGGCGGCACGGTGCTGGCGGGCCTCACCTTCGTGCTCACCGGCACGCTGCCGACGCTCACGCGCGATCAGGCCCGCGAGATGATCGAGACGGCCGGCGGCAAGGTGAGCGGCAGCGTGAGCAAGAAGACGAGTTACGTCGTCGCCGGCACGGAAGCCGGATCGAAGCTGGCGAAGGCGGAGAAGCTCGGCGTGCCGGTGATCGACGAAGCCCAGCTGCGCGAGATGCTAGCCGGGTAGGATTGAGGGGCGGAGGAGGCAAAGTAACGTATTACGGGGTAGCCCTGCGCGGGAACGCAGGGACGGGAACCGGGTTTCGGGCCGCAAAACTCCCGCTGCCGCCGCGGCGGGTCCCGGCAGCGGTTGCGGAATTCACGGCCTTGTCGCGATCGGCGGTCGATGCCGCGTCACGATTCGTCGGAGGGCGCTTGTGGCGGAGCGTCCTGGTCCTGCCAGGGCGCGGCCACGACCTTGTAGCCTTCGGGACTCTTGCGGAAGACGACGCCGTCGAAACGGAAGTATTCGACGTCCTCGTGCCACACGACCTGCGCGCCGATGGGCAGCACGTCGGATACCGCGCCGACCGGGGTGGCCACCCAAATGAGACCGTTGGCGGTGGGCTTGAAAAACTCGCCGTCGATGAGACGCAGTTCCTGTTCACCCTGCCACACGGTGATGTAGGCGGGTTTGGGGGCGGGGGCGCCGATTTCCCGATTGGGATCGACGCCTTCGTCGGTCACATCGTAGCGCGCGGTTGGAGCGGGGCGTTCGACGATGACGGGCCGTTCGACGACGACATAGCCGGAATTGTAGGGCCGGTAATAAACGTCGTCGGCAACATAGTAGACGTTGGAGTCAAAGACCACGCGGCGGTGGTAGCTGGGCAGGTGGCTGACGTAGTAGCCCGGATAGAATCGCGGGCCGTAGTAGGGACGATGGTAGCTGCGGCCGACACCGAAGCTCCAGCCGTCGAAGCCCCCGGAGGAAATGCCGAAGCCGATCGAGTAGTGCGTGCGGCTGTGATCGTGGCGGCGACCGCGATCCCAATCGCGGTCACGGCCGCGGTCCCAACTCCGATCCCGACCGCGGCCTCGGTCGTGGTCGTGATCGCGGTCGGCCAGGGCAGTGGAAGGCAGCGCGACGAAGGCGGCGAGAGCGAGGAGCGCCAGGGCAGCGGGACGGCGGACGATCCGGAGGAGGCGAGAGGGAGCGGCCGAGGAGTTCATGAGCGTTTAGATGAGTTAAAGTGCGATCTGTTCCTTCCTGGGACGGCACAGCGGCGGGCAATATTCACCGCGCGGGCGGTTTTTTTTGGGGAGGGGGAGCCGCACAGGAGGGGGGCAACACCACCACGACGCGTTCGGCGAACACGCCCTGCCGTCACTTTCACTCACTCCCTTTCACTTGCGCCGGGGGCCGAGGGCCGAGAGGCAAAACAAACGGACGAGACGTCCGTTCTCCATGGCTGGCGGTGGCGTGGTGGAGAACGGACGTCTCGTCCGTTTGCATTGGAGGGGCGACTGCGACCGGGCGGCAGGGAGATTTTAACCACAGATTGCACCGATGCTGAGAGGCAGCTGGAACGACGCGGTCCGGGGGCGGCTTAGGCCAGGCCTTTTTTCTGCAGGGCCAGGGAGAGCTGTTGCATGAACTCCTGGGAATCTTCGGGCGAGGGGCGGTAGCCTTCGCGGCTGATTTCGGTGAAGCCGGGGCGACCGTAGTTGTCGATGATCCACTTGCCCGTGACACCGTCGCTGAAGGTGACCGAGCCGCTGGCGAGGGCGCCGGGGATGAGGGTGGCGGCGTCGACCTCGACCGTGACCATGCCGTCGACCGGCAGGGCGTCGGCCTCGTCGGCCAAATCGTCGTCCTCGCCTGGCGCGGCGGCTTTGGGCTTCGGCGCAGGGGCCTTGCTCACGTCGCTGGCATCGGCCTTGGGCGCGGGATCGACGAGCGTGAGGTCGAGGTCGTCCACCAGGAAGCGCACGTCCATATAGGTCAGCGAGAGGCTGAACTCCTCCTGAATGCGTTTTTGCACGTCCGAGAGGCTGGCGCCATCGCGGACCCATTGGGCTACGGCAGAGGTTTGTTCGGGCGAAAGGCTCATGGGATTTTCGAATTTCGATTTTGGATTTTCGAAGGTGGCGTGCCGACGGAACGGATCAACCGTTCGATTTCACGCGCAAATCGAAAATCGAGATTCAAGAATCCAAAATCAAGCCGCGCGCTAGCGCGACAGCTGATTGCGCAGGAACTCGATGCTGCTGCGCATGGAGGGATCCTGCTCCATCATGTTGTCCACGGCCTTGCAGGCGTGGATGACGGTGCCGTGGTCGCGGCCACCGAAGGCGTCGCCGATCTCCTGCAGGGAGTGCTTGGTGAGGGTGCGGGAGAGGTACATCGCGATCTGGCGGGGGATGGCGATGTTGTTGGGGCGCCGCTTGCTGGTCATGTCGGCCAGGCGGATCTGGAAGTGGTCGACCACCTTGCGCTGGATGGTGTCGATGGTGAGGACGTTCTGCGCCTGTTCCATGAGCACGTCCTTGAGCAGCTCCTGGGTGATGGGCACGTCGAGGTGCTTGCCGGTGAGGGAGGCGTAGCTGGCGACCTTGATGAGGGCGCCCTCGAGGCGGCGGATGTTCTTGGAGATGTTTTGCGCGATGAAGGTGAGGACGTCGGCCGGCACGGTGAGGCCGAGGGTCTTGGCCTTGGTGCGCAGGATGGCGACGCGGGTCTCGAAGTCGGGTGCCTGGATGTCGGCGGGCAGGCCCCATTCGAAGCGGGAGACGAGACGGGACTCGAGTTTGGCGATCTCGGAGGCGCGGCGGTCGCTGGAGAGGACGATCTGTTTGCCGGACTCGAAGAGGTCGTTGAAGGTGTGGAAGAACTCCTCCTGGATGCGCTCCTTGCCGCCGAGGAACTGCACGTCGTCGAGGAGGAGGACATCGACGTTGCGGTAGCGCTGGCGGAACTTCACGAGGGCGTTTTCCTGCAGGCCCTGGATGAACTCGTTGGTGAACTTTTCGGTGGAGAGGTAGGCGACGCGGGCATCGGGCTTGTGGCGCAGGATGGCGTGGCCGATGGCGTGCATGAGGTGGGTCTTGCCGAGGCCGGTGTCGCCGTAGAGGAAGAGCGGGTTGTAGGCCTGGGCGGGCGACTGGGCGACGGCGAGGGCGGCGGCCTGGGCCATCTGGTTGTTGGAGCCGACGACGAAGGTCTCGAAGGTGTTGCGCGGGTTGAGATTGCCGGCATGGGCGTTGGCGGTGGCGCGACCCTGGCGGGTGAGGGGGGCCGGGCGGCGGGCGGGCGTGGCGCGACGATGACCGGCGGATTCGGGCTCGGCCGGCTCCACGGGGGCCGGTTCGTAGCGGGCCGGGACGGCGGCCTCGTTCTTGCGCAGGCGCACCGTCATGTCGCGGCCGGAGGTCAGCCGGAGGCGCTGGATGATGAGGTCCAGGTAGTTGTCGTGGATCCAGATGGCCGCGAAGTCATTGGGCACGCCGAGCGTGAGGCTCTCCTCGCTGCCTTCGAGGCACACGAGGGGGGCGAACCAAAGTTGGAAGACATCGTCGGGGAACAGGTCTTTGAAGTCCTGCTTGACGGTTTCCCAGAGCGAAAATGACGACGATACGGCGGGCATTAATTCAGACGGCTAGTCGGTTTTATTCACAAGGCGCATCGGAGTCGCGAAACTGCACGTCTGAATCGAGGGAATTCCAAGGGGCGTCAAAGAGGAAAATCGATGGGCAGGTTGCGGGGGAATGGGGGCGAATGAATTAGATAATGAATGATAAATCATTGGCAACCAGGGGGTAGCGGGAAAACAAAGCCTGGACCGGTGGAATTCGGACGAACAAACGTGAGAAAGAGCGAGCCCCGGAGCGCGAGAGGGGCGGATTGGAGGGGATCGAATAAACGATGATCGAAAATGGGGTTTCAAGGCGAACTTTCCAACAAGTTATTCACACGGCCAGGGGCATAACTTTTGGCGATTTTTCTGTTGCCAAGCCCGGCCGAATCCGGCGCCGAAAAAAGGGCGCGGATTCCGTAAGGACCCGGGCACTACATTCGGGAAGATTCCCCTCGGAGGCATCGGTCATTTCCCCGATGAGGTCGTAGTGTTACTTATGTTACGGCACCGTCACGGGCAGGTGACGCGGGGCCGATTCAGGGCTCCGGATCGACCCATTTTCCGTGCTCCCGGATGAGTTCGATCAAGCGATTATCGGCCTCTTTTTGGGGGATGTTGTATTCGACGCAGTTCCTGCCGACGTAGAGATTGATGCGTCCGGGGGCTCCGCCGACGTAGCCGAAGTCGGCATCGGCCATTTCGCCGGGGCCGTTCACGATGCAGCCCATGATGGCGAGTTTCACGCCTTTGAGGTGGCCGGTCTTTTCGCGGATGCGCTGCGTCGTGGTCTGGAGATCGAAAAGCGTGCGGCCGCACGAGGGGCAGGCGACGAACTCGGTTTTGGTGATACGGGCGCCGGCGCCCTGCAGGACGTTGTAGGCCAGCTTGACGGCGCGGGCCGGGTCGGGCTCGGTCTCGATGCTGATGGCATCGCCGAGGCCGTCGCACAGCAGCGCACCGGAGAGGATGGCGGCATCGAGCAGGCGGGAGAGGAAACTGGGCTCGGTGCTGAGGCGGCTGGCGGCGCTGTTGCGAATCCAGATGGGGGCGGTGAGACCGTGCTGCCGCAGGATGGCGGCGAGGGCGCGGTAGGCGCCGACGGTGTGTCGATCGCCGGAGCCGGGCTGGTCCTCCACCGTGGCGAGGAGCCGCGCCGGGGCCGCGGCGGCGAGTCGCGGCGCCAGGAGCCGCCAGGTGGCCGGCGTGGCGCTGATGGCGAGGGTGGCCTGCTCGGCGAGGGCGGCAAGTTCCAGCCAGGAAGGCAGGGTGGCGAGCGTGTCGTCGGTGAGAGAACAGAGCAGCAGGAGCGGACCTGCGGCGGCTTCGACCACGGGCCGCAGGTCGGCCGCGGTGAGATCGGAACCGATTTCGAGGGCCAGGAAGGCGGCCGGGAGGTTCGAACCGAGGTGGCGCAGGGTATCGAGGTCGGCGGCGCTGGTGACGGGCACGAGCAAGCCCTCCGGCGGGTTGTCCTTCAGGGTGGGAGAGCGCAGCCCGGCGGCAAAGGCGGGGAGCGCGGTGAGGGACGGCGCGCGGACGATGACGCGAGGCGGTTGCTCGATACCGACGCCGCAGTCGGGTGCGAGTGAAAGATCGACGACGGGGCGGCGCTGGAAGTGGAACGGGTCGAGCGGATCGGGTGCATCGACCGGGAAGGTGTCCGCGGGCACCTGTTCGCCCGCCCAGCGGGCCATGGCTTTGGCTGCCAGCGCCTGGGCGACGGGAATCTCATAAACGGAGTCTTCGGTAAGGGAGACGCGCAGGGTGTCGCCCAGGCCGTCCAGCAGGAGGCTGCCGATGCCGATGGCGCTCTTGATGCGGCCGTCCTCGCCGTCGCCGGCTTCGGTGACGCCGAGATGCAGCGGGTAGTGCATGCCCTCCGCGGCCATGCGCTGCACGAGCAGGCGGTAGGCCTCGATCATGACCTTCGGGTTGGAGGCCTTCATCGAAAGGATGATGGCATGGAAGTCGTGGTCCTCCGCGATGCGCAGGAACTCGAGGGCGCTCTCGACCATGCCGAGGGGAGTGTCCCCGTAGCGGTTCATGATGCGGTCGGAGAGCGAGCCGTGGTTGGTGCCGATGCGCAGGGCGCGGCCGAGTTCGCGGGCGCGCTTGACCAGCGGACTGAAGGCGTCGTGGAGGCGCTCGAGTTCCTCGTTGTAGGCGGCGTCGGAGTATTCGTGGACGGCGAATTTCTTTTTGTCGGCGTAGTTGCCGGGATTGACCCGGACCTTTTCCACGTGCTCGACGGCTTCCATGGCGGCCGCGGGCAGGAAGTGGATGTCGGCCACGAGCGGCACGTGGGCGAAACCGGCGGCGGAGAACTGTTCGCGGATGTCCCGCAGCGCGCGGGCGGCGGCCTTGTTGGGAGCGGTGACGCGGACGATTTCGCAGCCCACCTCGGCGAGGGCGATGGCCTGTTTGACGGTGGCGGCGACGTCCTGCGTGTTGGTCGTCGTCATCGACTGGATACGCAGCGGGTGCGAGCCGCCGACGCCGACGGGGCCGACCATGACTTCGGTCGCGCGGCGGCGCAGGGTGCGGAAGCGGGAGGCGCAGTAGCTCACGGAGAGGGAGAAGTCGGAGGTCAGAAGTCGGATGTCGGAAGTCGGAAAAGACCAGGCGACGGAATTCCGAGGTACAGTGATTTACTCGCCGCCGTTTTCGGCCTGCTCGGTGGCGGCTTCTTCGCGGGCGGCTTCGCGGGCGGCGTCGCGGCGCCAGCGGCCGACATCGAAGAAGGAAACGTAGATGATCATGCTGAAGAGCAGGACCATGAAGACGCTCTGCGTGGTCATGACGAAGCTTTCCGGCAGGGCGCGGCCGCGAAGTTTGTTGATCGTGGCAAAGAGCATGTGACCGCCGTCGAGGACGGGAATCGGCAGCAGGTTGAAGATGGCGAGATTGATGTTCACGAGGATCGTGAACCAGAGCACGAGGCGGATGTCGGCCTGGGCGGCAAGATGGAAGACGCGGATGATGCCGACCGGGCCGCTCATCTTGGAGATGCCCACGTCGGAGGAGGGATTGATGAGACTGCTGAGCGTCTTGACGGTCGTCTTCACGTGCCCGGTGAACTGCTCGACCGGCGTGGGGAAGGTGAGCTTGGAATCGGTGGTGAAGAAGATCGACTGCTGTTCGAGGTCGCTGCCCGCGGGGTTGGGGGGCAGCTCGAGTTCCAGGGGCCGGCCGTCGCGGATCACGTCGAGTTTGACGGCTTCATTGCGCGTGCGGGCAAGTTGATCGCCGAAGGTCTGGGCGTTGTAGATCCGGGTGTCGCCGAGTTGGACGATGCGGTCGCCGGGGCGCAGCCCGAGTTCGAACCAGCGCTGGTTCTGCTCGATGTCGCGCACGATCGGTTCGTAGGCGGGGCTGATGCCGATGGTGCGCACCTCGTCGTCGCCGGCGAGCTGGGGATGGACGGTGATTTCGACTTCCCGGCCGTCGCGCTCGATGAGGAGGGTCGTTTCCCGCCGGCCCTCGTCGGTGCGGCCGGCGCTGAGCACGATCGCGGCCTGGATTTCGGACCAGTTGTCGACCCGGGAACCGTCGATGGCGCGGATGATGTCGCCGGCGCGCAGACCCGCTTCCTTGGCCGGACTGGTCACGACCTCGCCGGAGGCGTTCTCGAACTCGCCCAGCACGTAGCCGATCTGAGTGGTGGCCTCGTAGCTCATGGTCGGCTGGCCGACGAACCAGATGACGGTGGCGAGGAGGAAGGCGAAGAGCAGGTTGAAGACGGCGCCGGCGGCGAAAACGATGATGCGCGTGGCGTAGGTGACCGGCGGCAGGTCCTTGGTGTCGAAGTCGGCCTCGCCCTCGATGGCCGCCATGTCGGCGAGCTGGGGCAGGAGCACGTAGCCGCCGAGCGGCAGCCAGGAGACGCGGTAGTCGACCCCGTCCTTGCCCGTCCAGCCGAACATGCGGGGGCCGAAGCCGATGGAGAAGCGCGCGACCTTCACGCCGCGGCGACGGGCGGCGAGGAAGTGCCCGAGTTCGTGCACGAAGATGGAGCCTCCGAAGAAGAGGACGATGAGGAAGACGGCCCAGACGTTGGAAAACAGGGCGTTGAGGAGGTCCGCGGGCATGGCGTGGGTCAGGAGTCGGCGAAGGAGGAGAGGAGCGAGCGCGCGAGCCGCCGGGCGGCGGCATCGGCGGCGATGACGTCGGTCAACGCTCCGGGATCAAGGTGTTCAGTCTGGTCGAGAACCTGCTCGACCAGCCGTGGGATCGCAAGGAAGGGGATTTGTTCGGCGAGAAAGGCGGCGACCGCGATTTCATTGGCGGCGTTGAAGGCGGCGGGCGCGATACCGCCGGCGCGCATGGCGTCCAGGGCGTGGCGCAGCAAGGGGAAGCGCGCTTCGTCGATGGGGCGGAAATCGAGGGAAAACGGTCGGTTGAGATCGAGGGCGGGTTCCACTCCCGGCAGGCGCAGCGGGTGGAGCAGCGCGTGCTGGATGGGGAAGGTCATCGAAGGCGGGCAGAGGTGGGTGATCATCGCCCCGTCGGTGAATTCGACGATGCAATGGGCGAGGCTCTGGTGGTGCAGCACCGCCTGGCACTGCTCGGGGCGCAGGTCGAAGAGCCATTGGGCCTCGATCAGTTCGAGGCCCTTGTTGGCGAGGGTGGCGGAGTCGACCGTGATCTTGGGGCCCATGTCCCAGTTGGGATGGCGCAGGGCGTCGGCCGGCGTCACGTGGGCCAGCTCGGCGAGCGGACGGTCGCGGAAGGCGCCGCCGGAGGCGGTGAGCACGACGCGGGCGAGGTCCTTGGTTGGGTTGTCGGCCAGGCACTGGAAGACGGCGTTGTGCTCGCTGTCGACGGGGCGAAGGGTGACGCCGTGGCGGCGGGCGGCGGCCATGACGAATTTGCCGGCCATGACCAGGATTTCCTTGGACGCGACGGCGAGATCCTTGCCCGCGGCAATGGCGGCGAGCGCGGGCTCGAGGCCGGTGACACCGACGATGGCCACCAGCACGATGTCGGCCTCGGGCAGGGTGGCGAGGGCCTTGAGCCCCTCGAGTCCGCCGTGCAGCGCGACCTCGGCCGGAAGATGGCCGGCGGCACGGGCCGCCCCGCAGGCCGTTTCGTCGAACACGGCGACATGCCGCACGCCGGGATGCTCGCGGGCAATGGCGGCGAGGCGCTCGTGGTTGGTGTGCGCGGCGACGCCGACGAGCTGCAGGTGGGCGGGATGGGCGGCGATGACCCGCAGGGTGCTTTCGCCGATGGAGCCGGTCGCGCCGAGCAGGACAACGCGTTGCGGAGAAGCGGGAGTGGCGGAGCTCACAGGAGGCGGAAGACCACGTAGGCGACCGGCGAAGTGAGGATGAGGCTGTCCGAGAGATCGAACACCCCGCCGATGCCGGGGATGGTGGCACCGGCGTCCTTGGCGTTGGTGCGGCGTTTGATGATGGACTCGACCAGGTCGGAAACGATGGCCAGGGCCGCGATCGGCAGTGCCAGCAGGCCGGCCACCACGGGGGTGAAGGCGGCCGGCACCTGGTCGCGCAGGCCCAGCACCAGACCCACGCCCACGGCGACCGAGGTGAGGAGGCCGCCGATGGCGCCTTCCCAGGTTTTCTTGGGGCTGATCTCGGGCGCCATCTTGTGACGACCGAAGGCGAGACCGGAAAGCAGGGCGCCGACGTCGCAGAACTTGGAGACGGCGATCACCCACACGGCCAGGATGAGACCGGTGTTGGGCGCGGGATCATGGATGAGAATCGTCCGCGCCAGGAACGACAGCATGAAGGGAATATAGACCACGCCCACGAGCGACCAGGCGAAGGTGTCGAGCCGTTGGTGGGCGGCGCGTTCGCCGAGGATGCGCACGGCGAAGACGATGGTCGCGAGGGCGAGCAGCGGGCCGCTGCCGAGGTTGAGTTCGTCGAGGTAGAGTGGACTCAGGCAAAGCGCGGCGCCCAAGAGCATGCCGACGCGATCGAAAGGCTCGACCCCGAGGCGGCGGATGAGCTTGAAGAACTCCCAGAGGGTGAGCACGGCGATGGCGGTCACGAGCCAGACCGCGCCGACGGGGCCGACGAAGATCACGGTGCCGGCGACGACGGCCCAGAGGAGAATGGTGCTGAAGATGCGCGAACCCACGGTGGAAGAGAAAGGCGAGGAGAGGCGGAGTTCAGGCCCGCGGGCCCACGGGTTGGGGAGGCGTGGCCGGAGCGGACGGGGCGGCGCCGCTGACCTGTTCACCGGTCCGCCCGAAACGGCGCTCGCGGCTCTGGTATTCGGCAATGGCCTCATGAAAGGCCTCCCGCGAAAACTCCGGCCAGAAGATCGGCAGAAACACGAACTCGGCGTAGGCGCCCTGCAGGAGGAGGAAGTTGCTGACCCGGATCTCGCCCGAAGTGCGGATGATGAGGTCGGGGTCGGGCAGGTCGCGGGTGTAGAGGTGACGGGCAAAATCCTCCCAATTGGTCTTGGCGGGATCGGCTTCGCCGGCGATCACGGCGGCGGCATAGGCCTTGGCGGCGTCGAGTACCTCGGTGCGCGAGCCGTAGTTGAGGGCGAGCACGAGCGTGTGCTCGGTGAAGGCCGCGGTGGCGGCGATGGTCTGCTCCAAGTGGCGGCGGACGCCGGCGGGGAGGTCGGCCGTGCGGCCGATGGTGAGCAGGCGGACCCGGTTTTTGATGAGGGTGGAGGTTTCGCGTTTGAGGAAGTACTCCAGCAGGTTCATCAGCCCGCCGACTTCTTCCTCGGGGCGGCGCCAGTTCTCCACCGAAAAGGCATACAGCGTGAGGTAGCGGATGCCGAGATCGCGGGCGGTTTCGATGGTGCGGCGCACCGTTTCGACGCCGCGGCGGTGACCCTCGATGCGCGGCAGGCCGCGCTGTTTGGCCCAGCGCCCGTTGCCGTCCATGATGATGGCAACGTGTTGCGGAATGCGTGCAGAGTCGAGGTCGGCCATGAAGGTAAGCGGCCGACGGTAGGGACCCGCGACGGGCTTTGACAAGGCCGCAGGCGGGTCGCGGTTTCACCGCCTGCCACGTATTCATGCAGGTCGCGTCAGGGACAAAGGCAGCGGGCAATACCGCTGAACAGGAATTGATATTGAACCGCGAAGGACGCGAATAGAGGCGAAGCGGTCAGCCCGAGACGCAAATGGGGCGGCGGTCGCCGCCTGCCGGACCGCTTTGACCGGGGGGCGCACCTGTGCGAGGGTGCGTTATGAGCGACAAACCGATGACGGCCGAGGAACTCGCCACGATTCTGACGGAACTGCCGGGTTGGAATCACGAATCCGATGCACTCACCCGGACGTTCAGCTTCGCGAACTTTGCGGAAGCCATGGCGTTCATGGTGCGCGTGGCGTTTGAAGCCGAGAAGCTGAACCACCATCCCGAATGGACCAACGTCTATGACGAGGTGAAGGTGCGGCTCACGACCCACCATGCGGGCAATGTGGTCACCGCGAAGGACGTGGAACTCGGCCGCATCATGGAGAAGGTGCGGGCCGCGCAGAAGGAATAGCCTCGCTGGTCGGGCAAAACGCCCGGTTTGTTCTCATGTCTGGCGCAGCGCCTGACGCGCCGCCCGGAACACCGTCACTGGGTCCGGCCAGGATCCCGGCGGGCCGAAACGCAGTCGCAGCAGATCGGCTCGCACTGGCTCGGGCCACTTGAAGTTTGCCCGCCGCGCCCCGCGGCCGAGCCAGCGCGAAGCCTCGCGGCGCACCGGATCGAACTCGTTTCGCCGCCGCGGGCGGTTGAGCCGGAACCACCAGCGCAGGCCGTGCCGGCGCCAAACCCAGATGAGACCCACCAGTACGACCGCCGCGCTGCCGATACCGGCCCAGCGGCGCAGGTCCCACGGGCGGCGCAGCCAGTTGCGCAGGGCCAGCGCCTTGTCGTCCGCCCACTCCACGGTGAGATCGCGCGCCTCGCGGAAGAAGTTGCGGGTCGACGTGAGCAGCTGCTCCTGCGTGTCCAGGTCGAAGTCGACGATGCGCCGGTACCAGAAGATGCGCAGGCTCTCCCGCCAGGCCCGCCAGCCGCGATCGCGCTGGGCGGCGGCGGCTCCGGCGGCGGAGGGATCGGTGTTGGCGTCGGCGAGCTGCTGCTGGCCCGGGGTGGGATCGAAGCGTATCCATGATCCGGATGCATCGTCGAAGATCTCGCACCAGGCGTGGGCATTGGCGTTGCGCACCATGAAGCTGCCGCTGAAGTCGTTCCACGAGCCCCCGCGAAAGCCGGTCACGAGCCGCGCCGGGTAGCCGGTGGCGCGGGCGAGCAGCACATAGGAGCCGGCAAAAAACTCGCAGTGTCCCGGCGCTTCGGAAGCCAGCCAGCGCACCAGCGGATCCCCCTCGCCGGCGGGCACGGCGCTCGACAGCGCATAGGCATGCTGTTCGCCGAGCCAGCGGATCACGCGATCGGAGAAGCCACGCACATCACGCCCGGCGGGCAACCCGAGTCCGGCCAGCGCCTGGTCGAGCGCGGCGCGGGTGGCGGGATTCCCAGGCAGGGCGGAAAAGGCCTCGCCGCGCGGATCGCCCTGCCGTCGCCGCAGGGCGAAGGTGGCGTCCAGCAGGCGGTCGCCGGTTTCCATGCTCCAGGTCTCGAAGGCGAACATCTTCGGTGGATCGCGCTGCAGGGCGACGATACGGAGGTCGTCGCTGAAGCTGAAGGTCTGCGGTTCGGTGAAACGCATCGTGCTGAAGTTGCCCAGCAGCGGCAGGAAACGGCTGATGCCCGTCTCCATGTAGATCGTCCAGGTTGGCGCGCCGCGCACGAATTTGGCCCGGCCGTGCACCTCGCGGCGCGGCGGACGGTAGCCATTGAGTTCGCGTCGCAGCGCGTCGGATACGCGGAACCCTTCGCCGGTGTATTCGTCGAGCACCACCATGCGCCAGTAGGGTGCGGGCGGCAGGGCCGCCGGCGCGGTGACATCGACCGAAAACGCGAGGCTGTTGTCCTGGGTGATTTCGGTGACTTCGCCGAAGCGAATGTTGTCCGAGAAGCCGGTGCGGGTCGTGCGCTGGATGAGCCGGTCGATGAAGAGGCTGCTCTGCAGTTCGAAGCGTGGGATGGCGAGGAAGAGCAGGCCCGACAACACGACCATGGTGGTGAAGCCCGCGCAACCGAGCGCAACCAGCCGCCAGTCGGTAGCGGCGCGCCACTTGCGCAGGTAGGGGCCCCAGCCGCCCCGCGCCCAGGCGGGTGTGACGCCGGGCGGTATCGGTTTCGGGGATACGCCGTCGGCGTGCTCCAGGGTGACCGCCAGCAGCATGACGAGCGAACAGGCGGTGAAGGCGAGCAGCTGCACGGCGAAGGAGAGCGACACGGTGATCACGCCGGCGACGATGATGAGGAACAGGCCGAGCAATACGAGCTGCAGGTCGTCGCGCCGCTGCCGGTAGGTGACGAGTCGGTACGTGATCAGCATCAGGTCGAGCCGGATGAGCGCAGGCAGGTAGTCCTGCGCCAGCGCCAGGTCGGCGATGAAGGCGAGCAGGATGGCCGGAAAGGCGAGCCGGTGCATGAGCGTCGGGAGCCGCGCCGGCCAGGCGGGACGCAGCAGGGCGGCGAGCGCGGCAATGGCGACGACGGGCATCATCAGCCAGGCATCGATGTCCATGAAGAACACGGTGACGACCGAGAGCAGGGCGAGCAGGGCGCCCATGCCCCAGCGGAGCCGGCCCAGATCGTCGGCGTTAAGCTGAAGCCGCCTTTTGGCCATTGACGTAGGCGGCGACCCCGCGGGGGCCGTCCGGCGCGAAGGTGAGGGTGAGGCGATCGCCGCCGCCCGGGCGGGCGGAGAGCGGGGAGCCGGGGAACGGTGCCGCCGAGGGACGTCCGCTCACCGGGCGCGGCTCGGCGGCGGCGAGGCGGTCGAAGAAGGCTTCGAGGTCCCGCACACTGCGGACCGGCGAAGGGGGATCCAGATCGATCGCGACGGTACCGAGCCGGCCGCTGGTGAAGAGGTCGCTGGCGAGCGTGGCAACCAGACTGCAGAGCAGCTCGAACTGCTCGGTCCGCGGCCACAATTCCGCCGCCGTGTCGACGTGCAGCGAATAACCCTCCTGTTGCTCGGCGGAAAACTGGCGCACCATCAACTGGCCCAGACGCGCGCTGGCCTTCCAGTGAATGAGACGGTGCGAGTCGCCGCTGGTGTATTTGCGCAGGGCGAGCAGGTCGCCGTTCTGGCCGACGCGGGAGACAGTATGGCCGGTCTGGCGGCGGCTGGGATTGATCACCCCATGGTTCTGGTAGTCGATGGCGGCGGGCCAGACCAGCACCTCCGTGCGCACTTCGCTGGCGAGCACCTTGCGCAGAAAACCGAAGGGGAAAAGGGAACCGACGCCGGCGAGCTCGATCACCTCGTGGCCGCGTTGCGCGGGGGTCCAGGTCCAGTCCAGTTGGACGGTGCCGCCCTCGGGATCGAGCCGGTGGCGCTGGACGAGGCGCTGGCCCTTCGGCTGAGCCTTCGTGCGCAGGTCGAACCAGAGCCCGTAGGTCGGCAGGAGACGCTTGGCATTGCGCAACTCGATCGTGACGGTACCGGTCTGGCCGGCGCGGTAGGGGGGCGAGGGCAGGACTCGCCAGGCAACCTTGGCGAGATTGAGGGCGGACATCACCCCGCTGCCGATCAGGCAGGCGAGCAGCAGGGAAAGCGTGATGAAGAGAATGTTGTTGGAGGTGTTGTAGGCGGCGCTGCCGATGCCCAGCGCGACGGCGATCATGAGGATGCCCGAGACCGTGGGCATGATGCGCTGGCCGCGCGGGGGGTAGAGGTAGGACCACAGCAGCCTGCGCCAGGTGAGCGAGCGCAAGCGTTGGCGCCAGGCGACGCGCCGGGCGCCGGGGCCGTGCCAATGCGGGGCCGTGGAGGCGGGCGTGCGCGTGGCGTTCATCACTGCGGCGCCGGCAGCGACTCGAAGATGCGTTTGAGCGCGGCCGAGACCGCGCGGCGTTCCTCGAGCGCATCGCTGGTCGGGCGGGTGAGGCTGAGGCGATGGCCGAGCGCGGGCACGAGCAGGTCGGCAATGTCATCCGGCACCACGAAGTCACGGCCGCGCACGAGCGCGACGGCCTGCGCCGCGTGCTTGAGGGCGAGGGCGCCGCGCACGGAGACGCCGGCCTTGAATTCGGCCTCGGTGCGCGTGGCGGCGACGAGCCGCTGCACGTAGTCGAGCATCGTATCCTCCACGAAGACCTGGGTGGCGATTTCCTGGAGCTGGACGATGTCGGTCCGGGTGAGCACGGGATCGAGGGCGATGTCGTCGTAACCGGTGTGCGGAGCGCGCAGGATCTCCAACTCGTCCTCACGGCCGGGATAACCCATGTTGATGCGCATGAGAAAGCGGTCCATCTGGCTCTCGGGCAGCGGAAAGGTCCCCTCGTAGTCGACCGGGTTCTGCGTGGCGAAGACCATGAACGGCGTGCCGACGGTGTGGGCCTCGCCATCAACGGTGACCTTGCCGCGGTCCATCACCTCGAGCAGGGCGGACTGGGTCTTGGGCGTGGCGCGGTTGATCTCGTCGGCGAGGACGATGGAGGCGAAGACGGGGCCTTTTTTGAAGACGAACTCGCGGGTGTTTTCGTCGTAGATCGCCACGCCGGTCACATCGCTCGGCAGCAGGTCGCTGGTGAACTGGATGCGCGAAAACGCGCAGTCGAGCGAACGGGCGAGGGAGTAGGCGAGGGTGGTCTTGCCAACGCCGGGCAGGTCCTCGATCAGCAGGTGCCCGCGCGCCAGCAGGCAGACGATCGTGCGGTCGATGACGTCATCCTTGCCCTTGATCGTGCGCCGCATGTTGGCGCGGAGCCGGGAGATGGCCTGCTTGGCCTCGGTCAAGACGGCGGTGGAGACGAAGTCGCTCATGCCGGGCCAGCATGAGCGACGCGTTCACAGCGTCAACCGAGCCGCGCAAGTCTCTTGCGGTCGTCGGCCGGCGCGTCAGCGGGAATGTCGGGGGGGCGACGGCACGGCCGTTTCCACGACCTCGAGTTCGCCGATCTCGACCTCGCCGCGGCGATCGCGGATGAGCCGGTCGGTGTTGGTGCCGAAGGAGGAGGCGGCGCTGGCGATCATGGCCGGGATGCTGTCGGCGAAGCGGTTGCCGGTGGAGCGAATGCTGATACGCGTGCTCCAGAGTACCTTTTTGTTCTGTCGCTCGACCGCCTCGCGGAAGTCGTAGGCGGTGAGGGCGATGTAGTAGCGCGGCTCTTCGAGTTCGGAGCGCAGTTCGGCGAAACGGTCGGTGCCGACGAAACCGCCGAGGCTGTCCATGCGGGACATCTCGTCGAAGTAGCCGAGGATGCGGGCGGTCTCGAGGTTGCGGCGTTCGCGGGCCCGGTTGTCCATATCGAGCAGGGCGAGGGAGCTGTCGAGTGCCGCGGCGGCTTCGCTGCGCTCGGCCATTTCCGCGCGTACGCTGGACGTCACATTGGAGGTATCCTGCGGGCACTCCGGTACGTGTATCGGGGAGTTGAGCCCCTGTTGCACCGTGCTGGTGGCGGAACCGAGTCGCGCGATGGAGTCGTCGAAGCTGTCCGTGGACGGAGGCAGCGTTCGGCCCCAATGCAGCGCGATGAGCAGCGTCGCGGATTTATTGTCGGGGGCGAAGCGATAGTTTTGGCGGGCCAGGTGTTCGGCCACCATGCCGGCGATCTGCGGGAAGTTTTCCTTGCTCTGGGCTTCATCCCAGACGGTCCCGTCGAAGCGACCGCCGAAGCTGATCGCGTAGTATTCGGCAACGGGTTCACCGTCGGGACCGACGCGACGTTCATAGTCCGGAGTGGTGCGCGAGTAGTAGGTGACGGGAACAGGCTTGTCGGCAGTCGCGAGAAGAGGGCAGGCGCCGAGCAAAAGGAAAAGGGGGAGCAACGAGCGTCCGGGTCCGGGACGCGGGGAAGGAGGGGAGGCGGGGCATTTTGGTGTGGTCATGGCAACAGATACTCAACCCCCGACGTGGTGCGAAACCCGCCAACTGGATTGGGAGGCGAGGCGATGCGCCGGTGAAGAATCGTCTCCCCGGAATGTGCTGATAGCGCTGATTCGCCCCCGGAATAACCGCTCCGTGGCGCGTGCCGGGGCTTGGGCTGGCGGTGCCGATTGGCAGGATGAAGGGCGCGCCGGGGCCGCCGGACTGGGCGGCTCGGCTGCGATTGCCATGCCTTCGCCTTCTTCTCCGCATTCGTTGCCGCCCGCCGACGGAATCAGCCGACGCGGTTTTCTCAAATCACTCGGCGCCACGGCGGCCTCCCTCGGCGCGGCTCGCTCGGTCAACGGCGCCGGGACGGACGACGCCGAACGGTGGCAGGGACCCGGGCCCGTGCCGGTGGTGCTGCGCGTCAATGGCCGGGAGATGTCGCTCAACCTCGAGCCGCGGGTCACGCTGTTGGAGGCCCTGCGGGTGCACCTGGGCCTGACCGGGGCGAAGGAAGCCTGCGATCGGGCGAGTTGCGGCGCCTGCACGGTCCTGCTGGACGAGTTGCCGGTCAACGCCTGCTCCCTGCTCGCGATCGAGGCGCAGGGTTGCGAGATCACGACGATCGAGGGACTCGTGGCTGAAGCCACCGCGCAGCAGGCGGGCGGTTTGCCGCTGACGCCGCTGCAGGAGGCCCTGGTCACCCACGACGGTCTGCAGTGCGGCTTTTGCACGCCGGGCTTTGTCATGGTGCTCACGGCTCTGCTGCGGCGCAACCCGCGGCCCACCGAGGCGGAGGTACGGGAAGCCTGTGCGGGCAACCTCTGCCGCTGCGGCTCTTATCCGCGGATCTTCGCCGCCGTCCTGGCGGCGAGCGGTCGCCCACAGCCATCACGATTCACGGTCATGTCCATGGAGGAAATCCGCGATGCCCTGGCCTGAAACCACCCGTTATCTCGGCAACGCCTTCTCGCGCGTCGATGGACCGGCGAAGGTCACCGGCCGCGCCAAATATACGGCCGATATGGCGCCGGCGGGCCTGTTGTACGCTGCCATCGTGCGGGCGCCGTGGCCGGCGGCCCGGGTGGAGGAGGTCGATTTGGCGGCCGCAGGAAGAGCTCCGGGTATCCGCGCCGCGATCAAGGCGCAGGAGGGACCGTTTGACGTGCACTACTACGGTCAGGAAATCGCGGCGATCGCGGGCGAGAGCCGGCAGGCCATCGAGGATGCGGTGGCGCTGGTCGGGATCCGGGCGCAACGGCGTGACTTCGTGGTCAAGGAATTCGATGCGATCGCGCCCGCTGCGGCGCAGGTGGTGCCCGGCCAGTCCAATCTCGGCGGCGGCCGCCTGCGCGAGAGCGGCGATGTCGACGCCGCCTGCGCCGAAGCGGCGGCGGTGGCCGAGACGCAAGTGAGCACGCCGGTACAGCTGCATCATTCGATGGAACCGCACGGGCATGTCGTGGCGTGGGACGGCGAGGCGATGACGGCCTGGTCTTCGACGCAGGCCGTGTTTGGCAGCCGCGAGGCCTTTGCCGGCCAGCTCGGCGTTCCGCATAGTCAGGTGCGCGTGATCTGCGAACACATGGGCGGAGGCTTCGGCTCAAAATTCGGTCCGGGCGTGGAAGGGATCTTGTGCGCCCGGCTGGCGCGGATCGCCGGCGCACCGGTGAAGCTCATGCTGACGCGATTCGAGGAGGCGCTGGCGGTGGGCAATCGCCCCTCGACCTTCCAGCATCTGCGTCTGGCCGGCGATGCGCACGGTCGGCTGACCGCCTTCGAACTCGTCGCCTTCGGCACGCCGGGGCACGCGTCCGGCGTCGACAACGCCGGTGGCAGCGGCGGCGCGGCGTTTCCCGCGCCCTACATCTACGAACCCGCCGCCACCCGCATCAAACAAGGCAGCGTGGCGATCAATGCCGGCCAATCCTGCGCGATGCGTGCGCCCGGTCACCCGGCGGCCTCCGTCGGCATGGAGGCCGTGCTTGACGAGTTGGCGGTGAAACTCGGCATCGACCCACTGGAAATGCGATTGCGCGACGATCCCTCGCCGCTGCGCCGCAACGAGTATGCCCTCGGGGCCGAACGCTTCGGCTGGCGGGCCAAGTATCGGTCGCCGGGGGCCTCGCCCGGTCCGGTAAAGGTTGGCATCGGCTGCGCCGGCGCGGCCTGGATGAGCGGTGGCCGCGGCACGCAGGCGGAGCTGCAGGTCAACCGCGACGGCACCGTCGAGGTGCGGGTCGGCACGCAGGATCTCGGCACCGGCTCACGCACTGTCGTGCAGCTGGTGACGGCGGAGATGCTCGGGATCGAGCGCGAGGCCGTGACGGTTCACATCGGCGACACCCGATTTCCGCCGAGCGGCGCGAGCGGCGGCAGCCAGACCACCGCCTCGGTCGCGCCGGCGATCTACGACGCCTGCGAAAATGCGCTGGCGGAGCTCACCAGAATTTCGGGCGGGGCGGATCCCCGTGGCGCGGGCTGGCGCGAGGCCTGTGCCCGGTTGACGGATACACCGCTGCTGGTGCGCGGACGCTGGCGGGAAGGCCTGTCCACCGGTGGCGCGGGCGGCGTGCAGTTTGCCGAAGTGGAGGTCGATACCGAAACCGGCTTCGTGCGGGTGCGTCGGATCCTGGCGGTGCAGGACTGCGGCGCGGTGATGAACCGGCTCACCTGCGAGAGCCAGATCAATGGCGGCGTGATCATGGGACTGGGCTACGCCCTGTACGAGAACCGGGTGATGGATGCCGCGTCCGGCGTCGTGCTGAATCCGAACCTGGAGACCTACAAACTGCCCGGCGCGCTCGATATGCCGGAGATCGACATCCTGCTGCTGGACATGCGGGAGCGCGGCGTGATCGGAGTGGGCGAGCCCTGCACGATTCCGACCGCGTCGGCGATCGCCAACGCCGTGGCCAACGCGATCGGTGTCCGGGTGGGCGATCTGCCCATCACGCCGGACCGGGTGTTGGCGGCGTTGGGCAAGGTGCCCGTCAGCGCGCCGCACTGGGACCCGGCCCGCCTCTTTGCGCGCGTGGCGGCCACACTCGACCGGGGAAATTTTGCATGAAAGCTTTCACCTACCTCACGGCCCGTGACGCGGATGAGGCGACCGATCTGGTGCGGCGCGACGGGAAGTTTCTGGCCGGCGGCGTCGACCTGCTGGGCGAGTTGAAGGAGCAGCTGATCGACCCCGCCCGACTCGTGAACGTGAAGATGATTCCCGATACGCGCGAAGTCCGCGTCGACGCGGAACGGTGGAGCATCGGGGCCAACGTCACGCTGGCTGAACTGGCCGCGCATCCGGAGGTGCGACGGGGCTGGCCTGGCCTCGCCGAGGCGGCGGCGGAGGTCGGATCGCCGCAGATGCGCAACCTGGCGACGGTGGGCGGCAATCTCGCCCAGCATTCGCGTTGCTGGTATTACCGCCAGCGGGACCTGCGCTGCGCCAAGAAGCAGGGGCGGCATTGCCTGGCGCGCGCCGGGGAAAACAAGTTTCACAGCCTGTTCGCCGGGGGCATGTGCCTGAGCCCCTGCGTGTCGAACCTGGCGATCGCGCTGGCGGCGCTCGATGCGCGGGTGGTGGTGCGACGGCGCGGGCGCGACCGGCAGCTCACGATCGATCAACTTTACGAGCGCGCCTGGAAGACGCCTCGGGCCCATCATTCCCTGCAGGTGGACGATCTTATCCTGCGGGTGGAGTTGCCGGCGCCCGCGGCCGGTATGCACAGCCTGTACCTTCAGGTCGCGGAGCGGAGCGGCTTCGACTGGGCGCTGGTGAGCTGTGCCGTCCGCGGCCGGGTGGATGAGGGGCGGTGGCGGGGCGTGCGCGTGGCGCTGGGGTGCGTGGCGCCCATCCCGTGGCGTCGCGACGAGGTCGATGCGTATTGCGAAGGGCTCGAGGCCAACGAGGCGAACGCGACGCGAGTGGCGGAACGCCTGCTCGCCGGCGCCGAAGCCCGCGAACACAACGGCTACAAGTTCCCGTTGGCCCAGGCGCTGGTGCGACGGGCGCTGCTGCGCCTCGACGCGAACCGGGCCTGAGCCTGCGGCCGCGCGCGATTCCGGCGTATGGAGTGGGGGGAAACTTTAAAAACGCTTGAAGTTTCCTAGATTTCATTTGATGAGTGCAGCAATGCGTCAGTCGATCGAAGATCCCGAGGTTGCCGGCGCCCGTGAGCGCGTCTTGGAGGCGGCGCGGCGGTGGTTGTTTCGCGAAGGGTACCAGGCGCTCAACATGGATCAGCTCGCGCGGGATCTCGGCATGAGCAAGAAGACGCTTTACGTCCATTTTGCCGGCAAGGAGGCGCTGGTCGACGAGTTGATTAACGGCTTTGCCGCCGACATGAAGGCGATGGCCGAGGAGGTCTTCGGCGACCGTCGCTTGTCCTACACGGCGAAACTGGCGCGTTTCACGCGGGAGCTTACCGGCCGTTTCGGCGCGTTGCCGCCGGGCTTTTTCCGCGAGCTGCAGCGCTACGCGCCCCGGGTCTACCGCCGCATCGAGGAACTGCGGTTCCGCAACATCCCCGTCGTCTTCGGCCGGCTCATCGAGGAGGGCCAGCGGGTGGGCAAGGTGCGCAAGTCCGTCGATCCCGCCTTCGCCACCGAGTTCTGGCGTCACGCGATCCAGGGGGTGATCCATCCGGATACGACGGAACGGCTGGGGCTGCGGCCGGATCAGATCTTTGCCCAGGCGCTCAACCTGTTTTGCGGCGGGCTGCTCACCGCCGGGGGGATGAAGGACTATGAAAAACATGCGATCGAATAGGGGCACCGCCGGCTGCTGGCTGCTCACGGTCACGCTGCTGTGGGCGGCCGGGGGCTGCACCAAACCCCGCCCGGCGCGCTGGCAGGGGTATCTGGAAGGCGAATACATCCATGCGGCCTCGCCGCTCGCCGGCCGGTTGGAGTCGCTTTCCGTCGCCCGTGGAGAACGGGTGGAGGCGGGCGCCCCGCTGTTCCGTCTCGACGCCACGGTGGAGGCGGCGAACGTGGCGGAGGCTCGCCAGCGGGCCGGCCAGGCCGCGGCCCGGCTGGCCGACCTGCGCAAAGGGCAGCGGCCGAGCGAGCTCGCCGCGCTCGAAGCACGACTGGCCCAGGCGCGGGCGGCGGCGGAGTTGTCGGGCATCGAGTTGGCGCGCGTCACGCGGCTGTTCGCCGACCGGGTGGTCTCGGCCGACGAGAACGATCAGGCGCGTTTCACGCACGAGCGTAATCTGGCCCAGGTGCGGGAACTGCAGGCGCAGCGGGAAACCGCCGGGCTGGGGGCGCGGACGGATCTCGTCGCGGCTGCCGAAGCCGAAGTGGCGGCGGCCGCGGCCGCGGTCGAGCGGGCGGAGTGGAGCCTGGCGGAGAAGTCGGTGACGGCGCCCGCGTCCGGACTGGTTTTCGATACCCTGTTCCGTCCCGGTGAACAGGTGGCGGCAGGTCAACCGGTGGTCGTCCTGCTGCCGCCCGGGAACGTGAAGGTGCGTTTCTTCGTGCCGGAGGAGGTCCGCGCTTCGCTCGCCGCGGGCGATGCGGTGGCGGTCTCGATCAGCGGCCGCGAGGAGCCGGTGCCGGCACGCATCGTGTTCCTGTCGCCTGAACCGGAATACACGCCGCCGGTACTCTACAACCGGGAGAACCGGGCGAAGCTGGTTTTCATGATCGAGGCGGAGTTCGCGCCGGATGCCGGGGTGGAGCTGTTGCCCGGTCAACCGGTCGACGTCGCCCCGATCGATTGACGCGATGAAGACGACTTCTGCAGCGGCGGTGATCGACGTGCGCGGGCTGACGAAGCGCTTTGGCGACAAGACCGTGGTCGACGGCCTGGACCTCACGGTGCGGCGGGGCGAGATCTACGGTTTCCTGGGTCCCAACGGCAGTGGCAAGACCACGTTCATCCGCATGCTCTGCGGCCTGCTCACGCCGGACGGCGGGCGCGGTACCTGCCTGGGCTACGACGTGCTCACGCAGCAGCGTGAGATCCGCACCCACGTGGGTTACATGACGCAGCGCTTCAGTTACTACGAGGACCTGAGCATTCGCGAGAACCTCGATTTCGTGGCCCGGCTCTACGACACCCGCAACCGTCGCGACGTGGTCGACCGGGCGATCGAGCGGCTTGGACTGGAGGGGCGAAGCCGGCAGTTGGCCGGGGAATTGTCGGGCGGTTGGAAACAGCGGCTGGCGCTGGCCGCGGCGCTCCTGCACGGGCCCCAGCTGTTGTTGCTCGACGAACCCACCGCCGGGGTCGATCCGAAGGCCCGCCGCGACTTCTGGGAACAGATTCACGCGCTCGCGGCGGAAGGCCTCACGGTGTTGATCACCACGCACTACATGGACGAGGCGGAACGCTGTCACCGGCTCGCCTACCTGGCCTACGGCAAGTTGCTGACCCATGGCACCGTCGACGACGTGGTGCGGGAGGCGGCGCTGGTGACCTGGGAGGTAAGCGGGGACGATTTGCACGAACTCGTGCCGCGGCTGCGGGCCGAAGGGGCCGTCGAGCAGGTCGTGCCCTTCGGCAACACGCTCCACGTAAGCGGCCACGACGCGGCGGCACTGGAGGCATCGCTGCAGCCGTATCAACAGAATGGGCACAGGTGGCGCCGGGTCGAGGCCGGGCTCGAGGACGTCTTCATCTGCCTGATGGATCACGCGCGGGACAACTTCGGCTGAAGCGACTCTTTAACCACGAATGGACACGAACGGACACGAATGAAGGCGAGCTGGATGGATGGGAAAACCGCGAAGGACGCGAAGAAACGCGAAGCTTTGGCTGCGCGTTGGGTGAATCTTGTTTCTTCGCGACCCTTCGTGTCCTTCGCGGTTGAAAACGCGGTTCGGTCAGGTTTGTGCGCCGCCCGCTCTGAGGCAGGAGGAGCATCAGCATGACGAAGCGTTTCACCTGGCATCGGTTCTGGGCGGTGGTGCTGAAGGAGTTCATCCAGATGCGGCGCGACCGCGTGACCTTCGGCATGATGGTCGGCATTCCGCTGATGCAGCTCCTGTTGTTCGGCTTTGCGATCAACTCCGACCCGAAGCACCTGCCCACGGTGGTGCGCAACGCGGATCGCGGTCCCTTCGGCCGAACGATCGTGGCAGGACTGCAGCACAGTGATTACTTCGCGATGCTGGGCACGGTGGAGACGGAGGCCGAGGCCGCGCGGTTGTTGGCGTTGGGCGAGGTGCAGTTCGTGGTGAACCTGCCGGAGGATTTTTCGCGTGACCTGATGCGAGGCGAGCGACCGGCGGTCCTGATCGAGGCCGATGCCACCGATCCGGCGGCGACCGGCAACGCCCTGGCGGCCCTGCAGACGCTGGCCGGCGAGCTGTTGGCGCGTGATCTGAAGGGGCCGCTGGCGCACCTGCGCGGCGGGCCCGGCCCGCTCGAGCTGCGCCTGCACCGGCTCTACAACCCGGAGGGCATCACCCAATACAACATCGTGCCGGGCTTGATGGGCGTGGTGCTGACGATGACGATGGTGATCATCACGGCGCTGGCCATCACCCGGGAGCGGGAACGCGGTACGATGGAAAACCTGCTGGCGACACCGGCCCGGCCCGCGGAGGTGATGGTGGGCAAGATCGTGCCGTATGTAGCGGTCGGATACGTGCAGTTCACGCTCATCCTGGTGGCGGCGCGCTGGCTTTTCGGCGTGCCGATGCTGGGCAGCTTGCTGCTGCTCTACGGCGTGGCGCTGCTCTTCATCGCCGCCAACCTGGCGGTCGGCATCACCTTCTCGACGGTGGCGAAGAACCAGCTCCAGGCGGTGCAGATGGCGTTCTTCTTCTTTCTGCCGTCGATCCTCTTGTCGGGCTTCATGTTCCCCTTCCGCGGCATGCCGGAATGGGCGCAGGCCATCGGCAGCGTCCTGCCGCTGACGCACTTCCTGCGCATCGTGCGCGGGGTGCTGCTGAAGGGCAGCGGGCTGCCCGAGATCGCGCCCGAGCTGTGGCCGTTGCTGCTCTTCCTGTTCGTCGTGATGGCGGTCGGGGTGAAGCGGTACCGGCAGACGCTGGACTGAGGTGCCACGTGCGCAGTTTGATTACTGTAGGGCCGCCGCTTGTCGGCGTGCCGCGGGCTTGCCTGCCTAAGGCATGGCTGACGGAGAGCTGGGAGGCAGGTCCGGCATGCCGGCAAGCGGCAGCCCTACAGCGCACGGTGTAGACGAGTTTCCCAGGGCGTGATGCGGATCAACTGCGACTGGTTTCGCGGGCGGAAGAGCCGGGTTTGAGGCTCAGGTTGTTGTCCACCGAGGTGACGCCGGTGACGCGGGAGGCGACCACCTCGGCACGGTCGCGCTCGGCCTCGGTGCTGACGAAGCCGTTGAGTTGGACGACACCCTTGTAGGTGTCGACGCCGACGGCGAACGCGCTGACGACGGGATCCTTGGCCAGGGCGGCCTTCACCTTGGTGGTGATGACGGTGTCATCCACATACTGCCCTGTGCTCTTGCTGGTCGGGGTGGCGGAACAACCGGTGAACGAGACGACCGGCGCGAGGGTGAGAACGAGAGCGGCGCAGGTGGCGCCGGTGAGTTTGGCGAGATTGGGTTTCATGCCGGCTGGATGCGCAGAAAACGCGCCCGGGGGCGACCGCCCCGCTAACTCGCCTGAAGGCAGTGGGAAGCGGAAATCATCGGGGCATTTCCGGAGGTGGCGACCGGGCTATTTGCAGTGAGGGAAAATCAACGATCCTGCAAGCTGCGGGTGCCTGCTGCCGTGCCCTCAGTCCTCGAGCAGGTAGTCGAGGGTGTCTTCGTCGAGGCTTAAATGGGAGACGTCGCCTTCGTTGAGGAGACCGCGGACGAGGTCGAGTTTGGTCCGTTGGAGTTCCTGAATGCGGGACTCGATGCTGTCGTCGATGATGAGTTTGTAGACGAAGACGGGTTTGGTCTGGCCCAGGCGGTGGCTGCGATCGGTGGCCTGCCGTTCGGTGGCGGGGTTCCACCAGGGATCGTAGTGGATGACGCTGTCGGCGGCGGTGAGGTTGAGACCAAAGCCGCCGGCGCGCAGGCTGATGAGCAGGAGCGGGCAGGCGCCGGACTGAAAGCGTTGCACGATCGAAGCGCGGTCACGGGTATCGCCGGTGAGCAACAGATGCTCGCGGCCTGCGGCGCGAAGGGCGGCGGAAATGAGGGCGAGCATGCTGGTGAACTGGGAGAACACGAGCGTGCGGCTGCCCCGTTCCTGAAGCTCATCGAGCAGGTCGAGGAGCGCGGTGAGCTTGGCGGAGTCGGCGAGGTCGGCGTCGCCGTGAGCTTCGGCCGCCGCGGCGGGATCGAAATCGGGAGCGGCCAGGCGAGGATCGCAGCAGACCTGGCGAAGGCGGAGCAGTTGAGTGAGGATGTTCATGCGGGCGCCGGCGAGGCCCTGGTCGGCGACGGCGGCGCGAATCGATTCGCGGGCTTCGCGGCGGAGTTCGGCGTAGCGGTCGGCCTGGGCGGGACTCATGGCCACGGCATGCACGACCTCCGTCTTGGGCGGAAGATCGGGCAGCACGTCCTCCTTGCGGCGACGCAGCACGAAGGGCGCGAGCCGACGACGGAGACGATCGCGCAGGATGGTGGCGAAGGCGGCCTCGGGATCATCGGCGAGGGGCTGGGCGATGCGTTGGCGGAAAGTCGCTTCGTCGCCCAAGAAACCGGGCAGGAGAAACTCGAAGAGCGACCAGACGTCCTGCAGGTGATTCTCGACGGGCGTGCCGGTGAGGCAGAGACGGCGGGCGGCGTTGAGTTGGCGGGCGGCGTGGGCGGTGCGGGCCGACGCGTTCTTGATGAACTGGGCTTCGTCCAGGATGACGAGGTCCCAGGGGCGGGAGGCCAGACGTTCGAGGTCTCGCCAGAGGAGGGAGTAGGTGGTGACGGTGATGTGCTGACCGGCGAGCGATTGCCAGACGGTGTCGCGGTCGGCGCCGTGGTAGCGCGCGACGCGAAGTGCCGGCGCGAAGCGGGCGAGTTCGGTTTCCCAGTTGTCGATCACGCTGGTGGGCGCGACGATGAGCGCACCGTGGGGCAGGGCACCATCGGTCTGCAACTCGAGGAGATGGGCGATGACCTGCACGGTTTTTCCGAGACCCATGTCGTCGGCGAGTATCCCGCCGGCGGATACGGAGGCGAGGGCGTGCAGCCAGCCCAGTCCGTGTTGCTGGTAGGAGCGCAGCGTGGCCTGAAGTCCGGCGGGCGCGGGGCGGGCCTGCACGGCGATGCCGTCGCCCAGGCGCTGGCTGAGCCGGGTGAGCACGGAGAGGGAGGAGGATTCGTCGGTGCTGCCGGTTGGCGCGGGCGGGACCAGGCCGGCTGCCATGAGTTCGGCGATGCGCCAACGGCCGAGGCGCGCCCGTCCATCGGAGGCGAAGGGGCGGGCATCGAACAGTTCGTGAACGTGCTCGGTGAGGCCTTGCAGAAGTGAGGGCGGCAGGGCCAGGAGCCGGGTGGATTCAGGGGCGGCCGGCGGCGTGACCCGCAGGGCGAAATCACCGTCCGCCAACCAGGCCGCGAGATCGGCGGGGCGGAGCTTGCGGCCCGTGCTGCGCAGCGCACGATGCAGGGCGGGCAGGAGCGGATACCGGTGGCCGGCATTCCGCAGACCGAGTTCGAAAGCGTAGGCGTGATCGTCGGTCGCCTCCATGTCGGTGTAGACGGAGGCCGGGTCGGCGGGCGCGACCTCCAGGCCGGGGGCAAAATCGAGCTGCCAGAGCGCGGTCGGCAGGGCGTTGAAGGTGTCGGTGAGCAGATCGCGCCAGGTTTGGGGCGGATCGAGGCGGAAGAGGGAGGAGTCGAAGTTGAAGAATCCCGGTTCGGCGCCGGTGTCATCGACGGTGAAACCCCACGTTCGGAGTTGTTCGATCATGCTGCGTTCGTGGCCGCGGTCGCGGGTGGCGCGGATGATGCGATCGCCGTCGCGGTGGGAGACGTTGGGCTCGCTCGCGTCCCAGGCCACGGTGCCGGCGCCGTACCGAAAGCGGAGGCGCAGACGCAGGCGGTCGCGCAGGTCGACCCAGTCGGAACGGAGATCGCGGGCCGTGAGGAGGGAGCGGGATTCGATCGTGAGCAGGGCGACCGGTTTTGCGGGACCGGTGTCGTCGAGCCGCACGCAGGGCGGAACCGGGAAAGTGGCTTCGGGAAATTGTTTGGCGAGACGCAGGCAAAAGCGGGTGGCGGCTGCTTCGTCGAGACGGCCAGCGGCGAGCCACTGCGCGAGCAGGCCGGCGGGGGCGGGGTGCTGGAGCTCGCCGCAGGTGCAGGCCTGCGCGTCGACGTAGATTGGCGGATTGAGGGCGAAGGCCTCGGCTCCGGGACGCAGCGTGGAAGTCGGTCGCCAGTGACTGTCGGGAAGCGCTTCCCAGGCGAGAGTGACGGGTTCCGCGTCGGCCGTCTTCAGTCGGATATGCGCGCCCTCCGCGTAAAACAAACGACCGGAGGCCAGCATGCGGTTGAAGACCTCGCGGCCGTAGTCGCCGTCGAGGAGCGGAGGCTCGCCGGGGCGTTTTTGCAGTTGAATGAGCCCGAGAATGATCGAGCGGTCCTCGGGCTGGAGGTAAGACGCGTAGGTGGCGCGAAACAGCGACTGCAGATCGGAGAAGTCAGCGGCGCTGAACTTCTCCCATTTCATGAGCTTGGTGAGGCGAACGGTGCAGGCGAGCGCGGCAGCCTCGGGCGAAACGATGTAGACGACACGATCCATGAACCGCGCCGAGTGCGGTCACTACGGCAGATCGCGGCGAGTCGAAAATGCGGTGGGCGGGTTTTCTCGATGCGGCAGGAACCACGGAAGGCGCGGAGTCCACCGAGTTGAACGAGGGATTCTGTGTATTCCGTGGGTGGTCGGTGGGGCAACCCGGGTTCATTGACCACGGAATGCACAGAATGCACGGAATCGGAGCGGCAGGGAGGCAGGAGACCTCAAACCTTTTTTAACCACGGATGGGCCTCACTTCCGTTCGGCTCCGCAATCCTCCACGGAACCCGAAGCTGATTTTACCTTCCTCTGGTTCTAGTCGTGGTCGACGAGCTTGAAGAGGGCGGCGAAGTCGAGGTCGCCGTGGCCGGCTTCGAGGGCGGCGGTGAGTTGGGCGAGGATGGCTTTCAACAAGGCGAGGTCGCCGGTGGTGCTCATGCCGCTGGCCAGGCGCATGTCTTTGTGCATGTGCTTGATCGAGAAAAGCGGGTCGAAGTCGCGGTTGCGCACCTGGGGTTCCTTGAGCTTGTCGAGGCCGGAGTAGGTGATGTTGCGCTCGACGGCGGTGAAGTAGGTGTCGTCGTCGATGCCGGAGCGGCGGCACATGATGAGTGACTCGGCGAGGGACTGCATCTGCACGGAGACGCGCAGGTTCATGGCGAGCTTGAGCGTGCAGGCCTGGCGGTTGGTGCCGATACGCACCCGGTGGGCGGAACCCAGGGCGAGTAAAGCATCGGCCTCGGCGCAGAGGGCTTCGTCGCCACCGAGGTAATACACGCTTTGCTTGGCGCGGGCGGCCGGCTTGCTGCCGGTGAAGGGCGCCTCGAGATAACGCGCGCCCGTCGCGAGGACGGCGTTGCGGAAGCGGTCGGAGCTGTCGGGATCGATCGTGCTCGACTGGATGATGGTCTTGCCGGGACCGAGGGCGGGGAGAATGCGATCAAGGATGCCCTGCACGGCGGGCGGATCGGCGACGACGATCTGGATGAAGTCACTCGCCGCGGCGACGGCGGCCGGGTCGTCCTGCCATTGCGGAAAATCGGGTTGTGGCGTGCGGTTCCACGCGCCGGCGAGGCGGCCTGCATCGTGATAGTGGCGGGCCCAGATGCCGCCGATGATGCCGAGACCGAGAACGCCGATGGTGGGGGAGGTGGGGCTGGAGTTGCTCATGAGAGGGCGCAGGCAAACACACGAAGGTGGCGAAAGCAAAGGCTTGAACCGGCGGTCATCGCAAAACGATCAACAGCACCGTTGCCCGAGCCGCCCCGGCTTCAGATCGGCAGCAAGCTCCACAACCAGTCCACAAGCCACCAGGTGAGGGCGGCGACGAGCGCGAGGAGTGCGATGGCGGCGATCAGAAAGACCAGGATGATGCCGCCGCGAGGGCGGCCTGGTTTTTCCGGACGGTGGTGGCGTTCGATGAGCCGCAGATTGCGCATGTTGGCCTGCCATACGAAGTCGAAGAGATCACCGAGCAGGGGGATCGCGCCGATGCTGGTTTCGAGTACAATATTGCCGAGCATGCGCAGCAGCACCGGTGCCGGGAGACCGAGACGAACGCCCTGGAACAGGATGTAGCCCGAAAGGCACGCACCGATGAGGTCGCCCCCACCGGGTAGCAGGCCGAGCAGGGGATCCAGCCCGATGCGCCGCCCGCCCCCGAGCGGGATCGAGCGATCGAGTAGGCGCGCGAGCCGGCGTACGCGATCGAGGCGCGCATCGGCGGGTGGCGGCTGGCGGGCCGGGGGGCGGACAGGTGAGGGGAGCGGATGGCGTGGCATGGGAGGCAAGTGGGCGCGAAGGGTCGGGCTCCACTTTGTCGCTGATACCCGTGCCGCGGAATGGTTCCCCACGGTCGCCGGACCGCTATAAAGGGTCCGGGCCATAATAAGCGACGGCAGGCCGCGGATTTGATAGTTTCGTCGCGCGCCGAATTTGAGTTGGCCTCGTTTCGACGCCCTTGCATATCGATTCCCGCCGCGCGCGTGCCGGCTCCTATCACCCTCCAGCCCCATACATCCCGTGCTCACTAATGTAATTCTTTTTGTCATCGCCGGCCTGGTTGTGCTCGGCGCGCTCATGTTCCCTTTCTGCGTGCGCAAGATCCAGCCCGGCCGCGCGGGAGTAAAAACCGGGTGGGGCGGGGTTAAGGTCGCGTTCGACTGGATGGTACGGGTGCCGCTCGTCCAAACCTATCACATCGTCGATATTTCGGTTAAGAAGCTCGAAATCACCCGCAAAGGAAAGGACGGCCTCGTCTGTCGCGACAATATCCGCGCTGATATCACGGTCGCTTTCTACATCCGCGTCGAATCCACCGAGGAGAGTGTGCGCAAGGTCGCGCAGATGCTCACGCCGGAGCGCGTCTCCGACGTCACGCAATTGCGCGAACTCTTCGAGGCGAAGTTCTCCGAAGCCCTCAAGACCGCCGGCAAACAGATGGAGTTTCACGAGCTGTTCACCGAGCGCATCAAGTTCCGCGACCAGATCCAGGAAACGATCGGCAAGGATCTCGACGGTTTCCTCCTGCAGGACGTCGCCATCGACTACCTCGAACAGACCGCGCTCGAGGAGCACGATCCCGACAACGTGCTCGACGCCGAGGGCATCAAGAAGATCACCGAAATCACCCAGCGCGAGCGCGTGCTCGCCAACGAGTTTTCCCAACGCTCCGCCGTGCGCATCGCCAAGGAGAACGCCGATGCCGACATCGCCAAGCGCGAGCAGTCCCGGCGCAACGACGAGGACACGGCCAAGCAGACCCGCGCGATCACCGAGGTGCGCGCCAACGAGGAGGCCGAAACCGCCAAAGTCGTCGAGGCCCGCCGTCTCGAGGTCGAGGCCAAGCGGCTCGAGACCGACGAGGCCATCCGCCTACGCACCGAGGATATGAACCGCGCCGTCCAGGAGCGTGAGTTTACCGTCCGGAAGGAGCGTCAGCGGCTTGAACAGGAATCCGTGCAGGAGGGCGACGAGGCCCGCGTGCGCCGCGAGCGTTCGGTCGCCCTCGCCGAGATGGAAAAGGAAATCAAGGTCGCCGATGCCGCCGTCGAGGTGGAGCGCAAGCGCGCCGTGGTCGTCGCCGAGCAGAAGGCCGTCGTCCAGCAGGAGGAGGAGAAGACCAATATCGAGGCGCGCATGACCGCCGAACGCGTGCGTGAAGTCACCCTCATCGAGGCTGAGATGAACGCGAAGCGCGACCAGGTGGAAAAGGTCGTTGCGTCCGAGGCGGAAAAGGAGGCCGAACGCAACCGCGCCGAAGCCGCGAAGATCAAGATCGTCACCTCCGCCGAAGCCGAACGCGAAGCCGCTCTGCGCGAAGCGGAGCGCATCAACACCCTCGCCGACGCCGAGGCCAAGGTCGCCGAAAAGCGCCGCCACGCCGCCGAGCAGGAGGCCGAGGGTTCGGCCGCCCGCGAAGCCGCGGCTGGTCTCGCCGAAGCCAAGGTCATCAAGGCCAAGGCCGAAGCCCGCAAGATCGAAGCCGGCGCTCTCGAGCAGGTCGGTCTGGCCGAGGCCAAGGTCATCAAGGCCAAGGGCGACGTCACCGCCGAGGTCACCGAAAACCAGGCGCAGGCCGAAGCCGAGGGCCACAAGGATCGTGAACTCGCATCGGCCGCCGGTATCGAAGCCCGCGGCGCCGCCGAGGCCAAAGCGATCCAGCAGAAGGCCGAGGCCATGAAGCTCTTCCATGAGGCCGGCCAGGGGCACGAGGAGTTCAAGCTGCGGCTGGCCAAGGACCGCGACGTTGAACTCGCCGCCATCGACGTGCAGCGCAAAGTCGCGCAGGCGAATGCCGAAGTCGTGGCCGAGGCCCTCAAGCACGCCAAGATCGACATCGTCGGCGGCGAGAACGACTTCTTCGAAAAGATCGTGCGCGCCGTGGGCAATGGTCGCTCGGTCGATCGCCTGGTCGAGAACAGCACGACCCTGGGCGACATCAAATCGACCTTCTTCAACGGCGACCCGGAACACTTCAAGACGCAGTTGCGCCAGTGGATCGACGACTTCGGCGTGCGCACCGAGGACCTCAAGAACCTCACCATCGCGGCGCTGCTGGGACAGATGGCCGCAGCCGGCGCCGGCGATCCGCGCGCGGCGAGCATCACTTCGGCGCTCGCGTTGGCCAAGACCCTCGGCTTGTCCGACCAGCCCGTCTCGAAGGTGCTCCACCCGCCTTCCATCACCACCGCCAAGCGCAACTGAGCGAGGAGTCGTTCATGCGTTTTCACGGCCGCATGTCATCCGACGGTCGCGGGCGGCGGCGATCCCGCGGACGCGGAACCCTACACCCATGAGTGAATCGTCACCCTCGGCCGCCGCCACGCTCGGCAGCGCAACCTACGAGATCATCCGGCGTCGCCTCGAAACGCACGCGACCGCGCTGCGCGAACGCACGGCCCGGCTCGACGCGCGACGCAGCGAGGTGTTTGGCCGCATCGACTGGCAACTGCTGCAGTCGGACCGGGTGACGACCGCCCACAACTGCGTGCCACGCGACATGGTGCAGCTCGGCCGCGGACGGTTCCTGTTCGGCTTCAACGTCCAGTTCGGACTCAAGCAGGAGGTCGACGTTGGAGATGTGTTCGCCGTCTATCGTCGCGACGCGGAGTCGGGCACCTTCAAGGAAGATGGTCTCGCGCTGCTGGAGGACCGCAACTTCGTCACCGACTTCAAGCGGCTCTATCACGTCTATGCGCGGGCGGCGTTCGTGAAGTTCTCCCTGATCGAGGGGCAGCTCTACTTCGTCTTCCGGGTCGGGACGGCGGTGAACGACATCGCGGTGTTCAAGTGGGCGTTCGACGGCGCGGGGCTGCGTTACGTGGACGGCCGGGCGGAGTCGGAGTTTCGGCAGGTGGGTTATCCGGCAAATTTTTCTTTTCGCTGGATCACGCCCGATCGCGAATCGTTTCGCTACGGCGACCATCCGCACATCTCGATCGAGGACCGCGTCTTCGTCGACTGCACCGGCGGCGACCTCACGCTGAAGGTCGAGGACAACACGTCGACGGGCGAGGGCATCTTCGCCGAGCCGGTCGACGATCCGAACCAGAAGGTCGACGACGCCGAGATCGCCTACGCCAAACCGCTGGAGCACCTCATTCTGCTCAAGGTGCGTCCCTACAAGGAAAACGCTCCGCGCTACTATATCTTCAACGAGAAGCAGCAGACGGCGGTGCGCTGCGACTCGATCGGTCAGTCCTGCGTGCTGTTGCCCGAGGATCACGGCCTGGTGTTTCCGGACGGCTACTACCTCGCCACCGGTGTGCTGAAGCGCTTCGAGGCCCGCGAGCGCAACATGATCTTCGAGCGCGTGGTGCACGCGCCCAACGGCGAGGATTCGCTCTACGTGTTCTACAACCGCATCACCGGCGACTACGTGCTGCTGCCCTACCGGCTGATCGCGCAGAAGGTCGAGGAGCGCATTTCCTGCCACGGACTCTCGTTGTTTCCCGACGGACAACTGCTGCTGTTCCGCGGGGGCGAGGAGCCGCAGAAGCATCATACGGTGCAACTGCGCCAGACGCCGTTTCACCAACCCGGTTTCGAACCGGAGGGCAAGAGGGAGGCCTTTCTTTATCAGGTCGGTAACAAGGAGGTGGTGCGTTGCCTGGCCGAGGCCAACGAACTCCTGACGCTGCTTTCGCGCGACGATCCCTACGCCAGCCTTTACGCCGATATCGTGAAACGCTGCGGGAGCGTCACCGATGCCTACCCCTGGCTGCGCAGCGACGACGGTTTCGGCATCACCGACGTCTTGGCGGAGTTGCGGACCACGGCGGACCAGGCGGTGGAGGAATTCGAGAAAGTCCGCCGCCTGCAACGCGAGGCCGCGCAGCGTCTCAAGGACCTGCGCAGCCGCAGCGAGGAGCGCTTTCAGGCAGCGCGCCGTGCGGCGTTCCGCACGCTCGGCGATTTCGTCACCCACCTCGGCGCGCTGCGCCAGCTCCGCGGCGAAATCGTGTCGACCAAGGAAATGCGCTACGCCGATGTCGCGGCGCTCGACGGCGCCGAACAGGCCGTGGCCGAACGGGCGACCGAACTGGCGGCCCACTGCGTGAAGTTCCTGCTGCAGCCGGCCGCGCTCGATCCCTACCGCGAACGGGCCGCCGGCTTCCAGACCGCGGCCGCCGCCGTGACCAAGGGCGCCGAGGGCCGCCGCATCGAGCAGGAGGTCTCGACCGCCGCGGGCGAGCTCGAGCTGCTGATCGAGATCGTCAACAGCCTGCAGATCGACGATGCGACCGAGGCGACGCGTATCATCGATGGCATTACGACGGTCTACGCGACGCTCAATCAGGTGCGCGCCGCGCTGAAGAACCGCCTGCGCGACCTGGCCGCGAGCGAGGGCGCCGCCCAGTTTGCCGCGCAGATGAAGCTGCTCACCCAGGCGGCCTCCAGCTACCTCGACCTGTGCGAGTCGCCGGCCAAGTGCGACGAATACCTCAACCGGCTGAGCGTGCAGCTTGAGGAGATGGAGGGAGCCTTCGCCGATTTCGACGCCTTCACGGTCCAGCTCGCCGAGAAGCGCACCGCGCTCTTCGAGGCCTTCGAGCAGCGCAAAGTCGCGCTGGTCGAACAACGCAACCGCCGGGCGGCGGCCCTGCTGACCGCGGCGGAGCGCGTGCTCAAATCGATCCAGCACCGCCTCGGCGCGCTCAAGTCGGTCGACGAGATCAACGCCTTCATGGCCGCGGATCTCATGGTCGAAAAGGTGCGCGGGCTCATCGGCCAGTTGATGGAGCTGGGCGATTCGGTGAAGGCCGACGACCTGCAGGGTCGCGTGAAGAGCCTGCAGCAGGAAGCGGTGCGCCAGCTGCGCGACCGCCAGGAACTCTTCGTCGGCGGCGAGGCCACCATCCAGCTCGGACGCCATCGCTTCAACATCAACACCCAGCCGCTCGAACTCACGGTCGTCATGCGCGACGGCGCGCCGCACCTGCACCTCACGAGCACGAAGTATTTCGAGCCGATCGACGACGAGGCGTTCCTGGCCCTGCGCGACGTTTGGGACCTGGAGCTGGTTTCCGAGACGAGCGATCTCTACCGGGGGGAGTTTCTCGCCAGTCGCCTGCTCGACGCCGTGGTTGCGGCGGGCGAACTCGAGGCGGCGGCGGCCGAGGATGAAGCGGCGACGGTCGCGCGGATGCAGGCCTTTGCCGCCTCCCGTTACGACGAGGGCTACACCAAGGGCGTGCACGATCTCGACGCGGCGAAGATCTTCCGCGCGCTGGCGTCGGCCCACGCGGGCCTGGGACTCGGCCGCCACGGGTCGACGGCGCGGGCCTGTGGCGTGTTGTTCTGGCTGCGTTTCTGTCCGGCGGAAACGCGGACGCTGTGGACCGCGCGCCTGAAGGGCCTCGGCGAGCGCCAGCGGCTGTTTCCCACTCAGCGCGGACTCGGCGAAGCGACGGAGGCCCTGGGCCGGTTGATCGCCGGATTCGCCGGGGAAAGCGGCCTGTTCGATCCGGCGGTTGCGGACGAAGCCGCGGACTATCTGGCCCACGAGATCGCGGGCGGCGAAACGTTCGTGGTGCGGGGCGAGGCGGTCGAGGCGGCCTCGGCTTTCGCCCGCTCGCTCGCGACGGGCGGCGGCGAGGAAAGCTTTGCCAAGGTTCGCCGCGCCCTGGAGGCGCATCCGGCGAGTGAATACGAGTTGGTGCGCGACTACGTGACGGCCTGCCTGCGCAGCTCGAACGGCGATTCCGCGCTGGCGGACGAAGTGGCGGTCCTGGTCTTCCTCGGCGAAGGACTGCCGCGGCGCATGGTGACGGTGAAATCGCGCGAAACGTTGGCCGGCCTCCATGGCACGCACGGGGTCCTGCGGGAAGGGAGTTACGCCTTCGACTACCATGCGTTGCGGGCGCGGCTTGCCCACCATGAGCGGGAGATCGCGCCGCGCTTTGCGCAGCTGCAGGCGGTGAAGCGTGAGTTGTTGGAGCGGGAGCGGACGGCGCTGCGGCTCGTTGATTTTCAGCCGCGGGTGCTCACCTCGTTCGTGCGCAACCAGCTCGTGGATCAGGTTTACCTGCCGCTGGTCGGCGACAACCTGGCCAAGCAGATCGGCGCCGCCGGCGCGGCGCGCCGCACGGACCTGATGGGCCTGCTGCTGCTCATCTCGCCGCCGGGTTACGGCAAGACGACGCTGCTCGAGTATGTGGCGAGTCGGCTGGGGTTGATTTTTGTGAAGATCAACGGACCGGCGTTGGGCCACGAGGTCACGTCGCTCGATCCGACCGGGGCGCCGAACGCGGCGGCGCGGGAGGAACTGCACCGGCTGAACCTCGCGCTGACGATGGGCGAGAATGTCATGCTATGCGTCGACGACATCCAGCATTGCAGTCCGGAGTTCCTGCAGCGCTTCATCGCGTTGTGCGACGGGCAGCGGAAGATCGAGGGCGTCTGGCGCGGACGTCCGCGCACGCATGACCTGCGCGGGCGCAAGTTCGTCGTGGTGATGGCGGGCAACCCCTACACGGAGAGCGGGCAGAAGTTCAAGATTCCCGACATGCTCGCCAACCGCGCCGACACCTACAACCTCGGCGACATCATCGGGGGCGACGCCTCGCGTTTCAAGGCGAGCTACCTGGAGAACGCGGTGACGTCCAATGCGGTGCTGGCGCCGCTGGCGTCGCGCAGCCAGAAGGACGTGCATGCGTTCATCCGGCTGGCGGCGGGCGGCGACCGTGAGACGGCAGGATTTGAAGGCAGTTATTCGAGTCAGGAGGTGGAGGAGATCGTTGCCGTCATGAAGAAACTCGTGGCGGTGCGCGAAGTCGTGCTGCGGGTGAACCAGGAATACATCCATTCGGCGGCGCAGGCGGACGAGTTTCGCACCGAGCCGGCCTTTCGGTTGCAGGGTTCGTATCGCAACATGAACCGGCTGGCCGAGAAGGTGGTGCCGCTGATGAACGACGCGGAGTTGCAGGGCGTGATCGCCGATCACTATCGCGGCGAGGCGCAGACGCTCACGACCGGGGCGGAGGCCAACCAGCTCAAGTTCAAGGAACTGATCGGAATGCAGACCGAGGCCGAGCAGGCGCGGTGGGAAGAGATCAAACGCACCTTTCAGCGCAACCAACTCGTGCGCGGCGCCGACCAGAATGATCCGATCGCGCGCGTGGTGGGACAACTGGCCGGCATTCAACAGGCGATCGAAAACTGTTTGGAACGGATCGACCCCACGTTCGGCCAGAGCCGGAAACCTCAACCCAGGAAACCATCATGAAGCGGATCACGAAGCGGGTGCAGCAACTCGGCCAGCGGGCCGAGCAATTGCGCGAGATCGTCAACCAAATGCCCGGCCGGGTGGAGGGTATGCGGCAGTCGGTGTTTTCGGCGGCGGAGAAACTTCAGCAGGTGCGGGCCGACCTCACGGCCAGCGCGGGCATGTTGCGCGGTCAGGCCGAAACCGATGCGGTGGGGCTGCTGGCGGAGATCGGCAACGTGGGCGAGCTGTTGGAGGGATCGGGATTTGTGCTCGAAGGGGTCGACTGGGACATCGCGTCGTCGCGTCGCGTGCAGGTGCGCATTGGGCGGGAAGGCGAGACGGACGTGCGGATGCTGCGGGTGCTGCTCAGCCGTCATGATGGCAAGCCGGCGGCGCGCACGATTCTGACGGCATTGATCCAGGCGCAGGAGGCGGCCGAGGAGTTGACGATCGGCCGACTGGTTTGGACGGATGTGGTGATCGATCTCGGTATGGTGCCGGCGGTGCGGATCGGCTGGCGCGAAGTGTTGGCGGAGGAGGACGAGGAGGCGCCGCTGGCCGCATTGCCGGGATCGGGTGGAGCGGAAGCGCCGCCGCCCCTGCCGGCTGCGCCGGTGTCATCGCCGCACTACACCCCGGGCACGTTCCTGCGTCCGCGGGAGGCCGCGCCAGCGGCGGAGGAGCCGGTGGTGGTGCCGGTGAGTGCGCCGCCGGTTGCCGCGGTGGCGACGCCGCGCCCGGCGCCGCAGGTGAAGCGCGATCCCATGTCGCTGGAGCGCTTCAAGAAGATGCCGAAGGTCGGGCGGTAGGGCGCGCCCGGCTGGGATGGGACGCATGGGACGAATGGGACCTATAATTCCCTGCCCATAGGTCCTATGTGTCCTATCCCAGTATCTCCAGAAACCGCGTGAAGAGGCGGTTCACCTTGGCTTGGTTTTCCTTCACCAGCGCGCCGAATTTTTCGAAGTCGATCTCGGTGCCTTCGAGGCCGTTGGCGTAGTTGTCGATGAGAGCGAAGCTGTTGTAGTTGAGGCCCAGTTCCGTGCAGAGGTCGGCTTCGAAGGCGGCGGTCATGCCGATGACGTCGCCCCAGTCCTTCACGATGCGGATCTCGGCCTTGGTCTCGAAACGCGGGCCGCGCATCTGCACGTAGGTTTTGCCCGGGTGGATGGTGAACTCGGGTGCGAGTTGCGCGATGAGTTGCGGGACGAGGTTGTTGGCGATGCCGGGGGCGCCGCCGCGCAGTTCGTCGTCGAAGAAGGTCTTGGGGCCGTCCTGGAGGCAGACGTAGTCGGAACACGACACGAAGGTGCCGGGGGGCAGGTCGGGTTTGAGCGAGCCGACGGAGTTGAGCGACACGATGTCGGTGAAGCCGAGGTCGGCCAGGGCGCGAATGTTGGCGCGGTAATTGATCGCGTGCGGGGGTTTGGGAAACTCGTAGCCGTGGCGGTTGATGAGCGCGTGGTCGGCGCGGGCCTTGTAGGTGACGGGGCCGAAGGGCGTCTCGATGGTGCGGACGTCCCAGGCGGCGAAGAGGTCGGATTTGACGATGCTGGTCCCGCTGATGAAGGCGACTTTCATGGGTCGGGATGAACGGGCGGCGCTGCGGCGATGACAAACCTAAAGGCGACCCAGGTAGCCGTCGTTCACAGGTCGGCGACGGGTGGTTCGTGGTGCAGCCAGTTCTGCTCGCTGTCGCGCAGGAACCAGCGGCCCCAGGTGGCATCCTCGAAGGCGATCGGCGTGGTGGCTTTCACGGCGGTGAACAAAGCCTCGATGTCGTCGAGCGCCCGGGTGTCGAGGATGCGGTTGATGCGCTCCAGCATGTCGGCGGGGCGATCGGGGCAGCGTTCGAGTTCGCGCAGCATCCACTTGTGGAAGGGATAGAGGCGTTCGTTGTGGGCGAGGATGACGCGGCTGGCGAAGAGGATGAAGTTGTCGACGGCACGCGACACGAGGTAGCGGTTGCCGTGTTTGGCGCCCTCGCCGGCCATCCATTTCCAGGCGTTCATCTGGGCGAGGAAGCGGCGGATGTTGGCCTCCTTGTTTTCCACCGGATAACGGGTGATGCGCTCGAGCAGGGCGGGCAGTCGGTCATCGCGGGAGAAGACGACGATCGCGTCCTTGAAGGCATAGCGGGCGGCCTCACTGCCGCGTTCGGCGACCTTTTCCATGAAGCCGAGATCGACGTATTTGCCATCGATGTAGCCGCCCTCGTAGGTGCAGTGGGTGAAATCGAGGTAGAGCAGTTCGTCGGCGGCCTGGCGACGCGCGTAAGCGACTGGCGGGATCACGATCATGATGTCGACATCCGACGTCTCGCGGGCGTAGCCATGAGCGAGGGAACCGCCGACGAGCAGGGCGACGACCTCCGAATCCTCGGCAAAAACCCGTTCGACCCGGGCAAGGGTGTCACGATGATGGGGGAACATGGGGATGAAAACGAAGCAAGGCTGGAGAGGGCGAGAGAGGGTGTTAATCGCCAGTATTGCGCTAACCTTTGGTTTCACCGGCTGCGCCACGCGGGGGCCGATGCATTTGTATTTGGCCGGGGAGGGGAGCGCGCCGATTCTGGACCGCGATCTCGAAGGGACGGCGCATGATGGGCTGGCGGGCTTTCTGCAAAGTGGCGACCAGGTGATCGGGCTCGGCTATGAGTTCAACACGGACTACCTCTGGCTGCGGCTGGCGCCGGGCGACGAGCTGGTGACGATCAAGCGTTCCGAACGAAAGGAATGGTATCGCTATCAACTGCCGACGGAATTTGCGGCACCCGGTGCGACCTCACTCGATCTCGCGGTGCGGTCCTTCAATCGCATGGTGTATGCCGCGATGCCGGAGCCGGGAGTGGTCGGCAAGGTGACGCGTTACGGTGACGTTTTGTCCTCCGTACGGCCCGGCGGGACGACGCGACCGATCGGTGGCCTGGCGTGGGATCAGGTCGGCGACCGCCTGCTGGTGCTCTACGCCGATGATGGCAGTGTGGTCGCGCATGCCGATGAGGTGATGCCGGTGGCGACAATTCGTTTCGATACAGCGGTTTCACCGACCTCGCTCGCCTTCGACAGCAATCGGCGGCGCTACTTCGTGCCGCTGGCCGACGGACCGGAATTGGGCGAATTTGACGAGGCGGGGCGGCTGATATCGCGCCTGCCGCTGCCGGCCGGCATGCGCGCAATCGATGCGGGCCAACGCTCGGCGGTACGGGTGTTTTAGGGCCACAGAAATGCTGCGGAAGAAACCGCGAAAACCGCGAAGGTTCGCGAAGAAAAGAAGCTACCGAGATGAGAACGGCGGAATACGATTCACAGGACGGTGACGGTCGTGCGGTCGAGATTGCGGCTTTTACAACTTTTGTCTTCGCGTCTCTTCGCGGACCTTCGCGGTTGATCTCGTTGTCATCGGAATGGTTGAGCGGAATGCTTCCGCTGTTGACCAGGATTAGCTGGGCTACGATCACCTCGTCGGTGACGGTTCCGTTTGCGGGCCGGGCGAACCAAGTCACGGTTTTCAGTCCCCGTTTTGGCCGGTAGCCGGCGGTCCCCGCCGACGCGACGGATCTTTCAACGCAACCTCCTCCTCGACCTCCTCATGGACACTTCTCATTCCGAAAACAGCGGCGGCCAGTGCCCGTTTCATCATCTGCACGGCGGCGCGCCCAAGCCCACCACGGCCGGCGGCCGGTCCAACCGCGATTGGTGGCCCAACCAGCTCAACCTGAAGATGCTGCACCAGAATTCCTCGCTGTCCGATCCGATGGACCCGGATTTCGACTACGCCGCGGCCTTCAAGTCCCTCGATCTGGCGGCGGTGAAACAGGACCTTTACGCGCTCATGACGGATTCGCAGGACTGGTGGCCGGCCGACTTTGGGCACTACGGCCCGTTCTTCATCCGCATGGCCTGGCACAGTGCGGGCACCTACCGCACCGGTGACGGTCGCGGCGGCGGCGGCGCGGGTCAGCAGCGCTTCGCGCCGCTCAACAGTTGGCCGGACAATGCCAACCTCGACAAGGCCCGCCGCCTGCTTTGGCCGATCAAGCGGAAGTATGGCAAAAAACTTTCCTGGGCCGACCTCATGATCCTGGCCGGCAACTGCGCGCTCGAATCGATGGGTTTCAAGACCTTCGGCTTCGGCGGCGGGCGGGCCGATGTCTGGGAACCGGAGGAGGATGTGTATTGGGGTTCCGAGGACCTCTGGCTGGGCGACAAACGCTACTCCGGGGAACGTGATCTCGAGGATCCGCTCGCCGCCGTGCAGATGGGCCTCATCTACGTGAATCCCGAGGGTCCGAACGGCAATCCCGACCCCGTGGCCGCCGCGAAGGACATCCGCGACACCTTTGGTCGCATGGCCATGGACGACGAGGAAACGGTCGCGCTCATTGCCGGCGGACACACCTTTGGCAAGACCCATGGCGCGGCCTCGGCCGATCATGTCGGCCGCGAGCCCGAAGGCGCCGACATTACCGAACAGGGGCTGGGCTGGACCAGCAGTCACGGCAGCGGCAGGGGCGCGGATACCATCACCAGCGGACTCGAGGTCACCTGGACCACCACGCCGACGAAGTGGAGCAACAATTTCTTCGAGAATTTGTTCGGCTTCGAATGGGAATTGGAAAAGAGCCCGGCCGGAGCTCACCAATGGGTGGCGAAGAACGCCGGTGAAATCATTCCGGACGCCTTCGACCCGAACAAGAAGCGTCGGCCCACCATGCTGACGACCGACCTTTCGCTGCGCTTCGATCCGGCCTACGAAAAGATCTCGCGCCGCTTCCTGGAGAATCCTGATCAGTTCGCCGATGCCTTTGCCCGCGCGTGGTTCAAGCTCACCCACCGCGACATGGGCCCGAAGTGCCGGTACCTCGGCCCGGAAGTGCCGACCGAGGATCTGCTTTGGCAGGATCCGCTGCCGACCGTCGATCATCCCTTGGTGACGGCCGAAGACGTCAAGGCGCTCAAGGCCCGCATCCTCGACACCGGTCTCTCCGTGGCGGAGCTGGTCTTCGTGGCCTGGGCTTCGGCCTCGACCTTCCGTGGCTCGGACAAGCGCGGCGGCGCCAACGGCGCGCGCATCCGCCTCGCCCCGCAACGGGACTGGGAGGCCAATCAGCCCGCCCGTCTCGCTAAGGTGCTCAAGGCGCTCGAAGGCGTGCAGTCGGAATTCAACGGCGCGCAGACCGACGGCAAAAAGGTGTCGCTGGCCGACCTCATCGTGCTCGGCGGCTGTGCCGCGGTCGAAGCCGCCGCCAAAAGGGCCGGCCACGAGATCGAGGTGCCGTTCGCGCCGGGTCGCGTGGATGCGACGCCGGAGCAGACGGACGTCGAGTCCTTTGCCGTGCTCGAGCCGATCGCCGACGGATTCCGCAATTACCAAAAGTCCCGCTACACCCTGCCGGCGGAACAACTGCTGGTCGACAAGGCTCAGCTCCTCGGGCTCACCGCGCCGGAAATGACGGTCCTGGTGGGCGGCCTCCGCGTGCTCAATGCCAATCACGGCAAGAGTCGCCACGGGGTGTTCACCGACCGGCCCGAGACGCTCACCACCGACTTCTTCGTCAACCTCCTCGACATGGCCAATGTGGTGAAGGAGACCTCGAAGGAGGAGCAGCTCTTCGAGCTGCGCGACAGGGCGACCGGCGACGTGAAGTGGACGGCGACGCGCGTCGACCTGGTCTTCGGGTCCAACTCGCAGTTGCGGGCGATCGCCGAGGTGTACGCCGAAAGCGATTCCGGCGAAAAGTTCGTGCAGGATTTCGTGAAGGCGTGGACCAAGGTCATGAACGCCGACCGCTTCGACCTGCGGTAGACCGGCGAACCACGGATCAAGTTTCGAATCGCCGGCCGGGTCTCCGGCCGGCGGTTTTTTTTAACCACTACCGAGCGAAGCGACAGCTACACAATGGACACGAATAGACACGAATGTGAAGACGGTATAGGTCCAGTTTTCGATTCGTGTAAATTCGTGTCCCTTCGTGGTTAAACCTCTTCTGTAATGCCTGCTTTTGACCTTCCACTCGACCAACTGAAAACCTATCCTGGTACCAATCCGCGGCCGGCGGATTTTGAGGCCTACTGGGATGCCGCCCTGGCCGAGCTCGACGCGCTCGATCCGCAGGTGGAGCTGGTGCCGAACAATGCGATCGCTCATCCGGCGGTGGAGTGTTTCGACCTGTGGTTCACCGGCGTCGGCGGGGCGCGGATCTATGCCAAATACCTGCGGCCGCGGCGGCGGGAGGGGGCGCTGCCGGCGGTGCTCAAGTTTCACGGCTACAGCCACAACAGCGGCGACTGGATGGAATCGGTCGCGCAGTCGGCGGCGGGTTACGCGGTGGCGGCGATGGATTGTCGTGGCCAGGGCGGGCGCTCGGACGACGCGGGCGGGGGCCGGGGCATGACCCTGCGCGGGCACTTCGTGCGCGGGCTGGATGATCCGGACCCGACGCGCCTGCTCTATCGTGCCAACTATCTGGATACGGCGCTCCTCGCCCGCGTCGTCATGGGTTTCGGGGAAGTGGACGCGACGCGCGTCGGCGCGACGGGCGCGTCGCAGGGCGGGGCGCTGACGCTGGCCTGCGCGGCTCTGGAACCGCGGGTGAAACGGGCGGCGCCGGTGTATCCATTTCTCTGTGACTTCCGGCGGGTGTGGGACATGGACCTGGCCAGGGGCGCCTACGAGGAACTGCGCTACTTCCTGCGCAAGTTCGATCCGCGGCACGAGCGGGTGGAGGCGTTGTTCACCAAGCTCGGCTACATCGACATCCAGCATCTGGCGTCGCGGGTGAAGGCGGAGGTGCTGATGTTCACCGGCCTGATGGACCAGATATGTCCGCCGAGCAGCCAGTTTGCGGTCTACAACAAACTCACCGGGCCGAAGGAGATCGTGCTGTATCCCGACTACGAGCACGAAAACCTGCCGGATCAGGCGGACCGCACCTTCGAATTCCTGAGCGGGCTTTAAGGACGGGAAATATTTCTCCATCGCGGAAGAACATTTTCCCATAGAACCGTTTTGACCCTCGGCGGAGCGGAGCGGACGATAGCGCTCCCTCATGGATCCCCAGACCCTGGCCGACTATCGGCAGCGTATCGAAGCCGATCTGCGGCAAAATATCTTACCGTTTTGGATCGAGCACGCCGTCGACCGCGAGCGGGGAACCTTTCATGCGGCCCTGGCCAATGATCTGACGGTGGATGATTCCGGCAGCCGCGGGGCCTTGCTCAGCTCCCGCATCCTCTGGACCTATGCGGCGGCGCTGCAGGTGTATGGGGAGCCGGACTACCGCAGCATGGCGGACTTTGCCTACCGGGACCTGGGCGAGCGTTTCGAAGATGCGGAAAACGGCGGGTTTTATTGGTCGGTGGACGCGGCGGGTCGACCGGAGCGGATGCGCAAGCAGATCTACGGTCAGGCCTTCGCGATCTACGCCCTGGCGGAATATCACCGGGCGACCGGATTGTCCGAACCCCTGGTGAAGGCGCAGGCGGTGTTCGGCCTCATCGAGCGACACGCGAAGGACGCGGAGCATGGCGGCTATTTCGAGGCCTTTGCGCGCGACTGGTCGGCGATCAGTGACATGCGTTTGAGCGAAGTGGATCAGAATGATCCGAAGTCGCAGAACACGTTGCTGCACGTGATGGAGGCCTACACCAATTTGTTGCGGGTGTGGCCGGACGAGACGGTGCGGACAGCTCTGACGGATCTGGTGGAGGTTTTCCTGCGCCGGATTTGGGATGCGCACACAGGACATCTGGGGCTGTTCTTCACCGCCGGTTGGCGCGTGACCAGCGACCGGTATTCATACGGTCATGACATCGAGGCGGCGTGGTTGTTGGGGGAGGCGGCGGGGGCGCTGGGAGATCCGGACCTCAGCGGTCGCGTGCTGGCGGCGACGCTGCGCATCGCGGACGTGACGCTGGCCGAGGGCGTCGACACGGACGGGGCGATCTTCAACGAAGGCTCGCCCGCCGGGATCACGAACGACACCAAGGAGTGGTGGCCGCAGGCGGAAGGCATGGTGGGGTTTCTGGCGGCGGCGCAGCTTTCGGGTGACTCGCGTTACGTCGAAGCGGCGATGCGATTGTGGGACTTCATCGAGAGCCGGCTGATCGACCGCGAACATGGTGAGTGGTTTCGCGGAGTGACGCGGGAAGGACGGCTGATCGCCGGGTTCGAGAAGGTCGGGTTCTGGAAGTGTCCCTACCACAACGGGCGGGCCGCCATCGAAGCGGTGGCGCGACTCAATGCGCTGGGCGCGGCCGCGCTGGGCGTAGATTGACTGTTTTCCTTTTGCTCATGAAAAAGAAAAAATCCTCGTCCCGGAAGAGTGCGACTCTCTGTGCCTTCAACGATCGGGTGAACCACGTGCGGGCCCAGCACAAGGCCCTGCTGAAGCGACCGAACCCGGTCGACCGAGATTGGGAAAACGGGGTGTTTGAGCGTTTCGAACACCCGGTGCTCACGGCGCATCACGTGCCGTTGGAGTGGCGTTACGATTTCAACCCGAAGACCAATCCGTTTTTCCTCGAGCGGCTGGGCGTCGGCGGCGCCTATAACCCGGGCGCGTTCCTCTGGAAGGGCAGGCCGCACCTGGTGGCCCGGGTGGAGGGGGCGGACCGCAAGAGTTTCTTTGCCATCGCCGAGAGCAAGGACGGTGTGTCGAACTTCCGTTTCTGGGATGAACCCTGCGACATTCCGGAGATCGCAGGTGAAACCAACCTCTACGACATGCGGGTGGTGTTTCATGAGGACGGTTGGATCTACGGCGTGTTCTGCTCGGAGTCGAAAGACCCGCAGGCCGCGCCCGGTGATCTCTCGTCGGCGGTGGCGCAGGCGGGCATCGTGCGCACGAAGGACTTCAAACAGTGGGAGCGGTTGCCGAACCTGAAGACGACTTCCTCGCAGCAACGCAACGTGGTGCTCCACCCGGAATTCGTGGACGGGAGATATGCGTTTTACACGCGGCCGATGGACGGGTTCATCGACGTGGGGTCCGGTGGCGGCATCGGTTGGACGACGATGAAGGACATCACGAAGGGGCGAACCGGAAAGGAGAAGATCATCGATTCGCGGGCCTATCACACGATCAAGGAAGTGAAAAACGGGGCCGGGCCGGTGCCGATCAAAACGAAGCACGGTTGGCTGCACATTGCCCACGGCGTGCGCGGTTGTGCGGCGGGGCTGCGCTACGTCTGCTACATGTTCATGGCCGACCTGAACGATCCGTCGAAGATCATTGCGCGTCCGGGTGGCCACCTCATCGCACCGCGCAAAGGCGAGCGGGTCGGTGACGTTTCGAACGTGGCCTTCTGCAACGGCTGGGTGGAGATGCCGGACGGCACCGTGCTGATCTACTACGGCGGTTCGGACACGCGCTGTTACGTGGCACGCAGCACGGTCGACAAGCTCGTCGACTGGTGTCTCCACACGCCGGAGGACGGGCTCACGACGCGGGCGTGTGTGGATCAGCGACTGGCGCTCATTCGCGGCAACCGTGCGCTGCGGGCGCGGGACTGAGTGATCTCAGGAGGTGGGCAAAAAAACGCCCGTCCCCGGCAGAGGAGCCGGGCGACGGGCGCAAAGGAAGACGGCCGATCAGGGCGCGGGGAAGGACACCGTTTGCTTGTTGTCCTCGATGCGGGCGGCGACGGCGGCGGTGATGTCGTGGCTCTCCTTGGCGTAGAGCAGGGAGGGCAGACCGGCCATGGTGGCACCGGCTTTATCGAATAGAAAATCGGCGCCCTGTTCCTTGGCTACCTCGGTGGCGACGGTGGTGATCTCCTGCAGGAGTTCATCGCGGAAGGCCTGGATGCGGCCCTGAAAGTATTGGGCGGACTGCTGGCGCACGGCGGCGAGTTCCTGCTGCTTCTCCTGGATCTGCTGCACGAGTTCCTGGCCCTTGGTGGTGGCTTCGTCTTTTTGCGCTTCGGTGGACTCGGCGGATTCGAAGACCTTCAACTGTTCCTGATACTGGGCGATGAGGGCGTTGCCGGCGGTGTTGAGCTCCTCGATCTTGGCGTTGGCGGTTTTTTCGTCCTCATCCATCTGCTGGTTGAAGGCCACGGTCTTGTGGTGGCCATCGTAGAGTACGCCGAGGTCGACGACGACGATCTTGGGGGATTGGGCGAAGGAAACGGAGGCGGCAGCGCAGAGCGCGAAAACCGGGAGCAACAAGCGGGTGAGTTTCATGGTGAGGTTTTGGTGGGAAACGGACATCTTCGAACGTCCCGGAGCGCAAAGGCCAATGGGAATCGTGCGGGTATCGAAAAAAACGGGTCGAAAACGATCAGTGGGAGACTACCTGCGCGGGCGGAGTCGGTGGCGGCGGAATCAGGTCCGGATGTTTCTTCGCCCAGACGGCGAGGATGTCGTGGGCGACGGGGGCGGAGAAGGTGCCGCCGCCGGTTTCCTCGCCGGGCTGATCGCCCTCGACCATAACGGCGATGGCGACCTGCGGATTTTCGATGGGGGCGAAGCAAATGAACCAGGCGAAATTGACGGTGCCTTCCGGCGTGCGTTTTTGCGCCGTGCCGGTTTTGCCGGCGACGCGCAGACCGGGAATCTGCTGGGTCTTCACCGTGGTGAAGGCCGTACGCGCGGTGCCGCTGATGGTGCATTCCTCCATGCCCTGCACGAGCGCGGCGTAGTTGGCGGGGGAGAGTCCGATGGGCTGGGTCGTCTGGGTCCGGCGTTCGGGATCGTGGGTGATGTAGGGCGTGGTGCGGGTCTGGCCCCGGGCGAGGGACGCGACGAAGGTCGCCATCTGGAGGGGCGTGACGAGGATGAAGCCCTGGCCGATGGACATGTTGGCGGTGTCGCCGGGCACCCAGCTCTGGCCGTAGCGTTCCTTTTTCCACTGGGGGTCCGGGATGAGGGTTCCACCGGTTTCGTGAGGGAGCGGAATGCCGGTGCGCACGCCGAATCCAAAGCGGCGGGCTTCGGCGGCGATGGCGTCGGCGCCGGTCTCGAGGCCGTGCTCGTAGTAGAACACGTTGCAGCTCTTGGAAATGGCGGTGCGCAGGGCGATCAAGCCGTGGGCGTGGCCGTCGTGGCAGGGGAAAAGGCGCCGGCCGACGCGGTAAAAGCCGCCGCACTGGGTTTGGGTGTCGGGGCCGATGGTGCCGACGCGCATGCCGGCGAGGGTGGTGAGGATCTTGAAGGAGGAGCCCGGTGGATAGAGCCCCTGGACCGGGCGGTTCAACCAGGCGCCGCGGGCGTGGATGTCGTTGGCGACGGCCTGGGAGAGGCGGGGGGAGAAGTCGTTGAGGTTGTAGTCGGGCACGCTGGCCATGACCAGGACCTCGCCGGTGTTGACATCGAGGGCGACGGCGGCGCCAGCCATCTCGTATTCGCGCAGGAGATTTTCGGCCGCGAGCTGCAGATCGATATCGAGGCTGGTGATGATATTGTCGCCCTGGACGGGCAGGCGGCGCTGGAGGGATTCGACGCGATAGCCGCCCGGGTCAACGCGATAGATGGTGCCGCCGGCTTCACCCTCGAGGCGCTCGTCGAATTGGGACTCGATGCCGTCGCGACCCTGGGCGCCGACCATCTTGAAGGTCATGAGATCGGCGCCAGGAAATTCCTCGTCGATCTCGATGTCGTTGTTGGAGGAGACGAAACCGAGGGCGTGGGCGGCGGCCGGGCCGTAGGGATAGTGACGGGTGCTGGTCGTGTAGACCTGCAGCGGGGAATTGACCGGGAGTTGTTCGAGCAGCCGCGAATACTCGTCGGGCTGCAGGTCCTCGATGAGGGTGAAGGGCAGCATGCGCCGCGCGTTGAAGTGCCGGCGCAGGTCGCGGGCGTTGAGCTCGGTGGTGCGGCCGAGGGCGCGATTGACCCGTTGCAGGTAGCGATCGACGACGGTGAAGCGGGCGATCTCGCGGATCTGGTCGTAGCTCGGCACGGCCTCGTCGTTGGCCTCGCGGTAGGCGGTGCGGATCTGGAGGGATTCGCGGTAAATTTCGCCGCGCAACTCGTCGAGGTAGAGCACGGCGGAGAAGCGGGGGCGGTTGCCGACGAGGAGGCGGCCCTCGCGGTCGTAGATGTTGCCGCGTGGACCGGGTACGAGGATGCGGCGCTGGCTCTGGACCTTTTCCTTTTCGTGAGCGAGGTCGGAACGCAGGGCTTGTTGAACCACGAGCCCGATGGCCAGCACGCAGAAACCGAGTGCGAGGGGCAGGTAGAAAAACTGCAGGCGCGTGTCCCGCCCCTTGTGGGTTTCCACCAAGCCGCGATGTCCGTCTATCGAATGGTCCGCCATGGGGACGACTATATCGCAGCGCTCGGTTCGTCATGCAAACCGACCCGGGCGATGAGGAGCGATTTTTCCTGCAGGGCGAAGAACCAGGGGGCGATGAGCGCGAGCAGCAGTTGCGACAACATGAGATCGGCGAGCAGGCGCAGGCCCGAGACCGGCGCCTCGGGCGAAGCGCCGAGCACGAAGGACGTGATGATGACGTAGAGGGCGAGGTTGGTGATGAGCGCCACGATCGTGCCGAGCAGCGTTCCGGTGGCGGCGAAACGGTTGCGGATGCGCACGATGATCAGGTGGCTCACGCTGAAGAGAAAGGCGTGCAGGCCAAAGGGCAGGGGAGCGGAGGCGTCGATCGCGAGACCGAGCAGAAAGCAGGCGTTGAAACCTTGCTGCGGGCCCAGGCGCAGGGCGGGAAAGGCGACCAGCAGGCCGCCCAGCCACACCGACAGCCCCCAGGCCCCCAGCGTGTGGTTGAGCTGGCGCAGGAGGGCGGTGAGCAACAGACCGCAGACGAAGACGACCGCGGTGCGGCGATGACTGGGCTGAAATCTCACGGCGTGTTGAGCGGGACGAGCACGGTGACGGCGGTGATCTCGTTGAGGCGTGGATCGAGGTTGACGCGGCCGGTCTTGAAGAGGCCGTCGGGGCTGGGCTCGAGCTGCACGACGGTGCCGAGGCGCAGCCCGCGCGGGAAGACCCCGCCGAGGCCGGAGGTCACCAGCGACTTGGGTGCGGCGGCGGTGGCAAAAATGTCGAGCGGCGCAAACTCAACCACGGCGTGCGGACGGCTGAGCGGGGGATTGGCTCCTCCCTGGAAGCTGACGGGGCGGTCGTCACCCTCGAAGGAGGCGGCGAGGCGCACGTTGGGGCTGCTGATGAGATCGACGATCGACGTGGTGGCGTGGACCTCGGCCACGCGGCCGACGACTCCGCCGACGAAAATCACGGGCGCGCCGACGGGGATGTTGTAGTTCTCGCCCTTGCGAATGACGAGGCGCTGCCACCAGCCGTTCATGTCGCGGCTGACGACGCGCGCCGCCTCGCTGCGGTAGTTGTCGAAGGTGGGCAGGCGGAGCAGGGTCTCGAGGCGCGCGATCTCGCGCCGAAGTTCGGCGTTTTCGCCGGCGGCGTGGGCGTATTTTGAGACAACGCCGCCGAGATCGTTGTAGGCGCCAATCAGATCGTGCTTGGAGCGCGTACGCATGGCCCAGTAGTCCTGCAGCTCGCGTAGGTAGGACGCGGATACATCAATCGGTGCCTGCATCTCGTAAAAACCCTCGCGGGTGGAGCGTTTGAGCACCGTCGGCAGCACCAGCCACACGAGGAGGAGCACTCCGAGGGTGAGAAAGGGTTTGGTCTGATCGAAGCGGCGGTCGGGCACAGGTGACGGGGAGCCTGTTAGTCGTGACGGTCGCGGGTCGGGCTGACAAGCCCGGGCGGAGCGGGGATCGCGACGGATCGTTTTTGGGTCGGAAGGCTGATGCGATGGAGCGACGCGGTCCGGAGGCCCACGTCCACCTGGCGAGACGACAGGGGTGGACGCCGGCGTCCCGACGGCGTGAGGTCGGTGGAGCGGCCGAGCGGCAAAGGTAACGACGCGGTCCGGAGGCCCACGTCCACCTGGCAGGCACTCTCCGAGCCTGGAGGTGCGCCGTTTGGGGGCCGCCTGCTCAGCTGTGCTGGAGGACCCAGTTGAGGTCGCTGAGCACGGCGCCGGTGCCGTTGGCGACGGCGGAGAGGGGGTCGTCGGCGATGGTGACCGGCAGGCCGGTTTTTTCGCTGAGGAGACGGTCGATGCCGCGGATGAGGGCGCCGCCGCCGGCCATGACGAAGCCGCGGTCGACCAGGTCGGCGGAGAGCTCGGGCGGGCAGCGTTCGAGGGCGGAGCGTACGGCGTCGACGATAGCGGCCATGGTATCGCTGAGGGCCTCGCGGATTTCCTGCGACGTGATGTGGATGGTCTTGGGCAGGCCGGCCACGGAGTCGCGGCCCTTCACCTCCATGGTGAGTTCGTCGTCGAGAGGGTAGGCGGAGCCGAGGCGCAGTTTGATTTCCTCGGCGGTGCGTTCACCGATGAGGAGATTGTAGGCGCGCTTCATGTAGTTGACGATGGCGCCGTCGATTTCATCGCCGGCGACGCGGATCGACTTGGAGAACACGATGCCGGAGAGGGAGATGATGGCGATCTCGGTGGTGCCACCGCCGATGTCGACGATCATGTTGGCGGCCGGTTCGTCGATGGGCAGGCCCACGCCGATGGCGGCGGCCATGGGCTCGGGAATGGTGATGACGTCGCGGGCGCCGGCGTGCATGGCGCTGTCCTTGACGGCGCGTTTCTCGACTTCGGTGATGCCGGAGGGGATGGCGATGACGACGCGGGGGGAGACGCGGAAGCTGTTGCTGTTCACCTTGCGGATGAAGTAGCGCAGCATGGCCTCGGTGACATCGAAGTCGGCGATGACGCCGTCCTTCATGGGGCGGATGGCGGTGATGTTGCCCGGGGTGCGGCCCAGCATGCGCTTGGCATCGGAGCCGACGGCCCGGACCTTGCGCGAGGTGGAGTCGAGGGCGACGACCGACGGTTCCCGGAGGACGATCCCGCGGTCCTTCAAGTAGACCAATGTATTGGCCGTGCCGAGGTCGATGCCGATGTCGTTGGAGAAGTGGGAGAGAAGCTTCAGGGCCATGTCGGACGCGTTTCCGCCGCCGGAAAACAATCGGCGGCGAGCGGGGCTGTCAAAGTGTAAAACCGCTTATACCAAGGGCGTTGCGAGCATAAAATGCGGGAAATCGCCGGCGGGCGGGATTGGGGCATGCAAAAAACGCGCCGTCCCGAGGGCGGCGCGTCGAAAAGCGGAGGCGGGCAGAAGCGGCGAGACTGCTCAGTTTTTGCCGCTGGTGGAGGTGGAGTCGGCGGGCTTTGCGTCGGGCTTTTTGGCCTCGTCGTGCGTGGCGTTCATTTCGCGTTCGGCCTCGCTGGAGGCCTTTTGGAATTCGCTCTTGGCTTTGCCGAGGCCGCGAGCGAGCTCGGGCAGTTTCTTGGCGCCGAAGAGGAGAATCACTATCCCGAGAATGATGAACATCTCGGGGCCGCCGAGCGGGAAGGCGAGCATGGTGGTTTCGTTCATGGTGATGAAAAGTTAACGCCGGGGGCGGCGGGTAGCAAGGTCGCTCAGCCGGGCCGGCCGAGGTTCTGGACCGTGCCGGGTTTGACGGCCAGCTTCATGAGGTTTTGGGCGTTGTCGAGCTGCTCGGCGTCGAAGAAGCCGTGGAGCTGGCGGATACGGGTCGGGTGGCGCATCTTGCGCAGGGCCTTGGCTTCGATCTGGCGGATGCGTTCGCGGGTGACCTTGAACTGCTTGCCCACTTCCTCGAGGGTGCGGCTGTAGCCGTCGACCAGGCCGAAGCGCAGGGAGAGCACGCGGCGCTCGCGTTCGGTAAGGGAGTCGAGCACGTCGATGATCTTCTCGCGCAGCAGCGAGTAGGCGGTCATGTCGTAGGGATTCTCGGCCGACTTGTCCTCGATGAAGTCGCCGAAGGAGGTGTCGTCGCCGTCACCCACCGGGGACTGCAGGGAGATGGGCTGCTGGGCCATCTTCATGATCTGCTGCACGCGCTCGACGGGAAGGTTCATCTCGTCGGCCACCTCTTCGGGAGTCGGCTCGTGGCCGTATTCCTGGAGGAGCTGTTTCTGCACCTGCATGACCTTGTTGAGGGTCTCGATCATGTGGACCGGGATGCGGATGGTGCGGGCCTGGTCGGCGATGGAGCGCGTGATGGCCTGGCGGATCCACCAGGTCGCGTAGGTGGAGAATTTGTAGCCGCGGCGATACTCGAACTTTTCCACCGCCTTCATGAGGCCCATGTTGCCCTCCTGGATGAGGTCGAGGAAGGAGAGGCCGCGGTTGGTGTATTTTTTGGCGATGGAGATGACGAGGCGGAGGTTGGCCTCGACCATCTCGGTCTTGGCCTTGTGGGCCTCACGCACGTGCACGAAGGTCTGTTCGACGATCTTGAGGAACTCCTCGGGATCGAGGCGGATCTCCTGCTCGATCTCGGCCAGGCGCGCCTTGATCTTCTTGGGATCGATGGTGGCGTCCTTCTTGGTCTTGGGCTTCTTGGCGCGCTCGATCTTGGCCAGCGACTGTTCGATTTCGCTGATGATGGGGCGCTTGTTCTCGAGCCACTCCTCGTAGACCTTCAGCTTGAAGTAGAACTTGGGGAAGTTGTTGCGCAGGGTGGTCTCGCGCTTCTTGTGCTTGGTGGCGATCTTCTTGCGCTCGGCGTCGTTCTTGGCCTTCTGCATTTCCTCCCAGGACTGGCCGACCATGACCTCGCTGCGCTGGGTGGTCTCGACGAGTTTCGGCAGGGCCTTGAAGTAGGCGTCGCGGCTTTCGATCTTCTTGTCGATGACGATGCGGTCGAAGCGTTCCTCGCGGGTGAGCAGCTTGTTGCCGAGGTCGCCGATGTAGCCGCCGACGATCGAGGCCTGGAAGAGGGCGTTCTGGGCGTTGAGTTCGGCCGTCTCGATGCGCTTCGAGATTTCGACTTCCTGTTCGCGGGTGAGCAGCGGGACCTGGCCCATCTGCTTGAGGTACATGCGAACCGGGTCGTCGAGGATGTCGTTCTGGGAGGTGCGGGTGGCTTCCTCCTCGGCCTCCTCCATGCGCTGTTTGTAGTCCTCGACCTGGTCGGGCTCGAGGATCTCGATCTCCAGGTTCTGCAGGATGGAAATGATGTTATCGAATTCGTCCTGGTTTTCGACGGATTCGGGCAAGGCCTCGTTGATATCGTCCCACGTCAGGTAACCCTGCTCCTTCGAAAGGCGGATGAGCAGGCGGATGCGTTCATTGACTCCGCTGGAGGCGGCATCGACGGGGCCCGACGACTTGCCCTTGGTGGAATCGAGGGCGGATTCGACGGCGTCGGAGTGGGCAGAGGAGGAGGCAGACTTGGCTTTACGCGGCATGGATGGTGAAATGAAACTAGACAGCCGGCGCCAACCGGAGCGGCTGGCGAAGCTGTCCTTGAAGCTCACGACGTTCTTTCAGCAGAGAAAATGCGTCAGGCTGAATGTCCGTAGCAGGTTTCGACAAAGCAAGTTCTATTTGGCGCAGGCGCAAGCGGAGGGCTCGTTCCCTGAGTTTTTGCAGACCCTCCTCGGCCGCCTTGAAGGGATCGTCGATTTGCGGCGAGTCGAACAGGAGGCTGGCGACGAGGGCTTTCTCGGCGTCGGTTTCGAGCAAGTCGCTGTCGGCGAGGTGCTGGGCGCCCGGCCAGGCGTCGTGTTCGAACTCGGCGAGCACGCGGTTGAGCAGCGCGCCGGCGGGGTGGTTGGCGTCGATCCAGTCGTGGGGCAGGGCGTGGCTGAGGGGGCGGCCGATTTCCTCAAAGTGCAGACAGAGCAGGAGCAGGTGCTGCTCGGGAGAGATGGTCTGGGGAGGGCGTTCCGCGGCCGGCGCGGCCGTCGGCGGCTGGTCGCGCGAGGCGGGGGCAAAGCGGCTGCCGCGCTGACGCAGGCGCTCGCAGTCGTGGGCGAGGGCGACGGCCGAGAGGCCGAGGTGGCGGGCGGCTTCCTGGATGAACTCGGTGCGGGCGACCTCGGACTCGGCGGCGAAGATGATTTCGGCGAGCGGTTGGACCACGGCGGCCTTGCGCTCGGCGTTGGCTTGGCCCCCTTCGGGCAGGAGGGCCCGGGCGGCGAAGGCCATGGCCGATTCCGCATCGGCCCGGACGGCGTCGTAACCGGCGAGACCGCGTTCGAGGAAGAGCAGGTCGGGGTCGAGTTTTTCGGCGCCCCGGAGGGTGAGAAAGCGGACTTCGAGGCCGGCCTTGAGGGCGAGGGGCAGGAAGCGCAGGGCAGCCTTTTGGCCGGCGCTATCGCTGTCGAAGAAGCACTCAACCTGGTGATGGTAGCGGCGGAGCAGTGCCAGCTGGGTATCGGTGATGGCAGTGCCCTGGGGAGCGATGGCGGTCTTGAGCCCGACGCTCCAGCAACGCAGCGCGTCCAACTGGCCCTCGACCATGACGAAAGGATGGGTGTCGCCGACGTGGCTGCGGGCGCGGTCGAGGTTGAAGAGCAGGTTGCCCTTGGTGAAGATCGGGGTCTCGGGCGAGTTGACGTATTTGGCGTCGCGGGCGGGATCGTTTTCGGGCGTGAGCTGGGTCTGTCGGGCGGTGAAGGCGACGACGCGTCCCTGATGGTCGCGGATCGGGATCATCAGGCGGCCGCGAAAGCGCGGGCGCAGGGCCTGGAGGGTGAGGGCGGCGTCATCGTAGATGAAGAACAGGCCGCACTGTCGCAGGGCCGGTTCGGAGAAGCCGCGCTTGAGGAGCAGGGCGCCGAGGCCGCTGCCGTGGGCGTCGGCGGCGCCGATCTTGAAGTCGTCGGCCAGTTCCGCCGTGAAGCGGCGGTTTTGCTGCCAATACTCGCGCATCCACCGTCCCGTGTCGTCCTTGGCGTGAAAGGCCTCGTGGAAGCGTTGCGCGGCGAGTTCGTGCAACTCGAAGAGCTCCTGGCGCAGCGAACGCTCCTCGCGGGAGGGGCCGGCGCCAGCTTCGTATTCGATCGGGACGTTGAAGCGTTGGCCGAGCGCCTCCACGGCTTCGATGAAGTTGAGGCCCTCGGTCTCGCGCACGAAGGTGATGAGGTCGCCCGATTTGCCGCAGCCGAAGCACTTGTACACACCCATGTCGGGGTTCACGTGAAAGGAGGGCGACTTCTCCTGGTGAAAGGGACAGAGGCCCTTGAAACGCGCCCCGGCCTTTTTCAGCGTCACGCTGCGCGAGATCACATCGACGATGTTCACCCGCGTGCGCAGATCGCGGACGCAAGTCGGTTTAACTAGAGGCATGGTGGCGAGGGAGGCGGCAGCGCCGGGGGTTGGACATTTGGGGCGGCATATGCTCTGTCAAGGTGGTCTGCCTTGATTCCCTGAAACAAACTGTCTGCCTTCAGCGTCTACCAGCCCTCCATGCGTCGCTTTACCGCCACCGTACTCGTTTCTCTCCTTGCTTTTGCCGCCATGCGGGCCTTCGCGCAGGAGGAAGAAGGGGCGGCCCCGTCGCCGCCTCAATTGCCTGGCACGGTGTGGGAGGCGCAACTCAACGGGTTTACCCTGGCGGACTACCAGCCCGAGGTGGAGGCTTTGTTGCAGCAGTTCGAGGAGGCGGTGGGTCACCGTCTCGTGCCCGGGCAGAAGGGCAAGGTGGGCCTCAAGATCTACACCGATTCGGGGCCCGGCCTGGCGACTCCGGTGCCCTTGGTGCAGGCGGTCATCGCCGCGCTGATGGATCGCGGTTACACCCGCGAAAGCATCTTTCTGGTCGGCATGAACCCGCTGCGGCTGCGGTTCACCGGCTACCTGCCTTCGCTCATCACCGGTGAGACCCCGTTTCCGGGGCACCCCATCTACGTGCTCGAATCGGGGCGCTTCTACGATCCGGAGTGGTTCTACGACAGTCCGCTGCCGGCGCGTTTCAATCCCGTCTTCCTGGCCGAGAACGCGGGCGACCCCCAGCAGGCGCGATTGGAGGCCAACCGCCGCAGTTTCCTGGCGACGCCGCTGTTCCTGGACGCCGACTTCTGGATCAATCTGCCGGTTTACACCGACCACCCCACGATCGGGATCAACGGGGCGCTGGTGAACGCCACCTTGTGGAACGCCTCCAACACCGCCCGGTTCTTCAACAATCCCGGCAACGCCCCGGCGGCGGTGGCCGAAATGAGCGCGATCCCCGAGTTGCGCCAGACCTGGCTGTTCACGATCGCGAGTCTGCAGCACTACCAGTATGTCGGCGGCCCGGCCTTCAACTCGCTCTACACGGTGTCGGAGCGCCAGGTGTGGCTGAGTGCCGATCCGGTCGCGCTCGACACGCTCATGCTGCAGCGGATCAACGAGCATCGCCGGAAATCCGGTTTTCCGGTGGTCGACGAGGAGATCCGCACCCTCGAGTTTGCCGAGGTGCTCGACGTGGGCAGTTCGTCAAATTTGCCTCAAAGAATCGTGCAGGTGGACGGTTAGGCAACGGCTGCCCCAATTTCCCCTTGTCAGCCTCCTTCGGCTGAGCCCTGTATTGAACCAGTCATGACTTCCGCCGCCTACCTGCCTTTGTTGATCCAAGTGATCCTCGCCATCGTCATCGGTGTCGGGATTCTGGTCGCGAATCACCTGGCGGCGCAACGGGTGCGGATCAAGAGTCCCATCAAGGACACGGCCTACGAGTGCGGGGTAAAGGGCGAGGGCATCGTGCACACGCGTTTCTCGGTCAAATTCTACATCACGGCGATGCTCTTCCTCCTCTTCGACATCGAGGTGGTTTTCCTCATTCCGTGGACCTTTGTTTACCGCGATTTCCTCGCCAACAACGTCGCCATCCTTTCGCCAATGATGTTCTTCCTCTTCGTCCTGGTCCTCGGATTGTTTTACGAGGTCAAAAAGGGCGCGCTGGAGTGGGAGAAGTGAGGCGGCTCGGCGGGACATTCGCGAATGCGGCTCGATAAACTCATCGCCCGTAGCCGTATCCTGGAGGTTCAGAGCACCGACATGCGCGGTGCGCTGGCCGAGATGCTGGCGGTGTGCGCGCAACGTTTCGAGGACCTGAAGACCGAGCCACTGCTGCGTGGCCTCATGGCGCGCGAAAGCACGATGACGACCTACCTCGGTCACGGCGTCTCGCTGCCCCACGTGCGGGTCAAGCTCGGCCGCCGGTACATCCTTGCCATCGGCCGCAGTCGCGAGGGCATCGTGAGCGACGGGACCGATGCGCAACGATCCCACTTGGTCATCATGCTGCTGGCGGACGAAAAGGCCCGCGACTACCTGCAGGTGCTCGCGGCGATCGCGCGGGTGGTGAAGGATCCCGAGCTGGTGCAATCGCTGGTGGCGAGTGAGACGACCGACCAGCTTTTCGATCGTTTGATCGCCGGTCTCGGCGGTATGCAGGTGCGGCGACTGCCGCAGAAGCAGAACCGCATGAACCGGCTCATGATGCGCGAAGCGGTGCGGGTGGCGAAGGGGGCGGACTGCGATGCCATCATGGTGATGGGCGACACCTTCGTAGGCGGGATCGATCCGTCGCTGTGGACCGTCAAGGACAAGTCGATCCTGGTGACGCGCAACGGCGCCGAGGGAACGAGCGTGTTCGATACTTTTGCCGAGGTCATTCAGGTCCGTTCCTTTTCACCGCAGCGGCTGGCGCAGGTGCGCAGCGCGATCCTGGTGGCGCTGACCCGCGGCATCATCGGTTTCAGCGACCGGCTTTGCTGCATCGGCGGGGTGCAGGGCAGCAATCAGTTCGACACGGTGGGCGTGGTCGAGGTGGAGCGCGAATTCCAGACCCTGCTCACCGGGCAGGCCGACCTGCTGCCCGACGACGTGAAACCGGAGGTTTTCGAGCGCGTCATCGCCGTAGCAACCGAACTCGGCGTCGAAGGGCGCGAAGGCAAGCCGGTCGGCTGCCTCTTTGTGATCGGCGCCACGCCTCAGGTGGAAAAGTTCATCAAGCCGCTCGTGCTGAATCCCTTCCATGGCTACAAGGACGAGGATCGCAACATCCTCAATCCCTTCATGGACGAGACCGTGAAGGAGTTCTCCACTATCGACGGCGCCTTCGTGATCCGCGGCGACGGGGTGGTGATGTCGGCCGGCAGCCTGATTCAGGCGACCGACCGCGAGCACCTGTTGCCGAGTGGCCTGGGCAGCCGGCATGCGGCCGCCGCCGCCATTACGCTGACGACCCAATGCATCGCGGTGGTGGTCTCGGCCAGCACCGGTCAGGTGACGCTCTTCCGGCGCGGGGTGATGCTGCCGCTGACCGAAAAGAAGGTCGTCAACGAAAGCTGAGCCGCTGGCGTGCGCCTGCCCGAAGTTTGAACTTGCGGTGCGGCCGGCCGACGCGTTGTTCTGACCGTTCACTCAATTTTCAGCCATGCAAGAACAAGTCATCATCGAATGCACCGAGGCCCGCAAAGAGGGTAAGTACGCCTCCAAATACCTCACGACGCGCAACAAGAAGACGGTCACCGAGCGCATCGAGAAGAAGAAGTACAATCCGGCGCTCCGCCGCCACACGGTGCACCGCGAGATCAAGTAATCGCAGCGCGATTGGCGCCACCCTTTCCGACCGGAGCTCCCTGGGGCTCCGGTTTTTTCGTGCCCCCGCGTCACGGATCGGACGAGGGCAGTCCGACGCCAGCTTGGCTTCCGCCCCCGCGGGCGTCTCCCGAGTTTTCAGAACTTCCTGTTAGTTCAAATTCTCCGTGTAGGGCCGCCGCTCGCCGGCGCGCCGCTGGCTGACGGAGGGCGGAGAGGCAGATGCGGCACGCCGACGAGCGGCGGCCCTACACTGCGCGGGGCGGGCTGTGGCCTGCGGCGTGTGAAGTATGCCGGCTGGCCCCCGATCAGCGGGTTGTGTCCCGAGCGGAGGCAGGCACCTCCGGTGCCTTGCCGGGGGAAAAGGCCGCTTTCTGCGGGCGACGGCTCTTGCGCCAGCCCTCCCGGTGTTTGCGGATCCAATCGAGCAAGGCTCGTTCGAAACCGATATCGTAACCCAAGCGTTCCGACTCCAGCCACTTGTGGCGGAGAATCTCCTCTCGTTCTGCCAGGAACTCCTGGTAGAGGGACGAACGCTTCACGAATTCCCGGGACTCCGGCGTCTCAGAAGTCTTGGCACTTTGCGACATGGATACCACTGCAGTCGATCATTGCTGAAGTTTGGGCTGGCGTGGCTCTGAGACCGATCCTGCGTCTGAATCCCGGGGAGGCCTGGTGGTGTCCAATGGGGTATCATCGTGCGAAACCCCACCGGGAGTGCGACGAAGAGGACGGACAGGGAGGAATTTAGCAGCAGGGTGAGTGGATCAGTGTCGAGGTCTCCCGAAGGAAACGAAAAGCGGCGCAAGCCGAGTTTGATAAGTTTGATACACCGTATCTGGGGCAAATCCCATGTCAACGCCGGTGGAGGGGCGGACAACTACGCATCCGGGCGGATACCGCTCTCGAGGGAGGCGGTTTCACTCCTCGTTGGCGGGGGGCGCCTTGCGGCTCAAACTGCCCAGCAAAGCGCGGCCGATTGCCTCGAAAACGGCGCTGGCCTCGCCCTCGGGCTCATCGACCACGATGGGGCGGCCACTGTCGCCGCCGATGCGGATCTCGGGGATGAGCGGCACTTTGCCGAGCAGGGTGGTGCCGAGTCCGTCGGCGGTGAGCTGGCCGCCGCCTTCGCCGAAAAGCTGGTGCTGAATACCGGCGGGGTCGGTGAAGTGGCTCATGTTTTCGGCCACGCCGAGGAGGGGCACATTGACCTTCTGGAACATCAGGCCGCCCTTGCGGGCGATGTTGGTGGCGGCGGGCTGGGGGGTGGTGACAAGCACGGCGCCATCGAGCGGAATCGTCTGCACGAGCGAGAGCTGGGCGTCGCCGGTGCCGGGGGGGAGGTCGATGAGCAGCAGGTCGAGTTCGCCCCATTTCACGTTTTGGACGAACTGCTGCACCGTTTTCATGATCATGGGTCCGCGCCAGACGACGGGCGTGTTGTCGTCGATGAGGAAGCCCATGCTCATGACCTTCACGCCGTGGGCCTCCAAGGGCACGAGCATGTCGCCGTCGATGTTGGGGCGGCCGGCGGCGCCGATCATGAGCGGCACGCTGGGGCCGTAGATATCGCAATCCATCAAGCCCACCCGGCCGGGCCGGCCGGCGGCGGCGAGGGAGCGAGCGAGGGCGCAGGCAAGGTTGACGGCGAAGGTGCTCTTGCCCACGCCGCCCTTGCCCGAGGCGATGGCCACCGCGTGCCGGATCTGGGAGTGGGCGGTCTGGGTGGCATTGCCGGCGAGGTTGCCGCCCTGGCGGGGCGGGGTGGCCTTGGGCGCGGAGACGGCGACATCGATGATGGTCTCCTGCACGCCGGGCAGGGCCTTGAGGCAGGCCTCCACCTCGCGCTTGAGCTGGAGCGGCGTCTTCGGGTCGTTGGTGGTGAGGGCGAGCGCGACCTTGGCGGTGCCGTCGACGAACGCGGCCGAGCGCACGATGCCGAACGACACGATGTCGCGGCTGAACCCGGGATATTTGACCTGCTTGAGCTGCTCTTTGATGGCTTCGGGAGTCACGGAAGAAAAAGTTGAGGGAACGAATGTGGACCGAAAGGGGTTTTACGTTGTTTAGTTGAACTCTCCTGTAAATAGGAATGGCCCGAATCCCCCTTTCTCTCCGCCACATGCGACGATTTTGCCTTTTTCTTCTCCCGCTCCTTGCCGTTTCCCTCTGCGCCCAGCGTGTCACCGACCTGGGCAACATTGATATCGCGGTCCAAACTTCGACGGTCCCGGTGCGGGTGAGCGCGACGCCGCAGGAGTTGGACGACCTGGCCAATTACGCTTTTGCCGCCCACGGCCACTATCAGCGCGACAACAGCAACCCCGTCTTCGACATCCGCTTCACGGCGGTGGCGGGCACGCGGGTGCAGGTCGATGTGACGCGCGGTTCCTCGCGGGTGCTCAGCCGCGCAGTGACCGGAACCTCGCTCACCAACGCGCTGCTCAAGGCGGCCGATGCCGCCGTGGAGGCGACCGGAGGCGGGAAAGGCTTTTTCGCCTCGCAATTGACCTTCATCGGACAACAGACCGGCCACACCGAAGTGTATGTGGGCGACCTCTTCTTTCGCGAGGTGCGGCGCATCACCCAGGATCGCGCCTCGGCGATGATGCCGCGCTGGTCGCCCGACGGCGCGCGCATCCTCTACACCAGCTTCCACCGCTCGAACGCGGCGGATATTTTTCAAATGGACCTGAGCGCCAATCAGCGCACCAGCTTCGTGAGCTTCAAGGGAACCAACCAGAGCGCGCGCTTCAGTCCCGACGGATCCAAGGTGGTCATGGTGCTCAGCGGTGAGGGCAATCCCGAGATCTATGTGGCCAATGCCAATGGCCGCGGGGTCGACCGCCGCACAAGAACGCCGAGCGTCGAATCGTCGCCGGTTTTTTCGCCGGATGGCCGCCAGATCCTTTTTTCCTCCGACGCCATGGGCGGTCCGCAGCTGTTCGTCATGCCGGCGGCCGGTGGGCGGATGAATCGTCTGCCGACGAACATCAGCCGCTACTGCACGGAGCCCGACTGGAGCGTGGGCGATCCGAACAAGATCGCCTTCACCATGCGCATCGGCAACGGCTTCCAGATCGGCCTCTACGACATGTCGACCGGCAAGCCGGCCAAACAGGTCTCGCGGGCGCCGCAGGACGCCGTCGAGCCCGCCTGGCTGGCCGACGGCCGACACCTGCTCTACACCGCCCGCTCCGCCAATCGACGCAGTATCTGGATTCTCGATACGCTGTCCGGCAAGGCGACGCGGCTGAGCCCGGATTCGCTGGGCCAGGTTTCGCAGGCCTCGCCGGTGCTGCGTTGAGCGTATTCGGCATAAAAAAGCCGGGACCCGCGGGTCCCGGCTTTTTGCTGGTGACGGTTGCTTTCGCTCAGGCCTTGGCGGCCGCGTAGTTTTTCGCGGCGGCGTCCCAGTCGACCACATTCCAGAAGGCCGCGATGTAGTCGGGGCGCTTGTTCTGGTAGTTGAGGTAGTAGGCGTGCTCCCAGACATCGAGGCCGATGACGGGCTTGCCGCCGATGCCGGCGACCGCCTTGCCCATGAGCGGGCTGTCCTGGTTGGCGGTGGAGCCGACGGCGAGTTGCCCGTCGCCGTCGACGTAGAGCCAGGCCCAGCCCGACCCGAAGCGGGTGGCGCCGGCCTTGGCGAAGGCCTCCTTGAAGGCATCGAAGGAGCCGAACTTCGCGTCGATGGCGGCGGCGAGGTCACCGGAGGGCTTGCCGCCCTTGCCGGGGCCGAGAATGGTCCAGAAGAAAGAGTGATTGGCGTGGCCGCCGGCGTTGTTGCGCACCCCGCCGCGGATGGCCTCGGGCACTTTGCTCAGATCGGCGATCAGCTCCTCGACCGGGAGGGCGGCGAGATCGGCGTGGTCCTTGAGCAGATTGTTGGCGTTGGTGATGTAGGTCTGGTGGTGTTTGCCGTGATGGATCTCCATCGTGCGGGCGTCGATGTGGGGCTCGAGCGCGTCGGGAGCGTAGGGCAGGGCGGGTAATTCGTAGGCCATGGTGGATTAAGCTTTCTGGGTTGGATACTTGGGAAGGCGCAAGGTGGGGCGGCGAAAAGGGATCGTCAACCGTCGGGGCTGGTTTCCGGGGCCGCGCGATCCTCGGCATCGGCCCGCTTGAGCCGAAAGTAGGCTTGAATGAGTTCGCGGCATTCCGTCTCCAGCACGCCGCCCGCGGTGATGGCGCAGCGATGGTTGACGCGCGGGAGTTCGCTCAGGTTGGTGGCACCGCCGAGGCAGCCCATCTTGGGATCGGGCACGGCGTAAACCACGCGGGCGACGCGGGCCATAATCGAGGCACCGGAACACATGGGGCACGGCTCCTTGGTGACGTAAAGGGTGCACCGTTCGAGCCGCCAGTCGCCGATGGCACGCGCGGCCTGGGTCATGGCGAGGATCTCGGCGTGGGCGGTCGGGTCGTCGCCGTGTTCAACGGTGTTGTGGGCCGCGGCGATGACCTCGCCGTCACGTTCGATGACGCAGCCGATGGGCACTTCGTCCGCCCGCCAAGCATCGATCGCCTGGTTGAAGGCCAGGCTCATGAAAAAGGTGTCGTCGCGGACCAGTTGGGAGGGAAATCGCTTCTCGAAAGGGCAGGGTGGCGGGGAGGGCGAGGCGGCTGACATCATGCGTCCGGGAGTAAAGCCTTGACTAAGCGGCGGCATCCTTGGCTTACAAGTGGCTTTTGCGCGCCCAACATATCTGCATGACCAAACATCCGACTAAAGCCCACCCGGGCCCTTTTTATGCCTGACGGTGATTCGATTGAAGTGGAGGGAAAGATCGTAGCGGTTCTCCCCGGCACGATGTTCAGAGTGGAGTTGGCGAATGGGCACCAGGTGCTCGCGCACATTTCCGGCAAACTGCGCAAGCACTTCATCAAGATCGCCGCGGGCGACATGGTGAAGATGGAGATGAGTCCCTACGACCTGGAAAAGGCGCGGATCACTTATCGCATGCGCACGCCTCCTCCGGGTGGCTTCCGTCCACGTCCGGGCGGTGGCGGCGGGCGTCGACGCTGAAGAATCGGCCGTGGGGGCGCGGGCCGGCTTGCCGCGCGTGCGGCGGCCGCCCAGCGTGGCGCCCATGGCAGGACAATCCCGGCGCAGCAAGGACGTGGTCGAACTCGACGCCGGATGGGCCGAGCCCATCGGCGATTTCGCGGCTTCACTGAGCCTGGAGCGCGGGCGGTCGGCCAAGACGGTGGAGGCCTACGAAGGCGACCTGCGCCAGGCGGCGGCCTTTTTGTCCGCTCGTGGCCGAAGCGACTGGCGGCGGGTCAGCGGTGCGGATGCGGCGGCCTGGGCGCGGGAACTGAGCGACCGGCACATGGCCGCTTCGAGCACGGCCCGCAAGCTGTCGGCCTTGCGCATGTTTGCGCGTTATCTGGTGCACAACGGCGATCGGCCGGATGATTTCACCGAGTTGCTGGAGGGCCCGAAGTTGCGCCGCAAGTTGCCGGAGACGCTGACGAACGAGGAGGTCGAGCGCATCCTGGCGGCGCCGACAGGAGGCGACGCGTTCGGGTTGCGCGACCGGGCCATCCTGGAGCTGTTTTATTCCAGCGGATTGCGGGTTTCGGAACTGTGTGGACTCACTCTGCAGCAGATCGATCTGGAACATGGTTTCGTGCGGGTCTTCGGCAAGGGCGCCAAGGAGCGCGTCGTGCCCGTCGGCGCAACGGCCGCGCGGGCGGTGGCGGCGTATCTGGAAGCGGGCCGGCCGCATTTTGTGAAGACGCGGCGCACGGGCAGCCAGCTGTTCCTGAGCAAGCGCGGCACCGCCATTTCGCGCAAGATGGTCTGGGTGCTGGTGAAGGACTACACGCGGCGGGCCGGCATCACCAAGCCGGTGAAGCCGCATTTGCTGCGGCATTCGTTCGCGACGCACCTCCTGGGCGGCGGCGCGGACCTGCGGGCGATCCAGGAGATGCTCGGTCACGCCAACATCGGCACGACGCAGATCTACACGGCGGTCGAGCAGACGCGCCTGGTCGACCACCACACGAAGTTTCATCCGCGCAACCAGGAGTGAGAGAGGATTAGGTTGTAGGGCCGGCGCTCGTCGCCGTGCCGCAGGCTGACGGTCGACCGCGAGGCAGGTGCGGCACGCCGACGAGCGGCGGCCCTACACGAGAATGGCGCGTCGGCCGGTGGGTCGTCGCCGCCTCAGTGGGTCGTGAAGTAGTGGGCGAAGGCCAGTTCGTCGGCGGTGGTGGCGATGATCTTGCTGATCGGTCGACCGGCGCCGTGCCCGGCCTTGGTCTCGATGCGGATGAAGGTGGGCAGCTTCGGATCGGGGTTGGCGGCCTGCATCGCGGCGGCGAATTTGAACGAATGGGCGGGATGCACCCGGTCGTCATGATCGGCCGTGGTGATGAGCGTTGCCGGGTAGTCGACGCCCGACTCGATGTTGTGCAAGGGCGAGTAGGCGTGGAGGTAGGCGAAGCCCTCGGGATCGTCGGCCGAACCGTAGTCGGGCGTCCAGGCCCAGCCGATCGTGAACTTGTGGAAGCGCAGCATGTCGAGCACGCCGACCGCCGGCAGGGCGGCGCGGGCGAGGTCGGGCCGCTGCAGCAGGGTGGCGGCGACGAGCAGGCCGCCGTTGGAGCCGCCGCGGATGGCAAGGTGGCGATGCGAGGTGTAGCCTTCGGCCACGAGATAGTCGCCGGCGGCGGCGAAGTCGTCGAAGACGTTTTGTTTGCGTTCCTTGGTGCCGGCGAGGTGCCATTGCTGGCCGTATTCGCCGCCGCCGCGCAGGTTGGGCACGGCATAGATGCCGCCCATCTCCAGCCACGCGATCGCGGTGGAGGAGTAGTGGGGCAGGAGCGAGATGTTGAAGCCGCCGTAGCCGTAGAGCAGCGTGGGGTGCGAACCGTCGAGGGCGATGCCCTTGCGCATCGTGATGAACATGGGCACGCGGGTGCCGTCCTTCGAAGCGTAGAAAACCTGACGCGTCTCATAGCGGCTCAGGTCGACCGGCACCTCGGGTTGTTGAAACACCTCGACCTCGCCCGAGGAAAGGTCGGCGCGGAAGTTGGTGCGCGGGGTGGTGAACGAAGCAAAGTTGAAGAACAGTTCCGGTTCATCGTGACGGCCGCTGAAGCCGTCGACCGCACCGAGGCCGGGCAGGTCGACCTCGCCCAACGGCGTGCCATCAAGGGCGAAGCGGCTGAGTACGTTGCGGGCGTCCTGCATCGTCTTGACGATGAACTGACCGCCGACGATGCCGGCCGATTCGATGACGGTTTCGCCCTCCGGCACGATGGTGCGCCAGTTTTCGCGGTCGGGATGGTCGAGATCGATGGCGATGATGCGGTAACGCGGCGCGTCGAGATCGGTGAGAAAGAATGCCGTGGATCCCTCGTTGCCGATGAAGTTGTAGCTGGCTTCGAGTTCATCGACGAGGATCTGCACCTCGCCGGAGCGGTCGGGATTGGCGGGATCCTTCAGGTCGAGGAAGCGCATGCGGTTGCGTGGATCGGTGCCTTCGGAAATCGGAATCATCAGGTAGCGGCCGTCCTCGCTGACGGAGGCGGTGATGCCCCATTGCGGGTGTTCCGGAATGGCGTAGAACTTGATGTCCTCCGACTGCGGCGTGCCGAGCCGGTGATAGTAAACGGTCTGGTCGGCGAGATCGCTGAAGGTGGCCTTGGCGCCCTCGGTGACGGCGGGAGCGGGGAAGCGCGAGTAGAAGAAGCCGCGGCTGTCGTGGGTCCAAGAAATGTCGGTGAACTTGGCCCACTGGATCAGGTCCTCGGTGTCCTCGCCGGTGGCGATGTTGCGCACGCGGATCTCCCGCCAGTCGGAGCCGGAGGTCGAGGTGGCGTAAGCGAGCCACTGGCCGTCTTCCGAGGCGGTGTAGGCGGTGAGCGCGACCGTGCCGTCGGCGGAGAGCGTGTTGGGATCGAGCAGCAGACGCCCTTCGTCCTCCAGGCGGCTCTTCACGTAGAGGGGCGACTGGTTCTGCAGGCCGGTATTGAACTCGTAGAAGTAGCGTCCGCCCTGTTTGAAGGGCAGGCTGTAACGCGCGTAGTTGTAGAGTTCGGTGAGACGCTGTTCGAAGGCGGCGCGCTCGGGGAGCTGATTAAGAAAGGCAAAGGTGACTTGGTTCTGCGCTTCCACCCAGGCCGCCGTTTCGGGCGAGTCGAGGTCTTCGAGCCAGCGGTAGGGATCGCTTACCTCCGTGCCGTGGTAGTTGTCGACGTGGTCGACCGTCGGGGTGGGCGGGTAATCGAAATCGGCAAGCAACACGGTGGCGAAGGTTGAGAGGCAGGTGAGGAGGGCGGCAATTCGCATGGCCCACAGGTGGGAGCAAAGCGGGCGGGCTGCAAGTCCGGCGCGCGCTCACACCGGTTGAACGGCAACCGGGGCCGGCGGGCGGCGGGGACTAGACATGCCGGGCATCGCATGCAGGTTGGTTCGAGATGCCGTTACCCCAGGCGAAGTTCGCCCCGATTCTCCCCAAACGCTGTGCATTGCTTTCTGCGGTTGCGTTGGCCGCGATGCAGTTTGGCTCCGCTCCGGCGCAGGCCGAGACGCTGGCCGATCCCCTGCCGGCCTTCGTCGAGGAATTCTGCGTGCGTTGCCACAATCCGGTGGACCGCGAGGGCAACCTCGATCTCGAGGGCAAGCGGCTCGATCCCGCCGATCCGGACGATTTTGCACGCTGGGTGCTGATGCACGATCGCGTGCAGTCGGGCGAAATGCCCCCCACGAAGCGCCGGCGTCCGTCGTCGGAACAGGTGGAGGTCTTCATCAACGCGCTTTCCGCCGAGCTCACGCGCAGCGAGGCGGAGCGGTACGCGGAGGAGGGCCGTGCTGTGCAGCGCCGGCTCAACCGTTACGAATACGAGAACGCCCTGCGGGATCTGCTGGAAATACCCTGGGTGAGTCTTCGCGACCGCCTGCCGCCCGACGGCGAGGCGCATCGTTTCAACAAGATCGGCGCCGCCCTGGACGTCTCCCACGTGCAGATGGCCCGCTACCTCGCCGCGGCCGATCACGCCTTGCGCCAGGCGATGAGCGAGGAACTCGCCTCGCTCGAACCGACGGTCCAACGCCACTACGCCCGCGACGAGCCCAGCCTGGTGCGCAACTTCTGGCCGCGGCAGGGCAGCACGCTCACCGATCGGCATGCCTTTCCGGTGCTCGATGGCCACGCCCAGCCCGACGTGCGCGCCGGCCGCGCTCCGATCAGCACGCCCGCCACGCGCGAACGCGAGGCCGTCGGGAAGGTTTCCAGTACCTTCAGCGATGCCGGCGGTTACCGGTGGTCGCAGTTCCGCGCGCCCGTGGGCGGACGCTACAAGGTGCGCTTCAAGGGTTACACCGTCTGGGTGAGCGGCGGCGGCGTGAGTCGGTGGTTCTTCAACGGGACGGGGGAGGAAAAGGCGCCGGTCTATTGGCTGCCCCTCTGGCACCGGCCCAACCTCGATGAAATCTGGCCGGGCCGCCGCCATGAGCCCATCGGCGTCTTCGCCCAGAGTGACGGCCAGGGACGATTTCTGGGCACCTTCGACTTCGAGCCCGACCCGACGGTGCACGAACTCGAGGTGGTCCTTGCGCCCAACGAGGTGATCCAGACCGACGGCTCGCGCCTGTTCCGCACCCGCGTCAACGGCACGGATGAGCAGTATGTGAATCCGCTCGCGCAGCCCGACGGCATGCCGGGCTACGCGATGCAGTGGATGGAAGTGGAGGGACCGCTGGCCCGCACTCCGTCGCAGGAAAGCGGATACGCGCGGCTGTTCGGCCGCCTGCCGCTGGTGCGGGTGGACGGTGATGCCCCGGGCGTGGTGCTCGAGGTCGTGCCGCGGTCCGACGAACTCGAGGGAAACCGCCCGTGGTTTCGGCCCGTGGAGCTGAAGCAGGTGCGGGTCGACGTGGCCTCCACCGACCCGGCGGCCGACGCCCGCCGGCTGCTGCGCGACTTCATGGGGCGCGCCTATCGGCATCCGCTCGCCGCGAACGACATCGCGCCCTTTGCCGAGCTGTTCGACGAACAGTTCCGGTTGAGCGGCAGTTTTGCGCAGGCCATGGTCACCGCCTACACCGCGGTGCTCTCCTCGCCGGGATTCCTGTTCGTGCAGGAGTCACCGGGACCGCTCGACGATCACGCCATCGCCACCCGGCTGGCGCTCTTCCTTTGGAACAGCGTGCCCGACGCCGAGCTGCGGACCGTGGCCGACGAAGGGCGGCTGCGTGATCCGCTCGTGCTGGCGGCGCAGGTCGAGCGCCTCATCGCCGATCGCAAGTCGCGTCGCTTCATCGATGCGTTCACCGACTACTGGCTCGATCTGCGCAAGCTCGACGAAACCACGCCGTCCCCGACGCTCTACAACGACTACGAACTGGACGATCCGCTCAAACAGGCCGCGCAGCTCGAGACGCAGCTCTTCGTGCAGGAGATGCTGCAGCAAAACCTGCCGGCGCGCACCGTCGTCGACTCCGAATTCACGTTCCTCAACGAGCGTCTTGCCGAGCACTACGACGTGCCCGGGGTGAAGGGCGCCACGATGCGCAAAGTGACCCTCCCCGCCGACTCCGTGCGTGGCGGTCTGCTCACCCAGGCGAGCGTGCTCAAGGTCACCGCCAACGGCACCACGACATCGCCGGTCATTCGCGGCAACTGGATCACCGAACGCATCCTCGGCTACCAGACGCGACCGCCGCCCCCGGTGCCGGCGGTGGAGCCCGACATCCGCGGCGCGGTGACCATTCGCCAGCAATTGGAAAAGCACCGGGCCGATCCCTCCTGCGCCTCCTGTCACGCGCGCATGGATCCGCCGGGATTTGCCTTGGAGAGTTTCGACGTGATGGGCGGCTGGCGCGAACGCTACCGGGCGATCGACGAGCAGACCACGCCGGCCGAAGGCATTGGCATGAACGGCCAGCAGTTCGTCTTCCACCACGGTCTGCCGGTCGATGCCAGTGGCGAGTTGCCGGACGGCAGTCCCTTCACCGATGTCCGGGAATTCAAACGCCTGCTGCTGACGCACGAGGAGGTGGTGGCCCGCAACCTTGCCCGGCAGCTCGCCATCTACGCCACGGGAGCCCCCGTCGGTTTCTCCGATCGGCCCGCCATCGAAGCCATCCTGCAGCGGGCACGGCCCGAGCGCTACGGCATGCGTGCGCTGGTGCGCGAGATCGTCCTCAGCGAACTGTTCCTCCGCAAATAACTCCCCCTTTTCCGTCCCGATCCCGACATGAAGAAATCCCCTTTTGCCCCGTCCTCCCGAGCCCCTTTTGTCGCCACGCGTGAGGCCCTGTCGCGACGCTGTTTCCTGCGTGGCATGGGCGTGGCGCTTTCGCTGCCGTTTCTGGAGTCCATGCTGCCGGGTTTTGCCCGTGCGGCCTCGGCCGCGAGTTCGCCGCTGGCGCCGGGCGCGACACCGCGCCGGATGTTCGGCATCTGCAACAACCTGGGGCTCCTGCCCGATCTGTTTTTCCCGCAGGGTGAAGGACGGGGCTACCAGGCGTCGCCCTACCTCGATCTGCTCGCCGAGCACCGCGAGGACTTCACCGTGCTCAGCGGGGTATCGCACCCCAACGTCGACGGCGGCCATCCCTCGGACATCAGCTTCCTCACCGCGGCGCCGCATCCGGCCAGCAGCTCGTTCCGGAACACGATTTCGCTCGATCAGCACATCGCCGAGCACCTCGGATCGCAGACGCGCTTCCCGTCGCTCACCCTCGCGGTCAACACCGCCTCACGCAGTCTTTCCTGGACCGGCAGCGGCGTGGCGATTCCCCCGGAAGAGAGCGCCGCGGCGGTTTTCCGCCAACTCTTCCTGCAGGGCACGCCCGAGCAGGTCGAAGCCCAGATCCGCAAACTGGATACGGGCCGCAGCATCCTCGACGTGGTGGCCGCGCAGTCGCGCCGGCTGCAGCGCAGCGTGGGGGCGCGCGATCGCGAGCGGCTGGACCAGTATTTCACCAGCGTGCGTGATCTGGAGACGCGCATGCAGGCCTCGAAAGGCTGGGAGCGCACGCCCAAACCGGTCGTCTCGGTGGAGCCGCCGGTCGATCCCGCCAGCCCGGCCCTCTACATGGCCAAGGTGAAGAACATGTACGACCTGGCCAAGCTGGCCTTCGAAACCGACTCCACCCGCTCGATCACCCTGATGCTCAACAGTGTCGGCACGCCGGTCGTCAATGTGCGCGGGGCGAGCATCACCGAGGACTACCACAACCTCTCCCACCACGGGAAGGCCGAGGACAAGCTCAAGCAGCTGCGCGTGCTCGACGAGTGGCAGATGAGGCTGCTCGGCGGCCTGTTTACCGACCTCAAGAGCGTGCAGGAGGACGGTGAATCGCTGCTCGACCGCACCATGGTGCTCTACGGCTCCAACCTCGGCGACGCCAACGCGCACTCCACGACCAACATGCCCACGCTCTTCGCCGGCGGCGGCTTCCGGCACGGCCAGCATCTTGCCTTCGACCGTTCCATGAACTACCCGCTGCCCAACCTTTTCGTGTCGATGCTGCAGCGCATGGGCATAGAGGATGAAAAATTCGCCTCCTCCACCGGCACGATGCGCGGGCTGGAGATGGCGGGTTGATGCTTTTTGTATTCATGAAACGGATGCGCACATCGATCGGCGGTTTGTTCCTCTTTACACTCGCCCTCGCGGCCGGCGCGCGGCCGGGCGGGGAGATCGTGCTCGATTTCGAATCGGGGCCGCCGGGCCAGTGGCCGTCCTCCTGGGATGAACAGGGCGCGACCGTCGCGCTGGCCTGGGCGCCGATGAAGGCGAAAACGGAAGGCAGCCTCACGTTCTTCCCGCGCATCGGCACCGACGATCAGGGCGTGCTCTGCGCCATGGCCGACGAGCCGATCCCGGTCGAAGTCCGGGGCCCGCGGGCGGCGCGGCGGGTGACCGTGCGCTTCTGGGCGTCGACCGGGTGCGCGGCGCGACTGGAGGCGCTCGCGGCGGACGGCACGGTCCTGCAGGTGGCTTCGGTGGCGGAGGCGCCCCGGCGGAGCGATCCGGCCGAGCCGGTACCGACGTTTACGCTGACGGTTGAAGCGGCGGAACCCGTGATCGCGGCCATCCGCTTCAGCGGACCGCGGGAGGGGGAGTTTCTGGCGGCGGACGAAATCCGCTGGGCGACGGAGTAGGGCGGCCGATCCGACGCTGTAGGGCCGCCGCTCGCCGGCGTGCCGCACGTGCCTCTCAGCCCACCGTCAGCCAGCGGCATGCCGGCGAGCGGCAGCCCTACACCGTGCTGTTCAGGCAAGTTGCCAATGCTGGGTGAGCGGTGCGGGAGGGACCGACCCGCTCCTCTCGGGGCTGAAGATGCGGCCAATCCGGGGCGGATCGCAGTTTCGCTTTGAAACCGGACGAAGGCTGGGCTCGTTGTCGTAAGGTGTCGCTTAATCGAATCGGACAACGTTGTGTCAGTGAGCCGGAGCCGGAACTCGGCCTCGGCGTCGTAGTGAGCCTGGAATACGGCCGTATCGGGGTCGCCTTCCCGGCGGCCGGCGAACAGCGGCTTTACGCCCAGGGCACCTCGGTCCTCTCACGGGTGCAGTTTCGCGAAGGGCAGAAGGTGGCGACGCGCGCCGGTGAAGCCTTTGTGGTCGAGGCGGTGGAGGATGAGGAGGGCCTGCTGGTCTATCGCGGCGGGGGTCATCGCGTGCGCGAGGACGACGTGTCCGATGTGGCGGGGGCGACCGGGCCGCTCGACCGCCTGATGGCGGGGCAGACGGACGAGGCGGAGGTGTTTCAGCTTCGCCACCGCGCCCTCCAGGCCAAGGCCAGGTTCCTCGCGTCGCCGGTGCGCGGCTTTCTCGGCGGGCGTCTCGACCTGATTCCGCACCAGTTCTACATCCTGCGCGAAGTGGCCTCCCGGCAAATTCCGCGCGTGCTGCTGGCCGACGAGGTGGGATTGGGCAAGACGATCGAGGCCTGTCTCATTCTGCAACGGCTGCTGACCGTGGGCAAAGTGAAGCGGGCGCTCATCCTCGTGCCGGAGTCGCTGGTGCATCAGTGGTTCGTCGAGCTGCTGCGCCGCTTCAATCTTTGGTTCACGATCTTCGACGAGGAGCGCTGCGTCGACGAGGAGGGAGCCGATCCCGAGGCCAATCCCTTCCAAAGCAACCAACTGGCGCTCTGCGCGGTGGAGTTTCCCGCCGGCAACGAAAAGCGCCGTGAGCAGATCGTCGCGGCTGGCTGGGACATGGTCGTCGTCGACGAGGCCCATCACCTGGGCTGGTCGCCGGCCGAGGAGGACGTGAGCGCCGAGTATCGGCTCGTCGAGGCGCTGGCCAAGCGCAGCCGCGGACTGTTGCTGCTCACCGCCACGCCGACGCAGCTCGGTCTCGAGGGGCATTTTGCCCGCCTGCGCCTGCTCGACCCGCATCGCTACAGCGACCTCGACGCCTTCCGCGACGAATCGGAGGGATTCGGCGAAGTGGCCGAGGTGGCCGAGAAGATTGTCGAGCACACCAAGCTTACCGCCGCCGATCACCGGAAGCTGCAGCACATCTTCGATCGCGATCCGGAGGTGTTGGCGGCGCGCCTCGAGGCGTTGGCCGCCGGCAAACCAGGCGCCCAGGAGGAATTGCTGCGCACGCTCCTCGACCAGCACGGCACGGGCCGCGTGGTTTTCCGCAACACCCGCGCCGCCATGAAGGGCTTTCCGCAGCGCGAATACCATCCGGTCGCGCTCGAGAGCGACAGCGCCACCCTGCACACGCGCATCGCCCGCGAACTCGAGGCCGAGGAGACCGGCCACGAGAGCGAGATCCGCCACAATTTCCGCGACGATCCGCGCATCGACTGGCTGGCCGGTTTCCTCAAGGCCGATCCGGCGCGCAAGGTGCTGCTCATCTGCCGCACGCGCCGCAAGGTCGTCGCCATCGACGCGGCCCTGCGCGAAAAGATGAGCGCCAAGGTGGGCGTCTTCCACGAAGGCCTCGAACTCGTGCAGCGCGACCGCAACGCCGCCTGGTTCGCGGAGCCCGACGGTGCGCAGCTGCTCATCTGCTCGGAGATCGGCAGCGAGGGGCGCAACTTCCAGTTCGCCCATCACCTGGTGCTCTTCGACCTGCCGCTCAATCCGGGCCTGGTCGAGCAACGCATCGGCCGGCTCGATCGTATCGGGCAGACGGAGACGATTCGCATTCACGTGCCCTTCATCGCCAACAGCGCCGAGGCCTTCGTGGCCGATTGGTATGCGCGCGGTCTCGATGCCTTCTCCCATCCGATGCATGGCGGCAACGAATTTGCCCAGGCCTTCCGCGAGCGCGTGCTGGCGCTGGCCGTGCGGGTGGGGGCGGGCGGCAAAAAGGCGCCGACCGCCAAGGAAATAGACGCCCTCATCGCCGAGACCGCGACGTTCCGCGCGACGCTGCTGGAAAAAATGCACCGTGGCCGCGACCGTCTGCTCGAACTCAATTCCTTCGATCCGACCGTGGCCGAGAAGGTGATTGCGATGATCCGCGAAGCCGATGCCGACCTGACCCTGCGGTGCATCCTCACCGACCTGTTCGACCATTTCGGCGTGCGCATGAAGGAGCATGAGGACGGCGATGTTCATCTCGATGCGGACCACGCCTACGTGGAGGGCTTTCCGTCGATCCCGCGCGACGGCATGCTTGCGACCTACGACCGCAAACGGGCCATCGCCCGCGAGGACATCCGCTTCCTCTCCGCGGACCATCCGCTCACCGCCGACACGCTCGATCTGCTGATCAATTCACCCGTCGGCACGACCTCCTTCGGTCTCGTCGAAGCCGATGCGCCCAACATTCTGGTCGAGGCGATCTTCGTGCTCGAAACGGTGGCGGACTCCCGTTGGCACGTGGAGCAGTTTCTCCCGCCGCAGCCGGTGCGGGTGGTCGTTGATCTGCGCGGAGCCGACCTCACCGCCGAGTGGGATCCGCAGACCGTGGCCGACCTCATCGAAACGGTGCCCATCCAGCCCTTCCTGGCGCGACCGGAGTTCAATCCCGCCTTGCTCAAGAATCTGCTCGAAGGGGCGACCCAAACCGCCGAACGCGCGGTGGTGGCGGTGAAGCAACAGGCCGAAGCCGCCGCTCAAACCCAGCTCGGCGCCGACCTGCAGCGGCTGGTCGACCTGCAGAAGCTCAACGACCATGTGCGGTCCGACGAGATTCGCCTCGCGCAGACCCAGCTCAAGAAGACCTGCGGCGCCATCCGCGAAGCACGCCTGCGCCTCGACTCCATCCGCCTGATCGTGGCGGGCTTTGAAATGTAGGTGCGGGGCGGACGGCGACAGCTACGCCGGAAGTGTAGGGCCGGCGCTCGCCGCCGCGCCGCAGGGGAGTGGAGTGTGGGTCGAGGCAGGATGGCCGAGGGGCAGATGCGGCGTGCCGGCAAGCGGCAGCCCTACATTGCGGGGTGTAGGGCCGGCGCTCGCCGCCGCGCCGCAGGGGAGTGGAGTGTGGGTCGAGGCAGGATGGCCGAGGGGCAGATGCGGCGTGCCGGCAAGCGGCAGCCCTACATTGCGGGGGTGTAGGGCCGGCGCTCGCCGCCGCGCCGCAGGGGAGTGGTGGTGGGGTGGTGCGGCGCGAACAACCGAGATGTAGACGAGACCTTCCGACAAGCGGCAGCCGCCTCTGCGGACAGCAAAACATTGGCGTGATGAACGGACGACCGGTCGAGGATTGCCACGGCACGCCGCATGGTCTTTCCCCTTCGGTCTCCCCTGCATCCCCTCTCCCCATGGCAAACACCCCTGCTTCGGCCCCGGACCCCACCACGGAAAAACTTTCGGTCATCGAAAAGACCGGCTTCGGCGTCGGCGATCTCGCGTCGAACCTGCTCTTCCAGACCTTCAACACCTTCCTGCTCTTCTTCTACACCGACGTCGTCGGACTGAGCGCAAAGGCGGTCTTCTGGATCTTCGCCGTCGCCAAGATCTGGGATATGGTCAACGACCCGATGATGGGCGCCATCGCCGACCGCACCCACACGCGGTGGGGACGTTACCGGCCCTACATCTTCCTGCTGGCGATCCCCTACGGCATCAGCGCTTACCTGCTGTTCACCGTGCCGGATATGGGGGACACCGCGAAGATCTTCTACTGCGGTTTCACCTACATCCTCGCGACGATGATCTACACGGGAATCAACATCCCGTATTGCGCGCTCATGGGCGTCATCACGCCCAACGTGCAGGAACGCACTTCGGTCTCCCAATACCGCTTCTTCATGGCCTTTGCCGGCCAGTTCCTGATCAACACCTTCATGCTGCCGCTCGTCATCATGTTCGGCAACAAGCCGGAGTCGCCGACCTATAACGAGGAGATCGGTTACGATCCGGTGGCGGGTTACCCGACGGCAATGATCGTGTTCGGCATCCTGGCCGCCGCGCTATTCTTCATGACCTTCTTCACCACGCGCGAACGCGTGCAGCCGGTGAAGAAGGAGAAATCCCCCTTCCGGGAGGACTGGAAGGATCTCATGGCCAACAAACCCTGGTGGATCCTCTTCATCTCGGCCGCCCTCAACCTCGGCAATGTCGCCGTGCGCAACGGCGCGATGATTTACTTCCTCACCTACGTGATGGAGGGCGGCAGCACGCTGCTGTTCACCGTGCCTTTCGGCTTCTTCGACCTCGAGGTGACGCGCACCGTGCTCTTCATGTCGCTCGGCGCGGTCGTCACCGTGGCGGGCGTATTGCCGACGCAGTATCTCACCAAGCGCTTCGAGAAGCGTACGCTCTACCTCTGGTTCATGCTGGCCCAGGGTGCCTCCTATGCCGCGATCTATTTCGCGCCCAACGACAACTACGGGCTCATCCTCACGCTGCACCTGCTCGGCATGTTCTGCTCCGGTCCGGGCCCGGTCATCGTGTTCTCGATGTATGCCGACGTGGCCGACTACTCCGAGTGGAAGAACAACCGCCGCGCCACCGGTCTGATCATCGCGACCATCCTCTTCGCCATCAAGGGCGGCCTGTGGATCGGTTCGCAGTTCAACACCTTTGTGTTGTGGATAATCGGATACAGCGTGGAGACCGCCAGCAACCCCGATGTGGTCAACGGCCTCAAGCTGCTCTTCACCTGGGCCCCCGGTCTGCTGTGCGCCGCCGCCGGCCTGATCCTGCTCAAGTACACCCTCACCGACAAACAGCTCGAGGAGATCGAGAAGGACCTCCAGGCGCGCAAACTGGCCGCGGGCCAGACCTGATCCGGGCACGCCCTAACGCTTGTCCGCCGGCGTCCGCAGGCCCCGTCCGCGCCAGCCGGCGGATGATCCACCCGCAGGCGCCCGCCACGAGGACGATGGTCAGCCAGGCGTCCTCCGGGCCGAAGTCGCCGCCGGTCGTCCAGACCGAGCCGTGCATGCTGGTTACCAGCGGCGCGGCTTCGCGCCATGCCGCCTGGCCCGACAGCGGCAGGCCTGAAAGAAAAATGGTGAGATTCCAGCCGGCGTGGTTCAGCGCAACCGCCCACAGGTTGCGCGTCAGCGCGAACACTCCCGCCCACATCACCCCGAGCAGGCTCACCGACAGCCAGGTGAGGGGGCCGGCGCCGGGATTCGCCAGGTGCATGCCGCCAAACAACAATGCGCCCGTCGCCAGCGCGGGAACGGTGCCGAGGTGCTTCTCCGTGCGAAACTCATGCGCGATGCGGGTCAGGACAAGCACCCTGCATCGTTCGGGAAGTCGCAAAAATGTGGCTCGGCCCCCATTCGAAGTTGCCCGGCTCCGTCGCGGCGCCCAGAAACGGCGCCTTTTTTCATGCCCACCGAAACGCAGCGCCAGAACCTCGCCCTCAACCTCATCGACATCTACGGCGGCACTCAGACACGCGTCGCCACCAATGACGACGCGATCGAAAGTTATGCCGAGGAAATGGCCCGCGGCGTGGTCTTTCCGCCCATTACGCTCTACTACGACGGTTCGCACTACTGGCTGGCCGACGGCTTTCACCGTTACCTCGCCACCAAACGCAACGGCGCCACCCACATCGATGCCGAGGTCCAGCCCGGCAGCCGCACCGATGCGCTCAAGCACGCGCTCGGCGCCAACGCCACCAACGGCCTCTACCGCACCAACGCCGACAAGCGTCACGTTGCCGAAATCGCCCTGCGCGAATGGCCCGATCTGTCCAACGCCTACCTGGCCGAGATCTGCCGGGTTTCCGACGAACTGCTCCGCCAGGTGCGCAAGGAGCTGACCTCCACCGGCCAGATCGCCAAGGCCGAGCGCGTCAAGGGCCGGGATGGCAAGGAATACAACGTGGGCATCGAGCGGCAGCCCCGCGGCAAGACGGAACGTTCCTCCAGCGAAGGCAAGGCCGGCGAGCGCGACGAGGAACTCGCCGGTGGTCCCGACGGCCCTGCGCTCAAGGACGCCCCGGGCGGCGGTGCCGGCGGCGGCCGCGGTTTCACCAAGGGCAAAGGCGACCCGGGTGCGACCGGGGGCTCAACCAACGAACTCGAGCTCGAAGCGCGCTCGATGATCCGCAAGGGCGAGATGAACCCCTTTGAACTGCCGCGCCTGATGAGTGCAACCGGTCACGACTACGCGGCGACCGTCATCGCGCTGCTGGACACCATGAAGCCCGAAATCAAAGACCGCAGCGACGGCCTCCTGCGCATCCGCCGCTGGCTCGACAAGGCCATCGGTGGCGAAGCGCCGGCGGCGGTCGACGGGCAGGATTGATGCGGGACATGTCTGCCTGCGCGTGGAACCTGGACCACGGGCGCTGGAACGGGGATCGGGGTGGACGGTGGCCTCCGGACGCGGTCTACGGTGGAGAGGTAGTCGGGTGAATGTCAGCGGGTGGATGCGGGGCTGACGCACCGAATGACGCGGTCCGGAGGCCCACGTCCACCGGCAAGCGTTGGAACAGGGATGCGAGATGAAACTCCTCTGAGCATCCTCTCCCCTCCGACCGCGCCTCCTCTAAACGAGCCGATTGACAAGTGCGCGGAGAGCCACCATCTGCGCATTCCATGTCCCCTCGCGGTCAGTTGTCCGGTTGGATGCGACTGGGCGCTCTGCTGGTCGCATTGACTTGCGGGTGGGCGCCGCAGGTGGGCGCCGCCTGGACCGCGGACCATGCTCCGGGCGAAACTGCCTTCGTCTCCGCGGCCTGGTCGGAGTCGCACGGGCTGGGTCCCTTGCCGGACAACCCGTCGCGGATGTCCCGTTCCGAGCGCGTTCTGCCCACACCCGGGCCAAGCGGCATCGTCACCGGCATCGTCCTCCGGCACCCGGTGGCGAACTCTGGTTTGCGGCGAATCTCGTTGCCGCCTCCGGGGCCGTTGATCGGACGCCGACCGCAGTGGGTGGGAATCGTTGAACTGAGACTCTGAACCGCGGCGTCGATCGACGCCTGACGGGTTTCACGAGCCGGAGCGTGCCTCCGGCTTTTCGAGTCTGGGGCATCCCGTGGATGCCTGAACGGCCCGGGCCGCGTTTCGGCTCCGGCGCTCAATCCGGTTCAATTTCATCCCTCTCATGTCTTCTCACGATTCCAATCCCGACCGCGACGGTTTCGCCGGTTGGGGTCTCATTCTCGGCGGCCTCATCGGAGTGCTGCCGGCCCTGTTCCTTGGTGGACGCTGGTGGAGCGTGCCCCTGTTCCTGGCCGTCGTCGGCTGGTTCATTGGCGCCTTCATGGACCGCGCACGGTCCTGAGTTCTGATCGATCCGCCATCTGGCCCGGGCGGCCGTCACGGCCGCCCGGGCTTCTGCCATGTCCTCCTCCATTCTTTTCCGCGGTCGGTGGCGCTGGGTGATCTGCGCCCCGTTGTTTTTCGCCACCACCATCAACGACATTGGCCGCTTCGGCCCACGCATTGGCTATGCTAAGCATCTCTTCCGACGGCAGGACGGGTTGCTGCCGGCAGTTTCTTGATTCGAAACAACACTCTAAAATATGAACGACTGGATCGGACTCGGAATCGGATTGGTGGCGCTCTACTTCGGCGCCGAATACCTCGTGAAGGGTGGGGCGAGCCTCGCGTTGCGGCTGGGGCTGACGCCGCTGGTCATCGGCCTCACGGTGATCGCCTTTGGAACGAGCAGTCCGGAGATGGTGGTGAGCGTGCAGGCCGCCCTCGGCGGGAACGGGGCCATCTCGATCGGCAACGTGGTGGGGTCGAACATCTGCAACATCGCACTCATCCTCGGTCTGTGCGCCCTGATTTCGCCCCTGCGGGCGGACGTGCAGGTCATCCGGCGCGAAGTGCCGGTGATGATCGGGGTGGCGGTGGTGGCGCTGCTGGTGCTGGTCGATGGGCGGGTGGCCCGTTGGGAGGGCGGGCTGCTCCTGGTCGGTTTGTTCGCCTACACGGTGATCACGGTCCGGCAGGCGCGACGGGGCGGCAATGCCGGCGGAGGTGACGCCGAGTTTGCCGAGGTCCTGCCGGCGGGAAAGTCAACCGGTCTGGGCGTGAGTCTGATCAGCGTGGTCGGCGGACTGGGCCTGCTAGTGTTGGGATCGCACTTCTTTGTGCGCGGCGCGGTTTCGCTCGCCCAGCAATGGGGCATGAGCGAGGTGGCGATCGGGCTTACGATTGTGGCGGTCGGCACCAGTCTGCCGGAGTTGGCCACGTCGTTGATCGCGGCAATCCGGCGCCAGGGGGACGTGGCGATCGGCAATGTGGTAGGTTCGAACATCTTCAACGTGCTCGGCATTCTCGGCGTGGCGGCGCTGATTCAGCCGATCGAGGCGCCGGGGCTCAACTGGACCGACCTCGGCGTCATGCTCGGGGTCTCGCTGGCCCTGCTGCCGGTGGTGCGGAGCGGGAGTTCCGTCAGCCGCGGGGAGGGCGCCGTTCTCCTGGTCGTGTATGTGGTCTACACGATCTGGCTGCTGCGCCAGTCGGGCGGTTGAGTGGCCCCCGCAGCGTCCGCGATCACATTCCGCTGGCCCGGGGCCGGGAAACTGACTGCGCTTGCCGGCATGCCGCAATCCTCCCCCCCTTCGGAACCGGTGGCGCCGCCGCCGCGCTTTGCCGAGGCCCTGCGCTTCTGGCTCAAGCTGGGCTTCATCAGTTTCGGCGGCCCGACCGGGCAGATTGCGATCATGCATACCGAGCTGGTGGAGAAGAAGCGCTGGATCTCCGATGCCCGGTTCCTGCACGCGCTCAATTACTGCATGCTCCTGCCGGGTCCCGAGGCGCAGCAGCTCGCGACCTATTGCGGCTGGCTCCTGCACCGCACCTGGGGCGGCATCGTGGCGGGAACCTTGTTCGTGCTGCCGTCGGTCTTCATTCTCTGGGCCTTGAGTTTTGTCTACGTGAGCTGGGGAGACGTGCCGTGGGTGGGGGCGCTGTTTCACGGACTGAAACCGGCCGTCATGGCCATCGTGCTGGTGGCGGTGCTGCGCATCGGCCGCAAGGCGCTGAAGAACCGGGTCATGTGGCTGTTGGCGGCGGCGGCGTTTGTGGCGATTTTTGTCTTCGGGGCGCCGTTTCCGGCGATCATTGCGACGGCGGCTCTGGTCGGCTGGATGGGCAATCGGCGGTGGCCGGAGCTGTTCAAGTCGACCGGCCACGGCGCGGCGCCCGAGGACGCGCTGACGGCCGATTCCGCCCATCGCCGCCCCTCGTGGGCGCGGGCCGGCCGAATCCTGGGGTTCGGGATGGTGCTGTGGTGGACGCCGGTGCTCGTGGCGGGACTGTGGCAGGGGTGGAACGGCACGCTGTTTCGGGAGGGGGTGTTTTTCAGCAAGGCCGCGATGGTGACCTTTGGCGGCGCGTATGCAGTTTTGCCCTACGTGGCCCAGCAGGCGGTGGAAACGCACCAGTGGTTGAGTGCGCCGCAGATGCTCGACGGGCTGGCCTTTGCCGAGACAACGCCCGGGCCGCTCATCATGGTGCTGCAGCATGTCGGCTTCATGGGCGGCTGGAATCATCCCGGCGGCCTGCCGCCCCTCGTGGCAGCGACACTCGGTGCGCTGCTCACGACCTGGGTGACCTTCGTGCCGTGTTTCCTGTGGATCATTCTCGGCGCGCCGCACGTCGAGCAGATGCACGGCCAGGCGCGATTCAACGCCGCACTCTCGGCGGTGACCGCCGCGGTGGTCGGCGTGGTGCTCAACCTCGCCGTGTGGTTTGGCTGGCACGTGATCCGCCCCGGCGAGGGTCGGACGGATTGGTTTGCGGTGGTCGTGGCTCTCGCCGCCCTGGTCGCCCTGCAACGCTACAAGGTCAGCGTCATCACCACCGTGCTCGCCGGCGCCCTGCTGGGCCTGCTGTGGCTGTTCGTGGCCGGTTGAAATCCACGCATTCATCGTGGCCGCCCGTGACCGCCGACCGAGCGAGGGCGATCGAATGTTCGTATTACGAACAAGGAGACAGGCCTCATTCCGGAAACGTGACTCACCATTTAGGCCGGATATTTCACGCGGTAGGGCCGCCGCTTGCCGGCGTGCCGCAGGCTGACGGCGGGCTGGGAGGCAGGTGCGGCATGCCGGCAAGCGGCAGCCCTACATTGCACAGTGTGGACGGTTTTCAATCGGAGTGTGAAATATCCAGGTTAGGCCGTATCACAAACATGGGCTTGGGCCGATGTATCCAGGTTAGGAATACTTCGCGGGTGATGCGGTATGGAGTCCGGGAGAGGCGGTGAGGGCTGTCGCG
>CBFGUO010000024.1:0-84935 GCA_965652375.1 uncultured Opitutus sp.
GGTTTCCTAAACCGTTAATCTGGGTTCGATTCCCAGCGGGGGAACCATCCTTCATCCCGACTTCACGGGACTTCAGCGGGCGGGGGCCACGAAAAGCGGCAGGGTCGACGACGGGAACCGCGTATTCGTAACTCGGATATCGCCTCGCTTCGCGTCGAGGCACCCCGCTCCACCCGGTTTCCGCCTGATCCCCCTGCGGTCCGATCCCCGGTGCCCGGTACCGCCGCGGCCCGGTAGGCCGTCGGCTTGTGACGGGCCGTGCCGACCTCAGCCTGAACAAAGCCCTCCCCTCCCCCCTCGCTGCCACATCTGCTGTCCCCCCATTCCCATGCAACGTTTCCTCGCGCTTCTCCTGCTCACCCACGGCGCCACCGCCGCCTTCGCCCAAACCACCCTCCTCTACTCGGGCACCTTCACCAGCGGTGATCTGACGGGGCAATCCGTTACCGTCGAACTCGACGTTTCCGGTACGGGCGAAAGCTCTACGCTCGATGACTTCATCGCCATCGGCGACTTCAGTGCCTACGACCTCACCGAGGGTACTTCGTTTGCCTATTCCGGCGCCACGGCCGGGGCTCCCGTTTTCAGTGCCTCCTTCAACTCGGGCGGACAGCCCTCCAGCCTCGACGTGTTCTATTCCTACACCGGCGACTTCGGGAACGTCGTCGATTTCCAGGTCGAAGCACCGGTCATCATCGACAACAGCTTCGATTTCGCCGTTTCGAGTGGGGGCAATATCTCCACCGCGGCGCTCACCGCCTCGGCCGTGCCCGAACCGTCCACCTACGCGACCATCGCCGGTGCCTTGATTCTGGGCGGCACGCTCTGGATCCGTCGGCGTCGGTTCGCTACCTGAAGCCATCCCCCGGCCAGACCGCCCGGCCTCAGTCCACCCTGGCCCCCGCTTCCACCAGTAGTTCGCGCAACAAGGAGCGGTGGCAGCGCGAAGCGTCTTCGCAGTAGCATCCCACCGCGAAGTTCGCGCCGTGCGACAGTCCCGCCAGCAGCGCGATGGCGTGCTGCGCCTCAGGACGCCTCATTTCCGCCCGGTACTTGCGCGCGAACGCCGCCCAGTCCTGGTCCGATTTCGCCGCCAACCCGAGCTTCATCGTCTCCAGACTCGGCGCCAGGTTGGGAAACCACACGTCATAGAAATCGCGGGACGCAAACTCATGCTTCGGCACCCCGCGCGGCGGGCGCCGCACCGTGCCGATCCGCAGGCCCTCGTTGATCGTTCGCGGACTGCCCAGGCGCACAATCTTCACGCTCATGCAGCACATTCCATGGCGGCGAGTCTCGAGCCTGGCGAACTCAAATGCGGTCATGGCGCGGCTTCGACAGGCTTGCGCCGACCCTCGGTTGCGCCGCATCTTGCTCGACCCCGCCCGCCTCCGCTTCCCCGCCCGGATGAACCGGTTCCTGCCCCGCCCTCTGTTCGACGCCATCTACGAAATGAATGCCGCGCAAAACCACGCGGACTTCGTTTCCGCCGTCATCGCGGGACTCGGCCGTCTCATCCGCGCCGACCTTTGCGTCATTCATGTCCTCGACCGCCGCCGCCAGCGGCTTCTGGAACGCATGGCGCCGTTCAATCCCTTCACCCCGGCGGAGATTGCCCACTACGTCGCCCACCCTTCCGACTATGCGCTCGTCGCGCACTACGAACGCACCGGCGAAACCGTGGCCCGCCGCATCTCCGACGTGGTTGCTCCGGCGACCTTTCTCGCAAGCGAGCACTACCGCATCTGCCTCAGCCGACTGCGTCTGCGCCATGGCCTCGCTTTACCCATCGTGGTCGACGGCGACACGGTGGCCGGCGTCGCCTTCAACCGCTCACGACGCGACTTCACCCAGCGTGACTGCGCCCTGCTCGACGCCTTCGCTCCGCACTTCCGCCTCGCCTGGCAACGTCATGCCGATCCCTGGGCCGTGGTCGACGTCCCCTCCCCAGAACTCGCCGACCACGCCCTGACTCCCCGCGAGTCCGACATCCTCTACTGGATCACCGCCGGCAAACAAAACCGCGAGATCGCCACCATCCTCGGCATCAGTCTTTTCACGGTCCAAAAACACGTGGCCAACATCCTGCGCAAACTCGACGTCGAGAACCGCCACGCCCTCACCGTGATCACGCTCAACCGCGCGACCGGCCGTTGAGACGTACCCACCCGGACGCCCCCAAACGTCCTACTCACGGGTGAGTATTTTCCCGCGCGCGGCATGCCGTTATACTCGCCCCGCGTTTGGCGGGCGAGACGACCCCGGCGACGCCGCCAAACCGGTTCCCCCTGCCACGGTGGGCCCGCGCCGGTCTGGTGCTTTGGAACTACGCCCAAAGACAAGTCGTCGTCCCACCGCTTCACTGCGACTTCCTCCCACGACTCCCCGTCGCAACCGACCCCTCACCGATGCAACAAACCGCCGCCTTCCCAGGTTCGCGCCCCTCTGCCGTCCGTCTGCTGGGCGCCTTTGTCGTCCTCTCGGCCAGCGCCGCGGCTCAATCGGTATTTTGGGATACCAACGGCTCCACCTCGGGTTCCAGCGCCAGCACCATTGCCACCGGCACCTGGGACGCTGGCAGCGCCCGCTGGAACGCCGCCTCCGACGGCACCGGCAGCACCGCAGCGTGGCAGGCGGGCGACACCGCCGTGTTCTCCGCCGGCACCAACGCCACCGGCGCCTACACCGTGACGATCTCCGGCACCCAGACCGTGGGCGGCCTCACCTTCAACCTCGGCGACGTCACCCTCTCCGGTGACTCTTTGCTCAGCGACACTGCTCCGTTCACCATCACCGTCGCCTCCGGTGCCACCGGCACCCTCGGGACCGTCATATCCGGCGATGACGGTCTCGAGAAAGCGGGCGACGGCACCCTCACCCTCGGCGGCACCAACACCTACTCCGGCACCACCACGGTCAACGCCGGCACCCTCGCGATCACGGACGTCGGCAACCTCGGCACCGGCAATGTCAACATCACCAACGGCTCTCTCACGGTGGCCTCCGATTTCAGCGACTCCCTCAGCCGCACGATCACCATCGATGGCGCCGGCTCCAGCCTGATCGGCGAGGGTTACCTGTGGTTCAACCGCGCCTCCGCCACCACGACGACGATCGACGTCACCGACGGCGGCACCCTGTCGGCCGCCACCAGCATCAGCCTCGCCGACTCCTCCAGTTCCACCCACACCCTCAACGTCACCGGCACCGACTCCTCAGCGACGGCCGGCACCGTCCTCTATGTGGGTTATCTCGGGGACGCCACGGTCAACCTCGGCTCCGGCGGCACGGTCTCCACCCATACCCTCGACCTGGCCTCCCAGTTCGGCGGCTCCGCCGAGATCAACCTCAACCCCGGCGGCACCCTCGCCGTTTCCGGCGGCACCAACGCCATCTTCACTGGCAGCGGCACCACCGCCTTCAACCTCGCCGGCGGCACGCTGCAGGTGGCAGGCAGCGACCTCACCACGTCGGTGCCGATGACCCTGGTCACCGCCACCGACTCCACCGTCGATACCAACGGCTTCAACGCCACCCTCTCCGGCGTCCTCTCCGGCGACGGTGCCCTCACCAAAGCCGGCGCCGGCACCCTCACCCTCGCCGCGACCAACATCCACGCCGGTGGCACCTCCATCGACGGCGGCACCCTGCTCGTCGCCGACGCCGCGCCACTGGGATCGGGCGACATCACGGTCAACGCCGGCGGCACGCTCAACGCCACCGGCGACCTCGAGTTCAACACCGACCGCACCGTCACCGTCACCGGCACGGGCGCCGTGCTCGATGGCGACACCCACGTCTGGTTCGGCACCGCCTCCGGCGCCGATACCCTCACCTCCATCGGCGCCGGTGCAACCCTCCGCACCGGCACCACCTTCAGCCTCGCCGACGTCGCTGGCTCCAGCAGCACCCTCACCGTCTCCGGGATCGACGCCCTGCTCGAGGCCATTGGAAATCTCTACGTTGGCTACGCGGGCGACGCCACGGCCACCGTGTCCAACGGCGGCACGATCAAGACCGATGCCATCTTCTCCATCGCCACCACCGGCGGCACGTCCACCTTCAACCTCAACGACGGCGGCACCCTCCAGGTCGGCGGAACCGGCGGCATCGCAATCGGCACCGGCTCCGGCACCTTCAACCTCGGCGGCGGCACGATCCAGGTCATCGGCTCCGACCTCACGAGCTCGGCACCCTTCACCCTGACCGCCGACACCACCTCCACCGTCGACACCAACAGCTTCAACGCGACCCTCAACGGCACGCTCTCCGGGAGCGGCGGGCTCGCCAAATCTGGCGCCGGCACCCTTACCCTCACCGGCGCCAACTCCTTCACCGGCGACACCACGGTCGACGGCGGCACGCTCACCATTGACGGCTCCGGTGCCTTGGACGGCACGGGTAATCTCCACATCGGCGTCAGTGGTGACGGCAGCGTCGCCATCACCGACGGCGGACAGGTCGGCACCGGCGCGTCGGGCTACGTCATCCTCAGCTACAATTCCGGTCGCACCGGCTCGCTCACGGTGACCGGCACCGGCTCCCACCTCACCTCCGCCAACAACCTCATCGTCGGTCTGCTGGGGACCGGCTCCGTCACCATTGGCTCCGGTGGCACGGTCACCGTCGACAACGACGGCATCCTCTGGTTGCCCTACGATGAAGGCGCCTCGGGCACCTTGAATCTCAACGCCGGCGGCACGCTCGAGATCGGCGCCGGTGGCATCCGCAACAGCAACAACGGCACTGCCCAGCTCAATCTGGCAGGCGGCACGCTTCGCGTGACCGGCGACGGTTTCCACACCTCGGTTCCGGCCGAGCTCACCGGCACCTCCACCGTCGATACCAACGGGTTCACCGGCACGCTCGCCGGCGCCCTCTCCGGCGCCGGCTCCCTCACCAAGACCGGTGCCGGCTCCCTCGCCCTTTCCGGCGCCAACGACTATTCCGGTGGCACCATCGTTTCCGCCGGCACGCTCACCGGCGACGCCAGTTCCCTGCAGGGCGACATCACCAACCACGCCACCGTGGTCTTCGACCAATCCGGCGACGGCACCTATGCGGGCGCGATCGACGGCACCGGCACCCTCATCAAACAGGGCACCGGCAACCTCACCCTCGACGGCACCACCTCCCACTCCGGCGGCACCACCGTCTCCGCGGGTACGCTTACCGGCTCCACCTCTTCCCTGCAGGGAGACATCACCAACGACGCCGCTCTCGTCTTCGACCAATCCTCCTCCGGCACCTACTCCGGCTCCCTCTCCGGCAACGGCTCCCTCACCAAAACCGGCACCGGCTCCCTCACCCTCTCCGGCACCAACTCCTACGCCGGTGACACCACCATTGCCGCCGGCACCCTCCAACTCGGCGCCGCCGATGCGCTCAGCACCACCAACGCGATCACGGTGAATGCCAGCGGCACCCTTGCGCTCACCACCGCCGACACGGCCGTCGGGTCCATCACCGGCAGCGGCCAGATCAACCTCGGCAGCCACACCCTCACGATCGGCGGAGCCAACACCTCCACCACATTTTCCGGTGCCATCGACGGCTCCGGCGCGCTCAACAAGACAGGCAGCGGCACCCTCACGCTCACCGGAACCAACACCTATTCCGGCGGCACGACAATTTCCGCCGGCACCCTCACCGGCGACTCCACCTCCCTGCAGGGCGACATCACCAATCACGCCGCCCTCGTCTTCAACCAATCCTCCTCCGGCACCTACGCCGGCGCCCTCGACGGCACCGGCACCCTCACCAAAACCGGCAGCGGCACCCTCACCCTTTCCGGCGCCAACTCCTACTCCGGCGGCACGACCGTCTCCGCCGGCCTGGTCTCGTTTTCCGCACTCGGGAATTTTGGAACCGGCAACGTCACCCTCAACGGCGGCGGACTCATCTGGGCCGACGGAACCACCGCCGATGTCTCCGCCCGCCTCAATGCCCTCGGCGCCTCCGGCGCCACCTTCGACACCAACGGCAACGACGTGAGCTTCGAATCCCTCCTGACCGGATCGGGCTCGTTCACCAAACAAGGCACCGGCACCCTGGTCCTTTCCGGCACCAATACTTCCCCCGGTGCCATCATCACGATCGACGCCGGCACCCTGCGGTTGGCGACCGACAACGCCTTCGCTTCGGCCACCTCGGTGGTGGTGAATTCCGGCGCCGGCTTTGATCTGGCCGACCACACAGGCACCGTCTCTTCCCTCAACGGGGCCGGCGCTGTCACCCTAGGCGCGGGCACGCTCACCGTGGGCGACTCCCTCGCGACCAGCACCTTCAGCGGGGTGATCTCCGGGTCCGGCGCCCTCGTCGTGGCGGGCAACTCCAGCACGCTTGCCCTCACCGGCAACAACACGTTCGAGGGCGGCACCACCGTCACCGCCGGCACCCTCGAGTTCAACTCACTCGCCAGCCTCGGCACGGGCAATCTCACCGTCAACGGCGGCACCCTCAGCTGGGCCACCGGCTCCAGCACGGACATCTCCACACGCCTCAATGCCCTCGGCGCCGCCGGTGCGACGTTCAACACCAACGGCAACGATGTCGCGCTCTCCGCCGATCTCTCCACCGCCGGCACGCTGGCCAAAGTGGGTTCCGGCACCCTCACCCTCGGCGACAGCACGTCCACCCTCGGCAGCGCGGTGGCCGACGGCGGCACGTTCGCCCTGGCCGATGGCGCCGACGTCACCGTGACCGGCACCCTGGCCGTCGGGTACAACGACACCGGCGTCCAGACCATCGGCTCCGGCAGCACCCTCAGTGTCGGTCAGCTCAGCCTCGGCCCCCTGGCCCAGGGCACCGGCACACTGAACCTTGAAACGGGCGGCACCCTGCAGGTCGGCGGCGCCAACGGCATCGCGGCCGGCTCCGGCACCGCAGCGCTCAACCTGTCCGGCGGCACGCTGCGGCTCAACGCCGCCGATTTCACCTCCTTTGTCCCCGCCACCCTCACCGGCACCACCACCATCGACACCAACGGACACAACGGCGGCATCTACGGCCCGCTCACCGGCAGTGGCGGGTTCACCAAGACCGGCAGCGGCGTACTCACCGTCACCAACGCCAACTCCTACGCCGGCGGCACCACCGTCAACGCCGGCACGCTCATCGTGAACACCGCCTCCGACCTGGGCAACGGTATCGTAACCGTGAATACGGGCGCCGCCCTCGCCGCCGCGACCCACCTCGAGTTCCACACCGATGTCACCGCCGACGGCGCGGATGCCGTCATCACTTCGCCCAATCACTTCGAGGTCGGCTCCGCCGGCGACGGCTCCCTCACCCTCGCCAACGGCGCCCTCGTCGGCTCCGGCACCACCACCACCCTGGCCTACTACGGCACGGACACCGGCACCGTCAGCATCACCGGCACCGGCTCCACCCTCTACGCCCAGTCCTCCCTGCGCGTCGGATACGGCGGCGCCGGCACCCTCACCGTCGGCAGCGGCGGCACCGCCAACGCCGACCACCTCGTCCTCGGCTCCCAGTCCGGCAGCTCCGGCACGATCAACCTCAACACCGGCGGCACGCTCATCGTCGGCGGCGCCGGCGGCATTTCCGTCGGCGACGGTTCCGGCACCTTCAACCTCGCCGGCGGCACGCTCAAGGTTGGCGGCGATGACCGCGTCGCCTCCGCGCCCGCCTCCAATGCCATCGACGTCACCGCCCTGCCCGACGTCTTCGCCACCGTCATCGCCGCCAACACCCCACAGGCCGGCGACACCGGCCTCACCACCAGCGTGGCGATGAACCTCAGCAACGCCTCCACCATCGACACCAACGGCAGCGCCGCCACCCTTGCCGGCGTGCTCGCCGGCACCGGCTCGCTCACCAAGACCGGCGCCGGCACCCTCACCCTCACCGGTGCCAACACCTACAGCGGCGGCACCACGATCGGCGCCGGCACCGTCATCATCGGCAACAGCTCCGGCAGCGCCTTCGGCACCGGCGATGTCACCGTCTCCAGCGGCGCCACCCTCGCCGGCACGGGCGCCTTCACCGGCAGCCTCACCATTGCCTCCGGCGGCACCCTGGCACCGGGCAACTCCCCCGGACTGCTTAGCCTCGACGGAGACCTCACCCTCCTGGGCATCCTGGAAATGGAACTCGGCGGTTCCGCCAGCCGCGGCACCGACTACGACGCCCTCGACGTCGGCGGCGAACTCACCCTCGGCGGTACCCTGCAAATCTCGTTTTACGGCGACTACCTGCCCGGCAGTGCCACCAGCTGGGATCTGTTCGACGCCACCAGCCTGAGCAGCACCTTCGCCGCCTACAGCCTCCCCACCGTCAGCGGCTATACCTGGGACACCAGCGCCCTTGGCACCACCGGCGTGCTCAGCCTCACCGCCTCCGCCGTCCCCGAACCGTCCACCTACGCCTTCATCACCGGAGGCAGTTTCCTGCTCTTGGCCGCATTTCGCCGCCGCCTTGTCCGCCGGAGCTGCCAAGCGTAGGCGGATCCCCGAACCGTCCACCTACGCCCTCCTGGCCGGCCTCGCCATGCTCGTGCTCGCGATCCACCGCCGCCGAAGCGCGCAGGGGTGAACCCGGGTCTGGCTGGGATCACAGGCTCAGTGAGCATTGAGATGCCGCCCCAGCCATTCGGCCAAGCTTGCTCAGCTGCTGTATTCCCATATTGATAGCCAGCATGAAAACCACCCTCGACCTCCCGGCCGATTTATTGATCGAAGCCAAAACGGTCGCCGCACGCCGTCGCACCACCCTTAAGGCCATCATGGAACGCGCGTTGCGACGCGAACTTCGCCCCGATTCCGGGCCACCCAATCCTGATCCGAACATCTTTGAAGCAAACGAACTCGGGATGCTGGTCCTCCGCAAGCGTCCGGGCTTCCCTCCGGTCACCCCCGCCTCGATCCGCGCGCTCCAGGACCAGATCGACGCGGAGGACGCTCAGCACGCCGGCCGCAGCCAGGACCAATGATTTCTCTCCTCGATGTAAACGTGCTGATTGCCTTGGTGGACAGTGCCCACGTTCATCACGACGCCGCCAAACGCGCGTTCCGCTCGTTTCGAACCGCCGGTTGGGCAACCTGCGCGATCACGGAGAACGGACTGCTTCGCATCCTCGGTCACCCGGCGGCACCGTTCGGCCTCAGTTCACCGGCCGCCGCCCGGCCACTCCTGCAAAGTCTGCTCCACGCGCCTGGTCATATCTTTTGGACGGATGATTTGTCTTTGGCCGACGAGACCGCTTTCCCTGCGCTTCCCTTGTCCAAGCATCTGACCGGTCTCTACCTCCTGGGATTGGCGATAAAACATGGCGGTCGTCTTGCCACTTTTGACCGACACGTCGATGCGAGCCTCATCCCCAACGGTCCCTCCGCCTATCACGTCCTTGCCTCTGCCTAGGGCTCCCTGAGAACCGTAAGCCCGCTCGAGGCCATCCTCACTCCTACTGCTGTTGCTGCTGCTGGCCCTGCACCAATTTCACCGCGGCTTCGGTGCGCGAGCGCACACGCCACTTCACGTAAATGTTCGCCAGGTGGTTCTTCACCGTCGGGACCGCCACGCCGAGGCGGTCGGCGATTTCCTTGTCGAGCAAACCCTGCGCGACCAGCTCAATCACATCCCGCTCCCGGTCCGTCAGCTCCTTCAGCTCCGGCGCCGCGGTCGTCACTGCCGGACCAGGCATCGGCTGTCGCAACAATTCCAATACGCGTCGGGCGATGCCCCGCGACATCGGCGCCCCGCCGGCCAGCACATCCCGCACCGCCGCCAGCACCTGGGCCGACGACGATCCCTTGAGCAGGTAACCGCAGGCGCCCGCCTGGATCGATTCCAGCAGCACCTCGTCGCCGTCGAAAGCCGTCAGCATGATGATCTTCAGGTCCGGCACCGCCGCCAAAAACCGCGCCACCGCCGCCGACCCGCGCAGGCCCGGCATCTCGATGTCGAGCAACAGCACATCGGATCGTTCACGGGCGACCACCGCCAGTCCCGTCTCGACGTCGCCCGCTTCGCCCGCGACTTCGAGGTCCGCCTCCGAGTCCACCAGCGCCGCCACGTAGGCGCGATACGGACCGTCGTCATCGATCAGGACCACACGCGACGGGCGGGAGTAATCGGGTCTCATGGCCGTTACACCTGATCGCATGCCGCCGGCAATTCCACCCAAAACACCGCCCCGGTTCCCGGCGTCGAATCGCACCCCACCGTCCCCCGCATCGCCTGCACCAGCCGTTTCACCACCGCCAGCCCCAGCCCGTGGCTGTCCTCGCCGGCGGTCGGCCGACTGCTCGCCCGACTGAATTTGCGAAACAACCGGTCCTGTTCCTCCGCCGCGATGCCCGGGCCACGGTCGGCCACTTCCAGCCGCACCCGATCGCCAGCCACCTGCCAACGCAGTCGAATCGCTCCGCCGCGCGGCGAAAACTTCACCGCATTGGACAGGTAGTTGTCCAACACCTGCGCCAGCGCGGCCTCATCCGCCGCGACCGCCGCCGGTCCCGCCTCGGATTCCACGTTCAAGGTCTGCGCTTTCGCGGTCGCCGATGCCGCGTGCCGCTCCACCGCCGCACCGAGTGCCGCCGCCACATCCATGTTTTGAATACGCAGGTCCAGCGCCCCGCTCTCCGCCGCATGCGAGCCCAGGTAGTCGCTCACTAGCTTCAACATTCGCGCACTCTGCTCCGCGATCTGTTCGATCGCCCGCTGGCGTTTCGCCTCGTCGCGCAACCGGCCGTCCCGCAGCAGCTCGGCGAAGCCCCGCACCGAGGCCAGCGGCGCGCGCAGGTCATGCGCCGCGATCGCCATGAACTCCGATTTTTCTTCGTTCAGCGTCGTCAGCTCGGCGTTGCGCGCCGCCAGTTCCGCATTGAGCGATTCCACGTGTTCGCGCTGCACAAAAATCACCCTATCGTCGGTCTCCCGCCGCCATAGAAACAACAACGAAGTCCCGACTGTCGTGCCCAACCCCACCAGGATCATCAGCAGCTCCCGCTGCCGGTCCGCCCAGAAAATGACCGCAAACAAAGCCAGCGCCGCCGCCGCCCACAGGCTCAACCAGACCGCCACCCGCCGAAACGTCATGGGCAGGGTCATCACCGACAGCACCGACACCAGCGCCAGGTCTCCCACCATTGGCCCGACCACCGGACGTTCCGGCGCGACCTGCGCGGACAACCAACGGATCAGCACCAAGGCACCCAGCCCGAGCACCGTCGCCGTCCCATTGAGCCGATCCGCCCGTTGCCGGTGACCCGGCAGAAAGGTCGAGACCAGCATCGCCAGCCAGGCAGGCATCAGCACGCCGGCGCGAATGCCCAACGAGTGGTGATAAAACGCCACCCGATCCGGATCCGTGATCCGCTCCAGAATCTGCAGCTCCATCACGCCGTTGAGAACCACCATGACGAGCCCGGCGACGATCATGACGCGCGAACGCACGATGAGGGCATCCACCCGCTCGTGCCAAAACCGGGCCTCCCGCTCCGCCTCATCAAAGCGCAGCCGACGGGCCTGCCGCAGCAGTTCTTCCAGGGCAATGGTTACGCTCATCGCGGGAGGGGTGAAAGGGGCACGACGACGCGTCGGACGCCATGCGGCCCCGGCTCCCGGGTCAAGCTTCGCCTCTCAACTGATCAACAACAGCCGCGGCGGCGCCCCCGCCGGTGGAGTCGGGGCCCGATGCACACAGGGCGGCACAGGGCTGCCGGGACAGCGATTCGCGATGCGCCACAGGTTGCCCAGGCCGAAGTCGAAGGGCACCGCGCCTGCCGCCGCTTCGTAGTGCAGGTCGTAGAAATGCTCGCGCAGGAAGTTGGCAAATCCCGCGTCGTCCGCCCTGCCGTATTGCCCCAGCAACGCTGCCCGGATCTCCGGTATCTCCGGACAAAGACGCGCATCCTCCGGGCGCAGCCCTTCGCTCGCCGCGGTCGTATAGCTGCACAGGTAGGTGTCGACCACCACCGGTGCCGCGTCGACATGCCAGTGCTGAACATCCGTCCGCACCGGTCCGCCCGACTCGTCGCGAGCCAGCGTGCTGAAACAATCCAACGACGGCTGCAGCCCACGCTTTGTCAGCCGCTCCAGGTCGGCCACGAGTTCCGTTCGAGCCTGCCGCCCGCCGGGACCCAGGGTAAGGGCCATGAGATCCTCCTCGTCGAGCGTGGTGATTCCATCACCACCGCCTAGCGCCAACACTTGCGCCGCCACCTCCGCAAAATCGCCCGCCAGGTCGCGCGCCCAGCACAGAGCGTTCACCCCGTCGGCGAACGGCGCCGCGACCAGTTCCTCGAAACTGCCCACGACACGCACACAGCCATATCCTTGCCACTGATCCAAACGCGACATGCCTCAGCCGAAGCCGAAACCGCGCCCGGGCACCACCACCAATTTCAGGCCTCCCTCCGCGTCGCCTTGAGCGCGATCGCCTCCAGCAGCGCCCGGCGCTGCGCGTCGCCGGCGTCCAGCGCCGCGGGCGGGCGGCGCAGGTCGAGGTCCTCCCCCTTCCGCACCAGCAGCCCCCAGCCGGCGGGAATCTCGGCCTCGGCGAAGATGTCGTCCTCGACCACGAGGTAGAGAAAATCGGCACTGCGGTAGCGCAACATCTTCGAAAACTTCGTGCCTGCCAGCACCCGACTCTGCAGGGTCGCGATCTCCGCCAACAGGTCGTGATAGGCCTTGTGCTCGAGCCCGGCGAAGTCCCAGGCGTCGTATTCAGGAAACAAGGACTCGCCTCGGCGCAGGTCGGGTCGATGCAGGCCGATGAGGGACTCGAGCTTCGCCCGGCGCTTCAACAGGCCGGCCAGTTGCCGCCGCGTCGCCGCGTCGTCGTGCGCGTCCTTCAACAGATCCGCCCGCGCCTGTTTGCACTCGAAGACCGCGCCCTTCGCCGCCGCGCCCCGGCCGATCGCCGCCACATCGGCCCGGTAGCCGCTCCTGGGCACGCGCACCTCCGCCGCGGCGATGACAAACCCCTGCGCCCGCGCCCAGGCGATCGCCAGCCGTTTGAGTTCCCGGTGGGCAATCGTCTCCCCCGTCGCCTTCACGCCCCGGATTCCCGCGGACGAACAGCAGCGGGACGATTCGCCCGCAGCACGCGTTCCAGATCGCCGAGCTTGGCCGGCTTGGCCAGGAAATCATTCATGCCCGCCTCGAGACAGCGCTCCCGTTCCTCGGCCAGCGCCGCCGCGGTGAGCGCCACGATGGGCAACTCCGACGCCGCCCGCTTCAAGGCCGATTCGTCACCGACCCAGCTGCGCAACCGCCGCGCCACTTCCCAGCCGTCGAGCCGCGGCATGTGACAATCGAGCAACAACAGGTCGGGCAGCGGCCCGCGTTGCAGCGCCGCCAGCACCGCCTCGCCATCGGTGGCCACCGAGTAGCGGCAGCCAAGGGCCTTCAGCTGCGAACTGATGATCTTCAGATTCACCGGGTTGTCCTCCGCCACCATCACGTGCAGACCAAAGCTCTCGGGCGCCGCCTTGCTCGGCGGAACGGGAACCGCCCCATCCGTCGTCGCCTCGTCGAGCGACAGGGTGAAACTGAAGGTGGAGCCTTTCCCTTCCACGCTTTTCGCCGTCAACTTACCGCCCATGCGCTCAACCAGGCGCGCGCTGATGGCCAGGCCCAGGCCGGTGCCGCCGTAGAGTCGGGTGGTCGAGGAATCAGCCTGGGTGAAGCGTTCAAACAGGCGCCCGAGCGTCGCCTCGTCCATGCCGATGCCCGTGTCGCTCACCTCGAAGCGGACTGCCAGCCGCCCGCGCGGCGCCGGAGTCGGGGCGGGCAACACCCGCACCGTCACCTGCCCACCGCTGCGGGTGAACTTGACGGCGTTGGCCAGCAGGTTGAGCAGCACCTGCCGCAACCGGAAGCTGTCCCCGACACAGCGCGCGGGGAGTTCCGGCGAGACCGCCCAATCGAGCCCCACCCCGCCCGTGGCGGCACGCGTGGCGACGAGTCCCACGCAGTCCGCCACGGTCGACGCCAGGGCAAAGTCGTGAGCGTCCAGCACGAGCTGCCCCGCTTCGATCTTCGAGAAGTCCAGGATGTCGTCGATGAGCTTGAGCAACAGCTCCCCGGAGTCGGCAATGAGCCGCACCTCGTCCGCGACGATGTCCGGCACGTCCGCCCGCTGCCGCATGAGATCGGCCGTCGCCACGATCCCATTCAGGGGCGTGCGGATTTCGTGGCTCATGTTGGCCAGAAAATCACTCTTCACCCGCGCCGCTGCCGCCGCCTCCTCCATCGCGCGTTCGAGGTCGCGCGTGCGTCGCGCCACCAGCCGTTCGAGATCGTCGTTCAAAGCCTGCGTCGCCCGCAGCGCCTCCTCTCCGCGACGATGCGCCATTTCCAGCATGATCCGAATCGTGAAGACGATGCCGAAGAGCAGGCTCAACGCAGCCAGCCCCTCGCGCAACAGGGAATCGGCCGCAAAATCGAGCGAACCCGCCAAGGCACCCTCCGCCTCCACCGCGTAATGCAGCAACACCTGGCCGACGCCAATGATCGCGGCCACCAGCAAGGCCGTTCCCCGCGTGCAGAAACCGAAGGCCAGCAACAGCAGCACCGTGTCGATGGCAAACACCTGCAGCAGCATCGCCAGGGGCTGGTCCACGATGCCCCAATATTGCGCCAGCAGCGGCAGGCCGTGCGCCGGCACCACCACCAACAGCGCAAAGAGGTCGGCTGCCAGATCCAGCCGCCCGCGTCGCAACAGCAGCAGCGCCAACCCGGCCGCGCCAAGGATGATCGTGCTGAAAGCGATGCGCATTTCCGCATGCGGCATCGCCATCCACCACAGCTTGATCATGTTCAGCGGCGCCAGGACCATCGCCACCATCGCGACCGTCGCCAACAGCCGCGCCTTCAGCCCCACGAAGTGGGAGCTGTCGCTGAAAACGCGGTCGATCGGGGCAAAAAAGGCTGCCGTGAAACGCTTCATGCAGGCGGAGGAATCCGCGAACTATGGCGGCCGCCCGTCCGCAGGCTAACCTGAAATGCACCGCGCGGCCGCTGTCACCGGGGCGTGACCGGCCCCGTCGGCGAAACCTGGGCTTCAATGAATCTCGCGCACCCTGACGTGGCGAAACCAAACCTGGGCGTCGCCGTGCTTGCCCTGCAGGCCGAGTTTCCCGTGACGCGGCAAATCGGCATAGGGCGTGCTCATCCAGGGCGGGATGGCCGAACCGTCGGGGTTGGTCGTGGCCGAGGTCCAAAGATCGAGATCGGCATCGATGATGGCCTGCTCATTGAGCACCGCCCGCACGTGCGAACCCCGCACGCTCAGGCTCAGGCGATTCCACTCGCCGGGCGGTCGCACGGCCCGGCGCGCCGCCGGCAGGTGGCCGAACAGCGCCCCGCACTGCCAGGTGGGTTCGTGGTTGGCCCACTCCGGCGCATAGTCGTCGGCAAGCTGCAGCTCCACCGACTTCGCCACCCAATCGCCCGGCTCGCTCGCATGAAAGATCACCCCGCTGTTGGCACCGGGCGCGGTCTTGAACTCGAGGTCGAGGTCGAAGTCGGCATACTCCTCGCGGGTCCAGAGAATACGATCCTTGGTCGCCGAGAGTCCGCCTTCGGCCGACACCGACCAAACCCCGCGCGGTGCCTCGGCATCGCCCAGGTCCGCCGCAAACAGGTCGCGCCAGCCGGCGGTGCGCGTGTCGAAATGCGCCGAGGCCGCGGCATCCGCGGTCGTCGGCGCAAACCGATACAAGGTGTAATAGGCCTCCAAGCCCGGCTCGGTCGCCGCCCCCTCGCCCCACAGCGCCGCGCCGTCCAACTCGAGGTGATACACGCGGGCGGTCTGCATTTCGTGTACCTGCGGCTGCAGGGTGGTGCCGAGCGTGAGCGTGAGCGCATCGCGGGCGGGATTGAGCACGAGTCGAGTCACCGCCTCGGTGCGGGTGGCGAGTTCGTCCGATCCGTAGGCGGGTGCGTCGCGGTAGGTCCAGGACACGAGCGAGAGCGCCGTCGCCACCTCGGCCGGAGTCAGCGAGGCCGGCAGGGGCCGGGTGAGTTTCACCTCGAAGCCCGTGCTGGTCGCCTCCATCCGCCGAATCGCCGGGGCGATCGTCGTGCCGTCCCAACGGATCCGTTGCAGGCTCGAGACGCGGCCGCCGCGCGCCTGCCAGCCGCGACCGGTCTGACCGAGCAGGAGACTGCCGTCGGGCAGGAAGACCGGACGCATGATGCCCGACTCCAACTCCCGGGCAAAGGGGATGGCGACGCCTTGTTCCACGCCGCCCACCGCTTCGGTGGTTACCCGCATAAGCACGGATTGCGTCTGGTCGCCAATGAACATATCGCCGCCGAATGGCCCGAAGCGCCCGCCGGTCGTATCCCAGGCCGGATTGCCGGGGGAGTTGGCCAGCTTCACCTGCGGCAGGAGCACGACCGGAAGTTCCTTGGTGTGCTTCACCGCGTCCCAGGCGATCCCGGGCGACTCCGGCGTCTGGCCGGGCCGGTCGATGAGCGCCGCAGGGTGCCCGTAGAAGCCGCCTTGGCGCAGCACGAAGATCTTCGAAGTGGCCATGTACTCGCCTTGGTTGTCCGCATACCACAGCCGACCGTCGGGGGCAAAACCGAGGCCGGCCGGACTGCGCAGGCCATCCGCCCAGGGCTCGAAACCGCCGCCCGCCGGCACCCGCGCCGCCCAGCCGCGGAAGCCGCCGGCGGTGCCCATGTATTCGCCGCCGGCATTGAAGTAGCCGCCGTCGTTGTTGTGGGCGAGGTTGAGCGTGATGAAGTAGTCGCCCGTGGCGGGATCGCGCACCGGACCGTGCACATAGGAGTGGTAGTTGCTGTGGTAACTGAACGCGTCGGTGAGCACCTCGTAGCGATCAGCCAGTCCGTCGCCGTTGGTATCGCTGATGCGGGACAGGCCGCTCTTGTGACCGGCGACGACGACAAGGCCGGACTCGTCCTCGACCACCACGCCGAGACTATCGAACAGCCCCTCGGCAAACTGGCGCCACTCGCCGTCCACGATGCGCCAGATGCCGGCGGTACGCGAAGCGACCACGATCGTGCCGTCGGGCGCAACCGCCACGCCGAGGGCCTCGAACAACAGGTCGCGACCGTAGTTGTCGAGCGGAGCGATGTAGTCCTCCACGGTGTACCCATCCGGCAATTGCGCGGTGGCGGCTTCGATCACCAGCGGCTGGACGCGGCCGTTGAACCCGCTCGGCGCGGGCCGCCACGGCTGGTTCATCACGGCAATGCGCGCGCGGGCCGTGACCGGCAGGGCGACACCCGCCGGCAGGGTCCAGACCCCGTCGGCCACCGTGCCCGCCGAGACCTCGAGGTCCCCCAGCACGGATGCGTCGAGGCGAAAGGCCTGGGCCTCCGGCCAGTCGCCGCCCAACGTGAAGGTCGCCGCCCCGTCGCCGCCGAGCGCGGCGGAAAACGTGATCTGGTTGCGGCCCACCCGGTATCGAAAAACCGGTGACGCCAGCGGCTCGCGCGAATCACGCGAGTAACCCAGAAACGCGGCATCCTCTTCGGCAAGACGCGCGAGTGGATCGGTTTCGCTGTAGGCCGAGGCCAGGCGGGCTTCGCTATCGCGGAAGACCGCTTCCTTGAAGGAGAAGTCCACCGGCGCGCCCGAGGCGTGCAGCGGCGCGATGAGCGTGCCGCCTTCGCCGAGCGTGATCTCGCGGCTCTCGAAACCTGGCTTCAGACCGCCGCCGCCGCGGTTGCGCCACTCACCGCTCATGTTGAGGAAACCGCCCTGCCAAAGCTTGGCGATGCCGAGCACCCGGGGATCGAAGCTGTAGTGCAAGCCGTTGGGCTGGCCGACGTGAAGCGCACGGCCCGAGACGCCGGCCATCGGTCCGCGCTGCACGCGGACCCGGTCGTCGACGAGGAGCAAGAAGCGATCCTGCATCGGATCGTAGTTTTGCGGTCCGGCCTCCGTGAGCCACACCTGCACCGGGCCCTGCTGGTGCGGCGGATTGAGGGTTTTCAGATAGGCGCCGATGGCGTCGATCTGCTGATCGGTCACGACCTCGGCGGTATAGGGCGGCATCACCGGGAGAAAGGGTTCGCCCACCGGCACGATGGCGGGGGCCTTCTCCGCGATGGCACGCTCCGAGTGTGGGTCGCGCACGGAGTTGTGCAGGTAGCTCTCGTTGACCGTGACGTTGAAGCGGTGTCCTTCCGGATCGGCGATTTCGCGATCGCGCGGGTAGTGACGGAACAGTCCCCAGAGATTGGGGCCGGTCTTCACCGCCGTGTCGTCCGCGGCGAGGGCGTGGCATTCGATGCAACCGACGCTGGCGAAGCTTTCGCGCCCCAGCGCGACGAAGTCGATGAGCTCGTCGAGATTGGTCTCACCGCCCGACTCGGCCGGCAGCTGCACCTGTTCGAAATCGGCCCGGCGCACCTCGAAGGAGGCCAGGGCGAAACCGGGCATCTCGACCAGCAAGGTGGTGGGGCCCTCGCCGTTTTCCCATTCGTATTCCGATTCAGCGTCCTCCTGCTCGAAGATCCGGTTGTGCATCACGCGTTCGCCGTCGATGACGACATCGAGGATCATGGCGTTGGCGGTCTTGTTGTTGGCCTCGTCGTAGCGTGCGCCGCGCACCCGTGCCTCCAGCTGGATCCACTGGCCAGGCTCGCCGGTGAGGGGCACCGGGTAACGCGCCTGCATCATCAGGAGCGCCCGCCCTTCCGCTCCTTCGGGCAGTCGGTAGGTCAGACGCACGATGTTGTCGCCGCGGTCCCCGTGGCTGCGCAACTGCGGCGCCCCTGCGGCACCGACGTACACCAGGGCCTCCGCGACATCTTCGACGGCCTGCGAGACCCAGGCGGCGTTTTCCTGAAACCATGGCGCCACCGGCGGCGACACGGCCTCCTCGGCCGCCGCGGCTGAGCCACACCAACATAACGTCGCGACCAGCGCGACCCGCATCCAAGGCTGAAAAAGGGGCATAGGGGACCGAGCAAGACGCTTCATCTCCGGAGGCTCCAGTCCGAAAAATCGGGACAACGCCGCGGCTTCCGTCCCGAGCCGGTTATGGTTAAATCAGACCGGCGCGCCACGGAGTGCGGGATGAACCGGGCCCCGACCATCATGGTCGGCGGCTTTGTGCACGGTTTTGCCTACAGCCTGCTGCTCACACTGCTGCTGCGGCAGATCTGCAAGAAGACCGGATACCGCGGCCGCGCCGACTTCGTTGCGCTCGCGGGCGCGGCCGGCAGGCTGTTGGCCTGCGCGGACGATGCGATCCGGTGGCTGCAGTCGCCGGCCTCAATTCCCCACCGGTTGCCCGAGCGCCTGACGCACGACCCGGGTGATGTCGTGGCCCGAGATCGGCTTTTGCACGACCAACACCGCGTCCCGATCCGGGTCGATTCGCACGCCTGCCAGGTCGGCGCCCGTCATCGCGATGATCGGCAGCTTCGGATGCGTACGACGGATGTCGGCAACGAGTTCCCATCCCTGCCGACGGGGCATCATCATGTCGGTGATCACGAGCTGGATGTCGTCGGCATGCTGCTGAAACAGCGCGAGCCCCTCCTCGCCGTCGCAGGCCGTGAGGACCCGGTAGTTCACCATTTTCAGAAACGATTCGGTGGCGTTGCGCACGCCCAGCTCGTCGTCGATGATGAGCACGAGTTCGCCGTTTCCGCGGGGCAGCGCCGGCTTCTGCTCGGGTTGGTCCGTCGTCGGCCGCGAACGCGGGCGGGCGGGCAGCAGAATGCAGAACTGCGTGCCCTGCCCGACCGTGCTCTGCACATCGACAAATCCACCCAGCCCCTTCACGATGCCGAGGACCGTGGAGAGGCCGAGGCCAGTGCCTTTGCCGATGCGTTTGGTGGTGAAGAACGGATCAAAGATGCGGGTCATCACTTCCGGCGGTATGCCCGAGCCGGTGTCGGCGACGACCACGCGGACGTAGGCGCCGGGCTTGGCTCCCGGGTGGGCGCGCACGGCGTCTTCGTCGAGTGGGCAGTTTTCCGCGGTAAAGCGCAGTTCACCGCCGTTGGGCATCGCGTCGCGGGCGTTGGTGCCGAGATTGAGCAGCACCTGGCCGAAGTGGGTGGGATTGGCGTAGATGTTCCACAGGCCCTTGGCGCAGTGGGTCTCGATGCGGATCGAGCGCGGCACGGTTTCCTTCAGCAGGGTGGTCACGTCGCGAATGGCGATGTGGGGCTGGATCTCGATGCGTTCACCGTCATCGCCCCGGGCAAAGGCGAGGACCTGTTTGACCAGATCGGCGCCGTGACGCGTGCTTGTCTCAATCACCTGCAGCATGCGCCGCGTCTCGGCGTCGCGGCACTCCGTCTGCAGGTAGCTGGTCGCCATGAGAATCGGCGACAGGATGTTGTTGAGGTCGTGCGCCACGCCCCCGGCGAGGGTGCCGATGCCCTCCATGCGCTGCGCCCGCAGCAACTGGGACTCGAGTTCCCGCTGTTCGGTGACATCGGCGATGATGTGCAGGATCGACTCGGGCTGGCCCGACTCGGAGCGCATGAGAGTCCAGCGGTGATCGAGCCAGCGCAGGCCCAGTGTCTTGTGCTCGAACTGAAACTCACCGTCCCAGGCGCCGTGCTCGCGCAGATGCGCCACGGCTTCCGCCAGGATCGCGGCCTGGCTGCGCGCAAAGTGCTGGTGGAGATTCCATCCTTCAACCAGCTCCTCCGCATCGTTCAGGAATCGCCGTGCGCTGTCGTTGAAGTAGGAGACGCGACCCTCGAGATCGCTGACGCAGATGGCTTCGCGCGCTTTGTCGAGGAGTTCGGCCTGTTGGCGGAGCTTCTGTTCGGCGACGCGTTGACGCTCCTGCTGACGGTGCTGCTTGAGCGCCCGTTCGATGGCCGGAACCAATCGCGCCGGCCGGTCCTTGATGACGTAATCGGTGGCCCCGCGTTTGAGCGCCTCGACAGCGTTGTCCTCACCGATCGTGCCGGAGAGAAACAGGAAGGGCTTGCGGACGCCCTGTTCGGTCAGCAGCCGCAGGGCGGTGAAACCGTCGAAGGAAGGCATGGAAAAATCCGACAACACGAGGTCGAACTCTCCGCGAGCGAGCGCGGCCTGAAACTCCTCCCGCGTTTCGACGCGATGGATGACGCAGTCGGGCCAGGCGTCGGCCAGCAGCGCCTCGATGAGTTCGGCGTCGACCGGATTGTCCTCGATGTGCAGAACCCGCAGTGGTCCCGTGAGGGTGGAAGCAACGGTGTTCATGGGCCGGGGGGCGGGTTGGCCGGGCGGCGCTGCACGCAGCCGGGCGGGGGTTGATTGTGCACGGTCCAGAAGATGCCGAGCTGCTGCACCGCCTGGATGAAGGACTGGAAGTCGACCGGCTTAACGACGTAGGCGTTCACACCCAGCTCGTAGGTGCGCACGAGATCCATCTCCTCCCGGGAGGACGTGAGCATGACGACGGGAATCGAGCGCAGCTCGGGGTCGGATTTGATGGTGCGCAGCACCTCGATGCCGTCGACCTTGGGCATCTTGAGGTCGAGCAGTACCACGGCCGGGTAGCCGGCCGCGCGCATGGCGAAGCGACCACGGCTGTAAAGATAATCGAGGGCCTCGGCGCCGTCGCAGGCCACCACGACGTCGTTGACAATGTTGTTTTCGGCGAGGGCGCTGAGCGTGAGTTCGACGTCCTGCTCGTTGTCCTCGGCCAGAAGGATGCTTTTAATTTCGTTCATGGGATGGTTCGGTTCGGAAGGAGGGGTGGAGCGGCCCGCGCCTGCTCAGGGATCGGGCCGGGGGCGCGGCAGGCTGAACCAGAAGGTCGCGCCCTCCCCCGGGATGCCTTCGGCGCCCACGCTGCCATGATGCCGCTGGATCATGCGCCGCACGTTGGCGAGTCCGATGCCGGTGCCCTCGAACTCGGCATCGCGATGCAGGCGCTGAAACACGCCGAAAAGCTTGTGCGCATACTGCATCTCGAAGCCCGCGCCGTTGTCCCGCACGAGGAAGACGTCGCCCTTTTCGGGATCGACGCGGTGCGACACGGTGATCTCCGCCCGCGGACGGTGGCGCGTGTATTTGACGGCATTGCCGAGGAGGTTCTGCCACACTTGGCGGAGCATGGTGGGATCGCCCGCCACCGCCGGCAGGTCGTCGATCGACCAGACGATGTCGCGGCCGTTGATGTCGTGCTCCAGTTCGCGCCGCACGGTCTCGACGAGCCCGGCGTTGTCGACCGTGAGGCGCTGCATTTCCACCCGGCCCATGCGCGAGAACACCAGCAGTTCATCGATGAGCACGCCCAGCCGCTGGGCCGAGGCCATGATCGTGTTGAGGTAACGGCGAGAGGTGTCGTCGATCGTACTCTCGACGCGCTTCTTGAGCATCTGCGTGAAGCCGTCGATGTGACGGAGCGGCGCCCGTAGGTCATGAGAAACTGAATACGAGAACGCCTCCAGCTCCTGGTTCACCGCCGTGAGTTCGGCGGTGCGGCGCACGACCCGGGCCTCGAGTTCGGCGTTCAGTTCGGTGATCTTGGCTTCGTTTTCGCGCAGGGTCTGATCGCGCTCCGCCAGGTCGGCCAGCATATGGTTGAAGGCGTCGGTGAGTTCACCGAGTTCGTCGTCGCGCTGCTTGACCGCCCGCACCCCGAAGTCGCCCCGCTGCCGCACTTCGCGCGCTGTGCGCACCAGCTCGACAACCGGCTCCGAAATCTGCCGCTGCAGCGCGCGCGAGACCACGTAGGCGACGCCCAACGCCAGCACGACCACGCAGGCCACCAGGCTGCCATACCAGAACAAGCGCCCGTAAACCGGCGCCAGGTTGGCCCGCAGGTAAAGGGTGCCGATGCGTTCCTCCGCCAGAAGCACCGGCTGCACGCTCACCAGGTGAGGCGGGGAAAAACGCGCGCCGTCGGCGCCGGGTGCTGGAGGGAGCGCCGGCTGACCATCGTCGACCTCGAAGTGCGCAAACAGGCTTCCGTCCCGCTCGTAAAGCCCCGCGGCCAGGATGCGCGAATCGGCTGCCACGGTGGCCAGCACTTCCGCCGCGTCGCCGGCATTGTCAAAGGCGAGGGCTGCGGTGCTGTTGGCCGCGATGAGCTTGCCGATCGAGGCGATTTCGCCCGCCGCCTGGCGGCGAAACGTGATCGCGTCGTGCACGATCAGGGTGCCGCCGGTGAGCAGCGCGACCACCACACTGATCAGCAACAGCATCTGCATCAGACGGCGTTGGATCGTGGTGTGGGCGGCACTCATTGGTCGTCGATGCCGGCGCTGTCCACAATCGTGGCGGCGCGCAGCAGGTTGGAACTGATGGAGAAGCCGGCGGCCCGGGCCGCCCCGAGGTTGATCTGCAGGCGCACCCGGTTCTCCCGGGTGACGAAACCCACCATCCCGCCGCGGCTCGCGAAGTCCTCGGTATCGCCGAGCGTGAGGATCGGGCGGTCGCGAACGCGGGCGATGATGTCATCCATCCGCGGTTCCTCGGACCGCGCCACAAACAGGAGGTCGCATTGCGTGAACTCGTCCTCGATGCCAAAGCGGCGGACCTCGATCGGGCGGTCACGCACTTTCTCCCCGCGCGTCACTTCCTCGAGGGCGCCGTTGAACGGATCATCGCCCAGCACCCCGACCACAAAAGCCCCCGCCTCCGCCGCCGCCGCCGGCGCGGGAGGCCATTCGACGAAGTGAGTGAAATGATGCAGGAAAACCGCCTTGATGTTGTATTCGCGGGTCGGAGCGTCCTGCCCTTGGGCCCCCCTGCCGGAGAAGCACAACAGCACCCCCAGCAGTGCCGCGGTACAACAGCTGTGGCGCTGGCGCAGGCGCAGGCGGTGAAACGCGCGAGGCAGGACGAAGGCTAGAAGCGGCATGCGCCCCTCCCGTGGTCGAAATGGGGAGTCGCCGCGCCGCGGGTGGCCACGGTCGAGCTGACGCCGAGGCAGAGTAGCCGGAGGGCGGAAAGTCGTGCTCGCACCGTCGCCGGGGCGATCCGCGGTTGCAGAATGCCATGCATCAAGGGAGGTCTCTCGCCCCCGCGGCCAGTCAGGGGTAATGCCGGTTAAGTTACCCGGCGGTCGTCGGTTAGCAAGTGGCAACCGGACTTTAGGTTTAATCCGGCGGGCGTTCGGGAGAAACACCCCAGCCCCTTTAACCCCCTACTGCGGGTTTCGCCTGTAGTTCCGTGCAGAATACAATGGATCGAGGTCTTCGCCTTGTTCGGAACCTTTCGCCCGTCGCTCGCCCCAACGCCGGGTCCGGTCCGTGCCCCGCCCCCCCCGGTTCGGCGGTTTGATTCAAATCCCGCTCCCGTCGTCCCATATCGGTTCCGGAAAAGCACGGCGGTAGCGTCGCGAAAAGTAGCCGGGGGAAAGGCCCACCGCGTGAGCCACCTCCGCCCGGGTGGCGTAGCGACCGGTCGCGAGCAACTCCCGCCCCCGCTCAAGACGCCGGCGCAGAATCAACTCCGCCGGGGAGCGTCCGTAATGCTCGCGCACGCGCCGGCGCAGTTGCCGCGGACTGTGGCCCAGCCGCCCCGCCAACGCGGCGACGTCAAAGTCCGCCTCGGCGAGGTGCGCCTCGATGCAATCCTCCAGCGCCTCGCGCCAGCCACTGCCATTGACCTCCGCCTCCAGCCCCCACGGCACCCGCGAGCGCAGCCGCTGCAGCAGCTCCGCCACCGAAAACGGTTTGGCCATGTAATCGTCCGCCCCGGCCTTCAAGCCCTCGACGCGGTGGTCAACGGATCCCTTGGCCGACAGCAGCAGCACTGGCACCTCACGCCAGCGGGGCGTCGCCTTCAGCCGCCGGCACAATTCGAGCCCGTCCACGTGCGGCATCATCACGTCGGAAACGATGATCTCCGGCGCATGCACCTCCAGGCCCTCCCACGCCTCCAGACCGTCCACCGCCTCGCTCACCATATAGTAGGGATCAAGATTCATCCGCAGGTAGGCGCGCATGTCCTCGTTGTCCTCGACCAGGAGCAGGCGCGGTCGATGCGCGGCGAACTCCACCAGTCCCACCGGTTTGGCCGTGGCCACCGTGCCGCCCACCGTGTGCGGCCGCGGCTCGGCCCCCGCCGCCGTATCGATGTCGTCCGGGTCGAAGTGCTCGCAGCCCAGCAGAAGCTCAAACCAGAAGATACTGCCCTTTCCGGGTTCGCTGCTCACCCCGACGCATCCGCCATGCATCTCCACCATCTCGCGGGCCAACGCCAGGCCGATGCCCATGCCTTCATGGCTGCGCGCGAGACTCGTGTCGGCTTGGAAAAACCGCTCGAACACGCGTCGCCGCGTTGCTTCGTCCATGCCCGGACCATCGTCGCATACCTCCACCCGCACCCGTTCGGCCGGTTCCTCCCCCTGGATCGGATCCGGCAATCGTACCGATACGGTCACTACACCTCCCTCCGGAGAGTAGCGCACGGCATTGCTCAACAGATTGGTCACGACCTTTTCCAGTTTCGTATGATCGAAAAAGACCGTGCAGTGCGACGGGGCCGACAGGTCGATCCGCACGTCCTTCGCCGCCGCCGCGGCCGTGAGCGCATCGATCTCCGCCGCCACGAACTCCACCAGGTCGTGCCGGTTGACGCGCATGGCGAAGCTTCCCGAGTCGAGCCGGGACAGGTCCATCAGCTCCGTGATCAGTCCGCTCAATCGGTCGACGTTGCGCAGCACCCGCCCCACCACCGCGCCGGCATCCGCCAGGGCGACGCGGCCCTCGACCAGGTCGACCAGCGGTCCCCGGATCAGCGTGAGCGGCGTTTTGAATTCGTGGGTGAGGTTGGTCAGAAAATGCTGCTGCAGCCGGTGCGCCTCTTCGGCCGCGTCCTTCGCCCGGCGCAGTTCGCGCTCCGCCTCGAGCCGCCCCGTCACCTCGCGAAAGTTGTTCACCAGCGCCTTCACCCGGGGGTCGTCGGTCGCGTTGATCACTGTCCCCTCGAGATAGATCCAGTGCCCCTTCTTGTGGCGGAAGCGCACGACTTCGGTCTCCACGATGCCCGGCGCCTGCGCGAGGTGGTGGAACCGCGGCATCGCCCGCGCGAGGTCGTCCTCGTGACAGAAATCGAAGAGGTTTTTGCCCTCCATCTCCCAACTCTCCCAACCATGGATGCGTTTGTTGGACGGCGACTCCCAGAGGATCTTGGCCCCGGTATCGAAAAGAGAAATACCTTCCGCCGAGCGCTCGATCAGCGCGTGAAAATGCTGCCCCTCCAGCCGCGCCCGCTCGATCTCCTCCTGGGCGGCCGTGACATCCTCCACGTCGACGATCTGCTCGCCCGCCTCGGTCTGCGCGAGCTCCCGCAACCGCCACCAGCGCGCGGCCTCGCCGGCGCGCCCGCGCATGATCAAGGGTTCCCCATTTCGCCCTGCGCCCGCCAGCCACGCTTCGACACCCGCGGGGTTCTCGAGCCCCAGCACCTCCGCCCAGCACTGGCCCGCCATCGCCTGCGCCCCCGCCACCGCCTGAAACCCAGGGTTGCCCTCTCGCCAGAGAGGACCGGCGACCCGGATCAGAACAGAACGCGGGTTGGACCAAAAAAGGTCGGCGTGAAGCATCGGGAGGGGAAACGAAAGCAGCGAGTCGGGAGGGGCGGGCGTTAAAGCAATGACTGGGGTCGACCAGCGCAAGAACTGACTAGTCCGGACACACCGGTTCAACGATGCGCCCAAACCGGACATTCTTGCGCCCGGAACGGCCATGACCCGTGCCTGCGATTGCACCCTTCCTGAGATGAGCCATCCCCGCGGAGCAACCGGACAAAAGGCCCGGACTTTTGTCCGCTGGGCACAACTCCCCCGCCCCCCAACCTCCCGCTCCAACATGACCTCGCTCCGTCGTTCTCTCCTCGCCCTGGCCCTCGTTTCCCCCACCTGGCTCGCCGCACAATCCGTCCTCTATTGGGACACGAATGGAGGTTTCACCGGCGCGACCAACAACGCCTTCGAGGGCGAAGCACCCGGCCTCTGGGACAACGGTGCCACCGATAACTGGAACTCCAATCCGGACGGTACCTGGGCCACCCAAGGCTGGGCGCAGGGCAGCATCGCCGTCTTTTCCGCGGGAACCAACGCCGACGGCTACAGTGAATACGAAGTCGATCTCGGGCCGGACGTCGACGTTATCGAAATCCGCATGGAGGAGGGCGACGTAAAGCTCTACGGGGGCAATTACAACGGGTCCATCTACAACCTTTCGACCGTCGACATAGGTTCGCAATCCTCCCTGCGGATCGACGTTGCGCTCTACGAGAACAACGGCCCCGTCAACTTCGTCAAAACCGGCGCCGGCAGCCTTTTTCTCAACACGCCCGGTATCCACGTTCACACGACAGGCTCGTCCACCTTTTCCGGCGGCTTCAATTTCGTCTACGACTTCACCGGCCTCAGCTCCGGCGACATCACTGTCAACAACGGCGCGCTTCTCCAGACCAACGGCATTCTCGACGTCAATAACCGCACGGTCACGATCACGGGCACCAACTCCAGAATCACCAACGCGGGTCACCTCGATCTCGGCGACTCCGGCAACGCCACCTTGAACCTGTCCGCCGGCGGCTATTTCACCGTCGCCGACTTCATCGCCCTCGGACTCGTCAACGGCGTCACCGGGACCGCCACCCTGGATGGCTCGGGCACCTGGCTGAGTGCCGGCACCGACCTGTACCTCGGCTACGGCGGCATCGGCAACTTGACCGTCTCCAACAACAGTCTCGTCTCCGTTGGCGGCATTGCCTACCTCGGCTATCAAGGCTCCGGCGTAGGCAATCTCAACCTCAACTCCGGCGGCACGCTCTCCATCGGCGGCACCAATGGCATTCGCAAGGGCAGCGGCTCGGCCAACATCACCATGAACGGCGGCGGGCTCCTGATCAACGGCTCCAACCTCACCACGTCCGTGCCGATCACCCTGACCTCCGGTTCCATTTCCAACATCAACACCAACGGTCTCGCTGCCACCCTCTCCGGCACCTTTTCCGGCGGCGGCGGTCTGGCCAAATCCGGCACGGGCGACCTCTATCTCGACGGCGTCACCAACGGGACCACCTTCGAATCCTTCGTCTTCAACGCCGGCACCGTCTATCTCAACGGCGCCGCCCCCACCATCGGCACCGCCGTGTTCAACGGTGGCACCTTCGCCAATGGCTCCGTCGACAACGCCTCGGCCTTCGAGGTACAGACCGGCTCGCTCAGCGCCACTCTCGGCGGCTCCGCCGGCCTCACCAAGACCGGCAGCGGGAACTTCACCCTCTCCGGCACCAACACCTACACCGGCGGCACCACCGTGAGCGCCGGCCGGCTCTATATCAGCTCCGATGCCAACCTGGGCGCCAGCACCGGTTCGCTCGCGATCGGCGCCGATGCGATCCTCGACTCGACCGGCTACAACTTCATCACCAACCGCGCGGTCACCGTCGATGGCTCGAACGCGCAGCTCTACACCGACAGCAACCTGATCATCGGCAACAGCGCGGCCAGTTCCCTCACCGTTTCCAATAACGCTCTCGCCTCGACCTACGACCTTCACATCGGCTACGGTTCCGGCGGCGTGGGCACCGTCAACATCGGCTCCGGCGGCGCCGTCAGCGTCGGCAATGTCACCACCCTGGGTACCTCCTTCGGGTCCGCCGGCACGCTCAACCTCAACTCCGGCGGCACTCTCACTACGGCCGGTCTCGCCGTGGGCGCCGGCAGCGGCACCTTCAACTTCGCCGGCGGCACCCTGCGCTCGGGCGGTGCGTTTTCCTCCAGCGTGCCCGCCTCCCTCACCAACGCCTCCACCGTCGATACCAACGGCTTCGCCACCACGCTTTCCGGCGCGTTAAGCGGCTCCGGCTCTCTCACCAAAGCGGGATCAGGCACCCTCACCCTGTCCGGATCGAACAGCTACACCGGAGGCACGACCGTCAATGCCGGCACCTTGTCCGTCTCGAGCGCCACATCGCTCGGTTCCGGCGCCCTCATCGTAAACGGCGGCACGCTCGCCGGCAGCGCGAACCTCAGTCTCAACCAGACCGTCACCGTCGACAGCGCCGATGCGACGCTGACCTCCACTGGCTACCTTGAAATCGGCTCGATCGGCAACGGTTCTCTCATCGTCTCCGACGGCGCTCAGGTCACCTCCGGCGGCACCACCGCGTTCGCCGTGGACTACGACACCGTCGGCACCGGCATGATCACCGGCACCAATTCCCGCCTCGACTCCACCAGCACCCTCTTTCTCGGCTACCACGGTGCCGGCACCTTGACCGTGGGCGATGGCGGCACAGTCGCCGCCAGCACGATTTCCGTCGCGACCGGCAGCGGTTCCGGCATCCTCAACCTCAACGACGGCGGCACGGTGGCGACCGGTGATATCGACACCAATGGCTCCTCCCAGCTCAACCTTGCCGGCGGCACCCTTCAGGTCACCGGCGACGCCTTCAACACCGCGATCGCCACCTCCCTCGCCACCTCGACCAGCTCCACCTTCAACACCAATGGACACGACGCCACGCACTCCGGTGCCATCAGCGGTGCCGGTGCGCTCACCAAGACCGGCACTGGCAACCTCACCCTCTCCGGCACCAACGCCTACACCGGCGGCACCACCATCTCCGCCGGCACCCTCACCGGCAACGCCTCCTCGCTGCAGGGCAACATCGTAAACCATACCACCGTCACCTTCGATCAGACCTCAGCCGGCACCTACGCCGGCAACATGTCCGGCTCCGGCTCCCTCACCAAGATCGGCGCCGGCAACCTCACGCTCTCCGGCACCAACTCCTACGCCGGGGGCACCACCGTCTCCGCCGGCACCCTCACCGGCGACTCCTCGTCACTGCAGGGCAGCATCACCAACAACGCCACCGTCGTCTTCGACCAGGCCTCGACCGACACCTACGCGGGCGTCGTGTCCGGCTCCGGCAGCCTCACCAAAGCCGGCGCCGGCAACCTCACCCTCTCCGGCACGCAATCCTACGCTGGCGGCACCACCGTTTCCGCCGGCATCCTCACCCTGGGCCACGCCACCGACACGCTCGCCGACGCTGGCTCCGTCAATGTTTCCGGCGGCATCCTGGCGCTCGGTTCCCATTCCGAAACGGTCGGCGCCGTCACTCTCGCTTCCGGCAGTATCACCGGCACCGGAACCCTCACCGGCACCAGTTACAGTCTCACTGATTCCGGCACCATTTCCGTCAACCTCGCCGGCGACGCCCCGCTCACCAAATCCGGCGCCGGCAATGCCATCCTTTCCGGCACCAACACCTACACGGGAGGCACCACGGTCTCCGCCGGCACCCTCACCGGCAACACCTCCTCTCTCCCGGGCGACATCACCAACAACGCGGCCGTCGTCTTTGACCAAACCGCCACCGGCACCTACGCCGGGATCGTGTCCGGCACCGGTTCCCTGACCAAATCCGGTGCCGGCACCCTCACCCTTTCCGGCGCCCACACCTACGCCGGGGGCACCACCGTCTCCGCCGGCACCCTCACCGGCAACACCACCTCGCTCCAGGGCGACATCGCCAACAACGCCACGCTCGTCTTCGACCAGGCCACCACCGGCACCTACGCCGGCAACCTTTCCGGCACCGGCAGCCTCACCAAAAGCGGCGTCGGCATTCTCACCCTTTCCGGCACCAACACCTACGCTGGCGGCACCACCGTCTCCGCCGGCACCCTCGCCATCGCCTCCGATGCCAAACTCGGCGACAGCTCCGGCGCGCTCGCCGTCACCTCCGGCGCCACCCTCAACACCGGCGGCGACTTCCGTACCAACCGCGCCGTCACCGTCGATGGTTCCGGCTCCACCCTCTACAACAACGGAGAACTCATCATCGGCAACAACGGCACCGGCTCCCTCGCCCTCACCAACAGCGCCACCGCCTCCGCCTACAACCTGACCCTCGCCTACACCGGCGGCACCGGGACGGTCGATATTTCCTCCGGCAGCTCCCTCACCGTCGGCAATGTCACCTCGCTCGACACGGCCACCAGCACCCTCAATCTCAACACCGGTGGCACCCTCACCACTGCCGGGATCTCCGGCAGCGGCACCTTCAACCTGGCCGGCGGCACCCTCCGCTCCGGCGCCGCTTTCAGCTCCAGCCTCGCCGCCGCCCTTTCCAACGCCTCCACCGTCGATACCAACGGCTTCGCCACCACCCTTTCCGGCAACCTCTCCGGCACCGGCTCCCTCACGAAGACCGGCAGCGGCACCCTTACCCTCTCCGGCACCAACACCTACAGCGGCGGCACGACCGTCTCCGGCGGCACCCTCACCATCGCCGCCGACGCCAAACTCGGCGACAGCTCCAGCGCGCTCGCCGTCACCTCCGGCGCCACCCTCGACACCGGCGGCGACTTCCGCACCAACCGCGCCGTCACCGTCGATGGTTCCGGCTCCACCCTCTACAACAACGGAGAACTCATCATCGGCAACAACGGCACGGGCTCGCTGACCCTCACCGACGGCGCCTCCGCTTCGACCTACAACCTCACCCTCGCCTTCGGCGGCGGCACCGGTTCGGTCGACATCGGTTCCGGCAGCTCGGTCACCGTCGGCAATGTCACCGCCCTTGGCAGCGCCTCCAGCAGCGTCACCCTCAACACCGGCGGCACCCTCACCACCGCCGGCCTCTCCGGCAGCGGCACCTTCAATCTCGCCGGCGGCACCCTCCGCTCCGGGGCCGCGCTCAGCTCCAGCCTCGCCGCCGATCTCTCCAACGCCTCCACCGTCGATACCAACGGCCACGCCACCACCCTTTCCGGCAACCTCTCCGGCACCGGTTCCCTCACCAAGTCCGGGGCGGGCACGCTCACCCTCTCGGGCACCAACGCCTACACCGGCGGCACCACCATCTCCGCCGGCACCCTCACCGGCAACACCGCCTCGCTCCAAGGCAACATCGTCAACAACAGCGCGGTGATCTTCGACCAGGCCACCACCGCCACCTACGCCGGCGCCATGTCCGGCAGCGGCTCGCTCACCAAGTCCGGCGCCGGCAACCTCACCCTCTCCGGCACCAACTCCTACACCGGCGGCACCACCGTCTCCGCCGGCACCCTCACCGGCAACGCCTCCTCGCTCCAAGGCAACATCGTCAACAACAGTGCGGTGATCTTCGATCAGGCCATCACCGGCACCTACGCTGGCGCTTTGTCCGGCTCCGGATCGCTGAGCAAGTCCGGCGTCGGCAATCTTACTCTCTCCGGTGCCAACTCCTACACCGGGGGCACCACCATTTCCGCTGGCACCCTCACCGGTAACACCTCCTCCCTGCAGGGCAGTATCACCAACAATGCCGCCGTCGTCTTCGACCAGTCCGACGCCGGCACCTACACCAGCGCCATCTCCGGCTCGGGATCGCTGACCAAATCCGGCGCCGGCAACCTCTCCCTCTCCGGCGCCAACACCTACAGCGGCGGCACCACCGTTTCCGCCGGCACCCTCTCGCTCGGCGCGGGCGGCACCTCGGGTTCCGTCGCTGGCGACATCACCAACAACAGCGCCCTGGTCTTCAATCGCTCCGATGACACCACCTACACCGGAGTCGTCAGCGGGAGCGGAAGCCTGACCCAGGACGGCTACATCCTGCGCTTTTCCGAAGCCCAAACCTACACCGGCGCCACTTCCGTCAAATCCGGCGGCTACCTCGTACTCTCCACCTCCGCCGACCAGGGTCTGTCCGCCTCCACCACCGTCGATCTCGAGTCCAGTGCCGTCCTCGATTTCTCCAATCGTTCGCTGACCGTCGCCGGCCTCACCGGCGCCGGTCGGGTCTACAGCTTCGGCGGCAGTAACGGCCACCTCACGGTCGACACGGCCGCCGGCCAGGACCAGACCTTCTCGGGTCAGCTCGGTCAGGGCGCCCCCGACTTCGCCTTCACCAAGACGGGCGACGGTTCCCTCGCCCTCGCCGGCACCAACACCCACACCGGCGCGACCACCGTTTCCGGCGGCACCCTGGTCGCCGCCTCCTCCACCGCCCTCGGCAGCACCTCCGCAGGCACGACCATCGCTTCCGGCGCCACCCTCACGCTGGCCAACGACATCTCCCTCGGCACCGAAGCCATCGCCAGTTCCGGCACCGTCACCAACACCTCCGGCACCAACAGCTACGCCGGCGTACTCTCCGGCACCGGTAATCTCACGGTCACCGGCGGCAGTCTCTCCCTCACCGGCGCCAACACCTACTCCGGCAGCACCATCATCTCCGCCGGCTCTCTCACCGGCAACACGACCTCCCTCCCCGGCAACATCACCAACAACGCCACTCTGGTCTTCGATCAGGCCTCCGCCGGCACCTACACCGGGATTGTCTCCGGCTCAGGCTCGCTCACGAAAACCGGCGCCGGGACCCTCACCCTCTCCGGCGCCAACACCTACAGCGGCGGCACGACCGTCTCCGCCGGCACCCTGCAGGGCGATACCACTTCCCTCGTGGGTAACATCGCCAACAACGCCACCCTCGTCTTCGACCAGGCCACCACCGGCACCTACGCCGGCAATCTTTCCGGCACCGGTTCGCTCACTAAATCCGGCGTCGGCACTCTCACCCTCTCCGGCGCCAATACCTACGCCGGCGACACCACCATCGCCGCCGGCACCCTGAGCGTCTCCAGCGCCTCCGCCCTCGGAACCAGCAACGTAATGATCTCCGGTGGCACCCTGGCCAGTTCCTCCACCTTGAGTCTCGACCGCACCGTCACCGTCGATGGCTCCGGCTCTGTGCTCACCACCGCTTCCTATGCCGAAGTCGGCTCCACCGGCACCGGCTCCCTTACCGTGTCGGACGGCGGCTCGACCGCCATCACGTCCTCTCTGGCGCTCGGCGTCCTGGCCGATGCCGACGGCACGGTCACCGTCAACGGCACCGATTCGTCCCTGACAGTCGGCGGCATCGTCTATCTCGGATACTTCGGCGCCAGCACCCTCGCGATCGCCGATGGCGGCGCGGCCACCTTCAACAACCGCCTCGCCATGGCCGAACAGGCCGGTGCGAGCGGCACCATCACGGTGACCGGCAGTAATTCGATCCTGGATATCGACAGCACCCTCACCGTCGCCACCTTCGGCACCGGCGAGGTGAGCGTCGGCAGCGGCGGCACCCTCACGGCCGGCAAGCTCGATCTCACCGCCGGCGGCGGCAGCGCCGGCACCTTCAACCTGAACTCCGGCGGCACCCTCCGCGTCGGCGGAACCAATGGCATCGCCACGGGTTCGGGTTCCGCCACCTTCAACGCTCAGGGCGGCACCCTCCAGGTCGCCGACCACCTCACCACCTCCGCACCCCTTACCCTCGTCGACGGCACCACCTCCACCGTCAACACCAACGGTTTTAACGCCACCCTCTCCGGCGTCTTCGCCGGTGACGGAGCCCTTACCAAGAGCGGCACCGGCATCCTCACCCTTTCCGGCAACAACACCTTCACCGGCGGCACCACTGTCTCAGGCGGCACCCTCGCGATCACCTCGGCCGGCAACCTCGGCACCGGCGACCTCACCGTCAATGGCGGCACCCTTTCCGGCACCGGCAGCTTCGTCTTCAACAACGACACCGTGGTGACCGGCGCCTCCTCGTCGCTCACCACCTCCTCCTACGTCGAGTGGGGCACCGCGGGCAACGGTTCCCTCACCATCGCGGACGGCGGCACCGTCACCTCCGGCTCCAGCACCGCATTCGGACACAACGGCGGCGACGTGGCGACCGCCACCGTCACCGGTGCCGGCTCCTCCCTGGTTTCCACCGGCGACCTCTACGTCGGCATCAATGGCAACGGCACCCTCACCATCGAGAACGGCGGACTCGTCAGTGCTCCCCGGGTCAATATCGGCGTCTTCGGCGGCTCCTCCGGCACCCTCAATCTCAACGTCGGCGGCACGCTCCGGACCGGTGGCTCCGACGGCATCGCCAGCGCCGCCGATACCGCCACCATCAACTTCAACGGCGGCACGCTCGACATCATCAACAGCAACTTCGACACCGTCGACACCATCACCCTCGGCACCGGTACCACCTCGACGATTGATACCAACACATTCGGCGCGACCTTCGCCGGAGCCATTGCCGGAAACGGCGGCTTCACCAAGGACGGCAGCGGCACGCTCCTCCTCACCACCGCCAATACCTACACCGGCAGCACCACCATCACCACCGGCACGCTCGCCCTTGGCGCCGACGGCACCATCGCCGCCAGCTCCGGTGTCGACCTCGGCACCGCCGGCATCCTCGACCTCACCGCCAAGTCGAGCGGCTTCGCCTTCGGCGCGTCGCAAACCCTCTCCGGCGCCGGCACGATCAACCTCGCCTCGGACCAGACCCTCGACTTCGCCGGCACCCTCGCGCCCGGCAACAGCCCCGGCATCATCACCGTCGACGGCAACTTGGTGCTCAACAGCGCCGCCGTCATCGCCATGGAGCTGGCGGGAGCGGGCGGCGTCGCCGGCACCGACTTCGACCAGATCCTCGTCACCGGCGACCTCACCCTCGGCGGCACCCTGCAGCTCACCCTCCTCAATGGCTACCTGCCCTCGATCGGCCAGACCTTCCAGCTCTTCGACGCCGCCAATATCAGCGGTATCTTCGCCAGCTACGACCTGCCCACCCTCTCCGGCGCCACCTGGGACACCAGCCTCCTCGGCAGCACCGGCATCCTCGGCGTCTCCGCCGTCCCCGAGCCCTCTACCTACGCACTCATCGTCGGCCTCACTCTGCTCTTCTTCACGTATCTCCGCCGTCGCGCTCCAGTGTCTCGAAACTCCTGAGCCCCTGTCCGCCGAAGCCTAGGCGAAGGCGGATGGCGCAAACGCCGCCACACCTGATCCCGTCTCGATTTATTCCTTGTCCGCTGAAACCTTGGCGAAAGCGGAAGCTTTTCCCCAATGCCCGCTCCCAAACGTGTCCGTGTCGCCATCCTCGAACAGGACCTGCACTACCGTCTGTTCCTCGAGGCCCACCTCAGCGCCAATCCCCGCTACCTGCCGCTTTTCTCCGCCGCGACCGTCGACGAGGCCCTTGCCTGGCCGGCCGATCCTGCGCCCGATATCCTGCTCATCGAAACCGCCGATCTGCCCGCACACGGTACGGCGATCATCACCCGACTCCGTGAACGCTATCCCCGTGCGCTGCCCCTCGTGCTCACCACCCGCGAAGATGGTCCGGCCGTGCTGACGGCAGTCCAGGCCGGCGCCGTCGGCTACGTGCTCAAACAGGCCGGCAAGGACGCCATCTTCGAGGCCCTGGACGCCGCCCTCTCCGGCGGTTCTCCCCTCACCCCGCGTGTCGCCCGCGCCTTGCTGCGCCTACTCGCCACGCCGGCTGCTCCGGCCACGCCCAGCACGCCGCCCTTTATCGCCACCACCGACCTGACGACCCTGCCCCGGCTCACCCCGCGCGAAACCGAAATTCTCTCGCTGGTCGCCCAGGGCAACTCCGATAAAACCATCGGCGAACAGCTCGGCCTCGCTCGTTCAACCGTGAAGAACGTTCTGCTCGGCGTCTTCGGCAAATGGCAGGTCCGCACCCGCACCGAAGCCGCAGTCAAATTCATGTTCCTCCAAGCGCAACAACCGGCCGACGGCCAAAAAGCCTGGGTAACTTGTCCGCTCGATTCCACGCCCCCGATCGTCGCAAATCCGTAGCGACAAAACCATGATACGCCCACCCCTGATGTCCGGCGCCGTCTTCTTTCCCTTTTCATCTTACGCGCTCCCGACGATGCCCCACGTTCGCTCCCTGCTTGTCCTGCTTTCCTGCGCCCTCGCTACGTTCGCAAGCGCGCAAACGACCATCTTCTCGGCTAACTTCGAGTCCGACAATCCCGGAAATGAAGCGTCTATCGTCCCGGATCGATGTCGGCGGGCGACAGGAATATTCACGACTGAAAAGTCGACGGTTTGAGATTTTTCTGTCCCAAATCTTCTTTCGAAAACCAGGCTCCTCGCCGCGCTATCTCACCGGTAAAGCCACCCAGAAGGTCGCGCCGGCGCCGGGCTCGGAATCGCACCCCACCTCGCCACCCATCGCCTCGGCGACCCGTTTCGTCACGGCCAGGCCGATGCCGTGGCTGCTCTCGCCGCCCGTCGGTTTCGCCCCCGTGCCGCTGTATTTGCGGAACAACTTCCCGCGATCCTCGGGCGCGACGCCCGGTCCCGTATCGATTACCTCGATACGCACTCGCTCGTCCGCCCGGGCCTCCGCCAGCGCGAGCCGCACCGTCGCGCCCCGGTGACTGAACTTCAGCGCGTTGCTCAGAAAATTGTCCAGGACCTGACCCAGCAACGAAATATCCGCCCGGCCCCACACCGCCGGTCCGGCCGGCGCCAGCACCTGCTGCTCCTTCGCGGCCGCCGCCGGTCCGTGCCGCGCCGCCGCCTCGGCGATCACCTTGCGCAGGTCCACCTGTTCCAGTCGCACCGGCAGCGTGCCCGATTCCAGCGCGTGCTCGCCGAGATAGTTGTTCACCACTTCCAGCATGCGGCCGCTGAGGTCGTCGATCGCGCTCAGCGCCTTGGCCTGCCGCTCGGGATCGCTCAGCCGTCCCAAGCGCATCTGACCCGCCAGCCCCCGCACCGCCGCCAACGGCGAACGCAGGTCGTGCGCCGCCGCCGCCATGAATTCGTTTTTCTCCGCGTTCAGGCGGCCCAGTTCCCGGTTCAGTTCCGCCATGATTTCGCGCTGCGCGAAATCGCGCCGCTCCCCCACCTCGCGGTGCCAGGCCAGCGCCGCCACCACCACGCCGGTGCCGGACAACGCGTAGCTCAGGATCAAAGCCGCCTGCACCCCCGGCAACAGGTGGTCGTAGATCGCAAACAGTCCGATGATCCCCCCGCATCCCACCGAGATCATGACCACGATCCCCCGAAACAGCATCGGCAGACCAAACGCGCTCAGCAGGATGATCGCCGCCGCATCGGCCATCACGTTCGAAACCACATAGGTTTCGCGAAACATCAGGCCATGCTGCCACTTCAACAACGCGATCGCCCACAGCACCAGCACCGTGCCGATCGGGTTGAGCCACGTGGCGCGTTGCACATGACCCGGCAGACCGGTCGAGATCAACATGATCAACCACATCGGTACCACGAAGAAAAACCGATGCTCAAGCGAGAGGCGCACATACTCCGGAAACCCCTTCACATTGGCCACCACGTCGCCTAGCCCCATCAACACGACCGCAAAGATCGCAATCACCGTCGTCACCCGCACCCGCGTCTGGCTCTGCTCGATCCGCTCGATCCGGAAACGGGTCTCCCAGTCCGGATCGGAAAAACGCAGTCGCCGCGCCTCCCGCTGCCACGTCGCCTGATGGCCTGTCGTCGCGGCGCTCATCACGACCATCCGTCCTGCAACCGCGTGAACTTCACCGCCGCCTCCGTGCGCGACCGCACCCGCCACTTCTGGTAAATCACCAGCAGGGCATTCTTCACCGTCGAACGCGACAGACCCAGGGCGTCGCCGATCTCCTTGTCACCCGCCCCGGCCGCGACGCGCTCCAGCAGATCCACTTCCCGGGCCGTCAGGATCGCAAGTTCACTGCCGCCGGTCTTCGGCGCCGCCTTTCCCGTTCCTCCATCCCGCATCAACCCGAGCACCTTTCGGGCAATCGCCGGCGACATGGGCGCTCCGCCCGCCAGCGCATCATCGATCGCCTCCAATATCTCCTCCTCGTGTCCGCCTTTGAGCACATAACCCACCGCCCCGCCCTGGATCGCCTGCAGCACCACCGCCGCTCCGCTTTCCGCCGTCACCATCAGCACGAGCGCCCGCGGGTGTCGCGCCAGCAACGGTCCCACCAACTCCGCCCCCGATCGATCCGGCAGCCCCACATCCACCAAAATGACGTGGGGATCCGTCTCCGCCGTCCACGCCAGCGCCTCCGCCGCCGTACACGCCGTCGCGACCAAACGATGCCGCCGGCTCGCCTCCAGCATCGACTCCAGGAAGAGCCGAAAGTGCGGGTCGTCCTCAATCACTGCGACAGCGACGCGACCGGAGGCAGAAGAAAGGGAGCGGGACATCGGAGGATCAGCCAAGCAAGCGCGCTACCAGAAAGCGACTTGCGCCAGTGAGGCGAGGACAATTGCCAAAGCCTCCTCCAGGTTCAGGGGCGAGCAAAACGGACGCGTGAGCGGGAAACTCGCCGTTCAACACTCTCCTCCACCCACCGCGTATTCATGCAGGTCGCGTCAGGGACAAAGGCTGCGGGCAAAACCGCCGATCAGGAACTGAAACTGAACCGCTAAGGACGCGAAGAGACGCGAAGCGGACTGATCGCCTCGCCGCACGCATCACGCGCACAACCAGAAATCGCGCCCCTCCATCCGCCCCTGCGCTTTCAGCATTGCCCGCACCTTACCCCGCGCCCCGCGGTTGGCGACGTAGCTGAGCACAATCGCCTCGCCCGCCGGCGGCAGGTCCTCAGGCCCCACCACCGGTCGCCCCGCCACTCGCCCGCCGATCTTGCGCGGATCGATGTCGACATAGCCGGCAATCACCACCCCATGCGGCTCCAGCAGCGCCGCCCGCTTGCGCGTCGGCCGCCCCGCCCCGGCGATCCACACCGCCCGGCCACCACCGCTGCGCGCCAGCTCCTTCGCCACATACCCGGCCTTCACCGCAAAGAAGGCCTCCACGTCATAACGCGCATCCACCCGGGACGCCCGCCCCGGCGAATCCTGCCACGTGAGCAGCGCCTCCGGCACCTTCGCCATCCTCACGCCGGCCTCGAGCCAACGCAGCCACAATTCATAGTCCTCCGGCCCCGGCCCTTCGGCGTATCCGCCAAACTGCGACACCAGCTCACGCCGGAACATCACGCTTGGATGCGCCAGCGGCGCCTCCACGAAGCGGTTGAGCCAAATCTCCTCCGGCGTGTTCACGGTGTTCAGCCACTCGACGTGCGCCGCGTAACCCGCCTGCGCCACCGCATCGCCGCCGAAGTCGACGCCGCAGCCCACCAGACCGAGGGCGGGCTCCGCCTCGAGCCGCGCCGCCTGCCGGGCCAACCGCTCCGGGTGCATCCGGTCGTCGGCATCCATCCGCGCGATGAGCCGCGCCTGCGCCGCCGCCAGGCCAAGATTGAGCGCCCCCACCAAACCCGGTCGTTCCGCCGGCCGCATCAGTCGTACCCGCGGATCCGCCGCCGCCACCCGCCGCACGAGCGCCACCGAATCATCCGTCGATCCGTCATCCACCACCACCGCCTCCCAGGCCGCCAGCGTCTGCCCTTGCACCGACGCCAACGCCACCGCCAGGGTGGCCGCGGCGTTGCGCACGGGCATGATGATCGACACGCAGGGATTCATCGCCGAGATTGCCTAGCACGCTGCCGTCGTGCGTCCACGCTACAAACCTGCCTTGTGATGAGTTCCTCCACCCGCCCCGCCAAGCCGCCGTCCTGCCTGATCGTGGTCGACCTGCAGCACCAGTTTCTCAACGAGCACACGCGACATATCGTGCCCGGCATCCAGGCCCGGCTGGAGCATTATGATTGGGTCTTTGCCAGTCGCCTCCTGCCCAAAGCCGGCAGCCCCATCCACAAGTGGAAAGGGTTTCTGCCGCTCTCGATTGATGAACCCGGCTCCGCGCTCGCCCTGGATCTCGGGACGCGTGATTTCGAGCGCACGCGCATTGTCGAGAAACCGGGCTTCGGCGCCCTCACCTCGGAAGTGCGCACGGAGTTGCTGGCACTCGGGGTCGAGACGGCCCACGTCGTCGGGGTCGATACCGACCTGTGCGTGATGCGCACCGTCGGCGACCTCATGGACATCGGCATCCGCCCGGTGGTCATCACCGACCTCGTCGCCACCACCGCCGGCGAGCCGCTGCACAGTCACGGCCTGCTCATCCTCAAACGCATGATCGGCCGCGCCCAGCTCACGACCTCGGCCGAACTCACCGTCTGACGCCAGATTCCGCCACTCACGCACGCCCGCAGCCACGAGCAAGCGTGCGCGAAGGAGGAAGCGCTATTCACGCCGCAGCCGCGAACCGGTGACCAGGATCTTCGGCATCGGCTTGCCTGCGTCGTCCCCGTCCTCCACCGAGCCGACCGCCACGAGAGGCGGCAGTCCGTCGAAATCCGAAACGCTCTGCGCCGTCACCGGCGGCAGGTGCTCGGCCGCAACCGTGACGCCGAACTCCGATGGCGTTTCGCGTTTTCCTTCAACCGTGAGCGCCGGCAGTTGGAGTTCGTTTTCCCTCTCCGGCTTCGCCGTGGCCGAAGCGAAGGAGGCCAGGCTGAACAGGAGGACGGCGGTGAGCGGAGGGATCGGTTTCATGGGGATCAATGGAAGGTGAGGTAGCGAAGGTTGCGCCGGTTTGGATAGTGCTCGAACGGGATGAGTTCGACGGCGTTCTGGGGCTCCAGCACAAACCAGCCCCGCTCGGTGAGCACCAGGCCGACCGAGTGATTTTCGCGCGTGCGTTCGACGCCGGAAAAGGCGGCGTCCTGCAGCACGATCATCTGCGCCGCCGCCGGTTCCTCGGTGCGGCCGATCACGCCCGCCAGGCCGATCATCTGCCGCAGAAACAGGCCGAAGCTGTCGCAATCCGAGGCGTCGCCGGTCTCGGCCGCGATCGCAAACAGTTCCTCCGTCGCGACGCGGTAGGCCGGCATGAACTCGCGCTCCAGCCAGCGGTGGTCGATGACCGCGTAGCGCGCGTCGAGCAAGGGCCCCAGGAAGGCGCCCTTGGGCAACAGTTGCTGCGCGCCGGCCAGCAGTTCCTCGGCGCCGACGGAACCACGGACCACCATCCCCGGCGGCAGGGTGAGCCGGGCAGGGGGCGACGTGGCGGAGGCGATCACAGACACGACGACCAAAAACCAGGCGGCACCATGTATCCGTCTCATGAGCACGAACGGCAGGTTGCGCCCCGGTTTGTTCACGGTCAATACGACCGGCTGATCGCACCGGTTCAACGCTCATTTTATGAACCGGGCCGTTGGCCCGATCGCTCTTCCATCACAAACCCGCGCGCACTTTTTCCAGCTTCGGGCGGATCACCATCTGGCAGTAGCCTTGGTGCGGGTTGCGGGCGTAGTAGTCCTGGTGGTAGGCCTCGGCGGGGAAAAACTGTCGCAGCGGCTCGATCGTTGTCACGATCCCGCCGCCCCACTCCGCCTGCGCCGCCGCGCGCGAGGCCTCGGCCGCGGCCCGCTGTTCGTCGCTCGTGGTGAGGATGATCGAGCGATACTGCGTGCCCACATCCGCGCCCTGCCGGTCTTTTGTCGTCGGATCATGAATACGCCAGAACAACGCCAGCACGGCCTCCAGGGAAACCTGCGCGGGGTCGTAACTCACCCGCACCACCTCGGCGTGGCCGGTGCGACCCGAGCACACCGCCTCGTAGGTCGGCGCCGGATCATGTCCGCCGGCATAGCCGCTTTCCACCGCCAGCACGCCCGGCAACAGCTTGTACGCCGCCTCGGTGCACCAGAAGCAGCCTCCGCCCACGACGATGGAATTCGCCTTCTTGATCGATGTCATGCGCCCGGACTCTCGGCGGATTCGCGGTCGTTTTCAACCGGCGCGGTCGTTTCCGCCGCGTCTTCCCCATCCTTGCGCTTGCGCGCCGGATGCAGGATGCGCGCGATGGAGTCGTGCGGCAGCGACCACGCCCGCCGCTCCTCCGGGTCGTAGACGATGGTGAAGCGCGTGGTCGTGCCGAGCAGCAGCACTTCCTTGGCGACAAAGTTCATCGACTCCGATCGCGCCGACGGCCGGATCTCCAGCACGACCCGCGGCCCTTCGCCGTTGCGCACCTTCAACGCGCTGCCCAAGGCGTAGAACTCCAAGCCGGCGATCGCATAGATCGCGAAGAACGAATAGCCCATGATCCGCTGGACGCGTTCGCCGTATTTGGGCGGCCCGGCCGGATCCGGCAGCTTCCCGCCTACGCGCGGAAAGCGCCAGCGCGCCCACCACATCAACCGATAACTCAGCACCATATACCCGCTGAAGATCGGAAACGGCAGCAGGAGCAGCACCGGCACCAGCGGATGCTGGAATATCATCACCAGAAAGTCCGCGGCATCGGTGAGCTGCAGGAAGTTCACCTTCAGGATGTAGTAATAAAACCCGGCGTAGCCCGCGCCCGCCAGGGTCAGGATCGCGTAGGTGAGCGAGATGCCGAGCGCCGGGTGTTCCCGAAAAATCTCCGGCCAGTAAAAGCTCGCCTTGTAGTGCGGCGGCATCGGTGGCCGCGGCGGACAGGGCTCCGGCCAGTAAACACATTCGACGGAGGGTGCGTGGCCGGACGCCGGACCGGTTTCGTTCATGGTGGAGCGACGCAATCCGGTTGGAGCACGGGAAGCAAGGCCGCCGGCGTTCAGCGGCTGAGCTTGCGGTACTTGATGCGGTGCGGGCGGTCGGCGTCGTGGCCTTTGCGGCGGCGGAAGTCCTCGAGGTAGGCGCTGTAGTTGCCACGGAACCACACGACCTCGGAATCGCCTTCGAAGGCGAGGATGTGCGTGGCGGTGCGATCGAGAAACCAGCGGTCGTGCGACACCACCACGGCGCAGCCGGCAAAGGTCGCCAAGCCCTCCTCGAGGGCGCGGATGGAGTTTACGTCGAGGTCGTTGGTGGGTTCGTCGAGCAGGATGAGGTTGGCACCGCTCTTGAGCAGACGGGCCAGGTGCACGCGGTTGCGTTCGCCGCCGGACAGCACGCCGACCTTCTTCTGTTGATCGGCGCCGGTGAAACCGAACTGCGCACAATAGGCGCGCGCGCTCACGTCGCGCCCGCCCAGCGAAAGCGTTTCTTCGCCGCCGCTGATCGCCTCGTAGATCGTCTTCTCTGCCGGCAGCGTGTCGCGCGACTGATCGACGTGCGCGATCTTCACCGTCGGCCCGACCCGCAGCTCCCCGGCATCGGGTTGCTCGTCGCCGATGATCATGCGGAAAAGGGTCGTCTTGCCCGCGCCGTTGGGACCGACGACACCCACGAGGCCGCCGGGCGGCAGGTTGAACTCCAGATTGTCGAACAGCAGCTTGTCGCCATAACCCTTGCGCACGCCCTTGGCCTCGACCACGAGGTCGCCGAGACGCGGGCCCGGCGGGATCACGATCTCGAATTCGCGCTCCTTCTCGGCCACGTCTTCCTTGAGCATGGCTTCGTAGGCGTTGATGCGCGCCTGACCCTTGGCCTGGCGCGCGCGGGCGGATTGGCGGATCCACTCGAGTTCGCGTTTCATCGCTTTCTGGCGGCGGTCCTCCGTGCGCTGCTCGATGGCAAGGCGACGCTGCTTCTGCTCCAACCAGCCGGAGTAGTTGCCCTGCCAGGGAATGCCGTGCCCGCGGTCGAGTTCGAGGATCCAGCCGGCCACGTTGTCGAGGAAGTAGCGGTCGTGGGTCACGGCGATGACGGTGCCAGCGTAGCGCGCCAGGTGTTGCTCGAGCCAGTGCACACTCTCGGCATCGAGGTGGTTGGTGGGCTCGTCGAGCAGCAGCACATCGGGCTTCTGCAACAGCAGCCGGGCCAGCGCGACGCGGCGGCGCTCTCCGCCGGAAAGGGTGTCGACGATCGCCTCGCCGGGCGGGCAGCGCAGGGCGTCCATCGCCATCTCGACCTGTGGGGCGAGGTCCCAGGCATCGAGGGCATCGATCTTCTCCTGCAGCTCCCCCTGCCGCTGCATGATGGCGTCGCGGGTCTCGTCGTCCTCCGCTTCGTTGATCTCGTCCCAGGTCGCATCGTAGGCGTCGACGAGGTCGGTGAGCGTCTTCACGCCTTCTTCCACGCAGGCGCGCACGGTGGCGCCCGCGGTGAGTTGCGGTTCCTGCTCCAGCAGGCCGACGGTGTAACCCTCGTCGAAATGGACCCGCCCCTCGATCTCGGTGTCGCGTCCGGCGAGGATGCGCATGAGCGAGGACTTGCCCGCGCCATTGAGGCCGAGCACGCCGATCTTCGCGCCGTAGTAGAACGACAGCGAGATGTCGCGGAGGATCTCCTTGCGCTCGATCTTCTTCGAGACGCGGATCATGGAAAAAATCACTTTCGGTTCGTCGGCCTTGGCCATGACAGGAAGCGATTCAGGGATTTGTGGCAGATTCAAGCCGTTGCAGAAATGCCAGGGCGTCGTCCCGCGACGCGCCGCACATCCCGGGCTCCGGACGCAGGCTCGTGCAGACCGCCGGACGTTCGGGCCGGCCAAAGAGGCGGCAGCGCAGGTGTTCGTCGAGTTGCACGCAGGCGACGCCGGCCGGCTTGCCCTGCGGCATGCCCGGAATGGGCGAGGAAATGGAGGGCGCGATGCAGCAGGCCGCGCAACCGAAACGACAGTCCATGTCGGAACGGTCGGGGCGGCGCGGACATTTGTCCATGCCTGCCTCCCGCCTTCCATCCCCCATTCCTGCTACGTAGAGTTACCCCCTGCCGAAATGGGCTTTGCCATCGACATAACTAAGGCTGCGACAACATGCTGCGAGGCTCACCGCCCGCTTCATCCGGCATGTTCGATCCGTTCCTGTTGTCTCGCTTTCTGGTGATCGCCCACGCAGTCGGGGTGACCGGATTGGGAGCGTGGTATCTCGGCCTCATTCCGCGCGGAACGCCCGAACGTCGGTTCCTGCCGCTGGGCCTCTACATGACGACGGGCCTGATCGGCGGCCTGGTGACGTGGCTGGCTTTCTACTATCCCGCGCTGGAACCGGCGCTGGATTGGCTGCGGCCCTTCATGCTCGTGCTCGCCGCCGGACTGATGGCGAGCGCCTTTTATCTGCATCACATGCACCGGCCGATTCCGGAAACATGGCCGGGACGGGTGCGCGCCAGTCTCGTGCTGCACGGTGTCTTCGCCTTTGTGATTCCCGCGCTGCAGGCGGGTCCGGTTCACGATGCTGACCGCATCCTGCCCGCCAGCCTCGCCCTCTGCGCACTGGTATGGATCGTCGCCTCCAGCCTCTCCGGCCTCAAACGCCAAGGGCACTTCCTGCATTGGAGCATGGCCATTGCCGTGCTCGGTTGCCTCACCCTCGGCTGGTTCGCCACGGCTCGCGTGCGGGAACAGGGCCTGCGCAGTCGCGACGACGATCTGCGCAGCCGGATCGATGCGTTTGCGGAGTTGATCGATGCGCGGCTGTTCGCGACCGCGGCCGATGACCAGTCCCCCTCGCCCCAACTGGTCGCTGCCCTCGAGTCGATGTGCTCGACCTCGGCCCCCGTGACCGGCGCCTTCCTCCTCACGCCCGGTGCCAATCCGCGCTTCATCGCCCGCGTGCGCTCGCCCCTCAAGGACCCCGTCCCGGTGATGGCGTCGGCCGCGACCTATGCCCGCTTCGCCGGCGGCAGCCAGCCGCTCATCCATCGCTTCACCGATCTCGAAGACGGGGAACGCTGGCATCTCGCCCTCGCCCCGGTGCGGCGTTTCGAGGACCAGCGCGTGGTCGCCCTGCTGGGGCTGCTCGCCCCCCAACGACTGCTCGACGCCACACTGGCCGACTCGATGTTCGTGACCGATGCGATCGTGTTCCTGGTCGCGCTCGTGGTTTACGGCTGCATCGCCGGCTACCTGCAGGGTCTGGTCCGGGTCTGGCAACGCGACACCCTGCTGGAGATCAACGCCGAGCACTCCCGCCAGTTGCTCCAGACCACCGCGCCGCATGAGGTTGCCCTCTGGCTGGTGCGCAAGATGCAACAGCGCCTCAACCTCGTGCACTGCTCGTTTTGGATCTACAGCGAGCGCAACGGCGTCACCGGCTACCGCACCCTCGCCGCCGAACCGAGCCACACCGCCCGCGGCGCCGGGCAATGGCACGCCCTCAGCGAACTCCCGCCCCCCTGGCTCAGCGCCCTGTCCCGCGGGCAGAACATCGAGGGCGATGTGCGCGAACTCGGTTCGCCCTGGCCCGGCATGGTACCCGGTTCCTTCGCCACCCCCTGGGTCTTCGTGGAAAACGTCGACCTCCACGGCCGTCCCTACGGCTCCATCGTCGCCGTGTTTCCCGACCACAATCTGATCGCCCGCGGCGAAATCCGTTCGGCCCTCCGCTCGATCGCCAACGCCTTTGCCTCCTGCCTGGTGCGCGAGGAACGCAGCGACCACCTCGCCGCCGCCGAGGAACGCCTGCGCACCATCATCGAGACCAGCCCCGACGGCTTCTGGGACGCCGACTACACGCACGACGAATGGTATCGCTCCGATCGCTGGTGGCAGATGCTCGGCCACGACATTCCCGACGACCCGTCGGATCGCGAGGCTTACGAAGCGCTCATCGAGCCCGACGACCTCGAGTTGCTGCGCGGCGATGCGGTCGAGCCTCTGCCGCCGGGCCGCAAATTCCGCCGTCGCGAATACCGCGCCCGCCACCGCGATGGTTCCTGGCGCTGGATCGAGTCCAACACCGTCGAACTGCGCACCGTCCACGGCCCCGCCGAACGCGCCCTCGGCTTCGATCGCGACGTCACCCACCGCCATCACTACGAGGAGCGCCTGCGCGAGGCCGCCGAATCCGCCGCCCGGGCCAACCGCGCCAAGAGCGAGTTCCTCGCCACGATGAACCACGAGCTGCGCACCCCCCTCAACTCCGTCATCGGCTTCGCCACCATCCTCGACCGCTCGCCCCTCAATCCCTCCCAACGCGACTGGGTCACCTCCATGCGCACCTCCGCCGAGCAACTCCTCGGCCTCATCAGCGACGTACTCGATTTCTCCCGCATCGAAGCCGGTCGCCTCGAACTCGAACTCGCCTCGTTCGAACTGCGCCGCGCCACCGAACAGGCCCTCGAACATTTCTCCCGCCTCGCCACCGAAAAGGAAATCGCCCTGCACTTCGAATTCGAAGACCGCGGGCAACCCTCCTGGGTCGTCGGCGACACCCTCCGCCTACGCCAGATTCTCACCAACCTCGTCGGCAACGCCCTCAAGTTCACCCAGCGCGGCTTCGTGCGCCTCGTCACCCGACCGCTCGACGACGAGCGCTGGGAATTTGCCGTAGAGGACACCGGCCCCGGCATCCCGCCCGACAAGATCAACTCGCTCTTCAGTCGCTTCAGCCAGCTCGATGCCTCCTCCACCCGCGCCCACGGCGGCACCGGCCTCGGCCTCGCCATCAGCCGCGAACTCGCCCGGGCCATGGGCGGCGACATCTCCGTCACCAGCACCCTCGGCGAGGGCAGCATCTTCACCGTCGTCGTGCGCCTGCCGGTCGCCCAGGGCGAACGCCGCCGCTACACCGACCATGAGGTTTCGCTGGGCATCACCCTCCCCGTCTTCCAGCCCGACGAGCACGATCTCTCGGCCCTCACCAACGCCCTCGCCAACACCGCCACCACCCTCCTGCGCTGCGAGACCGTCGCGAACATCCTGGCCTTCGCCAAGGGCCGCAAATCCGCCGCCACCGTCGTCTTCCCGCGCGCCTACCGGACCGAGGCGATCGAGGCCGCCCGCCGCCTTCCGGAGTTCCTCACCCGCGAGCACGGCCCGCTCATCCTGCTCGGCATCCAGGCTGTCCCGCCCGACCTTCACCAGCCCTCCCCGTTCAGCACCGAACTCTCCGCGCCCCTCCGCCGCCGCGATCTCATCAACCTGATCGACCTCAACCGTCATCGCGAGCTGCGTCCCACCCCCGCCGCCAAAGCCCAGTCCATCCCCCCCTTTGCCGACGCCAACCGCGTGCGCGTGCTCGTCGCCGAAGACCATCCCGTCAATCGCGAGGTCATCCGCACCATGCTCGAACAGCTCGGCATCGCCGCCGATTTCGCCGTCAACGGCCGCGCGGCCATCGACCTGCTCGCGGCCCATCCCTACGACATCGCCCTGGTCGATATCCAGATGCCCGTGGTCGACGGCTTCGGCGTCGCCCGCTGGGTCCGCCGCGAATGGACCCCCGCCTGGCCGCGCCCGAAGCTCATCGCCGTGACCGCCAACGCCACCCACGGCGATCGCGAACGCTGCATCCAGGCCGGCATGGATGAATACGTCGCCAAACCCGTCACCTTCACCACGCTGTCCGAAATTATTCGGCAAGCCTCGCCCAGCGGACTCGAACTCGCCCGCGAATCCAAACGCACCACCATGCCCCCTCCCCCCTCTCCCCCAAGTTCTCCGGCCCCCGCCGGTCCCGGCGACCACCTCGTCGACTGGGTGAACTTCGACTCGATTCTCGCCTTCACCGCCGCCGCCGAAAATCCCGAGGTGCTGCAGCGCATCATTCGTACCTACCAGACCGATCGTGACGAGCTGCTCGTCCGGATCCAGCTGATGACGGCCGAACAACGTGCCGAAGAACGCAATCTGCTCCACAAGCTCAAGGGCTCCACCGGTTCGCTCGCCCTCATGGGCGTCGTCGAGACCATCAAGAAACTCCACGACCCCGAGGAGCCCTTGCCCGCCGACGAACGTGAACAACTGCTCGTGCAGATCCGCGAGGAAAGCGCCACCGCCATCGCCGCCGTCTACGCCCGCTACCCCTGGCTCAACGACGGCCAGAGCTGATACCCATCGGAGGCCTTCGTCTGAGAGCCAAGGTTTCTCACCGCAGCTCCAGCCGCACGCGCGCCTCGCCCTCCGCCGGCTCCGCCACGGAAAGACGAGCGGCCGCAACCCCGGCATCGATAAGCTGTGCCTGCACCGCCGCAGCGCGCGCCATCGCCAGCTCGGCCAGTTCGCCTTCCTCGATCTCCACGGCTTCCAACAATCGACGCTCGATTTCCGCCGGCGGCAACAATCTCAACGCCGGCGGCGGGGCCGCGCCGGCGCGGGGTGCACCGGGGACGGGCTCCCGCACCGTCGCCCCCTCCGGCTCCTTCTGCGCCACGCCGAACACCCGCCGCAACCAGCCGAGCAGGCTCTCATCCTGCGGCGTTCCCGCCGGCGGCGGATTGGTCGCCGTCAATTGATCCTGCTTCGCCTCAGCCGTCGCCTCCACCGCCGCCAAGGTGGCATCGGGATCGACCGGCGGCTCGCCGAACACCTCCAGATACAGGCTCACCAAGCGGCTCGGACGCGCCTTCTCCGCCCAACCGTTCTCGGCCGACCACTGACCCGCCGTCGCCCCTTCGCGCAGTCGTTTCTCCAACACGACCGGCCGCCAGGCCTCCGCATCCGCCGCGGGCGCATACTCGCCGTGGATCGCGACATTCACCTCCGGTCGCTGCGCCAGCGCCCGCGCCAGCGTATCCAGTTTTTCGATCGCCGCAGGCGACAGCTCCGCGCTCGCCGCCGCGAAGACCTGCTGGTCGAGTTCGTCGGCCGCACCCCCGCCCCCGACCAGCCCGCCCAACAGCGCAAACGGCGCCGTCGCCGCCTTCGCCATGAGGTTGGTGATCACCCGCCACACCACCCGGCCCACGCGAAACTCCGGATCGTCGAGGCTGCCCTTCACCGGCAGGTCGACGACGATGCGGCCGTCGATGTCGCGCAGCAGCTTGAGCGCCAGACCGACCGGCAGCGTGGTCGCGTCGGGACTCGGCACCTTCTGCCCCAGCGTGAAGCCGTCGAGCGTCACCACCGTCTCGCTGTCGATCGAGCGGTCCTGCAGCTTGAAATCCACGTCGAGGCTCATCCGCCCGCGCTGCAGCGCATAGCCGGCATAGTGTCCCACGTATCCACCAAGTGGCGACAGGTCAACGCGGTCGAAATCGATGCGCAGGTCCGAATAGGCCGGCCGGCCGAGCGGATTGAAGTCGCCCTGGATCGCCACGGCGGCCGATCCGTTGGCCCGGCCCCGCAGGTCGGCCCGGCCTTTGCCCGGTTCCACCGAAGACAGGCCGGTGAGTTCGCCCGACAGGCCTTCGAGCACCGCCCCCGCCGGACGCACGAGTGATTCGTCGCGAAAAGCCAAGCGGGCCTCGACCAATTCGATCCGATGCAGACGAACCACCGGCGCCGGTCCGCTTTCCGCCTCCTCCGCGACCGCCCGTTCAGCCGGCGCCGCGTTCGGCGCGGTCGGGCCCGCCCAGTTGATTGCACCGTCCTGCGCGATCACGACGGCCAGTTCCGGCCGCACCCAGCGGATGCGATCGACCTCGACGGTCAGCGGGACGGCGACCGCGCTGAGACCTTCCACCCGCAGGTCTTCCCAGGCGGCCAGCGCCTGTCCCGCCTGGTCGGCCAGCTTCACGCCGGTCGCCCCCAGATCACCGCGGAAGACCAACGAATCGGCAGCGCTGCCCAGCGATCCCTCCAGCGAAAGGATTCCGTCGGCCAATTCCCAGCCGGTCGCCTCACGCACGTAGGCGCGGCCGGGCGCCAGCGCCACCTGATCGAGGTTCACCTCCAGCGTCGGCCGGAACGGCACCAATTCCACCTCGCCCGCCACCGTGATCCGCCCGGCGTCACCGGCCAGCACGGCCTCTGCGCGCAGGGGCACCGGTTGATCCAGGGCGCTGAGATCGACCTGCTCGAGCAGGAGGCCGAGTTGATCGACCGCCACTTCCGCCGGTTCGCCCAGCGTCTCATCCCGCCACGCGGCCTCCAGTCCCGCCACCTGCAGCCGGCCAAGACGCACGCGCAGGCCGGACTCCGGCGCTGGATCCGCGGTCCTGCCAGCGGAGGCGGGGGGCGCGAGCAGGTTCACCAAATCAATTCCGTCGGCGCGATTGACCAGCCGCACGCGGCCGCCCGTCCACTCCACCGCCCCCACCTCCAGGTCCTGCCCCGACCAGTCGAGCCGGATGCCCGACGCCACCACCCGGTGCGCCGCCAGGGCATTTTCCGCGGCACCGGGCTCGGCCATCACCAGCTGCTCCAGCGTCACCTCACTCTCGTCCAACTTGAGGTCCAACCCGGCCTCGCGCACCTCCACAGCGTAGGCCGCCCGCGCGTGCAGGATCCCGTCACGAATCTCCGCCGCCGTGAAACGGCTCAGGTAGGGCCCGTATTTGGCGACCCGCAGGCCGGCCAACTCCAGCGTGCCCTGCGACCGCAGGGGAGCCGTCGAAAGACGCCCGCGCCAGCTGAGACGCTCGCCGGCTTCCGTCTCGGCCACGAGGTCGTACGGCGCCTGCGGATCGCCCACGGTGCGGAAATCCTCGAGCGAAAAACTGACCGGCCCGAGCGTGGTGGCGAAAGGCCCCTCCTGACTCGCATCCGAAAAATCGATACGCGCGTTCCTCACCGCCAGCGAACCGATCTCGATCACCGTCGGTTCGTCTTCGTCCTCCTTCGCCGCGTCGTTCGCATCGCGATCCAGCAGATCCTGAAAATTGAGCCGTCCCTCCCCGTCAACCGCGACCTTGCCGACAAAACCGTCGAGCGCGATTTCATCAAATCCCAGGCGGCCCCGCAGCAGCGACCAGGCACGCAGGTTGAGCCGCAGCCGATCCCAGCCCAGCCACTGACCGCCCGCGGTATCGGCCACCGCCAGGTCGTCGAGGGTGACGGCCAGCCGCATGGGATTGAACGATACCTTGCCCACGGTGACGGCACGCGCCAGCGCCTCGCTGCCACGGCGCTCGATCTGACCCTGCAGCACCGGAGGCACGACCCAGACCGACAGAACAACCAATCCCGCGAGCACTACGGCGGCGCCGATGAGCAGCCGGCGATGGCGCACCCGGCGGGCGCGGCGGGCGGCCGCCGCCGCCCTGATGTCCTTGATGGTGGGAGTCGTCACCCGGCCAACCTATGCAAGCGCGGGGCGTCGCCGCAAGCGGCAGCTTGCCATGGCTTTGCCTTTGACGCGCCGCTTACGCGAGGGTGTCCAGCACCGCCAGGACCTGTTGTCCATGCCGCGCCGGATCGACTTTGGGAATCACGGCCAGTACGCGTCCATCCGCGGCCAGCACCCAGGCCGAGCGCTGCGGCCCCGCAAAGGTGCGGCCATACATCTGCTTTTCGACAATCGCGTCGGCGGCTCGTCCAAAACGGTCCTCGGGATCACTCACCAGCGGGTAGTCGATCCCCTGCCTCGCCGCGTAGCGCGCTTGCGAGCCGCAGGTGTCGCGCGACAAGGCCACCAACGCATAACCGCGCTCGCGGATGGCGCCGACTGCGGCGACGAGGGCGGTGTTCTGCTTGTCGCAGCCGCCGGTGTTGTTGCGCATGTAGACCGATACGACGGTCGGCCCGCTCATGAGTGCGTCGAAGCGCACCGACTCGGGCCCCGCGGCGCCCGGACGCAGGACCTTGATTTCGAACGAGAGATCCAGTCGCTCACCGACCTGTTTCATGGCCCGTTTTTCGGAGCTGCGGTCCGCGGCGAAGCTGCGCGACCCGCCTCTCGGCTCCCGTCAAATATGCTTCGAATCGTCGTCGTCCTTCACCGCGTAGCCGGTTTCCTGGCGCTGGTGGTTCACCTGGTTCTTCTTCACGTAGGCCTGGTAAACATCGTCCGCGGTCATCCCGAGCGTCTGCGCGAGCGAGACGAGAAAGTGAAACAAATCGACGACCTCCACCTTGGCGTTCTGCTCGTCGAACTTCTGGTATTTCGCCCACCACTTCCATGGCACGCTGTCGATGAGCTCGGCCGTCTCCTGCTGCATGGCGCGCGTGTAGTTGAGAATCCACTTCGCCTTTTCCTCGTCCGTCGCCGGCGGCAATTCGACGCCGATCCGGGCATTCAAGGCTTCCTGCATGCGGAAAATCTCTTCGAGCTTGTCCATGGCCCCGCAGGCTGCGCGGTGCCCTCCCGAGCGCAAGTGCCTTTACCCGTCCACCGCCCGTTTTCGAATCCGCAGCCGCCAGGGCCGGCTCGATTATAGATTTGCGCTTGTGGCCCGGTGCGCTGACGTTGCGGCGCCTATCGCTCGCGTCGAGTGCCTCCCCGGCCTCCGCCAGGGCGACCGTCCCGCGGCTCCTCACCCTCGAGTGAGCGCGGTTTAACCTAAACAAATACAAGAACATGTCAGACAACAATCCGTCCGGCTCCGAGAGTCCCGCCCCCGCGGCCACTCCCGCCGAGACGCCCAGCGTGCAGACCCCTGCCCCCGCCGCCGAAACCGCCTTTGCGTTCGGCACCAGCCGCGGCTCCGGTCTCGCCCGCGGCAAGCGCAAGCCCGCCACCACGGCGCCGGCAGCCAACTCCGAGGCCCCCGCCGGCGACTACAAGCCGACCGCCGTCCAGATCGTGACGACCGCCACGGAGTATAAAAACCCGTTCGCACCCGAGCCCGCCCCCGCCCCCGAGGCCCCCGCCGAGGCTCCGGCCGCGAACCCGGCCCCCGCGGCGCCCGCCGCCGCCCAGGCCCAACCGGTCACCAAACCCTCGGAGCCCACCCCGGCTCCCGCGGAAAAGCCCTCCGCCCCCGTCAATGAGCCCGCCCCCGTCGCCTCCGCTGACCAGCCCGAGGCCGCCGAAAAGGCCGAGCTCGACATCCTGCCGCCCAAACCCATCCGCCAGCCCACCTCGAGCTGGGAGGCTCCGTCCTTCACCGACACGAATGCGGCCGACGGACGCCCGGCCTTCAAACCGAGTGGTCGCCGCGAACGCGGTCCCTCCGGCGAAGACCGCGGCCATCGCAGCCGCCGCGAAAACCGCGATGGCGGTCGCGGCGAGCGCAACGAGCGCGGCGAACGCCGTCCTCGCGCCCCCAAGCCCGTCGAAGTCGACGTGCCCGCCCCCAAGGTCGAGTCGTCCGCCAAGTCCGGCGGCATCTTCGGCTGGATCAAGGGCCTCTTCGGCGGCGCCGCTCCCGAAACCAAACCGGAACCCCGCAAGTCCCGCCCCGGTGACGGCGAAGGCCGCGATCGCGATCGCGGACGCGGCCGTGGTCGGGGTCGTGGTCGAGGCCGCGGTGGCAACCGTCCCGACGGCGCCCCCGGCGACTCCCAGGGCTCCCGCTCCCGCGGCGAAGGTCAGGGTCAGGGCCAAGGACAAGGCTCCGGCGAAGGCGGCAACCGCCGTCGACGCCGCCGTGGCGGCCGCGGTGGCGGCGGTCGCGGTCGCCGTCACAGCGGTGAGTCCGGCAACCGCCCCTCGTCCGAATAAACCGCGCTCACCCGCTCTTCCCCCCTTCGCAGCGCCCGTCCTCACCGACGGGCGCTTTTTTTTAAGCCGGAAGGATCGGCACCCGCTCGCTTTCACTTTTCCCTTTCACTTTCGCTTCCTCCTCCCCTTTCACTCCTCCCTTCCACTTTCACCTCCCTTCATGTCCGACCTCATCGTCCAAGGCGGCAATCCGCTCAGCGGCACCATCACTCCCTCCGGCAACAAAAACTCCGTGTTGCCCATCTTCTGCGCCACCCTGCTCACCGACGAGCCGGTGACCCTGCGCAACGTGCCCGATATCACCGACCTCAACAAGTTGGTGAACTTCTTCACCACGCACGGCTCCACCATCACCTGGGATCGCAACGCCGGCGTCATGCGAATCGATCATGCCGGATTCGCGCCGCAACTCGCCGATCACGAACTGCCGCAGGACATGCGCTCCACCGTCCTGCTCTACCCCGCCCTGCTGCACCGCCTCGGCAAAATCACCGTCCGCTCCAACACCAAGGGCTGCTCCCTCGGTGTGCGCGAGATCGACCCCCATCTCGATGTGCTCGCCGCCCTGGGCGCCGACATCTCCGGCACCGAACCACTCACCATCGCCCTGCCCGGCGGTCGCTTCACCGCCGCCCGCACCTGGCTCGATTACATGTCGGTGACCGTGACCGAAAACTTCGCCATGGCCGCCGCCCTCGCCGAGGGTCGCTCCGAACTCATCAACGCGGCCAGCGAACCGCACGTGCAGGACCTCGTGGGCGCGCTCATCGCCATGGGCGCGCAGATCGAGGGCCTCGGTACCAGCCGCCTCACCATCACCGGCGTCGATCGCCTGCACGGCGCCGACATCACCATCGGCACCGACTACCACGAGGTCGTCACCTTCCTCGCCCTCGGCGCCATCACCGGCGGCGAGGTGAGGATCAAAAACTCCGTCCCCCAACACTTCGACCTCATCACGCGAGCCTTTGCCCGGCTCGGCGTGCAAATCCGTCACGACGGCCACACCGCGATCGTCGACCGCAACCAGTCGCTGTGCATCGAACAGCCGCGCACCAGCAACCTGTTGCCCAAGATCGAAGCCGCCCCCTGGCCCTACTTTTCGGTCGACCTGCTGCCGCTCATGATCGCGCTCAGCACTCACGCCACCGGCACGGTCCACTTCTGGAACAAGGTCTACGAGAACGGCTTTTCCTGGATTCCCGAGCTGGCGAAGTTCGGCGCCCACGCCGTCGTGAGCGACCCGCACCGCCTCATCGTCTTCGGCGGCCGCCCGCTGCGGCCTGCCGTCGTCGACTCGCCCTACGTCATCCGCGCCGCCGTCGCGCTCACCATGGTCGCCGCCTCCATTCCCGGCCAAAGCATCGTGCGCCACGCCGAGATCATCAAACGCGCCCACCCCCGCTTCGTCGAAAACCTCAACTCCCTCGGCGCCCAACTCACCTGGCGCGACTGAGGCCCACCCGACACCCGTCCCACCCCCACCGTCACCCCCACTCCCTTCGACGCGCCTCCCAAACCACTTGTCACCCAATAGGTGACAATTGGTTTTATCGCCCTGTATCGCAGCGACTTAAGAACGGTATGGCTATGCTACCATACCGCCCTTGACAGTATGGTTAGCGAGCCATACTGCTAAGCTCATCATGAAAATGACGATGCACATCGACGAAGATGTCCTCGCGGAGGTCATGGAGCTCACCGGCGCCAAGACCAAGACCGCCGCGGTCGAGATGGCGTTGCGCGACCTCGCCCGTCGTCACAAGCAGCGCCGGCTCTTCCGCACTCCCCTCTGGCCGACTTACGAGGATTGGGTGAAGGACGCCGCTCCCCAGCCGTCCGACGCCATCGATCCCCCCGATTACGACGAAGAGGCGGTACAGCGATTCCTGGAGCGCCATCGTGACGTCCTCGGTCGAGTCGCCGAAGGCGATGGTCCCTCCGGGGATCAAGCGACAGAGGATCCACGTCCCTGAAGCTTCGTAGCCTGCCGTGGCCAACCTCATTCTGGTAGATAGCAGCTACTTCATTCGCCTGGCACGCGAGTATCGCCAAGCCTTCGCCGCATTGGATCAATTCGCGCCCCGCTATGAATTCGCCATCACGGGAGTTGTGTGGCTCGAAGTCATTCGCGGTCGTTCCGATCCCTACATTCGCAAGCATTACGAGGAGCGATTCTCCACGTTGCGTTTCCTGAATCCCACGCCGGGCACCTGGCAACGCGCCGCGACGCTGGCGTGGGACCTGGATCGGCACGGCGATGTGATACCCGCCACCGACATCGCCATCGCCGCCACCGCCCTCGACCACGGTGCCGCCGTGCTGACGTTCGACCGGCATTTCAACAAGGTGCCCGGCCTTACCGTCCTCAACGACCTACCCTGACCTGACCCGCGCCGGGCTCAATATACCGCCAGTTCAGACTTCCGCCTTCGGCCATCTGACCTCTGACTTCTCCCCGCATGCCCGACCAACCCAAAGGCACCGACTACCTCGCCTCGACGCTGAACGCCCCCGAAACCGCCGCCGAGGCCGCCCTGCGTCCGCTGTCCTTCGCCGACTTCACCGGCCAGCCCAAGACCGTCGAGCGCCTGCAGGTCATGGTCGGCGCCGCCCGTCGCCGCGGCGACGCCCTCAACCACATCCTGCTCAGCGGCCCGCCCGGCCTGGGCAAGACCACCCTGTCATTTATTCTTGGATACGAACTGGGCAAGAACGTGCGCGTCACCTCCGGCCCGGTCGTGGAAAAGGCCTCCGACCTCGCTGGCCTGCTCACCAGCCTGGAGGAAGGCGACCTGCTCTTCATCGACGAGATCCACCGCATCCCCAAAACCGTCGAGGAATACCTCTATACGGCGATGGAGGACTTCCGCCTCGACATCATGATCGACCAGGGCCCCAACGCGCGCAGCGTGCGCCTCTCGATCCCGCGCTTCACCCTCGTCGGCGCCACGACCCGCGCCGGCCTGCTCACCGCGCCGCTGCGTTCACGCTTCACACTCCAAACTCGCCTCGATTACTACGACACCAAGACGCTCATGGGCATCGTGCGCCGCTCCTGCGGCCTGCTCCGGGTCGAGATCGACGAGGCCGGCGCCCGCGAGATCGCCGCGCGCTCCCGGGGCACACCGCGCATTGCCAACAACCTCATCAACTTCGTCCGCGATTTTGCCCAGGAGCGCGCTGATGGCCGCATCACGAAGGCCGTGGCCAGCAAGGCGCTCGAGCTGCTCGAGATCGACGCCCGCGGCCTCGACGAGATGGACAAGCGCATCATGCGCGTCATGGCCGAAAACTACAAAGGCGGCCCCGTCGGCCTCGGCACCGTCGCCATCGCCGTCGGCGAGGAAGCCGACACCCTGGAGGAAGTCCACGAACCTTTCCTCATCCAGGAAGGTTACCTGCAACGCACCCCCCAGGGTCGCGTCCTCACCGCCAAGGCCTACCAGGCCATCGGCCTCAAAGGCTACGCCGAACAGGGCGGGTTGCTGTGAGCCCGGCCATGACGCGTCCCGACTACACCAGGACCTATCAGGACCATCTCGACGCCCTGATCCGCACCCACGGCCGCGAGCGCGCGATGGAGCTGGTTGTGGGCGACTACTACCACGAAATCGGCGCTCTCGAGAAAGCTGCGTTGATTCAACTCGGACTCGCTCCGACCCACACCCTCATCGACATCGGCACCGGCAGCGGGCGCCTGCCGTACCAACTTCGCGACTACCTGAGCGGCCACTTTCTCGGCACCGATGTTCTGGCCGAGCTACTCGACCATGCCCGGGAGAAATGTGGCCGGCCGGATTGGACATTCACCGCGGTAACGGGTCCGGAGATTCCGGCCCCTGACGCCACTGCCGATTTCGTCACCTTCTTCTCGGTCTTCACCCACCTCCTCGACGAGGATATCTACCGGTATCTGCGGGAAGCCCGCCGCGTACTGAAACCCTCCGGCTTCGTCGTCGCATCATTCCTCGACTTGGAGAACAGTGTCCACTGGGCCCTCTTCGAACGGACGGTTGCCCATCATGCCCCCGGCCAGGTGCTGGACCGCTTCATCACCGCCAGCACCCTCCAGTGCTTCGCCCATGGGCTTGGTTTCTTCTCCGAAGCCATCCATGACGGCTCAAAGTCCTGGATACCCACCTCCGACAGTTCAACTGCGGCCCTCGGACAGTCGGTCATCGTACTCCGGCCCTTCCCGGAGGAAGCCTATCTCGCCCGCCACCCCGACGTGAAACAGGCCGTCGCCGAAGGCCGGGTCGCCTCCGGCCTCCAACACTACCGAAACTGCGGCTTCCGCGAAGGCCGGGCGCTGAACTGAGTGCGCCACACCTCCCACGCCTTCATCCAATCGGTTCCCAACGCCCGGTCGACGCCGAGGCGTAGGCCGCCTCCATCCATTCCACCACATCCAGTGAGGCATTGAGGTCCTCCTCCAATTCCTCCGCCTGCATTTCACCACGAATGACCGCGACCAGCCGCTCAACTCGAAACGGTCGGGCCGGCATCGTAAGCGCCAGCGGCTCCGCGGGCTCGCGCGGTCTGGCCACCACATACTGGCTTCCGTCGTGCCAGAGGCAACGCTCCGAGCCCACGACTTCGAGCCCCATCGGACCGCCGGTCTGCGTCCACCCCGCCTCCACCGTCGCCTTCACCCCGCATGCGAACTTCAGGTGGGCGACCCCGTTGTCGTCACATTGTGGATACGCCCCGCTTTCGTTGCCGATGTCGGCCCAGATCTCGGTCGCCCGACCGAAGATCGAGCGTAGCGCGTGAAAGGCGTGCGTGCCCATGTCGAAGAATCCGCCGCCGCCCGCCAGCTCCGGCTGGGCAAACCAAGCCAGGTCCGAGTTGTCAAACCACCGGCCGTAGGCGGCGTGGTGGGCGTTGCGATAGCGGACGCGCTTGACCTCTCCCAGTCCGCCCGCAGCGACCAGCTGCTGCGCGCTTTGCAGCGCCGCGTCGAAGATCTGGAAATAACCACCGAACAGGATCGTCTGCGGGTGCGCCGCCACCAGTGCCCGCAGCTCGCGGAGTTGCGCGCCCGATGTGACCAGCGGCTTTTCGCAAAACACCGGCTTGCCCAGCGGCAGCACGACCCGCAACAGCGCCAGGTGTCGCGTGTTTTCGCAGCAGATGATGAAGCCGTCCACGTCGTCGCGCGCGATCACCGCATCGAGCGACGCCTCAAACGGTGCGTCGGCCATCGCCGCGTAGCGTCGCCCGCGCTCCGGCACGTCGTCCCACACCACCGCCACCCGCCGCCCGTCACCGGACACCCGCAGGTTTTCAATGAACGCCTTGGTGTGAATGTGGGCGGTGGAGAGAAACGCGATGCGGACCGATTCGCGTGCGGTCCGACGACTTCGCGTTCCTTCGCGTTCGTCGCGGTTCATCCGTTTTCTTTCTCCTGCTTCAGCACGATCTCCCGACCCTTGCGCTGCGAGGCGTATACCGCCTCCAAGATGCCGATCACCTGGATCGATTCGGTCCAGGGCACGATCGAGGGCTTGCCCCGCGTGATGCACTGATGAAAGGCCCGGATCGCCTCCGTGTGCGCCTTCTCCAGCGTCTCCGGAATCTTCAGGGTACCCTGCGTAAAGGTCCGGCCCATGACCGAGGCAAACTCCGCGCTCGGCCACTTCACGCCACCCCGCATGCCGAAGAGCTGGAAACTCATGTCCTCGTCCTCGACCTGATGGCCCAACCACGCCGTCTCAAGCATGAGCGTCGCGCCGTTTTCGAAATGCACCAGCGCCGCCGCGAAATCCTCCACGTCAAACCCTTTGCGGTCCCACTCCCCCCACTGGCCGGGAATGGCGCGCGACTTCGCAAAGTTGGTCTTCGTGGTGCCGCTCACCCGCACCGGCCTGGGGAAATCCATCATCCACAACGCGGCGTCCAGCGCATGCACGCCAATGTCCATGCAGGGCCCGCCGCCGGAAAACTTTTCGTAGATGAACCCCGGCCGCGGCGGCAGTTTCGCCCGACGCATGGCCCGCACCCGCGCGTGATAGACTTCACCCAGCCCACCGTTGTGAATCCAGTCCCGCAGGGCCAGCGACGAGGGCCACCAGCGCATGTGCTGACATGACATCAAAGTGAGCCCGAGATCGTCGGCCAGCTTCCCCATGCGTCGAATGTCCTTGGTGGACGTCGCGAGCGGCTTTTCACACAGCACGTGCTTGCCGGCCTTGAGAGCGGCGAGCACCGCCGGCGTATGCACCTGGTTGGGCGTGCAAATGTCGACCGCGTCGAGATCGAGTTCGAGCATATCGCGATAGTCGCTGAACACCTGCACGCGTCCGCCCGTCGCCGCCACGAATCCCCGCGCCGCCATCTCCCGCACATCCGCCACCGCCACGATCTCGACATCCGCCATCGATTGCCATCCCGGCACATGCGCACTGAGCGCGATGCCGCCCGTACCGATGAAACCGATGCGCAGCTTCCGCCTGCTCATGGACGGGCCTCCCTCCTGTCGGGGCTGAAAACATAAGTCATGCCCCGACCTTCAGCAGACTGCACACCAATCACGCGCAAAACCTTCGTCCCCGTGCGTTTTGCGCGAACCACTCGCACTGGCTCGGGTTTAGCCCTACCATAAATTCTATGTCAGCGATAACTGTTGATCCTAAACGACCGCGCATCGCGATGGTATCCACCCACGGATACGTCGCCGCCAACCCGCCGCTGGGCGCCGCCGACACCGGTGGCCAGGTGGTCTACGTGCTCGAACTGGCCAAGAAGCTGGGCCAGCTCGGCTACGATGTCGACGTCTGGACCCGCCGCTTCGAGGACCAGCCCGAGATCGACGTGGTCAGCGGCCGCGTGCGCGTCATTCGCATGGCCTGCGGCGGCAAGGACTTCATTCCCAAGGAATACCTGCACGAGGAGTTGATGGAGTGGTGCGAAAACGCCCTGCGCTTCATCAAACGCCACAAGCTCAAATACCAGTTCATCAACAGCCACTACTGGGATGGCGGGGTGGCCGGCCAACGGCTCTCCGACGCCCTCCGCACCGCGCACGTGCACACTCCCCACTCGCTCGGGGCCTGGAAGAAGTCGCAGATGGAACAGGATTACCCGGACCGGGCGGACTCCTTCGAGAAGGAGTTCAACTTCACCGAACGCATCCGCCAGGAGACGATTCTCTACAACAACTGCGACATCGTCCTCGCCACAACGCCGCCCCAACACGACATGATCCTGCGGGACTACGGCGTCCATCGCAGCCGCGTCGCCATGATCCCCCCGGGCTACGACGACAACCGCTTCTTCCCGGTTTCCGAGGCCACCCGCTCGACTCTCCGTAAACGCTTCGGCTTCAAAAAGCCCACCGTCGTCGCCCTCGGCCGCCTCGCCACCAACAAGGGTTACGACCTGCTGGTCGAAGCCTTTTCCGTCACCGCCAAACGCATACCCGACGCCGAGCTGCGTCTCGCTGTGGGCGGCAAGAAGATGGACAAGCACGAGCGCAAGATCCTCGCCGACATCAAGGCTCGCGTGAAGGACCTCGACCTGCAGAAGCGGGTGAAGTTCGGCAGCTTCATCTCGGACGAGGACCTGCCCGATTATTACCGCGCCGCCGATCTCTTTGTCCTTTCCAGTCGCTACGAACCCTTCGGCATGACCGCCATTGAAGCCATGGCCTGCGGCACCCCCACGGTCGTCACCATTCACGGCGGCCTTTTCCGGGCCGTCAGCTACGGCCGCCACGCCCTGTTTGCCGACACCTTCGATGCGGAGGATCTCGGCATCACCATGATGAAGCCGTTGCGCCACGCCAAACTACGCAACCGCATGAAACGCATGGGCGCCCACAAGGCGCGCAGTCTCTTCACCTGGACGGGCATCGCCCAGCAGCTCATCGGCCTGGTCGAGGGACGGCCCAGCCCGCACCACATGGAGGAGGACGACTGGAACGAGCCCTGGCACGACGGCGATTGATCGCCGAGACCGAAAAGGGATGAGTGACAGGGAAAGTGAAAGGGAAAGGGACCAGGCCGGCCATGCTGCGATAGCCTCGGGCGGTCCGGTCGAGATCGCCTTCGTCGGACGCTCACCCAAAAGGGTTACCGGCCGGCTCTGAGCATGCCGAAGCTCGCATATTTCTCGCCGTAGGGCTGCGGACCAGCTCGATCCCTTAGCGCCAAAGGCGCGGCGCCATACCAGCCTGGGCCGACGGCCCAGGCTGAACCCGTGCTCTCCTCTCCCGAGGGCTGAAGGCCCGCTCCATGGAACGGCCTCCCCCTCTTCCCTTTCCCTCCCATTCTCACTCGCCCCTCGGATCGGCCACCGCGTTGTTTCCGCGCCAGAGCCGCACGGCGAGCACGAGCCAGATCAGAGCCAAGGGAATCGCCTGTAGCCAGAGATGCAGCACCAGCGTCATCGGCAGCAGAAACGAGCAGATCTGCCAGATGAGCGCCTGAATCAACCGCCCGCCGGCTGCCCGGTGCTCCCCTCGGTGGCGCTCCCGCCATGCCCGGGGCCATCTGCCCAAGGGGCGGGTCTGTTCATAAAATCGCCGCAGCGTTTCCTCCTTCACCGGCGGGGCCGCCAGCGCCCCGACGAGCGAGGCCGCCGCCGAGACTGCCGTGATCGCCAGAAAACGCGTTGCCTCGTTCCACCCCACCGGATCGACGAGCGCAAAGTACAGCGCCGCCAGAAATCCGCCGGCAATCCCGACGGCGAACCCTTCGCCGTTGAAACGCGCCCAATACCAGCGCAGTGCGAAGGGCACCAGGAAGGCCGGAAACAGTAGCATGACGATGCCCACCCAGACGCCCAGCACCGAGCCGCCCAACCACAGCGCCAGCACGAGCCCAAGCCCCACGAGCGCGGCCGATGCCAGGTAACTCGCCACCATCAGGTGCCGCTCCGATGCGCCGGCCCGCCACGGCTGGTACAGGTCGCGCACGACATACGACGCCCCCGCGTTGAGTGTGCTGTCAAAAGTCGACATCGCCGCGGCCAGCATCGCCGCCAGCACCAGGCCCCGCACGCCCACCGGGAAATACTCCGACTGCAGCACCGCCGGCAAAACCCCCTCGGCCGCCGCCGCCGAATCCACCTTCAGCCCGAGCTCCATCGCAATGATCGCGAACCCGATCACCATCGGCCACCGCACCGCAAACAGCACCGTCCACAACATGGCCAACTTGCCGCAATCCTGCTCCTCGGCCGCCGCATAAAAACGCTGCGCCATGTACGCCGAGCCGCCGCTGCCGCCGAGTCCCTCCAGCACGCCCTTGCCGATCCACACGGCCAGGAAAGCGTAGAACGGCAGGTACGGCGCCAACCGCTCGTCACCCGCCCGCGGCCAGATCGTGTTCAGGTCCGCCGCCGGCCAGGCCGCCAGCAACTCCGGAGTCACCAGACCCGCCGCGGTCACCGCGACATACACCGCCGCCCCGCCGATCAGCACCGTCTGCACCACGTCCGTCCAGATCACCCCGTGCAGACCACTGGCGGTGGTGTAGAGAAAGGCCACCAGCGCCACGCCCACCGCGCATTGGGTTTCTGAATACGGCAGGAACTCCGCCAGGAACCGTCCGCCCGCCGAAAGAAAAAACACGATCATCGCGACCGTGAGTACCACGTAGGTCAGCGCCGCCGTCATCCGCGCCAGCCGGCCGCCCCGACCGTCACCGAAGCGCAGCACCATCCACTCCGCGGTCGTCATCACCTCCGCCCGGCGGTGCCACTTGCCCATGAACGCCAGGAACACCGCGATCGGCAGCACCACGCCTCCGCGCATTTCGATCCAGAATCCCTGCAGGCCATAAAGCGTGACCAGCGCCACGATCGTCATGGTGCCCGCCACATCGAGGTTGCTCGACATGCCGGACGACCCCAGCGCCCACCACGGGAGCCGCCGCCCGCCGAGAAAATAGGCCTCGGTGCCGCCCCCGGCCCGCTTCGCCAGCCAGACTCCCGCCCCGATGAGTACAATCAGGTAAATCCCGATGATGGTGGTGTCCAAGGGGTGCATCTTCAAAACCTAGCAGGGGTGTCAACGTCAGCACCGACCGCACCAAAACCACCCCGTTCCTTGACCCGCCCTGATACCCTACCTTTCCTTCATCTCCGACCGGGCTTGCCGCGGCATCCCGTTTAAAATTCCGACCTTGGGCGACTCGCCAGCCGCCGGACCACCTCCGCATCATGCCTGCTCATCCCCACGCTCCGCTCCGACTCTTCAGCACCGATCTCGACGGCACCCTCCTGGGCAACCCCGAGTCAACCCAACGTTTCGTCTCGGCCTGGGAAACCCTCACCAAGGACGAACGGCCGCTGCTCGTCTTCAACAGCGGCCGCCTCATCGACGACATGCAGCAACTCGTGGCCGAGGGCCAGCTGCCCCAGCCCGACCTCTTCATCGGCGGCGTTGGCACGCAGATCTTCGACGTGCGCGAAAACCAGTGGATCGACGACTGGTCCGACGAACTTCGCCGCGACTGGGACCGCGACCGCGTCCACGCCCTGCTCAGCGAGCAGCCGGACCTTTCACCCCAGCCCGGCCGTTTTCAAAATCCCTTCAAGACGAGCTGGTATCTGCGCAACGCCAAAGCCGAGCGCCTCGCCGAAATCGAGGCCCTCGTCGCTGCCTCCGGCATCAAGGCCACCCTCGTTTATTCCAGCGCCTGCGACCTCGACCTCCTCCCCGCCGCCGCCACCAAGGGCGGAGCCCTCCGCTGGCTGTGCAAGCGCCTCGGCATTCCGCTCTCCTCGGTGATCGTCGCCGGCGACACCGGCAACGATGCCAGCATGTTCAACGTACCCGGCGTGCGCGCCATCGCCGTGCTCAACGCCCAGCCCGAACTGCTCGAAGCCACCATCGGCCACCCCCATCTTTTTCACGCCCGCCAGATCATGGCCGACGGGGTGATCCAGGGCCTCTGCCATTTCGGCGTCGCCTGCCTGCCCCCCGCCGCCGACAAGACCGCCATCCCCCGCGCCCGCATGAGCAACGACTTCAAGATGCTCTTCACCGGCACCAAGCTCGGCGGCCTCACCAAGGATGAGATGGCGTTCATTCACACCGCCTACGAACGCGCCATCGACGCCCTGCGCCGCAACATCACCCCGCTCGGCTTCTCCGCCTGCTCCCTCGAGGACAACACCGTCACCGGCACCGACGCCAATTACCGCTCCGTCTGGGGTCGCGACGGCGCCATCACCGTCATCAACGCCCTCGACCTCGAGGACGAGGATATCCGCGCCTGCTCCCGCCGCACGCTCGAGACCCTGCTTGGTGCCATCTCCCCCACCGGCCAGATCCCCGCCAACATCCGCATCGACGACGGCACCCCCGACTACTCCGGCGTCGGCAACATCTGCGCCATCGACTCCGGCCTCTGGCTCATCATCGCGGTCTACAACTACGTCGACCGCACCGGCGATATCGAGTTTCTGAATACACACGCCGCCGCCCTGCAGCGCGCAATGGATTGGCTCGCCGCCCACGACAGCAACAACGACGGCCTGCTCGAGATCCCCGAAGCCGGGGATTGGACCGATCTATTCGGCCGCAGCTACAACGTGCTCTACGACGAGGTTCTCTGGTTTCGCACCAATGTCTGCTTCGGCCGCCTGCTGGAGTTCCGCGGCGACCACCAGCGCGCCGCCGACTACCTGCGCTGGTCCCAGCACATCCGCGGCAAGATCCTCTCCATGTTCTGGCCCACCACCAAACCCCTCGTCGACGGTGGATCGCACCGGGGCTTCGCCGACCGCCAGTTCAGTCTCGGCGACACCCACTACCTCCTCGCCGAGATCACGCCCTTCGCCTTCAACTGGCGCTGCGACGTCTTCGGCAACGTGCTCGCCTTTCTCACCAACCTGCTCGACATCGACCGCGCCCGCGAAGCCTTCCGTTTCATGTGGGGCGTCGGCGTCAACCAACCCCACCCCGTCGCCAACCTCTACCCGGTCGTCCAGGCCGGCGATCCCGACTGGCGCGCCTACTACACCGTCAACCTCCTCAACCTCCCCCATCACTACCACAACGGCGGCATCTGGCCCTTTGTCGGCGGCATGTGGGTGCGCTTCATCCATCGTCTCGGCCTGCACGAGGTCGCATGCCGGGAGCTCCACCGCCTCGCCCGCGTCAACCACCTCGGCCGCGATCACGAGTGGGAGTTCAACGAGTGGGTGCACGGCCAGACCGGCCGCCCCATGGGCAAAGCCTACCAGGCCTGGTCCGCCGCCTGCTTCATCCGTGCCTGCCAGGAGGTCGAGGCCGACCCCGGGCATGCCAGCGACTGACCTCACCCGGACACCCGCCATCCGACATCAAACATCTGACATCAGACATCCGACATCAGACATCCGCCCTCCGACATCTGACATCTGAAATCCGACATCTGAAATCTGAAATCCTACACCGCCCTCCGACATCCGCCATGACCCGTCCCACCATCCTCTGCTTCGGCGAAATCCTCTGGGACTTTCTTCCCGAGGGCCTCTTCCCCGGCGGGGCTCCCTTCAACGTCGGCTACCATCTCCACCAACTAGATACGGACGTCCGCCTCCTCTCCGGCATCGGCCGTGACACGCTGGGCGACGAACTCCTCCGCCGGCTCAAACACTGGGGCATCCGCACCGACCTTCTCGCCATTCATCAGGGCCTGCCCACCGGCACGGTCATCGCCTCCCTCAGTGAAAGCGGCGACGCCAAATACGAGATCACCCCCAGTGTGGCCTGGGACCAGATCACGGTCGCCGAGGACGCCACCCGCGCCGCCGTCGGCGCCCACGCGGTCGTCTACGGCTCACTCGCCCAACGCACGCCTTTCAACCGCGCCGCGCTCGAGCGCCTCTTCTCCGTGCTGCCCGCCGAGGCCTGGCGCGTTTTCGACGTGAACCTGCGCGCCCCCCACGACGACCTTGACCTCGTGCGCGACCTGGCCGCCTCCGCCACCTTGCTCAAGCTCAACGCCGACGAAGCCGCGCGTATCGTGCTCGGCGCCGACCGCGAGGAGCCCGGTTCCGAGGAAGCCCTCGCCCGCGCCCTCGCCCAGGATCGCGACACGCGCATCGTCTGCATCACCGCCGCGTCCCGCGGCGCCGGCCTGCTCATCGACGGCACCTGGCATTGGGAGGACGGCCAACCCGTCGAAGTCGCCGACACCATCGGGGCCGGCGACGCCTTTCTTGCCCGGCTCCTCTCCCATCTGCTCATCGGCGACCGCTCCCCCGCCGAGGCCTTGATCAGCGCCTGCCGTCACGGCGAATGGGTGGCCTCGCAGCGCGGCGCGACCCCTGCCTACTGAGCGGCCCAGACCCTGCCTCGCCCCGATTCGCTTCAAACCGGGTACACCATCAGCTGTCCTTTCTTCCATGACCATCGACGAACTCTGGAACGACATTGCCGCCTTCCTCCCCCGTCTGCTCGCCGCCCTGCCGGTCGCCGCCGTTGTCATCATCGGCGGCATCCTGGCCAACCTGCTCATCGGCCGCGGCATGAACCTGCTCGCCCGCCGCACGCACCTCACCACGGCCGATGTCGCCCCTGCGCGCAATGTGCTGCGCTGGCTCGTCCGCATCATCACCTTCGTGCTCGTGCTCGGCGTGTTCGGCTTCGAGCTCGGCGGCCTCTGGGCGATGATCTCCACCGTGCTCGCCATGGTCGCCATCGGCTTCGTCGCCGTCTGGTCGCTGCTCAGCCACACCTCGGCCACCGTCATGCTCGTCATCCTGCGCCCCTTCCATGTCGGCGATGACATCGCCCTGCCATCGGAAAACCTCAGCGGCCGGGTCATCGACATCAATTTCTTCTTCACCACCCTGCTCGCTCACGACAACACCCAGTGGCGCGTCCCCAACAACCTCTTCTTCCAAAAGGCCCTTCAGCGCCTCCGCCAGAACCGCCACACCTCCCTCGCCCAGCAGCTCAACAACCCGCTGCCGGCCGACCTCCCGCCACCCCCCAAGCCCGACGACAACAAGGCCGATCCCGCCAAAACGAAACCCGCCAGCGAAGACGCCGCCGCCCAGGCCATCCCCGATCCCGACACCCTCTCCCCGCGCCGCTAACCCTCCTCATCCCCACCATGTCCCAAGGCTCCACCGGCAACGTCATCGCCGCCCTCGCCAGTTTCTTCATCCCCGGCCTCGGCCAGCTCCTGCAGGGTCGTTGGATCAAGGCCCTCATCATGTTCATCGCCGCCTCCGTGCTCTGGTTCTTCCTCCTCGGCTGGATCATTCACCTCTGGTCCATCGTCGACGCCGCCATCTTCAAAGGTCCGCCCGTGGCCTAACCCAGAAGGTTTTTCACGCTCCGACCGTATACCGCCAACGCCACGTGACTGTAGGGCTGCCGCTTGTCGGCACGCCGCACCTGCCTCTCAGGCCTCCTCCAGTCCGCACTGCCCCTCCGCCTCACCCTCCCCGTAATTTCGGTTGCCCGCCTCCACGCCCACCGGTGAGCTGAGCGCACGTCCATGAACGTCCGCCACGCTCTCATCACCGCGGCCAATCCCCGCCAGCGCACCCTCCCTCTCCAGTCCCTCATCGATCGCGACGGCACGCCCCGCACCGCCCTCGAAATCATCCTGCGCGAAGCCGACGGCGCCGGGATCGAGGAGTTCGTGGTCGTCGTCTGCCCGGGTGACGAAAACGCCTACGCCGCCGCCTGCGGCGACCTCCGCTCCCGCGTCCAGTTCGCCGTCCAACCCGCCCCCCGCGGCTACGGCGATGCCGTCCTCCAGGGCCGCGCCCTCATCGGCGACCAACCCTTCCTCCACCTCGTCGGCGACCACCTCCACCTCAGCGACACGGCCACCACCTGCGCCCGCCAGCTGCTCGATGTCGCCGCCGCCGAGAAGGCGCCCGTCTCCGCCGTCCAACCCACCCGCGAAGCCCAGCTCACGTCCTTCGGCGCCGTCGGCGGCAAACTCGTCGGCGGCGATCTGCCCCTCTACGAGATCGAGGCCGTCCTCGAGAAACCCACGCCCACTGTCGCCGAACAGGAGCTGCTCGTCCCCGGCATGCGCGCCGGCTTCTACCTGTGCTTCTTCGGCCTGCACGTACTGGACGGCGAGATCTTCGCCTTGCTCGAGGAACACCGGGCCGCCGCGCCCGACGCCTCCCTCGGCCTCTCCCCCGCCCTTGCCGCCCTCGCCACCCGCCGCCGCTTCCTCGCCCTCAACATCAGCGGCCGCCGCTACGACATCGGCGCCGACTACGGGCTGCTCCACGCCCAGCTCGCCCTCTCCCTCGGCGGCCGCGATCGCGATCTCGTCCTCACGCAGATCATCGAACTCCTCGCCCAAAACGGCCGCTGAACCGCCTCGCCGCCCCCGCGATGACCGCCTCCCTCACCGCCCTCATCGGCAGCGAAGACTCCGCCCTGCGCGACACCGCCCTCGACACCTGGTGCGAGGGCAAATCCATGGCCGAGCTTCTCGCCGCCTGCGAAGAACTCGAGACCTACCGCCGCCGCGAAGCCAATCTCTACCACCGCGTCCGCGCCCTCTTCTTCCTCAGCGCCATTCACCGCTACCACCTGCCCGCCCGCGCCGAACTTCCCCGGTCCGGCCGCGTGCCGTATTCAGCTTTCAAGCACCTGCTCGATCGCCGCTTTGAGGAAGCCCTCACCCGGCTGCGTCGCGCCCAGCGCGAGGACGGTCCCAGTGAATCGCTTTCCTCCGCGCTCGCCGCCGGCTACCACGCTCTCGCCTTCCAGACCCTCGCCGATCAGGTCCGCCGCACCGTGCGCTCCACCCGCGGCAACGCGTGGATGTTCCGGCTCGGCCACCCGCTCGACCAGCCCCTCAAGGTCCGTCGCGAGCTGCTCGAGCGCCCCACCCTCCGCGCCCCCTATCCGCTCCTGCTCGAACGCACCGCCGTGCGCATGGACCTCACCCACTGCGCCTGGAGCGACATCTTTTTCCTCGGCATGGATTACCCCGAGGGCGCCCGCGTCCTCAACGTCTCCATCGACCTCGGCGTCCACGGCCGCGATGCCGCCACCCGCCCGCCCGTCGAGGCGTGGTTCCGCGTCATCGACGAACCGGTCCTGCGTCTCGCCTCCGTCGACCTCGAGGCCACCGCCTGCATCACTGACCTGGATGAGGTCTTCGACTTCGGTCGCGACTACCTCGGCCTGCTCAAGGCCGCCGTCATCGCCGCCGGCATCGTGCCCCCGGGCATCGAGCGCTCCGGCGCCTCCCTCGCCCACCTGCTCGCCCGCATCTTCGGCCAGGGCCGCGGCTTCGAACTGGTGTCCAACGTCAACGGCATTCCCAAGGGCTCCCGCCTCGCCGTCTCCACCAACCTGCTCGGCGCCCTCATCGCCGCCTGCATGCGCGCGACCGGCCAGATCGCCTCGCTCGACGGCCCCATGAGCGAACCCGAACGCCGCATGGTCGCCGCCCGCGCCATCCTCGGCGAGTGGATCGGCGGCTCCGGCGGCGGCTGGCAGGATTCCGGCGGACTCTGGCCCGGCATCAAACTCATCGAAGGCGCCGCCGCCACGTCATCGGATGCTGAATACGGCATCTCCCGCGGCACCCTCCTACCGCGCCACACCCTGCTCGGCCCCGACCGCATTCCGCCCGCTGCCCGCCAGGCCCTGCAGGACTCGCTCGTGCTCGTGCACGGCGGCATGGCCCAGAACGTCGGTCCCATTCTCGAGATGGTGACCGAAAAATACCTGCTGCGCGGCGCCGCCGAATGGACCGCCCGCCGGACCACCCACGCCACCCTCGATCGCATCCTGCAAAAACTCGCCGCCGGCGACATTCGTGGTCTCGGTGCCGAGTTGGAGGCCAACTTCACCGGCCCGCTGCAGACCATCATCCCGTGGGTCAGCAACCGCTACACCGAACGCCTCATCGCCGAAACCCGCGCCGCCTTCGGCGACGACTTCTGGGGCTTCTGGATGCTCGGCGGCATGTCCGGCGGCGGCATGGGCTTCATCTTCGCGCCCCATCGCAAGGCCGAGGGCCAGGACACCCTGCTCAAGATCATGCTCGCCGCCAAACGCGATCTCGAGGCCTCGCTGCCCTTCGCCATGGACCCGGTGGTCTACGACTTCAGCATCAACGAAAACGGTTCCACCGCGTATTTGCTTTCCGGTGACGACGCCCTCTTGCCCGCCGCCTACTACCGTCACGTCACGCCCGGCATTCTGCGTCGCGACGCCCGCGATCTCAGCCATCGCGAACAGGTCGACCTTACCCAGTTCACCCGCGCCGCCCGCGGCCGGCCCGAGTTTGCCGCCGCCCTGCCCAGCCTGCTCGACCGCCTCCTGCCCGAGGTCGACGACGCCGCCGGTCCGGCCAGTGACCTCGCTTCGCTGCTGGCCGCCAACGGCTTCGACCGCGCCCAGCACGAGCAGATCCGCGCCGACCTGCGCGACGGGCGCATCGGACTCGCCCTCAACCGTCTGCCGACCATCACGCTGATCGAGGACGTCGCCCGTGACGAAGTCTGGGACCTCGCCACCCGTGCCGCTGAACATCGCGCCGCCGGCGAAGCCGCCCTCGCCCGCGGCGAGCTGGCCATCGTCACCTACGCCGCCGGCGTCGGCAGCCGCTGGACCCAGGGCGCCGGCGTGGTCAAGGGCCTGCATCCCTTCGCCAAGTTCGCCGGCCGCCACCGCAGCTTTATCGAGGTGCATCTCGCCAAGACCCGACGCTCCGCGCACGCCGCCGGCGCCGTCATCCCGCACGTCTTCACCACCAGTTATCTCACGCATGCGCCGACCGAGCGTTACCTGCGCCCCCTCGTCGGCGACGCCTGGGAACGGGAAGTCTGGCTCTCCCCCGGCCGCTCCATCGGCCTGCGTCTGGTGCCCACCGTGCGCGACCTGCAGTTTGCCTGGCAGGAAACCGCCCAGCAGAAGCTCGACGAGCAAAAGGAAAAGATGCGTGAAAGCGTCCGCGGCGCTCTCGTCAACTGGGCCCGCACCGCCGGTGAAGCCAGCGACTACACCGACAACCTGCCCGCCCAGTGCCTGCACCCGGTGGGCCACTGGTTCGAGATTCCCAACCTGCTCAAGAACGGCACCCTCGCCGCCCTCCTGCGCCGCCAGCCCCAACTGCGCATCCTCATGGTGCACAACATCGACACCCTCGGCGCCACCGCCGATCCGGCCATGCTCGGCTGGTTCCAGGCCAGCGGCGCCACCCTCGGCGGCGAGGTCATCACCAAACGCCTCGAGGATCACGGCGGCGGCCTCGCCCGCATCGACGGCCGCGTACGCATCGTCGAAGGGCTCGCCCTGCCCAAGGAGGAGGACGAGTTCCGCCTCTCCTACTACAACGCCAACACCTGCTGGGTGAATATCGACCGCCTGCTCACGCTCTTCGGCCTCACCCGCGCCGACCTCGACGATTCCACCCGCACCGCCGAAGCCGTGCGCGCCGTGGCCGCCCGCATGCCGACCTACGTCACGATCAAGGAGGTCAAGAAACGCTGGGGCGCCGGCCAGGAGGACATCTTCCCGGTCATGCAGTTCGAAAAGCTCTGGGGCGACATGACCGCCCTGCCCGACGTCCCCAGCGCCTTCGCGCTGGTGCCCCGTCAACGCGGCCAACAGCTGAAGGACCAGGCCCAGCTCGACGGCTGGCAACGCGACGGCAGCGCCGCCCATGTCGCCAGCCTGTGCGATTGGGCCGAAGACTGACCGTCCATTGCACTGCTCCAAGGTGGACGGCGGCCTCCGGACGCGGTCGCTTCACCTGCCGCCCAGTCCACCAGTTAGTCGACTCCACCGCACTCACGCCGTCCGGAGGCCGGCGTCCACCTTTGCACTCCGCCACGCACGCACCGGCCGATCTGTCTCTACACGTCCCCACCGATCGGGCGCAGCACGATGTCCTCGACCACCGTGTGCCGGGAAAGTCGATACACATCGTAGAACGCGCGCGCCACGTCGGCCGTCGGCATCATCCGCTTCGGGTCGACTCCGCTGCCTTCCCACGACGGCGAGACCGTCGCGCCCGGGTAAACCGTCGTCACCCGCACGCCCTTGTCCTTCAACTCCGCGCGCATGACCTTGGAGAGGCCCGTCACGCCGAACTTCGCCGCACAATAGCCCGCCCCGCCCGGATAGGCCTGCAGCCCGGCGATCGAACTCATGTTGAAAACGTCACCCCGCCCGCGCTTCACCATGCCGGGGACGATGGCTCGCGAGACGAGAAACAAACTGCGCAGGTTAGCGTGAATCAGCCCGTCAAAATCCGCCACGCTCATCGACAGAAACTCGGTCGGGAGGAACTTGCCGGCATTGTTCACCAGTACGTCGACCGTCTTGAAGCGCCGGCGCACGTCAACCGCCATCGCCGCGACCGATACCTCATTGGTCACATCGCACAAGAACACCTCCGTCTCCGCCCCGGCTTTCGAACAGGTCGCGGCGACTTTCCGCAGGTTGCGTTCATGGCGCGCGACGAGCGCCAGCCGCACGCCTTCGCCCAATTCGCGCGCAAACGTTTTGGCAATCTCCGCCCCGATTCCCTGCGAGGCACCCGTAATCAATACAACTGGCTTAGGCATGATAAGATGGATTCAACCACGAATGGACGCCAATTGACACGAATTGGTGACACTCCTGCCTGTCTCTCCATTCGTGTCTGTTCGTGTCCATTCGTGGTTCAAGAAAAACACTGCCCATCAGCACACCAGGTCGCGGAAGTTCATGAAGTCGGCCGTCATGCCGCCGGGCACACCCTTGCAGATCACGCTCACCGCGTCGTGCGAGTGCAGGGACTCGAGGTGGGCGCAGGCCACTTCGAAATCGGCAATGCGCGCATCGGCCGCCAACTCCGCGTGCAGCAGCCGCGCCGCGTCTTCCACGAACTTGATGTGCGCGCCGTTGAGTTCGGCAAAGGCCTGTTCATCCTCGCGCTTCACCATCACCTGCGTCTCGGTCTTCAGCGCGTTGGCGCAGTGCCGCTGCAGGTCCTCGATCGCCAGCCGCTTCCCCGGCGCGACCTCCACCCGCACCCGGGCCTTCGAGCGTTGGTTGTGCGGAATCGCATAGGCGCCGCGCACGTCGCGCGCATGCTCACTCAGCTCCGCGCTGCACGGACAGGCCGACGAGTAGACGAAGTCGAACTCGATAAACTTGCGGAAGGTGCCGTCCGCCGTCGTCACGCCTTCGTAGGCCACCTTATAATACTGCCAACCCTCGAGACCGCTGCGCAGCGAGGGCTGCCGCATCGGATAGGAAAACCCGAGTTTGATGCGGGCGTTGAGCACTTCGACCTGGCGCTGGTATTTGGCCAGGATCCGCCGCAGCAGATCGAGCGTGAACACATCGTCGCGGTGTTCGTAGAACGCACGCACGATGCGGCTCATGTTGATGCCCTTCAGCGTCGCCTCCAGCGACACGCTGCCGGTCACGCTCGTCTCCAGCGTAAGCACTTCGCCGCCCTTCGTGCGAAACTTCAGCGGTAACCGGAAATTCGATACGCCGACCTGTTGGATCGGCACGGCCGAGCCCTGGATCGCATCCTCCGCCTCCATCATGTCGGGCAGGCTCGCCCGGTAGGCCGGGGTCACCCGGAACTTCGCATCGTAATCGCGCGTGAGGCGCGGCGCCTGTCCGTCGGCCCGATGCAGGTACATCATCTTCTTGGTCTTCTGGTTCATCTCGTTTTTGCGTTTGGGAGTAGGCCAGGCGGTTGGAACGATAACCGTAGCCCCGCACCCGCGGGGTTAGCTGGCCTCGGTGGCGGAAAGCTTAGCCGGGCATTCCTCGCGGACCGTAATAGTCCACAAAATTGCGCGGCGTCTCGTAAAGCCGCACGCGGTGCAGACGGCCGCGGCCGGCCGGAAGGGCCGGCTCGATGCGCTGCCAAAAGGCAATCGCGAGGTTTTCGGCGGAGGGAATCAGTCCGAGCAACCACGGCACCTCTTCGTTGAGATTGCGATGGTCGCAGTCCGCCAGGATGTGCGTCTCCAGCACCGATTTGAGGTCACTCAGATCGATCACGTAACCGGTCTCCGGATCGGGTTCGCCGGCCACCGTGACCTCCAACACGTAGTTGTGGCCGTGCCAGCGGGGATTGTTGCAGGGGCCGAAGGTTGCCTGGTTCCAGTCCGCGCTCTTGTCCGGATTGTGCAGCCGGTGCGCGGCGTTGAAATGCACCTGCCGGGTCACGTAAACGGTGCCGGTCAGCGCTCGCGCCGGCGGCGGCGGGGACTTGCGGGAAGCTCGGGCCATGGAGGCCGGCAACCTGTGCGGACCGGCCGGAAGGTCAATGGTGGATCGCAGAATCCGCCGCGTAGGCCGCCCACAGGGCGTCCATCCGCTCCACCGATAATTCCCCGTCGAACACCACCACACGATAGCGCCAAGTCATGGTCTCGCCGGGCGCCACCGTGAAGGCGTTCGACTGTGCCGGCACGTAGTTGAAGAAAACCTTGCCGTCATCCCAGATCCGCACGTGCTGCGGCGCGTCCCGGTTGGCCGGATGGCAGAGGATCACGATGCCACCGCGCTCGCCCGTATCGTCGAGCGCACCCGCCATTTCGACCCAGCGGGCGCGGGTCGTGTGGCCATCGGCGCGGCCCTTGCCCTCCGAGGTGAGGTAGCGGCTGTTGTCCTTGTTCCAGTTGGCCGGAGCGCGATAGGCGATGCCCCCACCGTAGCGGTAGGCTTCGCACTCCAGCGGCGCGTCGGTGACATTGGTCTGCTCAAAATCGTAGTCGACCAGGTAAAGATCGTCCGACGGCGTCACCGTCACGGCCAGTTTCTCGCGCAACACCACCTCGGCCGGCTCGCCCGTCGCCGGATCACAAGCGTAGTCCTCCTGCTCGACCACAAATCCAGCCGCCTCGACCGCGCCCGCGGCTTCGCCAGGCCCCTGCAGGCCCAGCGTCCTGGCGTAGCGCATGCCGGCGATTTTTCGACCGATGTTCCAAAAATCCAACTCCCGACCCCGATGGTGCGTCTTCACCCACGCGTGCCACAGCCCGAGATGGTGCCAGTGATCGGCCGCGTAAATGCTTGTCACCACGCCGCCGTCCGGCGTGCGCAAGGGATGGATGTAGCCCGTGCGCGCAAACACCGGATCCACGCCCTCCGGCAATGGCACCGGCGTCTTGCGATAAACCAGCACGTCGGCGTCGCCCCGGCGGATCGCGATCACGTCGGCGTTCTCGTTCACCGTCAGGCGCTCAGCTCGGGCGGAGAGAACAAGCAGAAGCGGTACAGTCAGCAGCGAACGACGAAGCAGTTTTTTCATGGGCGCAAGGGGATGGGACCACTGTCCGCGCCTCGGCGTCCGCGTCCATCTCCATTATGCTGGAATCGTTGAACGGAAAACCCTTGCCCGCGCGCTCCCGCCGCCATCAATCCCTCTCCATGGCGATGCGTTTTCGGATTCTTGGTAGTGGCAGCTCGGGCAACGCCGCCCTCCTGCAGACCGAATCCGCCCAGGTGCTCATCGACGCCGGTTTTTCCGCCCGCAAGCTTACCCAGCTGCTGCACGAGGCCGATGCTCGCTTTGACGACATTTCCGCCATCTTCATCACCCACGAACACGGCGACCATACCGCCGCCCTCGACACCGTCACCAAAAAGCACCCGCACCTCACCCTGTTCGCCAATGCCGCCACCGCGCGCGCCGTGCAGGCCCGCCTCTCCACCCGCGCGAACTGGCAGGTCTTCGAGACCGGCAGCCGCTTCCGCTTCCGCGACCTCGAGGTCGACGCCTTCTCCGTACCCCACGACGCCCAGGAACCCGTCGGTTTCACCTTCGCCACCGGCACCGACGGCGACCTTTTTTCGCCCCGCCGCGCCCTCGCCTGGCTCACCGACCTCGGCCACATCCCCGTCCACGTCCGCCAGCGCCTCGCCTCCGTCGACCTCGTCGCCATCGAGTCCAACCACTGCGTCAAACTCCTCGAAGCCGACCTCCGCCGCCCCTGGTCGACCAAACAACGCATCTCCGGCCGCCACGGCCACCTCTCCAACGACGGCGCCTGCGCCATCCTCGACGAGATCGCCAGCCCTCGATGGCGCCACATCTGCCTGACTCACCTCTCCCGCGACTGCAACAGCCTCGCCGCCGTCGAATCCGCCTTTGCCAACCTCCGCGCCCGGCTCTCCTCCTGCATCTTCTCCGTCGTGCCCCCCGGCGAGGGCACGCCCACGCTCGAACTCACCTAACGGGAAAGCCAACCGTCACCGGTTCGACCAATATTGCCCGTTGCGGACCGCGCCGCCGGACCCAACATCCGACCCTCGCCCATGGAAAGCCCGTCCCGCCGTCCCCGCAGTACCAAGATCGTCTTCACCCTCGGCCCGTCAACCGAGAGCGAAGCCACGCTGGAAAAACTCATCCGCGCCGGCGCCGACGTTGCCCGCCTCAACATGGCTCACGCCAGCCACGACTGGACGCGCATGATCATCCGCCGCATCCGCGCCGTGTCCCAGCGTATCGGTCACGAGATTGCCATCATGATGGACATCAAGGGGCCGGAGATCCGCACCGGCGACGTCGAGGCTCCGATCGAACTGAAGGTCGGCGAGACCTTCGATTTCACCGTTCGCCCCGGCGGTCCCGGCGACAGCCCCGAAGAGGTCCGTTCCGTCGGCGTCAACTACGAGCATCTCATCGATGACATCTCGGTCGGCGACATCGTGCTCGTCGACAATGGCCTCATGCGTTTCGAGGTGCTCGAGAAAATCGGTCCCCGCATTCGCTGCAAGGTCCTCATCGACGGCCAGCTCACTTCCCGTCGCCACATCAACCTTCCCGGCGTCCGCGTGAGCCTGCCCGCCTTCACCGAGAAGGACCGCCGCGACACCCTCGTCGGCATCGAGGAGGGCATCGACTACGTTGCCCTCTCCTTCGTCCGGGAAGCTGCCGACATCACCACCCTGCGCACCTTTCTCCAGGAAAACCGCTCGAAGGCCCGCATCATCGCCAAGATCGAGGATCAGTCCGCCATCACCAACCTCGATGAAATCATCGAGGAATGCGACGCCCTCATGGTCGCCCGCGGCGACCTCGGCATTGAGTGTCCCATCGAGGAGCTGCCCGTCATCCAGCGCCGCGCCGTGCGCGCCTGTTTCGACCGCGGCCGCGCCGTCATCATCGCCACCCACATGCTCGAGTCGATGATCGGCTCGCCCGTCCCCACCCGCGCCGAGATCACCGATGTCGCCAACGCCGTCTACGAGGAAGCCGACTGCGTCATGCTCTCGGGCGAGACCACCATCGGCAAATACCCGCTAGAGTGCGTGTTGACCCTCGACCGCATCGCCCGCCGCATCGAGGCCGAGGGCGAACTCGCCTTCGAGGAACCCGCCCTGCTCGAAGGCGAGAAGGTCAAGGTCCTGCAGTCCGCCGTCGTGCTCGCCAACGAGCTGCCCAACAGCGCCCTGCTCACCTTCACCCGCCGCGGGTTCAACGCCGCCGCCCTCGCCGCCCTGCGCCCGGCCCGCGCTCCGATCTACGCGATGACCAACAGCGTGCAGACCCTCCGCCACCTCCGGCTCCTGCGCGGCGTCGATCCCTTCGTCATGCCCTTGGCCTCCGATCCCAACGACACGATCGAAAACGCCATCAAACTTCTCCAGCGCCACGGCCGCGTCCAGACGGGCGACAAACTCATCGTCGCCACCGACATCCTGTCCAACGATCGCTTCGTCGACAGCGTGCAACTGCGCACCGTGCGCTGAACGCGCTCGCGCCCCGGGACGCGACGCGCCTCCTAAGTAATTCCCTCGGTTGACGATCCACACCTTCCTGCGTCCCTTCCGGCCGATGTCTTCGTTACCCCGAGCCTTCCTTCGATTGCGCTTGCTCGCAGTCCTCGGCGCGCTCCAGGCCACCAACGTCGCCCTGGCCTCCGGCACCTATCCCCCCGCGCCTCCCCGGCTCGGCACCGAGGTCGTGCGCAACATCGATCCCGAAGCCTACAACCTCGGCAAATCCATCTTCACCGGCCGCGCCAACCTGGCCGCCCTGCCCCCCGCCGATTCCGACCACGCCGCCGCAAACGCCGCCCGACTCAACGCCGTCGTCGAACGCATCCCCGCCCGCGCCCGCACCCAGCTCGACGTTGCCGCCCTCTCCCGCCACCTCGACTCCGCCGGCCTCGAAGCCCTGCTCTACTACCTGGAACTTCGGTTCCGCCTCACGGAGGGCGTCTCGTGATCACGCCCCTCGCCCGCACCTTCACCGCGCTCGCCTTCGGTCTCGCCGCCACCGGCACACTCGCCACCACCGCCTATCTGCCCGACCCCGGCACCGGCAACCTGCGCCCCACCGCCTCCGTCCAATGGGCGCGCGACTTCTGGTTCGACGACAATGCCGCCACCCTTCCCGGTCACCTCACCCAGGTCACCGCCGGCGCGGAATTCGAATACGGTCTCGCTCCCAACCTCGGCCTCGACGCCACCGTGGCGTATTCAACCGTCAACTACCGCGGCGGTCCGCTCGGCCCCTACACCCTCATCACCGACGACCAGGAGGTGCGCAGCGGTCTCGCCGACGTGCGCCTCGGCGCCTCGTGGCGCGTCTTCGACGAGTTTCGCAGCCTCAACGAAGCCACTCCCACCGTCACTCTCCGGGTCGGCGCCCTCCTCGCCGGCACCTATGACACCGGCTTCATCAATGCCGTGTCCGACGGCGCCGACGGCTGGGAACTCGGCGTGATGTTCGGCAAGCAGTTCCTCGGTCTCAACGCCGGGCTCTACGGTGACTTCACCTACCGCTTTCTCAGCAGCTCCACGCCCGACGAGTGGGAAGCCAGCTTCGGCGCCTACAAGACCTTCAATGCCTTCACCGTCTCGCTCGGTCTGCGCGAGAAGCAGTCCGTCGGCGGCATCGACATCCTCGGCCCCGGTTTCTCCCTCGCCCGCTTCACCGATGTGCGGGAAAAGAACCGTACGATCGAACTCGGCCTTACCTGGGCCTGGCGCGAAGGCTCCACCCTCAGCCTCGGCTACGCCCGCACCCTCACCGGCGAAAACACCCCCAAGAAAAACGTCCTCGTCGGCGCCGCCTCCTTCGCCTTCTGAATGCCCCCGCGGGCGGCCCCCTGTAGGGGCGTCGCTCGCCGACGCCCGCCCCTGCTCCTCCGCCCCTTTCAGAGTTTCAGCGTTTCAGCTTTTTCCCCACCACGGCAACCGCCGCCGCCGTCCCCACCACCACTAGTTCCAGCGGCCGCGTCCACCACGGGTGCGTGTAGTCCACTCCCGCCCCCATCGCTTCGCCCCAGCCATGCGTGTAGGCCAGCGGTACCGCCAACAGCACGCCGATGCCCCAGCCGCTCGGGCGCACTCCCAGCCACGGCAGCAACCACAGCGCATACCAGGGGTTGACCACCGGCGACATCAACAGGGCCACTCCCAGGAGCGGCGCCACCGGCGGCAACACGTCAACTGGCCCGCGCAGCCAGCGTCGCCCCAGCCACCCTGCCACGCCGATCAGGATCAGCAGCGCCACCACCCGTGCCGCCGGCTGCGGCAACAGCCAGCCCAGCACCGCAAAACCGGTCGAGTTGTATTCAAAGCTCTGTGACATTATCCGCAGCGCCGGCCACTCCCCCACCGAACCCTGCAGCCAGAAGGGCAGGTAGCAGGCCACCCAGACCGCCCCGCCTGCCATCGCCGCCCGCCAGCCGAATCGCCAGCCCACCCACGGCGCCAACGCCGCGCCGAAGGGTTTCACCGCCGTGGCCAATGCCACCCAGATCCCCGCCGCCTTGCCCCGCGCCCGTTGCCAGGCCGCGATCGCCGCCGCGGTCGCCGCCACCCCCAGTGCCTCCGGATGCCCCGTGAACGCAATCTCCGTCACCCCCAGCGGACACCAGCAGACCAGCACCCAGCCGCGCCACGCCAACTGACGCCGCAACATCCACCACCCCGCCAGCTCCACCGCCACGAGCAGCAGCTTCAACCACCCGAAGCTGCCCGCCTGCACCCACGCCGCCAACGCAAACGCGACCTGAGGCACCGGTCCATAAATGGTCGGCAGATCCGGATGGTTGATGCCGTCCAAGGCCGTCGCGACCGCCACCGGCAGAGCGTCCTCCCTGCCGAAAGCCTCCACCGGGGCCGACGCGTAGGGATCGCCGTTCGTAATCGTCACGTATCCGTCCCACAGATACCGATGGTAGTCGTCCTCCCAGGCGGGCGAAACCCCCAGGCCAGTGAGCCGGAAAGCCGCTGCGCAAACGATCACGGCGCGGCGCGCGGCGCGACTCTCCCGGCCCCGCCAGGCCGTGCCCCCCAGTGCCAGCCAGCCCAGCACCTGTGCCAGCGCCAGCCAGCGGAGGGCGTCGGGATCCTCCGCGCGCGCGGCCAGCGCACCGTAACCGATGAGGGCCAGCCCCCCCGCCAGCCACACTCCGGTCGCCTTGCCCTCCGCGATCTTCACCACGGCGTTTGGGTGACTTCACTTCGCCGATGCGAGCGCATCGGCTCCGGCTCCGAACGGTGTTTGGTGCGCACCGGCACCTCCAGCGGAAACAGGGTCTGCAGGTCCGTCGGCAGACGGGCCCACAAGGGCGGTGGCAGCAACACCTCCCAGGCCTGCGCCGCGCCGCACAGGTGCGCCGCCCGGTTCACCGTATTGCCGATCACCGTGTAGTCCCGCCGGGCCGTCGAACCCACCGCGCCCACCACCACCCGGCCATGGTTGACCGCGGCTCCGAGCGCCCAGCCGACCGGCCAGTCCTGCGTCTGCTTCTGCACGCGCGACATCAATTCCCGGGCACAGCGCACCGCTCGCGCGAGCGCGTCGTCGCCACCCGAAAACACCGCCAGCACCGCATCGCCCATGAACTTGTCGACGTCGCCGCCGTGTGCATGCACCACGTCCGTCTGCAGCGTGAGCAAATCGTTGAGCCGGCGCAGCAGCTCGTCCGGCGCCATATCCGCCGCCGAACGGGTGAAGCCGCGCACGTCGGTGATGAGCACCGCCGCATCGGTCTGCTGACCTTCCAGCCAGTTTTCCACGTAGCGGCTTTTCTCCACCGCCCGCGCCGTGAAGTGCGAAACAAAAGGCAGCAACTTCAACTTCTCGCCTACCGAGTAGGCCATGCTGTTGAAGGTCTCTGCCATGGCGGCGATTTCATCCTGCGACTTGAGCTCCAACTGCACATCGGTCTCACCGCGCTCGAAACGCTTCATCGCCACCGCCAGCTTCTCGATCCCCTGCGTCAGACGTCCGGTCAGGAACAGCACCGCCGTCAGCGCAATCGCCAGCGCCACGCCGGTCACCAGCGCCTCGACGATAATCTTTTCTCGCAACGCCCGATCGTAGCGCTGCACCTGCTGATCGACCTCGAGCACCGCCACGATCTCTCCGGTGCCATTGCGGATCGGCGCATACCCGCTGATCCACTGCCCCACGTCCGACTGGTAGATATCGGTCGAGGTCACCTCACCGGCGCGCAGCGCCCGCAGGTAGGCCTGCTGGTTTTGCGGGCGGATCATGTAACGATTCGCGATATACGGCTCCTGCGCCGTCATCACCACAAACTCCGTCTCGAAGGGATCCTCTTCATTCACCGGCCGCAGGATATAGATCTCCTGCTCGTTGAGGGCATTGCGGTCGCGGATCTGTTCGAGAATGTCGCGCGCCTCCTGAAACTCGTTCGTCAGGTAATCGAGCTGAAATTCGATCAGACCCAAATCATCGCCGTCGATCGCCACCGCGCCGGTGCCCGCAATGGTCCGCATGCGCTCCTGGAACTGCTTCAGCAATTCCGCCTTGCCCATGACGTAGTTGGTCACGAACAGGGCGCCGGTCACCAGCAGCGACAGGCCCACCATGGCCAGCGCCGCACGGAAACGCAGCTGCCGCCACCATTTGATCTGGCGCGAAAACGGGGAGGTGTTGGCAACAGGTCTGGCCACGAACGGTGCAGAAGCTCGACGGTTTCCGCGCCTAAGGCAAATGCTCCGCCCACGCGCGCCAATCTTCCGCCGTGTCGACGTCGGCCAGCGTCTCCAGCTCCGCCAGCTCCAGCCCCGCCCGGCGCGCCCGCACCCGCGTCTGCTCTGCCACCTGCGACGTGCTCCAGGCGATCCCTTCGAACAGCTCCAACCGCGGCGCCCGCAGCCCCAACAGGTAGTAACCACCATCGCGCGCCGGTCCCAGGACCCCATCCGCCCCCTCAAGCGCCCGTGCCGCCGCCGTGAACCGGGCGGCGTCCAGCGCGGGACAATCGCCGCCGATGAGAAACACCGCCTCCGCCCCCCGCGCAAACGCCGACGCCGTCGCCGCCCGTAACCGGACACCCAGGTCCCCTTCACATTGCGGCCAAAATGTCCGTCCCTCCGCCTCACCGAGCCACGCCCGCATCTCCACCGCCCCGGCCGCGTCACCCGGCGCGAAATGCACCTCCACCGACCACCCGACGGGAATCGCCGCCAGCTGACGCTCGGCCAACCAGCGATAGATCGCCAGCGCCCGGCCGTCCCCCATCGCGCGGGCCAGTCGGGTCTTCACCGCCCCGGCCACCGGTGCCTTCAAAAAAATCAATACCGTCGGGGTCATCGCGCCGTCCTCCCCCGCCACCACGACCACGCCCAACCGGCCAACAGCGGTCCCCACATGATCAGCTTTTCCAACGGCGGCTGTATCCATGCACCGGTGACCGCCTGTCGCTGCCACAGCCAGAAATAGACAAACGCACTCACGCTCACCGCCAGCGTGCCGGCGTTGCGCGTCGCCACCGCCAGCGGCACCATCCAGGTGAAATACCACGGATGCACCGACGGCGAGAACACCAGCAACGCCAGCAGGAAGGTCTCGGCGAAACCGGTCAGCGATTTCGCCCGCACCAGCACGCATGCCGCCACCGGCGCAAAGATCAGCAGCGCGATTCCGTTGCGGGAAGCGCTCGCCGGCCACACCTGCTCCACCAGCCACGGCACCAGTTCCGCCGTGCGCGCCCAGGCCACGTAGTCGCGCGGCCACAGGGCACCGATCCGCCCAAAATCGAGGTGAAACCACCCCAGGCCCAGCGCCACCGGCAGCGCGGCGATCGCCAGCACCTGCCCCGCCCCGCCTAGGTCACGTCGCCGCACCCGCGCCCAGGCACACCACAGAATCAACGGACCCGTCACCCACTTCAACCCGACCGACACCCCCAGCCACCACGCCGCCGCCCACCGCCGCCCCCGCGCCGCCTCCCCCCCGCCCCAGCCATCCTCGACTCCCCCGGACTTGTCACCCAATA
>CBFGUO010000025.1:0-83438 GCA_965652375.1 uncultured Opitutus sp.
CCTCCCCCGCCGCCGCCGCCACCTCCTCCTCCCGCACCCGCGCCGCCACCGCCCCCGCATCCCGCGCCGGCCCCGGCCAATCCCAATATCGCCCCCGGCCAAAGCTTCGCTCAGGTGCGCGTGTTCTTCGCCACCGATCGTGCCGCCACCGGCACCGAGCCCGGCGTCTTCGGCGGCGGACGCGGCGCCGGCCTCACCTACGGCTCCCTCTTCATCAGCATCCCCCCGGACCACGCAGTCGGGCAGATCGAACGCCCGTCGGTCTGGCGGCTCGAGTTTTCCGAAGACCCGACCGAACACATGGTCATCCTGCGGCGCACGCTTCTCGACGGCGACGCGTTCTTCAACCAAGTGCGCGACCTCGTCGCCCGCGGCGGCACCTCGTCGTCCTTCCTCTTCGTCCACGGCTACAACGTCGGTTTCGACGATGCCGCCCGCCGCACCGCGCAGATCACCTACGACCTCAACTTCGCCGGCGCCCCCGTCTTCTACAGCTGGCCCTCCCAAGCCACCCTCACCGGTTACACCGAGGACGAGAACAACGTCCACTGGAGCGAGGCCCACCTGAAACAGTTCCTGGTCGACTACGCCGATCGCTCCGGCGCCTCCGACATCTATCTCATCGCCCACTCCATGGGCAATCGCGCCCTCACCGGCGCCCTGCGTCAGCTCTTCCTCGAACGCCCGGAGATGAAGGATCGCTTCAAGGAAATCATCCTCACCGCGCCCGACATCGACGCCGACATCTTCAAGCGCGACATCGCGCCCGTGCTCACCGCCGGCTCCAGCAAGGTCACTCTCTATGTGTCCGACAGCGACAAGGCCCTGCTCGCCTCCAAGGCCGTGCACGGGTATCCACGGGCCGGTGACGCCGCCGACGGCATTACGCTGGTGACCGGCGTCGAGACGGTCGACGCGTCCGGCCTCGACACCAGTTTTCTCGAGCACTCCTACTTCGCCGAGACCGGCTCGGTGCTCGACGACATTCGCAAACTGGTCCTCGACGGCCTACGCGCCGCCGAGCGCAACCTCCTCCGCCGCGAGACCGAGGCCGGCGACGCCTACTGGCGCGTGATCGTCGGCGAGGAGTCGCCCTGACCCGCGGAGCCAAGGTCACCGCCCGCGCAGGACCGTGCCCATCAGGCCGAGCAGGATGCTCAGCACGCCACCGCCAAGCAGCACCAGGCCTTGCTGCGGCAGGGAGGCGACCGGGGCATCCTGCTGCACCACTTCGAACAACCGCGACTTCGTGATCCCGTAAAACAACAGTACGAGGCCCAGGAGGTAAAACGCGTTGGAGGTGCCTTGCTTCATGACCGGGAGCGGGCGATCGCATCGATGGCGCGTGGTCCGTGCCAATTCGGCGTTCCTGCGCTCTACCGGTTCGTATGCGGCTGGTTAGGAGTTCAGCCGCGCAAAAAAACCCGACCATCGATCCGGCGTTTTGCCCGTCGCCCGCCGCCTCCATCGAGCACAACGCCTGCCGCTCAATCCACCGTACCCGATTCGTCGAAGGTGAACTTGATCTCGATGGTGGTGCTCACCGCGTCCGTGCGCAGATACTGACGCTCGCCCCCGCCCGCCGGAATGCGCCAGTGCACCTCCCGGGCGGGTTCGACCCGCCACTGCTCGATTGCGGTCCGCGCCGCCGCGAAAAACGCCTCCTCATGCGGATGCGGCAACGACACCCGGCCAAAACTCCGCCGTAGGTCCACCAGGCGCCCGGTCTCGTCGAACGTCGCGGTGACGTGCAGCACATGGGTTCCGCCGTTCCCGGCCAGCGCCTCGGGCGGATAAACCGGCTGCGCCCGCGGCGAGTGCAATCCGGCGGGGATGTAGACGATCTCCTCCTGTGCCACCTCCATTTCAGCGCTCCGCGCGGGCGGAACCAGCGGCTCCGCCGGCGGTTCTTCCAGCACCTCGAACGAGGCATGTCCGGCGCGGGAACGGGTTTCGACGGGCGACGGCGAGCGGCAGCCCGCGAACGCAGCGAGGACCAGACAAAGGAGGATCAGGGCGAACCGGACAGGCATGGTTTGGGCGGACGGGCGAGCCGTGCTTCACCCAACACAGACACCCGCCGAACCCCACCACCGCACCAAAAACTGCCCTCTTGAACGAGCCTCGTCGGGCGTAACATACGTCCGGATCGAAAGCGGCGCTTCGCACCGCTTTCGGGGTCACGGTTTCCCCACCGGAAATACCGCGCTCGACGCCGCTCCGCCCGGCGTCCCGCGCCTCGTCCCCGCTTGCGCCGGGCGCGTGCGTCGTCTTGCTCTCGCATTCGCGTCCGCGCCGCCGTCCCACCTCCCCATCATGCCCCGCACCTCCCGTCGCACCGCCGGCTTCACCGAATCGCTCATCCGCGAGATGACCCGCGTCGCCCAGCAGCACAACGCCATCAACCTCTCGCAAGGTTTTCCCGACTTCGATCCGCCCCGCGCCATCATCGAAGCCGCCAAGGCGGAAATGGACGCCGGCCACCACCAGTACGCCATCACCTGGGGCGCCCCGCCGCTGCGTGCGGCCCTCGCCGCCAAGCTCGCGCGCTTCATCGGCCTGCCCTGCGATCCCGACCGCCACCTCATCGTCACCTGCGGTTCCACCGAGGCCATGATGGTGGCCGTCATGACCGCCACCGACGTGGGCGATTCCATCGGCCTGTTCTCGCCCTTTTACGAAAACTACAGCGCCGACGCCATTCTCTCGGGCGTGACCCCGGTCTTCGCCACGCTGCGTCCGCCCGACTATTCCTTCGACCGCGACGAACTGCGCAACGTCTTCGCCAGCGGCATCAAGGCCTTCATCCTCTGCAACCCGTCCAATCCCACCGGCAAGGTCTTTACGTCACCGGAACTTGAATACATCGCTCAGCTCGCCTGCGAGTTCGATGTCTTCGTGATCACCGACGAGGTCTACGAGCACCTCGTCTACGCGCCGCATGCGCACACCTACCTCTCCACCCTGCCCGGCATGGCGGAGCGCTGTGTGCACTGCAGCTCCCTGTCCAAGACCTTCGCGATCACCGGCTGGCGGCTCGGCTACGTGTTCGCCGATCCCGCCTTCGTGGGGCAGGGCCGGAAGGTGCACGACTTTCTCACCGTCGGCGCCGCCGCGCCGCTGCAGCACGCCATCGTCGCCGGCCTGCAGTTGCCGGACCGCTACTACGCCGAACTCGCCGCCGACTACGCCGCCCGCCGCGACCTCCTGCTCGGCTACCTCGACCAGGTCGGACTGCCCTACACGACGCCGCAGGGCGCCTATTTCGTCATGCTCGATATCTCCGCCTTCGGATATACCAACGACGTCGAGTTCGCCCGCTGGATGACGCGCGAGATCGGCGTCGCGCCCGTGCCCGGCTCGGTCTTCTTCCACGAACCCGAACACCGCTACGTGCGCCTCAACTTCGCCAAGCGCACCGAAACCCTGCACGCCGCCGGCGAACGCCTCCTCCGCCTCAAGCGCGGCTGAGGTCGCCAAGCAATCAAAGACCCGGTGGCCGCAAAGAGGCGCAAAAGACGCAAAAACCCGGGGGATTCTGGCACCGCGAATTTCACGATGTATTCCGTGTACTCCGTGCTTTCTGTGGTTCAATTCTGACAGGGGAAGCGACCGTGAGGCAGAGACCTTTCTTAACCACAGATTACACAGAATGCACAGACACCCTACGAGGGAACCTCAGGCCCGTTCTCTCCGCTTTTCCAATCACGAACAGGCCCGAATGCAAAGACAGCAGAAACGCCTCCGTCACATTCGAGACATTCGTGTCTATTCGTGTCCGTTCGTGGTTAAAACCTGGATCGAGAACCCTGCTCTGATCACCTCGAGTTTTGTGGTTCAACGCCGCCCGCACCGTTTCGCGCGCCTGGTATTGCGGGCGTTCGCCGCGCGCTCACCTTGAAAGGCATGGCTTCCGCCCAGCTTCAGTTGCAGTCCGTGGAGTTTGCCCATCCGGGCATGACCGCTCCACTGTTCACCGACCTCACGGTGCAGTTCCCTTTCGGCTGGACCGGCATCGTCGGCCCCAACGGCGCGGGCAAGACGACCCTGCTGAAGATCGTCACCGGCGAACTCGCGCCCCACGGGGGATCCGTACGCCACCAGGGCCTCGCGCTCTATGTCGCCCAACGCACCGATGACCCGCCGGAGCAATTCGAGGACTTCATCTGGGCGCCCGACGCCACCGTGCTCAAGGCGCGCCTGCGCATCGGCGACGACTGGCCGGAGCGCTGGTCCACCCTCAGCCACGGCGAACGCAAACGCGCCCAGATCGCCACCGCCCTCTGGCGCGAGCCGGCTGTATTGGCGCTCGATGAGCCCACCAATCACATCGATGCCGACGCCCGCCATCTGCTGCAGCGCGCCCTCGCCGATTTCACCGGCATCGGCCTGTTGGTCAGCCACGATCGTCGCCTGCTCGACGACCTTTGTGCGCAGTGCCTGCTGCTCGATCCGCCCGTCGCGACGCTGCGGCCCGGCGGGGTCACCGCCGCCCTCGCCGAGCAGGACAAGGAGGAAGCCAGCGCCCGCCACGCCAATGAGGCCCTGCGCCAGACCGAACGCCGCCTCCAGGCCGAAGCCCAGCGCCGCCGCGTCGTGGCCGATCAAAAGACCGCAGCCATGCGCGGGTCCAAGCAGAAGATCAACCCCATGCACGACCACGACGGCCGCGCCAAACGCGGCCTCGCCCGCGTCACCGGCAAGGACGCCTACGCCGGCCGCATGGTGGCACAGATGAACCAACGCGCCGGCAAAGTCGCCCAGGAGCGCGCCGCCATCACCGTGAAGAAACGCTACGAAACCGGCATCTGGGTCGACGGCGCCTCCTTTCTCCCGCGCGACTTCCTGCTGCGCCTGCCGGCGGGCGCCCTGCCGCTCGGCGTCGACCGGCACCTGCACTTCCCCGACCTCGCCATCGGCGGCACACATCGCATCGCACTCACCGGCGCCAACGGCCTGGGCAAGAGCACGCTCATCCGTCACGTGCTCGCTCACCTCGACGTGCCGGCCGAGCGGCGCGTGACGATTCCGCAGGAGATTCCGGCCGACGAAGCCCGTGCCCTGCTCGAGACGGTCAAACGCCTGCCCAACGACGAACGCGGCCGCATCATGACCACGATCAGCCGCCTCGGCTCGCGCCCCGCCCGCCTGTTGGAGAGCGCCCTCCCCAGTCCCGGCGAAGTGCGCAAGCTCCTGCTCGCCCTCGGCATCGTGCGCGGGCCGCACCTCATCGTGATGGACGAGCCCACCAACCACATGGACCTGCCCAGCATCCTCTGCCTGGAGGAGGCCCTCGCCGAGTGTCCCTGCGCGCTCCTGCTGGTGAGCCACGACGAAGCGTTTCTGACCAAGACCACAATCACCCGCTGGCACCTCACCCGCGAAGCGTCCGGCGACACCCGGCTGGAAATCTTCCAGCAAGCCCACGCCTCAGACCCCTCCTAAGGTTTTTTCAACCACGGATGGACCCGAAAAGCTTCGGCTACCGCCTACGCACTGAAACGAGGAGAAGGTGAAATCAAATCCAGTTTCGGTGGGGTGGTGTTAAGCCGAAGGGTAGTGAGGCCTATCCGTGTCCATCCGTGGTTAAAAACCAAACCAGTCCGCATCTGCCTCTCCGCCTCATTCTGCCGTCCTCCGCCGCTGCGGCCCAGGCGCTGTTGTCGCTGGTTCGTCAAGGGGCAGTCGTCCTGCACCGGCTGTGGCCCGAACAGTTGAGGCGCACTCAGGAACTCATGTTGTAATACGAAGTGATGGACGCCGCCGATGCCTCGCTCGCGGTCCTCAGTGAACTGTTCCCCAAAGCCACGGTGGTCACGACCGCCTCCCGCCATTTCTGTACTTACCGCCGCGTTCGCAAGCAGGCTCTGCCCCTCCTCCTGCCGGAATAGCGAATCATTCGTGTTCACTTGTCCGCCGACGGCGGCTTCGGGCCCGTTGTTTCGTCGTTGCCCTCCTCAAGTGTCGCGTGGCTCGGTAGTGGTTCAAACCCTCCTGCCTTGGACAACCTCTGCGTCTTTTCCCCCGACCGCGTTCACCGCTACTCGCTCATTCACCGACTCGACCCCCTCTTCGGCGGCGAGCGCTTCATGCTCTGGATCGGACTCAATCCCTCGACCGCCGACGAACGCCAGCTTGATCCCACCCTCACCCGCATCGCCGGCTTCTGTCGTCGCGAAGGCATGGACGGGTTTCACATGGGCAACCTCTTCGGCCTGCGCACGCCCTATCCCAAGGAGATGATGATCGCGCCCGATCCCGTCGGCGCAGGCAACGACGCGGCATTGCTCGAAGCCGCCGCCAGGTGCGAAAAGGTCGTTGCCGCCTGGGGCACCATCGGCGCCTTCCAGGACCGCGCCGCCGCCGTGGTGAAGTTGCTTTCCGGATACGACCTCTGGTGCCTCGGCACCACCAAGGACGGCCACCCCCGCCACCCCCTCTACGTCAAGGCCGACCAGCCGCTGGTACGGTGGACGCCAGCGGTGGTCTGAGCGCCCGCGATTCGCCAATGCCGTCCGGAGGCCGGCGTCCGCCCCGCAATCCGCGTCCTGCTCGCATTGTCTTTGATGTTCGCCGTCCATCCCGGAGCCCCACTCGCTCACGCTCGTAGCCACCAGCCAGAGTGGTTACGAGCGTGAGCGAGTGGATGGCGCCGCCTCCACAGAACCGTTCTTCGAACCGGACTCGCCTCGATGCGTGGCCGTCCGCATCGTGCAGCGTTCATGGCCGGCGAATCCGAAGCACCGCATCCCGCGCCCGACCCGACCGATGACCGTGTCGTCGTCGGTCGCTACCGCGCGGGCCGCAGTTCCCGCGAACACAGCCTGGTGGTCGTGGCGATCGGAGAGGAATGCTGGCTCGAGCCCGACCCGGCCGCGCCCGCCCACTACGAGTTCCTGCTGGTCAGCCCCGCAGCCGCGTCTCATGTGCGCGAACAGCTCGCGCGCTTTGATCGGGAATCCGCCTACTGGCCGCCGCGCGCGCCGATCGAGCCGCCGCCCGCCGATCCGCACCGCGGTCTGTTTCCGCCGCTGTTGTGGGCCTTGATGCTGGTGGGAGTTTTTCGCGCGCAGCAGGTCGCTCCGGCTCTCACCGATGCCTGCCTGCTCGACGCTCGCGCCATTGTCCGCGGCGGTGAACTCTGGCGGCCGTTCACCGCACTCTTCCTGCACGCCGACGTCGGGCACCTCGTTTCCAATCTCGTCTCCGGCTGGTTCGTCCTGCGCACCTGGTTCTGCCTCACGCCGCTCGTCCGCGGGTGGGCGCAACTGCTCGGTGCCGCCACGGTGGCCAACCTCCTGCTCGCTTTCGCCAGCCAAAGCGGCGGTCATCGTTCGCTCGGGGCCTCGACCATGGTCTTCGCCGGCATCGGCCTGCTCACCGGCCGCGCCCTGCGTCGCCGGGGCCAGCCGGGCCGCTGGCGACCGCTGCTCATCCCGGCAGCCGCCGGTCTGAGCGTGCTCGGCCTCTACGGCGCTGGCGGCGCGCAAACCGATGTCCTCGCCCACGTCGCCGGATTCCTCTGCGGCACCGCCACCGGCGCACTGTTCACGAGCCGCGATTAAAAAGCGTCACCCTTTCCCGTTTCAATGCCTCGCCGGTGGACGCCGGTGATCCCGACAGCGAGTTCCGGTGCGTCAGCTCCCCGAGCAGCGCCCCACCGCAGCATCCGCGTCCGGAGGCCGCGGTCCACCTCATTCCCTTTCCCTTTCACTCACTCCCTTTCACTCATCACTTCTTCTCCCTCGCTCGCGCCGGCTCCGCTCTGCGGTGCCGGTGCGAGCGACACCAGGTTGGCCAGCAGGCGGTAAGCGCCGGGGACGCCGGCGGGGAGTTCGCGAAAGAAGGACAGGCCGGTGTAGACAAACCAGCCTTTGCCGTGCCGCGCCACCAGCAGGCTGCCCTGCGTCGGCGATTCGCCGGGGTCGGCCATGCTCAAGAGCGGGGTGTAGGCGGCATCCCACTGGTTCGGAAAATACAGGCCGCGTTCCTGAACCCAGCCCTCGAAATCGGCCGGCTTGATGCGGTTGGGGCCGGCCAGCGCCGGATGGTCCGGCGCGAGCAGCGTGACCTCCGCCAGTTCGTCCGTCACCCGGTCGCGGCTCAGGTTCAAGGGATAGGGTCCGATGGCGGCGCCATCCACGCCGCCGTTGGTATTGTATTGCACGATCACGTTGCCGCCGGCCTGCACGAAATCCCACAGCGCCGGCGCGCGCGACGAGAGGTCCGGTCGCGTATTAAAGGCCCGGATACCGATCACCACCGCATCAAGGCCAGCGAGACCGGCCGTCGTCAGATCGGCTTCTTCGAGCGTGCGCACCGCGTAACCCATGAGGGCGAGTGCATCCGCCGTGGTGTCGCCGGCCCCGGGCAGGTAGCCCACGCGTTCGCCGCGGATGACCAGGTCGAGGCTCATCGCCGTAAGGGTCGCGGGCGGCTGCAGCAGCTGCACGGGAATATGGTCGTAAGCGACAGTCTGCGGCATGCGGTTGTACCGGCGACCGCCGACGGTGGCATGGGCTTCCAAGGTCACCGATTCCGCGCGCTTCGGCGCCGTGACCGCAAAGGCCGCCTCGGTGCTGTCGCCCACGGCGGCGAGGGAAAAGGCCTGTTGGTTCGGCGCGACGCGCCAGCCGGAAGGCACCGACAGTCCGAGCTCACCCGTGATCCCGGCGCGTGCAGCAGTGGCCCGCACCCTCACCTCGCGGGTCTCGCCGGGAGCAAAGCGGGCCAGGTCGCGGGTGAAAGCCACCGCGACCGGCGCGATCACCTGCAGCGTGTCGCGCAGCTCACCGCGCACGGGATCCCGCGTCACCTGCTCGGGCGCCACCGGCAGGGCCAGGGTTTCGCCGCCGACCTCGAACTCGTAAACGAGCGCGTAGGCCGGCGCGTTCTCCGGGGTGCCGATGAGGCCGGGATCGGCGACCTGGGCCATCCCCGCGGTGCTGGGCAACTCCAGCCAATACGGATGCGTGAGCGGGGTGTCCGCCGGCAGGGTCCGGGTGGTCTCGATGCTCGCGGTCTCGTTGAGTTCCAGTGGCCGATCGACCGGCACCGCGGCGTTTTCGCCGGCGTAGCGGATTGCGTTCCAGGTCACCGCCACCGGGGATTCACCGCGCCACACGACGCGTTGCGTGAGCGCCAGAGATTCACCGGGAGCGACCCGGGCGTTCTCGACCGTCGCCTCGGCATAGAGCCCGAGACAGGCGGCGATGATTGCATCCAATTGGCTCCGCTTCCCGGCTACGATCACGTCGTCGGCCGGCAGGCGGGCGAGGGCCCGCTTCACCTCGAGCAGGGCGGGCACACTCGCGCCGGGGCGGCGCGGATCGAAGGCGGCGATGACGGCGTCAAGCTGCGCGGCGAGGGCGGCGCCGTCGTCGTAGCGTGCCCACTTGTCGGATACGCCGTCCATGAGGTCGCCGGTGGCGGGTTCCCCCACAAGGTGGACGAACTGCTCCTCGGCGTGACCGCGCGAGCCGACCGAGCCGAAGCCCTGGCTGCGGTGCTGCGAGCGGGAGCGGGCGGCGATCTCGCCGAAGGACTCGCCGCGCACGGGATCGTAACCGCCCACGTCGAGCTTGAGCGCATCGGGAAAGTTCTGGCCGCCCCAGCTCCAGGCGTTCCAGACGACGCGACGCGGCTGCCACGGCGGCAGGTGCCCGAGCTCGTCGGCGAAGGCGGCGGGATCTCCGGCCAGCGCAAAGGCTTCGCGCGCCAGCACGGCGGAAGCGGTGTGGTGCCCATGGGTGCCGCTGGGTTCCGGCGAAAAGCGCGTCACGATGACATCGGGCCGGAACTGGCGGATCACCCGCACGGTATCGGCAAGCACCTGCTCGCGGTCCCAGACCGAGAGGGTTTCCTCGGCGCTCTTGGAGTAGCCGAAATCATTGGCGCGGGAGAAATACTGCCGGCCGCCGTCGACGCGGCGGGCGGCGAGCAGTTCCTGGGTGCGGATGACGCCGAGGGCGTCGCGCAGCTCGGGTCCGATGAGGTTCTGCCCGCCGTCGCCGCGGGTCATCGACAGGTAGGCCGTCGCGTAGTGGCGCCCGTTGGCGAGGTAGGCGATGAGGCGGGTGTTTTCGTCATCCGGGTGCGCCGCCACATAGAGCACGCGGCCGGTTTCACGCAGCCGCTGCAATTCGCGCAGGATCGAACCGGCGCTCGGCGGCGCGAGTTCGGCGTGAAGGAACAAGGAGGAGGCAAGACCGAGCGTGGCGGCGGCGATAGGAAGGCGGTTCACAGGCGGGCAGGACGAGTTTTACACGGAGGAAACGAAGGTAGAAACAGAGGTAACCAAGGGATCCATACAGTGGAGAAGCTTCGTTGACCTCTGTTTCCTCCTGTAAAATCGCTTCAGAGGAGTGGTCTTGGTTTCCTTCGTTTCCTTCTGTGAAAGAAAACCTTACATTGAGGTCTTGAGGCGGGCGATGAGTTGTTCGTTGAGACGGGTGTACTCGTCCTTGATCTCGCCCTGCTGGCCCTGCGCCTTGGCGAGGGATTTCTCGGCGGCGGCGATGGCGCCGGCCTTGTCGCCGAGCGCTTCGAGGATGAGGCCTTGGCGGTAGGTGATCCAGAAGGCATCGGGCTGGGCCGCGGCGGCCTGGGCGATCCACTCCGCGGCGGTGTCGAGCATGATGCCCTTCGAATAGAGGTACATGGCAGCGTTGAAGTAGGGCTTCTGCGCGGCGTCGCTCGCCATCACGGCCTCGATCTGCGGAAGGAGGACGGAGCGGGTGTCGGCGGAGAGCGTCACCGGCACACGGACGTTTTCCCAGGCAATGTTGAGCGTGGCGGCATCGTCCTTCACGTCGTCGACGGAGAGGGTGAGCGATTCGACGGGCGCGGCGAGTTTGACGGGCGTGGCCTTGATGCGGGCGACTTCCTGGTCGGGCGTGTATCCATAGGAGCCCCACAGCTCGGTGTTGCCGGAAAGGATGACCTCCCAGTCGCCCTGGCTCGGTACGGTGTAGAGGGCGTAGGTGCCGGCGGGGACTTCGGTGCCACCAAAAACGACCGGGCCGCTGAAGGTGATCTTGGTGGATTGGTTGGCACCGGTACGCCAGATGGCGTCGTAGGGCACGAGACCGCCGAAGACCTTGCGGCCGCGCATGGCGGGGCGGGAGTAGACGATTTCGACGTCGGTAAGGCCGACGGTCTGCGAGACCTTGGCGTTGGGGCTGGGAGCGGGGAAGTTGAGCGGTGCCTGGGCAAACGCCGCGGTCGGCAGCAGGGCTGCGCACGCGACGGAGAGGGGAAGCAGTCGGAGCAGGGAGGTGGTTTTCATGGGTTTCAACAAAGGCAGGGCTGAAACGCATCACGCAAAAATCACCAAATCACAATTCGCGACCGCGAAATCGTGCAGGTGCCCCGGTTGGCGTTCAGCCGCGGGACGGAAGGTTTTGCCGCGGTGGCTGAACAATCGGACCGGATCGGAGTCGAACGTCGGCAGACCGCCCCTCCCCGTTCGCCCCGTGATCCGATCGATTCCCGCCGCCCGCGTCGGATGTGTTTTTGCCGTCCTTCTATTCGGCACGATCGATGCCGCGCAGGCGCAGCATGACGGCGAGGCGATGAAGGACCGGCCACCGCCACAGGATCGCAGCGTCGGCAGCAGCGACCGGATGAGGGAGAAGATCTCCGCCAGCCTGCAGGAGTCGTTTCGCTTCGATCCCGCCGTCGCACCGGTCGACATGCCGAACGAAGAGGTCGTGCGGATGGAACCGGTGGAGGTGACGGAACAGGCCCTGTCGCGCAAACTCGAGGTCGCGGTCGAGCAGGAGCGTCTCAAGCTCACCCCGATCTTCAACTTCCGGGAGGGCGGCGAGTTCGTGAAAGACGCGTTTGGTCGCATGACGGTCGAAGCCAAACCCTACCAGGACGTGATCTCGCCGGACCTCCGGAACGAACCCATCCTGCCCCGCTGGTCCCTGCTGCGGATCAAGTGGTAGACCGCTCGCGCGGCACCAGCGTCGACACGGCGAGGGACACACAGAACTCGCGGGTGAGGTGAACATGGGCGGCGTCGGCGAATCGAATCCGATTGCTGGTCCTGGATCCGGGCGGATGTTCTCGCCTGCGCGCATGGCCCTTTTCGCCGGGCGGGCGCGCTTGAGCCGACAACCTCCATGAAAAGCGCCTTTCGTCATCCCCTGCGTAGCCTCCGGCACAAAGGCTGGGTCTGGTCGCGGGCGTTGCGGGCGCGATGGGATCCCGCGCCCGGGCGACGCTGGCTGTTTTCGGCGCGCCAGGATTGGGCGGACGGGATTCGCCGGAGCTTCCGCAGTTCACGGCACGAGATCGCCTTCGGTGCGCTGGAGCCGGACGCAATCCGCAGCCACGATGCGGTGGTGCCGTTGACCATTGGCGACGTGCGGCTGCTGGCGAACCAGCCTTGGCTCGCCGCCCATTCTCTGATCCCGATTCCGACGTCCGCGACGGTCGAACTTTGTGACGACAAACTGGCCTTGAACCTGGCCCTGCAGTCAGCGGGATTCGCCGACCATGTGCCGCCGATGGGGGCGGCCTCGCGTCCGCCCTTCATGGTCAAGAAACGCAACGACGAACATGGCCGGTCCTGCCTGATCGTCGACGCCAGCGATTCCGCTCACGTCCTCAATCGTCATGGCGCAGTGGAGCTGGTCCAGACCTTTGTCCCGGGTCGCATCGAGCACGCGCTCCACGTCCTCTTCCGCCACGGCCGGATCGAGTGGTGCCTCAACATCGAATACCTCTACCGCACCGACCGACCGATCAAGGGCCAGAGCCCCGCGCAGCACCAGGGCATCCGCCGCCGCAGCATCTGGCGCTGTGGACCCGCATGCTGGACGCAGTCGGTTTCGAGGGCCTGTGCTGCATCAACTACAAGGACAGTGAACGCGGCCCCCAACTGATCGAGATCAACCCGCGCTGCGGCGGCAGCCTCGCCGGGCACTTCCGCGTACTCGCCGACCATGTGGCCCGCCGCGCCGCCCGCACCGGCCCGATGCCCCTCGGAGCGCCGGTCGCGCCGCCCGCAGCCTCGTCATAGGAAGCGGGCGAAACTCCCCACAATCCCGGTCGCGGTGCGACACGCCGTCGGTTAAACTCCGGGCATGCGTCGCCCCTCACCCCGCCCCACCCTGCTCTTGCTCGCCCTCATCCTGTCCGGTACCGCCGGCGCCCCCCTGCTGCGGGCCGACGCCGCCTCCGCGCCCATCACCGATGAGGCCGCACTGAGGTCGGCCACCGAGTGGGTCGCCGGACTGGAACTGACCGACGCAGCCAAAGCCGCGCGGGTCACCCATGCCGTTGCGACCCATCTTCAGGCGGTGCGTGCCTGGCACAACAGCCACCCCGCCGACACCGTTCCCGCCGGCATCAATCCCGCCACCGGCCAGGCGCTCAGCGAACTCGATCGCTCCATCATCGCCGACTCCGCCATGCCGCGCGCGGTGCACGACGATCTCATGACGGCCCTGCGGACGGAGCTGAGCGAGCCCCAGGTCGAAGCGATTCTCGACCGCTACACCATCGGCAAGGTGGCGTTCACGCTGAAGGGCTATCACGCCATTGTGCCCGATCTCACCGCCGAGGAAGAGGCCGTCATTCTCGCCAACCTCAAGGAGGCGCGCGAGCAGGCCATCGACTTCAAGAACATGAAACAGATCTCCGCCATCTTCGAGATCTACAAGACGAAGAACGAACAGTTCCTGAACAGCAACGGCCGCGACTGGAAGCAGCTCTACCGCGACTACGTCAAAGCCGCCCAGGCCCGCAAGGCGGCGGAGAAAAACAACTAGTCCGCAGGTCTTCCTGCCCTACCCCTGCCTCAATCGGGCGCCACCCGTTCGAGCAGGTACTCCTCACGGTGGTCGCCGCCGCTGAGCGTGATCCGCAAGCGCCCGTCACCATCCAGCTGATACACAAACGTCTGCGGAAAATCGTTGGTCGGATTGGCAAACTCGGCCCGTCGTCCGGCCACGTCGAACGCCACCAGCGGGAATGCGTGCGGGCTGCGTTTCCCGTTCGGATGCGGCAGCAGTACGACCGCGTCGTCACGCTCGGCGATGACCACCAGGTCGAAGAACACGCAGCGTCCGCTGCGAAACTCCCGACCTGCCGCCAGGATGACCCCGCCGCGCGGTTCCGAGATCACTTCCTCCGCCGCAAGCCCGGTGCTCGTGGTGCCGCGCCAGGTGCCCGCGAGGAACGCGAGACCGGCAACCGTCGCCACCGCGGACCGCTCACCGCGCAGCGTCACGCCCGTCGTCACCGCCACGATAAACGCCAGCATCGTCAAAAGGAGCGCGCGCATGGCCCGGGACAATGTCGACTCCGGGGCGACGCACAAGCCCGGCGCGCCCCATCGCACCGGTCGCTCAGGCGTCCGGGGCGGAAGCGGCGGGCGCGGTCGATGCAAACCAGTCGAGCCAAGGTTGCTCGTCACGCGATCGCGCCGCAGCCGCGTTTTCGCCGTAATAGATCACCGTCAGCCCGGCCAGGACCTGACCTTCCCATTCGCCGGCGAAGATCTGCGCCACCCCGGTCGTCGGTTGCTCAAGCTGCACCATCGCATCACAATGCCCGGCCGTGCCCGTATGGAGTCGCTCGAGCGTGCCGGTGACCTCGAGACCCGGCGCGAGCGCGAGCTTCACGCCATCGCCGACCTCGGCCTCCCCCAGGTTCCAGGCCGCGGCCAACGCCGCCCAGGCCGCGGACTGTGGTTTTGCCTGCGGCACCATGGTGCGAAACGACGATGACTCCGCTCCCGGAAAACGCTCGAGGTAGATGCGCAACACGGGAAAGTAGCCGCCCCATCCGATTTCCATGCTGCGCAGTGCGCCATCCCACTGCGCGTCCGCCGTGTTCAGGCGATGCACCATGCGTACGGCGCAGCCTTTGCCCGTCGTCAGCGGCTGCACGTCGACATCCGTTTCGATCGGCGGTGCGCCTTCGCTCCAGGCCGGCTCGACATAACTGAAGTGCTGCGGCGGCTCCCAACGGGTGACCTTGCCCGCCGAATCCATGCCGGGGCCGAGGTGAAACACGACGTCGCCGCCAACCCGTTCCTCGAGCTCGGTGGGCACAAACCAGGCGGCCATCCCCCGGCCGGTCGCGAAGGCCTGCCAGACCTGTTCCGGCGTGCCGGGAACTTCGATATTCATTTCCACCGCCCGTGACGGGGCATCGGTTGTGATCAAAGGCATGGTGAAGACGGGATTGAAATTCTTTCAGGAGGCAAAGGGGAGATTGAGCTGCCACGACACGCCGAAGCGGTCGTTCAACCAAGCGTATTTCCGACTGAAGCCGTAGTCGCCCAGCGGCATGAGTTCGTGACCGTCCGCTCCCAGGGCCGCGGCCAAACGATCGATTTCCGCCTCGTCCGCACAATCGACGAACAGCGAGACGGCAGGCGTGAAACCAAAGGCGTGCACCGGCGGGCTGTCGAAAAACAGGACCCGCTGGCCCGCCAGGCGAACGCTGGCCCGCAGCACTTTGCCCTCTTCCCCGGTCGCGCCCGGCCCATGAAGTTCCAGGTGTTCCACGGCGGAGTCGGGCAACAGGTCGACATACCAGCGCAGGGCCTCCTCGGCGCGACCGGTGAACATGAGAAAGGGAGTAAGGGTGGTGGGCATGGCGCCCTCACCATAACCGGGCTGCGGAGTTGAGTCTATTGCAAGTTTGGCAACGCTCGATTGCACATGCTGCAATCCATCGATCTCAACCTGCTGCCGGTGCTCGAGCAGCTCATTGCCACGCAGAGCCTCACCCGCACGGCCGCGGCGCTCAACCTGAGTGTGCCGGCGGTGAGCCGGGCCCTGGGCCGCATCCGGCTGGTGATTGGCGATCCAGTGCTGGTGCGATCGGGCCGCGGCCTGGTGCTCACGCCGAAGGGTGCGGCGCTGGGCGAGGAACTGCGCGGCTGCCTCGAGCGCATCGAAACGCTCATCCGCCCCGCCGCCCCGCGACCGCTGGCGGAGGTGAGACGCACCTTTCGCGTGCGCTGCAACGATGTGTGCGCGGGGCTGATGGCCGGCTCCTTGTTCGCCCGCTTGCAGCGGGAGGCGCCCGGCATCGAGCTGCAGTTGGAATCCGACGCCGGGCACAACGCCGAAAAACTCCGCGCCGGCGAAGCCGACCTCGTTGTCTCGGGCGACCCCCGCCTCCCGCCGGAGACGCGCCTGAACCGGCTTTACGACGAGCGGTTGGTGGGACTCGCCCGCAAGGATCACCCGCTGTTCGAACGTCGCGTGACGATTCCCCGTTTCTGCGCACATCCGCATGTGCTGGCGGCCCCGCAGCTCGAGTTCGAATCGCTCATGCAGAACGCGCTCAAAGCGCACGGTCGGCAGCGCACCGTGGGCATCGTCGTGCCGACCTTCTTTGCCGCGGCAACGGCGGCCGTGGAGTCGAACCTTCTCGCCACCATGCCAGGCTTGATGGCCCTGCAGCTGCGTCGCTTCCTCCCCCTGCAGGCCTTTGCGGTGCCGGTCGAGTTGCCCGCCATACCGGTCAACATCGCCTGGCACCCCCGCCACGACCACGACCCCGAACATGTCTGGCTCCGCGAACATGTCGCCGCCGAGGTACGCCGGGCCGCGAAGGCGCTGGGCCGGCTGACGAAGTCGGCCGCCTGAGCGGGCGCGGCCGTCGCTTCACTCGGCCGTGCCTTGAGTTTGGAGTTCCGCCTTCAGGCGACCCGCACCGCCCTGCAACTGCCTGAAGGCGGAACTCTGAACAGCTACGCTGCCGCGCCCGGGGGGAGGCGGTGGCGCGAGGTCGGAGTTCAACGAAGGCTTGGTTTCGCTCAACCGGCCGTTCCGGTGGCGGGGCGCTTGCGCGGAAAGGCCTCCGCCGCCTCGACCAACTCACGCGCCCGCGTCATCAGACTGCGCCGCTCTGACTCGCTGATCTCGCGGGCCCGGGTGTCGACGATGCAGATCGCCCCGACCGCTTCCGCGGTCGAACTCCGCAGGACGACGCCGGCGTAAAACCGGATGCCTCGCTCACCGGTGATGCGGTGCGAGGTAAACCGTTCGTCGCGCTGCACGTCTTCCACGACGAGCAAATCCTCGCCCGGTCCCAACCGGCTGCGCGGTGATAGCGGAAAATAGGCATCCGCCTCGTCCGCCTTGTCCAGACCGGCGAGCACTTCCTCCGGCCAGAACGTGGCGTGGAGATCGGTCACCGCCACCAACGACAGCGGCACGCCGAAGCCGGAGGCGAGACTGCGCTTCACCACGTCGAGCCAGGCTCCCGGCTCGATTTCGCGCAGGTTCAGGGGACTGAGTTTTTCGTCCGGCGCAAACGGCACTGCGGTGCGCCGCAGCCCCGCCAGCCGGCCCACCTGCTCGACCGCTTCATTCAACTCGGTTGTCATCGCGACCGGCTCACAGTCGCTCAATCGATCCCGCAACTTCTCCGCTCCTTCGGCATGCCACATTCCCACCACGACCGGCGTGTCGGACCCCAGCAGGGAGGAGAGCTGCCGGCAGGTGCGGGTCGCCTGCACCGCCGCGTGCGGTGGCAGGGCCGAAATGAGCACCACATCGGGTTCAAAGGTCTGCAGGCGCTCCCGTAGGTCATGGGGAGAGAGCGACACCTCCGGAACCATCACCTCCATGCCCCGTTGCCGCACCAGTCCCGCGGCCATCAAGGCCGTGAGTTCATCCGCATCGTCACCCGCCGGCACGATCGCGACCCGGGCCACAGACGAGTCGGGCTCGGCGTCCTCTGCGCCGGGCGGTTTGAGTTCCGAGCGCTCCAGATCCGTCACCAGCTCCCGCACGGAGGAGAAGATAAACTGCTGTCGCACCTCCGCCAACGCCCCGCGATGGCGATCCTCCTCCGCCAGCAGGAGCGCCGGCGCCAGCACATCGCTGTAGAACTCGAGCAGGGAATGGCGGGCGAGGTAGGCGCGCGCCCGGTCGTCCATCTCCTCGGCATCCATCGAGAGCATGCGTTGATAAAACTGCGTCGCCGGGTTCAGCACGGGCTCGCTGCCCAGCAGGATGCTCAGTAACCGCAGGCTGGATACGTGACGCCCGAGCACCAGCATGCACACGGTGAGCGGGGTGGACAGGAACAGACCGATCGGGCCCCACAACCAGGTCCAGAACACCGCCGCCACCAACAGCGCGAGATTGGAGATGCCGGTGCCGGCGCGATAAAGCAGCAGCTCCACGACGTTGTTGCTCAACAGCTCCATGACCACGAAGAGCCCGAGCGTGGCGAACAACTTGCCGAAGCCCGGATCGACCGCCGTCGCCAGCACGAGGGGAAAGATGGCCGCGATCCACGGGCCCAGGAACGGAATGAAACGCAGCAGGGTCGCGAGCAGTCCCCAAAGCAGGGCGTTGGGAATGCCGATGAAGAACAGACCGATCCCGATCGGGATGCCGTAGGTCGCATTGACCACCAGTTGCATGAACAGGTAACGCGACACCCGACGCGACGCGTCATCGAGCGCCTGGGTCGTGAGATTGATGCGACCCGCACTCACCACCTGAATGAACCGATCGCGCAGATCCTCGCGCTGGAACAGCATCGCCACAACGAACACGACGACGATGCCCACCGTGCCGAGCGTCTGTACCACCGGCGTCAGCACGGTGCGGGCGAGACTGTCGCCGTTGCGCACCTCCACCGGCACCGGCTTCGGCTCATTTCGCTCGTCCCCCGACCGGTCATCGTCGGCCTCGCCCCGCAGGTCAGCGGAATACTCCTGCACCATCTCCATCGTGCGCTGCCAGGCCGGCGGGCCTTCCACCTCGCGCAAGGTCTCGATCTTTTGATGAATGTTGCGCTCGTATTGAGGCAGCGCCGTCACCAGATCGGCCAGCTGCCACAGTACGACGCCACCCACCGCGGCGATGACCGAAAACGCGATCAGCACGCTGGAAATGATCGCCAACGCCTTGGGCAGTCCCCAGCGGTGCAGCCGCACCACCAGCGGCGTGAGCAGAAACGAAATCAAGGCCGCCAGCGCCAGTGGCAGGATCACCTGCCGGCCCCAATACAGCACCGCCACCACCAGGACGAAAGTGGCGAGCGAGATCAAGCGGCGGCCGGAGGGGGTGGAGGTCATGATTGCCGGGGCACAGGCGGCAAGGGTCGGGAAGGAGCAGGGCCATCGAACCCGTCCGCCACTGCCTTCGGAAAGCGCATCGCTTTGTCGAAGGACTTGGCCGCGGCCGGATCGACTTTCCGCGCATTTCGCAATCGCCATACCAACCGCCCTTCGCGCCGGTCGCCGGAGATCCGTCGAGCCAACTCTTAATTCGCTGACGACAACGACTTGAGGGCCGGATGAAGTTGCTGCCGGGATTTTTCTCGAGCGCGAACCGCCGCGCCTCCCTCGGGCAAAATGCCCTGCGTCGTCCGGGCAATTTGCCGAACGCCGCAAGTCAGGGCCAACCTGGATATTTCAGCTGCAGGGCTGCCGCTTGTCGGCATGCCCCACCTGCCTCTCAGCCCACGGTCACCCGTGCCATAGGCAGTCAAGCCAGCGGCATGCCGGCAAGCGACAGCCCTACAATCACCAGGGGGGGAACGGTTCTCGATCGGAGGGGGAAATATGCAGGCTACGTCACGAGTACCGCGACCGCCTTGTCACCAATTTACGAATACAAACGCGGTATGCGCAGCTCAGCCAGGGAGGATTTTGAGATGCTCAGGGTGCCGACGCCCTTGGCCAGTCTCCTGACCGCCAAGCGTCCCTCTGGCGTGTTGAACCAGCCCACGAGGCCCGCGGCATCGACAGGACGCCGCGGGGTCAGGATGTGGATCCAGTCGTCGGCCTGCGCCTCCAGCCCGTCCGGCACCAGGGCCGTGCGACCGTAGCAGCCGGCCCCCACCCGCACGAACAGCAGCTCGCCCGACTGCACGAGCGCCTTCTCGTTATACATCCCGCTGCGGCGCGAAATGTAGGCCCGGTTCTGGTCGAGCCGGAAGCCGCCGTCGGGATCGAGGTTCTTGGCCCGGATCAACAGCAGGCGCCCGTCGCCCGGCTCAGCATGGAGTTCGCGTTCGGCGCCGTAGCGGGCCTTGCCGGTGCGCAGCGTGAACAGATCGCCCAGGCGCATCGACCGGGCATCGTCGTCTTCGCGCGATCCAGTAACGGCCTCGGGTCGCCAGTCTTCGGCGTCGGCCAGCACGGTTTGCGTCCACGCCGGCTCCACTTCCCGCCACGCGGCGAGCGGCAACAACTGCAAGTCCTCCAACCTTTGGCACTCCAGCATGGCCGTGGGCTCGCGATAGGGCTCGGTGACCACCGGCCGCTTGCGCGCCACCAACAGGCTGGTCTTGGCCTCGGTTCCGGCAAAGATCCCGCGCGGCAGACTGATGATCGCCTCCACGTGCGCCCGGCGCAGCAGCCAGTCGCGCACGAACTGGAAGGGCCGGTTGCTCAGGGGGCCATCCGGCAGGACGACCGCCATGCGACCATCGGGCTTAAGCAACTTCCAGAACAGTTCGACGAAGAGGACTTCGAGGCATTGCGAACGGCGCCCCGCTCCCAGGTCATAGCGCTGCAAGACCTCCGGTCGCTTCTCCAGACTGGTCTGCGCACTGAACGGCGGATTGCCCACCGCCAGATCGAAGGTGCCCCACCTCCGCTCGAGCGCAGTCAGGGCATTGTCATGGATGAGCGCCCGCCGGCCCACCAGCCCGCGCGCGATCTCGGCGTAGCGCGGATCGATTTCACAGGCCTGCAGCTCCAGCCCCAGCGGCGCCGCGCGCAGAAAACTCCCATCGCCGCAGCTCGGATCGATCACCCGGTGGCCCGGCCGCGCGCCCGCGAGAGAAAACGCACAATGCACCACGGTCTCGGGAGTGAAAAACTGGCCAACCACGGCGGCGACGGTACCGTCCGGAGTGCCCGGATCAACGGCGGACTTCCACCAAGCGGGTGGGAACTCATGTCGCCCTTCGGTGGCGCTCCACAAGCGGGGTGTGAGCCGAGCAAGCGAGCGCCGTAGCCCTTGACCGGGCCCATTTTCGCATAAAAATGCTTTTATGAGGACCACCTTGGACCTGCCCGACCCACTCTTCCGGGAACTCAAGTCCCGCTCGGCCCTGCGCGGCGTCAAACTCAAGGACTTCGTCGCCGAACTCCTTCAAACGGCTCTGGCCCAAAGCGGCGCGTCCCGCGCCGAACCTCGCCCGCGCAGCCCGCTGCCGGTGATTCGCCGGCCTTCCGGCCGCCGCCATCCAGCCCTTTCCAATCGCGAAATCGACGCCCTGTTCGTCGCCGAGGATGCCCATGGCGACAGCGATTGATCTTCCCGACCTCAATCTCTGGCTGGCCCTCGTCGACACCGACCACGAGCACCACACCCGCGCCCGCCGCTACTGGGAACAGGAAGCATCCGGTGACATCGCCTTTTGTCGCGTAACCATGCTGGGCCTGCTCCGCCTGCTCACCCATTCCCGCGTGATGCGCGGCGCACCCTTCACTCCAGTCGAAGCCTGGGAGGCCTACCACGCCTTTGCCGCACTGCCCGAAATCTGTTTCATCGAGGATTCCCTCGCCGCCGAAAAACGCTTCGAGCTCTGGAGCCTGCGCCCGGACTTCCCCGCCCACGGCTGGACCGACGCCTGGATCGCCGCCCTTGCGGACTCCGTTGGCGCCCGCGTCGTCTCCTTCGACTCCGATTTCTCCACGTTTCCCGGCCTCAAATTCCTCCATCTGCGCCCCTAACCCGGATATTTCACACTTCGAAGGAAACCGTCCGCATTGCGCAGTGTAGGGCTTGCCTGCCTCCGGCACGGCTGCCGCTTGCCCCCGCGGCCGCAGGACCGCACCTGCCCCTCAGCCCTCCGTCAGCCAGCGGCACGCCGACAAGCGGCGGCCCTACAGTGTGAAATATGCAGGCTAACCGCCACCGCCCAACAGGTGGGCCCAGCATAGGGTATTAAATATGGCGAAAACGAATCCGTCGCCTGTTAACATTGCCCTCACGTCACCCTCACGCCGGCTTCACCCGCACCAGGAGGTCCTTGGCTTCGACGGTTTCGCCGACTTTTACGGTGACCTCGGCGATCGTGCCGTCGCAGGGGGCATAGACCGTGGTCTGCATCTTCATCGCCTCCATGAGCAGGAGCTTCTCGCCCTTCTTCACCTTGGCACCAACCGACGCCGACAGCGCCGCCACCAGGCCCGGGATGGGCGCGGCGACCTGGCAGGGATCCGCCAGGTCGGCCTTGGGCTTGGCCTGCGTCTTCGGGGCGATGCCTTTGTCGACGATGACCGCGTCGCGCGCCATGCCGTTGAGCTCGTAGTTGACGATGCGGCGGCCTTCGACGTCGGGCTCGCCCACGCTCACGAGGCGGATGATGAGCACCTTGCCTTCCTCGATCTCCACCGAAATCTCCTCGCCCGGCTGCAGGCCGTAGAAGAAAGCCGGCGTGGGCAGCACGCTCACGTCGCCATACTGCCGCGCATGCTTGCGGAAGGCGTCATGGACCGACGGATACATAAGATGCGAGAACAACTCGTCGTCGCTCGGTTCATGCTTGAGATGGGCCGCCACCTCGGCGCGGGTGGCCGCCAGCCCGTCGGCGAGGTGTTTCTCGCGCGCTTTCTTGGTGAGCCGGGGCGCCTTGAGTCCCTGCTTCGCCGCGGCGCGGTAGCGGGCCGTCGCGGCCTTGTGCCGGTCGGGTCCGAGCACGGCCTTGGAGACGTCGGCCGGGAATCCGCCGTCGGGCCAGCCGAGGCCGCCCGAGAGCATGTCGATGACGCTCTCCGGGAAGGGGGTCGCGCCCGGTTCGAGATTGACCACGTCGGCGGGCTTGATGCCGCGGGAGAAGAGAAAGAGAGCCATGTCGCCCACGACCTTGGAGGAGGGCGTGACCTTCACGATGTCGCCGAAAAGTTGATTCACCTCGGCGTAGGTGCGGGCGATCTCGGGCCAGCGGTGCGACACGCCCATGGAGGCGGCCTGTTCCTTGAGGTTGGTGTATTGGCCGCCGGGCATTTCGTGCAGGTAAACCTCCGCCGAGCCGCTCTTCGGCGCGGTGTCGAAGGGCGCGTAGTACGGCCGCACGTTTTCCCAGTAATCGGAGAAGCGGTCGAGGGTGGCGCGATCGAGGCCGGTATCGCGCGGGGTGCCTTCGAGCGCGGCGACGATGGAGTTGAGGTTGGGTTGCGAGGTGCTGCCACTCATCGAGGACAGCGCGAGGTCGACGACATCGACGCCCGCATCGGCCGCGCGCAGCACGGCACCGGCGTTGATGCCGCTGGTGTCGTGGGTGTGGAAATGAATCGGCACGCCCACCTCGCTACGCAGAGTCTTGACCAACTTCTGCGCGGCGTACGGACGGCAGAGGCCGGCCATGTCCTTGATGGCGATCATGTGCGCGCCCATGCGCTCCAGTTCCTTGGCGAGCCGGACGTAATACTTGAGGTCGAACTTGTCGCGCTTCGGGTCGAGGATGTCGCCGGTGTAGCAGACGGTGCCTTCACAGACGGCGTGCGTGTCCTGCACCGCTTCCATCGCGACGCGCAGATTGGGCAGATAATTCAAAGAGTCGAAGATGCGGAAGATGTCCATGCCGCTGGCGGCGGCATGACGCACGAAGCCGGCGACCACGTGGTCGGGATAGTTGGTGTAACCGACGGCGTTGGCGCCGCGGAAAAGCATCTGGAAGCAGAGGTTCGGGACCTTGGCCCGGAGCTGGCGCAGACGTTCCCACGGATCCTCGTTGAGGAAACGCATGGCGGTGTCGAAGGTCGCGCCACCCCACATCTCGAGGGAGAAGAGCTGCGGCGCCTGCCGGGCGAGCGCGCCGGCGCAGGCGAGCATGTCGAAGGTGCGCACGCGCGTGGCCATGAGCGACTGGTGGGCGTCGCGGAAGGTCGTATCCGTGATCAGGAGACGCTTCTGCCTGCGGGTCCATTCGGCAAACTTCTGCGGGCCGAGTTCCAGCAGCTTCTGGCGCGTGCCGGCGGGCGGCTCGGTGCTGTGGTCGTAGGCGGGCGGCGTCACCGCGGCGAACGGCGCGGCGGGCCTGTAGCCCTTGGCGTGCGGGTTGCCGTTCACGACGACATCGCCGATGAAGTTGAGCAGCTTGGTGGCGCGGTCGCGGCGGGCCTTGAAGCGGAACAGCTCGGGAGTGGTGTCGATGAGCGTGGTGGTGGCCTGGCCGCTGCGGAAGGTCGGGTGGGCGACGACGTTCTCGAGGAAGGGAATGTTGGTCTTCACGCCGCGGATTCGAAACTCGCTCAGGCAGCGGTGGGCGCGATGGAGGGCGAGTTCGTAGCTCTGGCCGCTGGCAATGAGCTTCACCAGCATCGAGTCGTAGAAGGGCGTGATGACCGCGCCGGCGAAGCCCATGCCGCCGTCGAGACGCACGCCGAGGCCGCCGGGCGAGCGGTAGGCCTGGATGCGGCCGTAGTCGGGCACGAACTTGTTTTCCGGGTCTTCCGTGGTGATGCGGCACTGGAGGGCGAAGCCGTTGCGCGGCACCGCCGCCTGCACCGGCATGCCGACCTCGAGCGAGTGCAGCTGGTGCCCCTGGGCGATGAGAATCTGGGCGCGCACGAGATCGAGGCCGGTGATGATCTCGGTCACCGTATGTTCGACCTGGATACGCGGGTTCATCTCGATGAAGAACCACTCGTGGCGGTCGAGATCGTAGAGAAATTCGACGGTGCCGGCGTTGTCGTAGTTGATCGACTTGGCCATGCGCGCGGCAGCGAGGCAGAGCTCGTTCACCACTTCGGGCGGAAGGCCGTAGGACGGGGCGACTTCGATGACCTTCTGATGGCGGCGCTGGACGGAGCAGTCGCGCTCGTGCAGGTGGATGACGTTGCCGTGCTTGTCGCCGAGGATCTGCACCTCGATGTGTTTCGCGTTGGCGATGTATTTCTCGAGAAAGACGGCAGGATTGCCGAAGGCGCGCTCGGCCTCGCCCTGGGCCTCGTCGAGCAGCGACTCGAGATCCTCGGCCTTCTTCACGATACGCATGCCGCGGCCGCCGCCGCCGAAGGCGGCCTTGATGATGAGGGGGAAGCCGATCTGTTTGGCGATCTTCATCGCCTCCTTGCGATCGGTGACCGGCTCCTCGGTGCCGGGCAGCACCGGGACATTGATGCGCTGGGCCAGGGCACGGGCCGCGGTCTTATCGCCCATCATCTCGAGCAGCTCGGGGCGCGGGCCCACCCACACGATGCCGGCCGCCTCGCAGGCACGGGCGAATTCGGCATTTTCGGAAAGAAAGCCGTAGCCCGGATGGATGGCGTCGACGCCCTTTTCCTTGGCGATGCCGATGATGCTCTCGATGTCGAGGTAGGCGGCCACCGGTCCCTTGCCGGCGCCGACGCGGTAGGATTCGTCGGCCTTATAGCGGTGGATGGAAAAGCGATCCTCCTCGGCGAAGACGGCGACGGTGCGCAGGTTGAGCTCGGTGCCGGCGCGGAAAATGCGCACGGCGATCTCGGAGCGATTGGCCGCCATGAGCTTGGCGACCGGACGGATGGCGGGAGCGGAGGAGGCGGACGTGGAACGGGACATGGCAGGAAATGCGGATACGGCGGGGGCGCAGCGCGGGGGTTGGTGGGACAGGCATCGGTAGCCAGCCCGCCTTCCCGGGCAAGGACTTCCGCAAAATACGCGCAGGCGGATCGTCCGTTTCTGCCGCCGGGCGACCGCTCAGGGCGACAATTGCCGGCGGATCTCCGGCGGCAGTTGATCGACGATGCCCGGCCAGCGTCGCGCAACCTCCTCCACCGGGATTTCGCTGGTCGAGTTGCCCGAACTGTCGCTGCTTTGCCACTCCTGGCGCACCTGCAGGTAGCGCTTCCCGTTTATCCCCTCGGTCGCGTCGCGCGCCACGACGAAGCGCTGCGTCCGGGTGCCCAGGTGATCGAACTGGTTCTCGAGCTGCGAGGCGAAGAGGTCTTGAAATACCTCCCATTCCTCCCGCGACAGCACCCGGGCAAACTCCCCGAACAACTCGTCGTAGAGCACGCGTCCCTCCTCGGGGTAGGCCGGGATGTCGATCACCCAGTTCTTCCGTTCCTCGTCCCAGCCGCTGCGGGCGTAGGCGGTGGTGAGCCGCTCGATTCCGGTGCGGGTTTCGTCCAAGGCCGACTGCAGGCGGGCGGCTTCAGCGCGGCTCAGTTCAAACCCCTCCACAAAGCTCGGGCTCAGGCGATCGCCCTGCTCGAACAGACGCCGTTGGGGACGCGCCTGGGCTCGCGCCTGCTGCCGAAGCCAGTGGTCGAATTTCAACCGTTCAAACCCGTCCAGACTTTCGATCAGACGCTCGACTTCGGCGCTCGTGACGGAATTCACGTTGGGCGCAGGCACCTCAACCGTCGTCGCCCGTCGGTCGGAAGCGGTCGAGGTATCGGCGGGGGCGAGCGTCGCTGCTTCCCGCGCGGCCCCAGGTTCCGCCTTTTGCTCGTCTGGCGTCCGCGAAGGCGCCCGGCTGGTCAATCGCCCCAGTAACCCGCCCATGACGACGAGCACCAACCCGGTCAGCACAAGACTCGCCCAGCGCGATTTCATGTCGGCAAGGGTGCAGGGTGAACGCGGCGGGCCAAGTCGTTTCGACGGCGTGGCGAGGTCGGGGCCAATCGGGCGTAGGATCAACCGGTAGGCCCACCACGGGGCAACGACCGCGTTGGGAGGCGAAAAACGATTTTGACCGGTGCTGCCGGAATTCGAGGTGCGTCTAGGGTCCGCCCGGATCCGGCGTCGGAGCAGGTACTTCGACATCGGGCTCACTCGCAGGTAGCATCGCCGCCAGTCGGCCCAAACGAGCACGCAGGTCGTCCCACCGGAGCACGGATTGGCCGTAACTGCGGCCGAGGCCCGAGACCGAGGCGTCGGTGAGCCCGTAGAACTTCTGGCCGCCACCCCCGGTCGCTTTCGGCACCAGCTTGACGGTCAGTTCGCGGCGCCGCGTGCCCATGCCGTTGAAGAGGTCGTCGAAGGTCCCTGCATAGGCCTCTTCGAAAACGGCATTTCGTTCGGATCCAAGCACCCGACCAAACACTTGGCGTAACCGATCGTAAACCCGGCCTCCCTCCACGGGGAAGGGTTCGACCGTGATGAGCAGCTCCGTGCCATCTGCACTGAGCGACGAAGCCGCGTTGGGCACCTCGAGCGTCGCGATCGACTGTTTTGCTGCCACCAACGCTTCATCGAGATGACGACGCTCCTCGGCGCTCAACTCAAAGACCTCGCAGAACTCGTCGCTCAACTGTTCGTCGCCCCGGCCGCTGAAGCTGCCGGAAACCAGCATTCGAGGTATGTCGACGTCCCGTCGTCCGGCCTTGACCAGGGTCGCAAAACGGAGCTCCTCCAGACCCTGCAGCGAAAGCACCCTCGACCACAAATCATCCGCGCTCAGGAGCTCGGGCTCGACTGCCGTTTCCGCCGCCGTCGCGATTTGAGTTGGCAGCTCCGACTGCACCGGCTCGGCCGTTGCGGGAACCACATCGACAGGACCTGCGACCGCCGCAGCCTCTAACGGCGGCTTTACAACGACGGGCGCACTGCGGCGCCCGAGCATCCAGCCCAGGGCAAAGATCAACGCCGTACCAAGCAAAACCACCGCGGGGTTTTTCATGCCGGGAACCATGCGGCTCGCAATCCCGCTGACAACCATCGGATCAGCCGCCCGACGGTTCTACCGAAAGAGTCCCCGTTCACCAACCGACGGGACGCCTCGCGTTGCGTCGCAGCGCGAGCTGCGTCAGGTTCTGCAGCCGCCATGTCTTTCCGCACCACCCTGTGTTCCTGTCACCTGCTCGCCGCCATTTCCCTGCCGCAAATCGCCGTCGCGCAGGACCCACTCGCCCTCACCGACGCGGGGTATTTCTCGGCCCAGGGCGTCGACGTGATGCTGGCGGACGACTTTTATCCGGAGGGCCACCAGGGCGGCGTGAGCATCATCCTCAACGGCCGCCGCCTCGCCACCAATGGCGACCTGCGCCTCGAACCCACGCCAGGCCAGTGGTCACCCATCCCGCGCCTCGTCGAGCGCACCGTCGACACCGCGACCGGCGAAATCCGCGCGCACTATGCCTACCCCGACCCCAAGCGCGACCGCACCGGCTTCAACCCGATCATCTATCCCGACTTCGCCTTCGACTACACCGTCCGCGTCCGGCCCGATCCGGCGAACAGCGCCGCGGACACGCCCGCCTTTCGCATCATCGTCGATCTCCATGAGCCGCTGCCTGCCGAGTGGGCCGGACGCGTCGGTTTTAACTGGGAGTTCTTTCCCGGCTACTTCTTTGGCGCCCACTATCAACTCGACGACCAGACCGGACTCTTTCCGCGTCAGGCCAACGGTCCCACTCGCCTCAATCCGGACGCATCCTCCGCCGACAAGGTGATCGGCGACGCCGTGCAACCAGTCCCGCTCGCCACCGGCCGCCGTCTCTTCATCGCGCCGGACCAGCCCGACCGCCGCGTCATCATCACCGTCGTCAAGGGCGGCGATCTCGCTCTCTATGACGGCCGCGCCCAGCACACCAACGGCTGGTTCATCGTGCGCGCCACCCTGCCCGCCGAATCCACGACCAACGCCCTCGAATGGATCGTCCGCCCCTTCGTCCTGCCCGACTGGATACGGCCCGCCGTCGTGCAGACCTCGCAGGTCGGCTACCATCCGGCCCAGCCCAAGTTCGCCATCGTCGAACTCGATCGCCGCAGCGCGATCGAAGGCGTCGTCGAACTGGAACGCTTCGCCGCCGACGGCAGCCGCGAACCCGTGCTCAGCCAGCCCGCCGCCGCAGCCGCCTGGGACGGCACTTTCCTGCGCTACCGTTACCTGAAGTTCGATTTCTCCGCCGTGACCGAACCGGGCATCTACCAGGTCCGCCACGGTTCGGCCCGATCAACCGCCTTCCGCATCGATCCCGGCGTCTACGACCGCGATGTCTGGCAACCCACCCTCGAGACCTTTCTGCCCGTGCAGATGTGTCATGTGCGCGTCAACGACCGCTACCGTGTGTGGCACGACTTCTGTCATCTCGACGACGCGCTCATGGCGCCGACCGATCTCAACCACTTTGACGGCTACGTGCAGGGGCCGTCCACCCTCACCGACTTCGCGCCTGGCGACTACGTCCCCGGTCTCGATCGCGGCGGCTGGCATGACGCCGGTGACCATGATCTGCGCATCGAATCGCAGATCCATACCGTCTACGGCCTCGCCCTCGCCTGGGAGCACTTCCACCCCGACTACGACAACACCACCGTCGATCAGAGCACCCGCCTGGTCGAGCTGCAGCAACCCGACGGCGCGCCCGACCTCCTGCAGCAGATCGAACACGGCCTGCTTTCCATCGTGCCCGCCTACGAATCGCTGGGCCGGCTCTACCGCGGCATCATCACCCCCACCCTGCGCCAATACGTCCTGCTCGGCGACCCCACCGCCGGGACCGACAACACATCCGGCGGGGCCGACGACAATTGGGTCTTCACCGAAAACAACCCGCGCCGCGAGATCGACACCGCCGCCGGTCTCGCGGCCGGCGCCCGCGCCCTGCGCGACTTCAACCCGGACCTCGCCGACCGCGCCCTGCGCATCGCCGTCGAGCTCTGGGACACCACGACCGGTGACCAGCCCGCGCATCGCATCACGGCCGCCGTCGAGCTGCTCCTCGCCACCGATGACGCGCGCTACGCCGACTGGCTGCGGGAGAACACCACTGCGATCACCACCAGCTTCGACCACACCGGCTGGGCCGTCGGCCGCACGCTCGCGCGCATTGAAGACGCCGCCTACCGCACGGCGCTGCGCACCGCCGCACAAGCCCACGCCGCCACCGTGGCCGCCCAGGCCGCCGAGACGCCCTACGGCATCCCCTACCGCCCCGCCATCTGGGGCGCGGGCTGGATGATCCAAAGCTTCGGCCGCCGCGCCTACTACCTGCACGAGACCTGGCCCGACTTGTATCCAAAGGATTACTACCTCAACGCCCTTAACTTCGTGCTCGGCTGCCACCCCGGCGACAACCCGCACTCCTTCGTCTCGGGCGTCGGCGCCCACTCGGTCGAGGTCGCCTACGGCATCAATCGCGCCGACGAGAGCTACATTCCCGGCGGCATCGTTTCGGGCACCGCGCTCATCCGCCCCGACTTTCCCGAGCTGCTGCGCTGGCCCTACCTGTGGCAACAAACTGAATACGTGCTCGGCTACGGTACCACCGATTACCTGACGCTGGCGCTCGCCGCCCAGCACGGTTTGCAATAGCCCGCGCTCGCCCAGCGCCCGGGTTTCGTTCAGCGTCCGCTTCATGTCCGTTCGTCTGCCCCATCGCCTCTGCCTCCGAATCGTTCTGTGGTCCTGCCTTTGCCTGCCGCTGGCAGCGCAGACCTGGCGACCGACCACCTGGCAGGGCGAGAAAGCCTACGTCGCCTCCTCGCTCAGCCGCCAGTGGGTGGCCATCGTGTCGGTGGAACGCGGACGGCTCGTGCATCTCGGCGCCACCACCGCATCCGCCGATAACCTCATCCTCGCCACTCCCGACAAAAACGCCCGCCTCGGCTGGGGCGGACACCGCGCCTGGCTCGGCCCGCAGCGCGACTGGCCCGCCGGCTGGCCACCCCCGGCCGCGTGGGAAAAGTCGGCCGCCGCGCCGCGCCTGATGAACAACGCCGCCGCCCTCGTCCTGCAGCCGCCGCCCACCGGCGTGGAGGGATGGCCCGATCTCAGTCGCGGTTATCAATGGCAGGGCGAAAGCCTGCTCTGCGTGGTCGCGACGGAAGGTCCCGTGCGGCGCGATGTGCAAATCGTCCAGATCATCCAGATCCCGGTCGACGCCACCATCGAAGTCGACGTCGAGCCCACCGCCGAGGCCCCCAACGGCTACATCCAGCTCCCGAGTTATTTTCGTACCGACTATCGCTTCACCTTCGAGCCGCCCGTGCACGTGGGCCCGGCGATCGATTTCGCCCAGCGATCCTTCCGTTACGTGGCCGGCGAACCGGAGAAGTTTGCTTTCACCGACCGGCCGATCGTGGTGCGCCGCAAGGGCGTGAGCCTCACCATGCGGCGCGGCGAGATCGTCGGCGCCCGCGTTGTCGGCCAGCCCGATCAGGGCTACAACACCCAGCTCTTCTTCGGCGGCGCGGAGCCCTTTGTGGAAATCGAGCAGCTCAGCCCTTTGCTCCGACGCAGCGGACCCACCTTCCGCAGCTTCGCCATCGAACTCTCCCCCCGCCGCGATCGCTGAGCCCGCGCCAGCCCTGGTGCTCGATGGGTCGGAGAACGGGCCAAGGCGGGATCGGCCCTTGCCCTCGGCAGCAGATTGAGGGCAGGCTGCTTTCGTGATCCGCCGCAACCCCTCCGTCCTTCCCTCCGCGCCCGCCGCATGAACCGGGCGTATTGGGACGACCTCGCCGAGAGTTACGACGAGCAGATTTTCAGCGTGCTGGGCCACGACCGGGAGGCCTTGCTCGCCGGCCTGATCGATCGCTTCGCCGCGCCGGACGCGACGGCCGCTGATCTCGGCTGCGGCCCGGGTCAGATAACGCCGCTGCTCGCCCGGGCCTTCGGCGAAGTGCACGCCTGCGACCTTTCGGACGCCCTGCTCGACCAGGCGCGCGCGGCGTGCGCGGCCCAGGACAATGTCCACTTTCACCGCTGTGACCTGAGTGACTTGAGCTGCGCGCCGCACCCGCCGGCGGATTTTGTGCTGTGCGTCAATGTCATCCTTTCGGCCAGCCTCGAACACCGCGAACGCCTCTGGGAGCAGGTCACCCAGCTGGTCGCCCGTGGCGGCACCCTGGTGTTGGTGCTGCCTTCCCATGAGTCGGCCCTTTACACGAACTTTCGGCGGCTCGATTGGCACGTGCGGGCGGGCCTGGACGCCGAGGACGCCATCCGCCACAGCCTCGCCCGCACCGGCAACGTGCCCCAACTCGAGCACGGGGTGCGTGGCATCGAGGGCGTGAAGACCAAACACTTCCTGCGCGAGGAAATCATGGTGCAGCTCGCCGATCGCAGCCTGCACGTGGAATCGGTCGAAAAACTTCGCTACGGCTGGGAGGTCGAGTTTCCCGATCCGCCCGACTGGCTGGGGTCACCCTATCCGTGGAACTGGCTCGTGGTGGCCCGGCGGGAAGATTGATGCGCGGCCGGCATCGCCCCGAGTCCGCCGGGCGGATCCCGCCCGTCCGCAAATTCGTGCGAGGCCGTCGAGCATTTGCCCTTCGTCCGTCGTCCCTCGCCCCGTTCAGTCATTCAGCGCCGCATCGCGCCAATACTTCGTGCCCTGCAGGGTCGCCTGGAGGGCGACGCCGTTCTTGGTGAACTGGTAAATCTCAACGCCTTCGGCGAGGTTGGCGGCCACCGCGGCCTGGCCACCCTTTTCATCGGACTTGGCCGCGGCATCGGCCTGCGCGGAAAAGTCCCAGCCCTTCTCGATGAAGTCTTCCAGCTTGTCCTTGTCGTAAAAGACGAAGACCGCGCGAAAGTCCTTCACGCCGAGCCCGAGGCCAAGCCCGGCCGAACCCATCTTCATAAAGGTCTCGTTGCCGTCCTCATCGACCACCATGCCGTGGCCCCCGGCGACGGAGGCGAAGATGACGTTGATCCCCACATTCGAAAACACGGCGTAGCCCTCGGCCTTCTTGATGCGCGCCTTGGTCTGCGGCTTCGCCTCATAAAGCTCGGCCAGCACCTCGTCGCGCATCTCGCGCACCTTGTCGCGTTGCTCCTCGATGGTGGGTTTGGCGAAGGCGCCCGGAACAGCAAAAACACCTGCGATGACGGCGACGGCGAAGAGGCGGTGAAACGATTTCATGGGACGCAAACAAATGGCAGATCGGGAGCCGAGACAACCACCGGACTGCAAATTTCGGGTCAAAATGACACCTCCCGGCCGCCCGCGTCGGCCGCCGCATCGCGAGCCGTCGAGCGCTTGCGCAGCCATTCCGCCTCACAGTTCGGCGAGCCGCGGTCCAGGTCGCGGCAGGTCTGCGGGCGACGATCGTAAATGGCGCACACGAAACGCGCCGGTCGGCCCGCCGACGGATCCGCGATTTCAATACGCAGGGCGGCACAGTGGCCATCGGCCATCCGCATGAAGGCGCGGTGATCGAGAAACACCGCCCAGCGATCGGCGTCTTCGCCCAGGCGAGCCCAATCCGCCCCGCTCACCCGCACATATCGCTGAGCGTCCGAAAAACAGCAGGCCCCGCAGTGGAGGCACTCGGGCGGCGCAAACGGGGGATCGCACGCGCTCACCGGGAAAAGCGGAGGTTATGCCACCGGCGCGGCAGGCGCCTGGTCGGCGTCCCCGCGGGCGCGCTCGGCGCCGCGACGGGCGAGTTCGCCGGGAGTGGTCTCCTGTTGAACCAACCAGGTGAGCACCCGCAGCATGCGCTCGGCGTCGGGCATGCGGGTGCGGGCGATGAAGAACTCGTGCACGCGCTGGCGCGGCACCTCAAGTTCGCGAGCCAACAGCGTCTGCGTTCCCCAGGTCTCGAGGTGCGGCTGCACCCGATCGGCCAAGGCATTCCACAGCAGCGTATCCGGTCCCGGCCGCAGCGTCGCGCCCAGTCCGGTGCGCCGCCGCCGGTCGGCCACGTACTTGCGCGCGGCCTCGGCCGATTTTTCCACGGAGATCTTCACCAGATCGGCCAGAATATCGAGAAGCCAGTCCCGGGAAGGCAGGGAGGGAGGGTAGCCAGCCATGCCCCCACCCTGACCATCTCCTCCGGACTTGTCACCCATTAGGTGACAAATCGCCTTTCTCGACTCGGATTTCGGGACGCAAACCGGAAATTGTCACCTATTGGGTGACAAGTGGCTTGGGGCCAGGCCGGTGAGGGGGGCTTGAGGAGGCGGGGTGGGGGCGTGGGAGGCCGGTGGCGGGTGGCGCGGGGCGCGGGGGTTTGGACAAGGGATGCGGGGTGACGGGGTGGAGAAGCGTGCTAGGGTCGGGCGATGGTTGATCCGCTCGGGCAATTTTTGTCATGGCTGGAGGAAGCCCGCACCCAGGGGGTGCGGGAGCCGACGGCGATGGCCTTGGCGACGGTCGATGCGGCGGGGGCGCCGGCCGTGCGGATGGTCCTGCTCAAGCAGGCCGACGAGCGGGGGTTCGTCTTCTACACGAACCTGGAGAGCGACAAGGGGCGACAACTGGCGGCCCACGCGCGGGCGGAGCTGTGTTTCCATTGGGCGGCCCTCGAGCGACAGGTCCGCGTGCACGGTCCGGTGGAGCCGGTGAGCGACGCCGAGGCGGACGCCTATTTCGCGACGCGGGCACAACGGAGCAAGCTGGGGGCCTGGGCTTCGCAACAGTCGCGCCCGCTGGACAGCCAGCGAACCTTGCTCAAGGCGGTGGCCGGCGTGGCGTTGAGGCATCCGCTCAAGGTGCCACGGCCGCCGCATTGGAGCGGGTTTCGCGTCGTGCCCGAATGGATCGAGCTGTGGTCGGCCGGGGAGTTCCGCCTGCACGACCGCGTGCGCTACACCCGCGATCCCGCCGGGCCGGGCGGCTGGCGGGCCCAGGGGCTGTATCCGTGACCGGGATACACCGGCGCGCCGCCGGGTCCGCGGTCAGCGGTTGATCTCGAGGCGGAGGGCGTTGAGCGAGAGGTTGAGATCGCGGAGGAAGGCGAGAACCGAGCCGATGAGGGCCAGCTGGCCGACGCTGAACACCACGATCAGCAGCAGGCCGATTTCGAAATGGCCGAGGGAGGCGACGAAGAGCAGCAGGATGAGCAGGGCGGCGGAAAGCACGGTCACGCCGAGCATCAAACAGGAGGCGCGCAGGATCCCGGCGCGCTTGTCGAGGATGCTGATCTGCAGATGCACCTTGCCGGCGGTCGTGCCGGCCGGAGCGGCCGCCTGTTCCTTGGCCAGGTGGCGGGCCCGGTCGACAACGCGGCCGAGACGGTTGGTGATGGTGAGCAGGAGCAGGCCGACACCCGAGATGAGGATGACGGGGCCGATGGCGAGCTGCAGCACGGGCAGAAGGTCTTTGAGCGGAAGGGACGGCATGGCGCGAACGGTGGTAAAGGTCGGGGAGTAAAGCGGGTGGAACGGGCTTCGTCCCGATCGAAATGAGGCCGGAGCCAATGCAGGCGCCCACTTGCGAGCCGGGTGCCGGTGCACAGGCTTTGCGGATCATGACACGCGTTTTCTTGTCCGCCGCCCGCTTCCTCCCGGTGCCGCTGCTGGGGGCCGGCCTGCTGTTGTTCGCCGGTTGCACGAATGTCTATTACGATGCCCTGGAGAAAGTGGGCGTGGCGAAACGGGAGCTGCTGGCGGATCGGGTGGAGGACACGCAGGAAGCCCAGGAAGAGGCCAAGGAGCAGTTTGTGTCGGCGCTGGAGCAATTGATGGCGCTCACCGGCGGCACCGGCGGCGAACTGAAGCAGCGTTACGACCGGCTGGCCGACGCGTTGGAGGACAGCGAGGAGCGGGCGGAGGCCGTGCGGGCGCGCATCCGCGGTGTGCGTGACGTGGCCCGGGCGCTCTTTGCCGAGTGGGAGGAGGAGCTGGACCAATACTCCAGTGCGAGCCTGCGGCAGCGCAGCGAGCGGCAGTTGGACGAGACGCGGCGGCGCTACGAGCGGCTGATGACCTTGATGCAGCGCGCGGCCGACCGCATGGAGCCGGTGCTGGCGACACTGCGGGATCAGGTACTCTTTCTGAAACACAACCTGAACGCCCAGGCGGTGGCCGGGCTCGACGCGACGGCGGAGGAGCTGCAGGCCGATGTGAACGCGCTCATTGCCGACATGGAGGCGTCGATCGCGGAGGCGGAGGACTTTCTGGCCAGCTGGGAGACGTGATTCGGCCCCTGTCGTTCTCAGGGTGCGGAACAATGCCGGCTGAAGCCGGCCCTACGTCACGCCGGCGCCACCGTGGTCAGCGGGCTCAGCGCGGGCGGACGAGGAGCAGGGTGGTGTCGTCGTGGCGCGGGGCGTGCAGGCAGAAGTTGCGGGTGTAGCGGTCGACCATGCGCACGATCTCCGGGAGCGGGCGGTCGATGTTGCGTTCCAGCGCCTGGGCGAGCCGCTCGCGGCCGAACTCCTCGCCCTTGGGATTGGACACCTCGGTGATGCCGTCGGTGTAGAGGGCGAGCAGATCGCCGGCCGCCAGCTGGACCTCGTGCTCCTCGAGCATCTCGTCGAAGAGCGGACCGTCATCCAGGCCGATGGCGAGGCCTTCGCCCGGCAGCAGTTCCAGCCCGCCGCCGGCACGCGCGAGAATGGGAGGTTCATGGCCGGCGCGGCAGTAGCGCAGGATTTTTGTATCCAGGTCAAGGATACCATAGAAAAGGGCGACGAACATGCCCGGACGCATGTCGGGCTGGAGGTGACGATTGACGCGCTTGAGGGCGGCGGCGGGGCTGGGCTCGCCCTCCGCGCACAGGCGCATGGTGGCGCGGCACTCGGTCATCACGAGCGCGGCGGCGGCGCCCTTGCCGGAGACATCGGCGATGACGAAGCCCCAGCGGTTCCTGTCGACGCGCACGACGTCGTAGTAGTCGCCGCCGATGTGGAGCGAAGGATGCGACAGCGCCTCGATCTCGACGGTGGTGATGTCCGGAAACTCCCGGGGACGCAGGTGGGTTTGGATGGCGGCGGCGGTGCGCAGGTCGCGCTCGCGCAGCTCGCGTTCCCGTTCCTCGGCCTCCTTGCGTTCGGTGATGTCGGTGATGAGGCCCTCGTGATGGGTGACGATGCCCTCGTCGTCGCGGCGCACGACGGTGTGGTCGGCCACCCAGCGCACATCGCCGTCGGCGCAGACGATGCGGTACTCCTGGTTGTATTCGTTGTGGCCGGCCTCGGCGTGGGCGAGCACCTCGGCGGTGACGCGCTCGGCGTCATCGGGGTGGGTGATGGCGATGAAGCCCTGGTTGGAATGGGTGAAGTAGTCGGGAGTGTAGCCGTACTGGGAAACGCTTTGGGAGACGAATTCGACGGGCCAGTTTTCGGCGGCGCGCCAGAGGACGACGACCGAGGGCGAGCGGTTGACGATGCGCTCCATTTCCTCGCGACGGGCCAGGGCTTCCTTGAGCTGGTTCTGGGCCTCGAGCCGCAGGGTGATGTCGCGCCCGACGCCGAGGAAGGCGGTGCGGCCGTGGCGGTCGGAGTAGACCGCGGAACTCATGGCGTGCCAGATCCAGCGCCCGTCGGCGTGGCGGATGCGGTATTCGATGGCGACGGTGCTGGCGCCATTGATCAGGGTGTTGCGGAAGAACTCGGTCCAGGCCTCGACGTGGTCGGGGTGCAGGTAGTCGGTGAAGCGGGTGCCCTCGGCCTCCTTCTTGGTGTGGCCGAGTTTGGTGGTCCAGGCGGACGAGACGAACTTGATGCGGCCCTCGGGGGTGATGGCGTAGAGGATCTCGCTGGCGGTCTCGAGGTAGGTACGCCAGCGGGCTTCGCGGCTTTGCAGGAGCAGGGTGGCGGTCTTCTGCTTGGTGATGTCGGCGAGCATGCCGAAGTGGTGGGTGACGCGGCCGGCGGCGTCGCGCAGCACGACGACCGTGAGCTGGGCCCAGACGGTCTTGGTCTTGGTCTGGCGGTCGCCGACGACCTCGCGCGGAAGCGCTTCGTTGCCGTGATCATCAAAGGAGCCGTGGCCATCGGGATCGTCGGGCGGGAGGGCGGCGAGTTCGTCGGGCGTGAGCGGAACGAGGTAACGTTTCTCGAGGGTGAATTGATCGGCTTCGCCGTTGTAGAGCTGCTGGGTGAGCATGCTCTGTTTGGCGAGATCCTCGGGGTGGGTGATGGCGTAGACGTTGTCGACGTTGGCGGCCTGCTCCGGGGTGAGCCGGATGATTTTGCAGAAGGTGGCGTTGACGTGGTTGGCGCCGGGTCGGCCGTCGGCGCCGAATTCGCGCCAGGAGATGCCGATGGGGGCATGATCGTAGAAGGCGGTGAGCTGGCTCTGGGTGGCGCGGAGGAGATCGACCTGCTCGAGCAGCTGGTCGTGCTCGCTGCGGAGCTGCTCCTCGGTCTCCTTGAGACGGGAAACATTGGTGCGCAGGGCGAGGTGGAAACGGGGCCGACCGGAGTCATCGACGAGCGGCATGATGGTGCTCGATACCCAGTAGCGGCTGCCGTCCTTGGCGCGGTTGCAGATGGTGCCCTGCCAGGGTTTGCCGGCATTGATGGTCTGCCAGAGATCGGCGAAGAACTCGGGCGGGTGGTAGTCGGACTTGATGACGCGGTGGGTGCGACCGACGAGTTCCTGACGCTCGTAACCGGAGACGGCGCAGAACTGGTCGTTGACGTGCAGGATCACGCCCTGGGCATCGGTGACCGCCATGATGGAATGGGTGTCGGCCGCGGAGAGAATCCACGCGAGCAGTTCGCTTTCGGTGAGGGGCAGGTCACCCAAGGTTTCGGCCAGGGAGGTCATGGGGGTGCACGTTGTTGCAGGAGCCGCGATACGGGGCGAGTCGGAACCGCGTCGGACGGTATCGAACCGTTATCCGTGTCGGGCGAATAGTTGCAGCGGGGACTCGTGTTCGGCGACGATTCCGTTAGCCTGCCGGTATGAAAACCGTCGCTGCTTGTGCCGAACTCGCGGAAGCGCAACTCATCCGCTCGGTGTTGGAGGGACACGGGATCGAGGCGGTCATCCCCAACGAACAGACTGCCGAGATCGCCCCGCCCTACCTGTGGGGTTCGGGAGGCGTGAAGGTGCAGGTGGCCGACGAGGATGCGGCGGCGGCCGAGGCGGTCCTCGCCACGACCCGCGGCAGTCAACCGCCGCCGTTGGAGGCGTCGGAGTAGGCGCGAGGGCCGCCGAAGCGCGTTGCGGTGCGGCACGACGGCGTGCACCGATGGGGTCCGCCGCGCGTCATGCCTTCCGAATCCCCGCCCCCTTCCGCCCCCCCCGTTCGTCCGTCGTCCCCCTGGGCGTGGGTGCCGACCCTGTATTTTGCGCAGGGCCTGCCCTACGTGGCGGTCAACCTCCTCTCGGTCACGCTTTACAAGAACCTCGAGGTTTCGAACACCGACATCGCATACTACACGAGCTGGCTGAACCTGCCGTGGGTGATCAAGCCGCTGTGGTCCCCGCTGGTCGACCTGTGGCGCACGAAACGCTGGTGGATCACGCTGCTGCAATGGGTAATGGCGGTGAGCTTCGGCCTGGCGGCGCTCTCGATTCCGGCGCCGTTTTTTTTCCAGGCGACGCTGCTGGTGTTCTGGCTGATGGCGTTCTGCTCGGCGACGCACGACATCGCCGCCGACGGCTTCTATATGCTGGCCCTGGGGAAGCGGCAGCAGGCGGGGTTCGTCGGCGTACGCAGCACGGCGTACCGGCTGGCCATGATCAGCGGCCAGGGCGGACTCGTTTATCTGGCGGGCCACTGGTTTGGCACGACCGGCGACTATGGCCGCGCCTGGTCGCTGGTGTTCGGCGTGTTGTGCGGGGTGTTCGTGCTGGCGGCCTTTATCCACACTCGCCTGCTACCACGTCCCGAAACCGACGGCGACGGGGCGGCCGGCGAACGGGATCGGGCGGCGGCAGTGGTGTTGCGGGAGTGGTGGGCGGTGATGGCGACGTTTTTTCGCAAGCCGGGCATCGCGCGGATTCTCGGCTTTCTGCTGCTGTATCGGTTTGCCGAAGCCCAACTGCTCAAGCTGGTGACACCTTTCCTGCTCGATGATCGCGCGGCGGGGGGACTCGGGCTGAGCAACGAACAGATCGGCGTCTATTATGGCGTGTGGGGAGTGATCGCACTGACGGTGGGCGGGCTCGCGGGCGGCTGGCTCGTGGCGCGTTTCGGATGGCGCCGCATGTTGTGGCCGCTGGTCGCCGCCCTGCACGTGCCCAATGCGGTGTTCTGGTTTCTGGCCGTGCACCAGCCCGAGGCGGCCTGGCTCGTTGCGGGCGGACTTGTGTTGGAACAACTTGGATACGGTCTCGGGTTCACCGCTTATCTGGTCGCGATGATGATGATCGCGGACGGGCCGCACAAAACCGCGCACTACGCCTTGTGCACGGGCTTCATGGCGATGGGGATCATGCTGCCGGGCATGTTTGCCGGCTGGATCCAGGAAGCGCTGGGCTATCCGAAATACTTTTTATGGGTGTTGCTGTGCGCGGTGCCTTCGCTGGCGGCGGTGGCGGCCTTGCGGATCGACGGCGATTTCGGGCGCGCGGCGAAGTGACGCGGTGCGCGATTTACTTCGCCACCGCGAATCCCGCCTTTTCGAGGGCGCGGCGCAGGGCGCGCAGGTGGGCCGCGTCGCGCGTCTCGACCGTACAAACGGCGTGCACCGCACTGATGTCGGGGCCGCTGAACGCGCGATCGTGCGCGATGTCCACGATGCATGCGCCTGCCTGGGCGATGACCTTTGAAACGGCGGCCAGGCCCCCGGGCCGATCACTGATCGTCACCGTGAGCCGGCCGAGCCGGCCGTCGGCCACGAGACCGCGATCGATCACGCGGGAGAGCGCGGTGGGGTCGATGTTGCCACCGCAGACCGCCAGCACCACGCGCTTGCCCTGCAGCTCCGGCAACTGACCCGCGAGCAGGGCGCCGAGGGGCGCGGCGGCGGCGCCTTCGACGACGGTTTTCTCCCGCTCAAGGTAGCGCAGGATGGCGAGCGCGATCCATTCTTCGGATACAGTGACGACGCGATCGAGCAAAGGGCGGGCGAGTTCGAACGCGCGGGCGCCGACCCGCAGCACGGCCAGGCCGTCGGCGAGCGTCGCGCGGCGCGGAATGGTGATGGGCGCACCGTGTTTGAGCGCGGCGGTGAAGCTGGCGGTGGCCCGGGACTCCACGCCGATGATCTGGATGTCGGGCCGCAGCGCCTTGGCGGCGACCGCGAGGCCGGCGATGAGGCCGGCGCCGCCGATGGGGGCGACAATGGCGTCGACGTCGGGCACCTGTCGCAGAATTTCCAGCGCCATGGTTCCCTGCCCCGCAATGATGTGCGGATCGTCGAAGCCGTGCACGTAGGCGAGACCCTCGCGGGCCACGAGTTCATCGGCGGCAGCCCGGGCGCCGGCAAAGTCGGTTCCCTGCACCACCACCCGGGCACCGAGCTTCTGGCAGGTCGACACCTTGATGAGCGGCGCGTAGTCGGGCATGACGACCGTGACCGGAATGCCAAGCAATTGGCCATGATAGGCCAGGCCGAGAGCGTGGTTGCCGGCGGAGGCGGCGATGACTCCGCGGCGACGCTGGGCCGGCGACAGACGCAGGAGGGCGTTGCGGGCGCCGCGTTCCTTGAAGGAGCCGGTGCGTTGCAGGTTATCGAGTTTGCAGAAAACGCGGGCGCCAGTGAGTTCGGATAGCGGGATCGACTCCGGACACGGGGATACCAGGACTCCGCTGGCGATCCGACGGGCGGCTCCGCGAATGGCGGCGAGGGTGACGGACATGGAGTGAGCATGGGGCTGCGGGACGGCATGGAAACGGCAAACGCAGAGCCGAACCCGTAGATTTTGCGGGAAGTTCGCGGGTCGCGGCTTGCCGGCGCCCGGTTGCGGGGGAGTTGCGAGACGGCTTCGGAATGTCTGTGGTACTCCGGAAGGGGCGGCGGCGCGGGAAAAAGAAAGCCGCGAACGCCCGGGGCGTTCGCGGCTTTGTATCCTATCTGTTCCTACCAACCGAAAGCTCAGGGTTGTTCCTTCTGGCGCCAGCGGGGGCGCTCGCCGTCCTTACCGGGTCCCCCCTTGCCGGCACCTCCGCCGCGGCGGGCGAAGAGGCGTTCCCGGGCGGCCTCCCATTCGGCGTCGCTGAGCGTGCCGTCCTTGTCGGTGTCGACCCGGGCCATCAGGCGGGGATGGTTCGGCGCATCGGCGCGCAACGCAGCCCGCTCGGCCTCATTGAGCTGTCCGTCGCCGTCGGCATCGAACCGCTCCAGGAGGTTTCCCCTCCGGCGGCCCCCGGGGCCGGGACGATCGCCGTTTTGGCGGCGTTCCTCGCGGGCGGCGTGGGCGGCGGCGCGTTCCTGCTGGTTGAGCTGTCCGTCGCCGTCGAGGTCGAAGCGTTCAATGACATGAGACGGAGGCTGGCCGCGGCCCGCGGGCGGAGGCGAAGCCGGGGTGTCGTCGGATTGGGCGAGGAGGACGGTGCCGCTGAACGCGGTCGCGAGCACGAGCACGGAGGCGATGAGTTTGCGATTCATGATTTTTAAGGGATTGAGCTTCGCTGGTTACTGGGACAAGACGACCGTCAGTGCGCCGGGTTACGCGTCGTGGCCCGCCGCCGGAAATTTCAGCGCGCCGATGTTTCAAGTCACCTTTGCCGAACAGGCCATGCAGGAGCTGAACAAGCTCGACAAACTCACGCAGCTCATCGCGATCGAGCCGCTGAGTGCGCTGCGCGCGATCGATTTGGAACGACCGCGGGAGCCACTGGGCCGTTTTGCGCGGGGCGGGCGCGATCTCTATCGGCTGCGCAGTGGAGAACTGCGTTTCTATTTCGAGGTCCGTGAAGGAGAGACGCTTCACGTCCTCTACATCCTCCACGAGCATTCGCTGGAGGATTTCCTGTTGCGCAACAAACTGCCGGTCTCCGAGCAGCAGTTGGTCGAGCAGCACTCCAAGTTCTGGAAATACCTCGAATCGATCACCCGGCGCTGAGGCCATTCATCGTCCGCCGCGCCCTTTCGCCGCCTTCCCTGCCCCGCCCCAGCCATGACGACCGAAACGCCGCCGCCTGAGCGCGAGGATCCGTTCTCTCCCGCCAACGCCAGCCGCATCTATTTTCTGCCGAATCTCATGACGGCGGGCAATCTGTTCTGCGGCTTCGTGGCGTGCATCAAGTGCATCCAGGCGCACTACCTCATGCGCGGGGCGGACGTGATCACGCCGGAAGCGAGCGCCCTGTTTGCCGAGGCGGTGTGGTTGATCTTCGGGGCGATGGCTTTCGATGTCCTCGACGGACGCCTCGCGCGCATGGGCGGCCGGGAGTCCCTGTTTGGCGGGGAGTTCGATTCGCTGGCCGATGTGATCTCGTTTGGGCTCACGCCGGCGCTGATGATGTTCTTCCTCATCCTGTCGCCGACCCAGGGCTATCCCATTTTTCAGAAGATCGGCTGGTTCTTCGGCTTCGTCTACCTGTTGTGCGCGGCGATCCGGCTGGCGCGTTTCAACGTGATCACGCACCCGCTGATCATTCGCAACAAGGGCTCCGGCAACAAGGACTTCATCGGCCTGCCGGTGCCGGCGGCGGCCGGCACGGTGGCTGCGCTCGTCCTCTTCCTGCTCAACCTCGCGAAGCACGACCGCAACCTGCAGCTCTGGGCCCTGGCCCTGCCGCCGCTGCTGCTGCTGATCGCCGTGCTCATGGTGAGCCGCATCCGCTACCCCAGCGGCAAGCAGATCGACATGCAGACCAAGACCCCGCTGGTTTCGCTCGTGCTGGTGGTCAGCGCGGCGGGGGCGATCATCGCCTTCAAGGAGGTCGGCATGCTGGTGGTCATGCTCGGCTACATTTTCTACGGCTTGTTCCGTTCCCTCCGCAACCGGACCCGTCCCGCAGACCCCGAACCGGCTGGGGAAAGCATGTGAACAAGCTGCGGACCTGTGCCCAACAAGTTTTGGGCTGCGAAAAACCGGTCGCTTGCTCGCATGTTTCCGGCACTTGTTCACAAGCCGGCGCAGGGCGCGCTTTCAGAGGGCGGAGAGGCGGTTTTGGTGGGGTTATTGCCGTTTTTCCGGCCCATAATAAGACGGCTCCAATTACTTATTGAATCAGGTATCTTTTGGGGTTTGTTAACTTCCGCACCTCACGCCCCGTGAGCTCCAGCCCCTCGTCATGAAACTCAAGATCAACCGCGACCATTTCAGCAACGGACTCGCCCAGGTTCTCAACGTCGTCGGCTCGAAGGCCACGATGCCCATTCTCAGCAATGTGCTGATCGAGGCGGAGGGAAACCACATCACGCTCACCACCACCAATCTCGACCTCGGCATCCGCTGCAAGATCAAGGCCGAGGTGAAGGAAGGCGGCGCCGTCACGCTGCCGGTCAAGCGCCTCGCCACCATCGTGCGGGAGCTGCCCAACCAGGACGTGAGTTTCGATTCCTCGGCCAATCACCAGGTAAAACTTACCTCGGGCGGCTCCACTTTCCGCATCATGGGCATCGGCAAGGACGAGTTTCCCCCGCTGCCGGAGTTCGGCGACGATCGCACCTTCACGCTCGAGCAGGCCGAACTCACCTCCATGCTCAAGAGCGTCGCCTACGCCCAGTCGAGCGACGAGACGCGCTACATCCTCAACGGCGTGTATTTCAATTTCCGTGACGGCAAACTCGCGCTCGTCGCCACCGACGGCCGCCGCCTCGCCCTCACCTCCAAGGAGATGGAGGTGCCCGAGGACGCCGCCGGCGCCATCATCCTGCCGGCCAAGACCGTCTCGGAACTGGCCCGCATGCTCGACAAGGGCGAGAAGCTGAAGGTCTCCTTCAACGAACGGCGGGCGGCCTTCCAGATCCAGACCGACAAGGACAGCTCCGGCCTCATCGACTCGATCTACCTCTACTCCAAGGTCGTGGAGGGCAATTATCCCAATTATCAACAAGTTATTCCCAAGGAGACGCACCAGCGCATCAAGCTCGAGCGCGAGCTCCTCCAGCAGTGCATCCACCGCGCCGCGCTGGTGTGCTCGGAGAAGAGCAACTCGGTGAAGCTGAAGATGTCGTCGAACCTGCTCGAAATCACGGCGCAGAGCCCCGACTTCGGCGAGGCCCACGAATCGATGGCGATCGACTACAGCGGCCCGGAGCTGCAGGTCGCCTTCAATCCGCAGTTCCTGCTCGATCCGCTCAAGGCCCTGCAGAAGGACGAGGTGTTCTTCGAGGTGAAGGACGAGGTGAGCCCGGGCGTCTTCAAGACGCTCGACAGCTTCATCTGCGTCATCATGCCCGTGCGGCTGAGCTGAGACCTGCCGCGCCACGTTTTTCCATCGCGGGCCGGGCGCACGAGCGTCCGGCCCTTCTTGTCTCCGTCACACCTTCATGGATCCCACCTATCCCGTTGTCATCGCCATGGTGGTGTCGCTGGTCCTGTTCCAGATCAACCAGCGCCGCTTCTCGCCCTTGCTCGCGATCCTTAATCGCTGGTTGCGGTGGATGATTTTCGGCTTCGGCCTGGCGAAGATCCTGGTGGATCTGGGGCTGAGTCAGCGGCCCTACTGGGTTTTGGCGCTGACCTGCCTGCTGGTCTATTTTCTCATCGAGACGATTTATCGCTGGTTGGAGATCAAGGCGCTGAGCCTGAGTCCGATCCCGCTGTTCCCGCGGTTTCGCGCCAACGCAAGCGGCGAGGAGTGGCCCACCCAGCCCCGGCTGTTGAAAGTGCGGGATTGGCTGCGCAAGGAGGGTTTCCATGCCGTGCAGTCGCTCAAGGCCGAGCTGGCGCCGGGTTTCGCCCTGCGGATGTCGGTCTACCAGGACGCGTCCGACAAGCTGCGGGTGCAGGTGTTGTTCCTGCCGCAGGCCGGCGGCAACATCGTCATGTGTGCCAGCTTGGTTTCCCTCACGGCCAGCGGCTACCGCTACGTGACGGACAACCTCTACCTGCCCTTTGCCGGGTTTTATCCGGAGAACTGGCTGGTCGATCGCAACCCTTGGCGGCGGTCGATCGCCTCGCTGGTGCGGCGCCATCGGGCGCGACTGGCGAACGAAAGCGATCCCTTGATGGAATGGGAAATCGAGCCCTTGGCCGACTTGAATGCGCAGCAGCACGCGATGGAGCAGGTGAACACCGAGCTTGGTTTTCTCTTCCCGCATCACGAACGGGAGGAGCACGGCAAGATGACGGTGGAGGCCCGCTACCGGGTGTGGAAGGAAGCCTGGTTTCTCAACTACTTCGGCCGCAGCGCGCGGTATGATTGAGCGACGGCGGCGTCCGGCGCTTCAGCTTTTGTTCGCGCTCGTTTTTCGTTCTCGACGTCCGTCAATGCGCATAGCCACACCCCGATTGTAGCCTGTTCACAGCTTGTAGGGCTGCCGCTTGCCGGCATGCCGTGGTGGAGCTGGTGCGGCATGACGGCATGCGGCAGCCCTGCAGGGCGAAAAATGTCCATTGGGGCGGAGCGAACAATCGGTGCGGCCGACCCCAAATGACGGGTTCAAAGACGGCAGCGGGTTTTCCTCCGCCATGCCCGGCCGCCCCGCTGTCCATTCCCTGTTGGTTCTGGTGCTGTGCACGCTCAGCGGCGGCAGTGAACTCCACGCGGTCCAGAACCTGCCGCTGCCGGAGACGCAGAAACACGAGTTCGTTTCCACCTACACGGGCCGTCACTACCAACTGCGGGTGGGGCTGCCGCGCAACTATGACCCGACGCGCCGACGCTACACCGTCGTCTATCAACTGGATGCGCAGTGGGACTTCGTGCGCACCTGGGCGATTACGCGGGCGCTCGAGTTTGACGGACGGATGGAGCCGATGATCGTGTGCGGCATCACCTATGCCGGTGAGAATCCCGATTACGGCGCCCTGCGGGCCCGTGATTACACACCCACCGACACGGCGGGCAACGGCTCCACCGGTCAGGCGGCAAAGTTTCTCAACACGCTGCGCTCCGAGATCATCCCGCTGATGGAGGCCAACTACCCGTGCCGCGGGGACGAACGTCTGCTGATGGGATCATCCTACGGCGGGTTATTCACGGCTTATTCCCTGCTCAACGCGCCGGAGCTGTTCACCGGTTACGTCATGTCGAGCCCCTCGTGCTGGTTCGACAACGAGGTGATCGTGACGCGGGCGCAGCAGTGGCACGCCAATATCGGCAGCCGGCCGATCAAGGCCCGCATCATCACGGGCGAAAGCGAGAGTGGCATCCAGAAGTCCAGCGCCCAGCGGTTCTACAACGCGCTCAAGGCGCACGGGTTGGCGAACCTCGATCTCACGCTCGCGTTCGAACCGGTTGAGCAGCACGGCGCGGTGGCGGAGATGGCCTATTTGAAGGGGCTGCCTGAAGTCGTGCAGCCCAAGTTGGTGACCTTGACCCGGGGTGACGGTGCCGCGCGGGACTGGACGCCGAAGGTGGCGAGGGTGGATTGGCCGGTCGACGCCGTTACCGTCAGCGTCGATGCCGAAACGCAGGCCCGGCGCCGGGTGGTGTTGAACGATCCCAATTCGCCGGAACGCATCAGTTTCGCCTACGGCGTGATCTACGTGCTCGACGGCCAGTGGGACTACCGGATGGTCGATGCGCACTACGGTTCGCTCGTCTATGATCGGGAGGCCTCCAACGCGATCCTGCGGGTCGGACTCGATTGGGACGCGCCGCGGATGAGGGACCTGATGGCTTGGCGTGAGCAGGCCTTTGCGCCGGGAGCGGGGGCAGACCGCTACCGGACCTGGGTACGCCAGGTGGCGATGCCGGGGGCCGAGACGCTGCTCACGAGCGAGCCCTTCTACCGGATGGTGCTGGCCAGTGAGAAGGCGGCCCACTGGGCGCTTGCCGACCTGCTGAGCGAGGAGCCGACGTTTGATCGTTACCTGCTCGTCTCGCCCGACGTGACCTGGGCGGACAACGCCCTGCGGGACCTGGAGGCGACCCGGGCCGCCCGGGGCGGCGACCTGCGGGCGCGGCTGCTCATTTACACGGGCGGCGCCGAGGCGGAGGCGACGGTACGCGCACCGCTGGCGGCGTTTCTCGCGCAGCTGCGGTCCCGCAATTACCCGAATCTCTCGATCGAGCACGTCGAGCTGGCCGGACGCGGTTACGCGCAGGCCAAGTATGAAGGCTACCACAAGGGCCTGCGAAAGATGATCCGGTGAAGGTGGTGGCGGTTGCGACGCTTCCGGGGGACCGCAGGCATTCCCACCGGCGTATTCCTGCGGGCGTGCGAGCGGTGGTGCGGTGAGGCAATGACACAGACAGAATGTCTGTGGTACCATTGTCGCCTCAGCGGAAGTAATCGGCCAGGTTGACCGACACCGTGGAGGCCACCGCCTGGCCTTCGTCGAGGGCGGGCAGGAAGACGAGTTTGCCGATCATCTCGCGCTGGCGCGGCGTGACGATCTGCTCCTGGGAAGCGAAGCCGGTGAGCCGGCCCTGCTCGTCGATGTTGACGAGGACGGGCAGGTCGAGTTCGGCCGGCTGGGTGACGGCCTTCAGCTCCGGCGGGGCCAGTTCCCAGACCGGGCGGGCCGGCAGCGTTTCGCCGCGATGGTTGGCGGTGTGGTCGAGCAGGAGGTATTGGCGGGCCTCGTCGGCGGTGAGGTCGAAGCGTTTCTCGGAGAGGTTGGTGGCGAGCTCCTTGCCGGAATTGAAGAGGTGGAGCTTCACGTCGAGGATCTTCGCCCCGGGTGTGATGCCGGTCTGCAGGAAGGTGACCTTGCGGGGCTTGGGCCCGATCTCGCCGAGGGCCTTGTAGAAATTCACGTCCTCGATCTCGCCATCGGCTTTGCGGAGGCGGGCGAGCGCAATGCAGTAGGCGTGCGCCATGGGGGTGGGAGCGGAGACGTTGAACTGGAGCTGCATGGCATCGTGGCCGGGCGCCTCCGCGCCTTCGTCTGCATTTTTCCCGATGGAGTCGGGACGGGTGAGGTCATTGAGCATCTGTTGCTCGTTCTGCAGGGCGCGCATCTCGTGGAACAGTTCTGGGCGCACGTCTTCGCCGCTCGTTCTCGTGACGTTGCCGTTTTGGTCGGCTACGACCACCGTGAGCGAGGCGCCGGCCGCTTTGAGTTCAGCCATCATGGACTGGTCCTGTTGGTAGTTCATGATGTTGGTCTGGCGACCGACCCACTGCTTGTAGGGATCCTTGGCCGGCGAGTAGGTGGTCTCGTACTGGAGGTCGGAAATCGACGCATCCTGGTTGCTCACCTTCGGCACCAGCTTCCAGCGGAAGCCGCTGGTGCGCTCGATCTCGGAGGGCTGCCCCTGCTCGGAAACGACCGTCGTGTGGTGGCCGTCGATGTTGCGCACCTGCATCATCTGCGAACCGGTCGGCACGAAGAGGTCGATGCCGACGAAGAGTTGATGGGTGCGCTCGGGCGCGGCTTGGGAACTAACGACGCGGGGTTTGGGCTGGGCAGCCAGAGACGGAACGAAAAACATCACCCAGCCGAGGACGACAGCCGGCAGGAGCAGGCATCGTCGCAAACGTGGCAACACGGTTTGGGACATGGGGCGGAGGTGCAGAGGGGTTGGGCAGATAGGACGGAAAAAGGGCGGGAGTATCGCCCGAAAGCAGTGGGATGGCAACGCGGCGAGTGTGTTCCCTGTGGCGGGTCCGGGCAATCAGTCGCGTGGCTTTCCGTCAAGCGGATGAGCGCAGGGCAGGCGGGGTGGTGGCGAACGGTCACCAGCCGGTGAATCGGCGGGCGGCGGGCTCGATTTCGGCGGCGATCTGCTCCATTTGGAAAACCACCGGGTGGGCGTTGAGGGCAGTCCCGGGCTGGTGAGAGAGACGGACCACGGCGATCCGGGCGAGGCCGGCGGCGCGGGCATCGGCGGCGACGGCATCGAGCCAGTGGTAGAGCGTGGCGCGTTTGGCGGCGTCGGCGCTGCCGGCGGTGGTGCCGTGCATGGGGCTGCCGCACAGGATGATGGCAGCCTTGGGATGAACCGTGTGGAGGCGTTCGAGAAAGCGGCGGTAGGTGGACTTGAAATGAACTTCGTCGGGCACGCCGAGGTTGAAGTCGTTCTGACCGAGCATGATGACGACCAGGTCCGGCGTGTATCGGCTATGATTCCAGGCCGAGGTTGGCTCGTCGGGCAGCGCGCGTTCAAAGAACTGCGGACTGGTTGACGGTTCGGTCTGGCCGTCCCAGGTGCGGGTGAGGCCGCGGCCGCCATAGGCGACGATGTGGACCTCGGCATCGAGCAGGCGACGGGCAAGGATCCAGCCCCAGGTGCGCTCGGCGTTGTTGCTGCGGGGTGTGGGATCGGGGGTGCCGGGAAGTTGTTCGACGTAGTGGCCGGTGGTGATGGAGTCGCCGATCACGAGCACGCGGCGTTCGCGCGGAGCGGGCGGCGGCAGAAGGCGGGTGGCGGAGCTGGGAAGCTCGAGGCCGTGAAACTCGGCGAGGCCCTGCCAGGCCTCGGTGCGGCGGACGAGAGAGACCGACCAGCCCTCGGCCGGCGCAGGACCGCTGGGCAGTGGGAGCGCGTTGTCGCCCGGTTCGAGGTGGATGACGGCGGACGGCCAGCCATTGACGGAGAGATTGAAGTAACACGTCTCGCTGAACGCGCGCAGATGGACGACAGGGGCCGGACCGGCGTAGGTGAAGCGCAGCTCGATCCCCGGATAGGCCATGAGCAGCGCGTCGCCGTCAGGGGTGGGCGCGGTGCGGCCGATGACGGTGAGGTGGTCGGTGAGCGCGGAGGCGTTCATGAAGCGGGAATCGGGATGGGCGGCGAGGGCGGAAGCCAGACCGAGCCCAACGCGAAGGGGGATGAGGAGGCGTGGCAGTCCGCGGCGAGACGGAGACATGATCGCAGCGTCGGCGAGTCGGCCGCGCGGCGCAAAGCCGGAAATCGCCGGCGCCGACCGCTCAGACGGCCGGAATGTTCACCGGATCGCCGAGGCGGATCGTGCCGGATTTCGTTTCGTTGATGAAGTTGGCGCCGAACCAAACGGCGGTTGGGTCGAGGGTGGGATCACGGCGGAAGCGGGCGAGGGTGCGCAGGGGTTCCTTGCCACGTTCACCGGTGCGTTGGTCGGTGGTGGTGACGATACAGCGGTCGCTCTTGCCGGCGTTGCGGAGGGTGACCGAGCCGATGGCCAACAACGGCGCGCTGTCCTCGGCGAAGGGCTCGCAATCGGCCAGCACCAGATTCGGGCGAAAGCGATCCATGGGCACGGGCTCGCCGCCGTTTTCGAGGATTCGGTCGTTGAGCACGTCGAGGGAGGCTTGGCTGACGACGAGCACGGGCGAAGCATCGTTGAAGGCCAGACGATCGCCGGGCCGCGCGACGGGCTTGAGCACGGAGCGGTCGAAATCCGGTCCGATGCGGACTAGGTGACAGGACAAGCCGAGGAAATCGCTCATCCAGGCGGCCGCCTCGCGACCGCAGTCCTCGGCCAGCCGCCCGTCGTGTTTCCAGATGCTCACGACCCGCCGCGGTGCCGCCGGATCGGCGACGGCGGACACACCGACCTCCCCGGCCCCATCGGCCGACAGCGTGAGCGTGCCGCCGCCGAGCCGCGTATCAACCAAAGCCATACGCGGATGCGAACGCTGGGTCAGAAAGCGCCCCTCGTCATCGACCACCAGAAACCGGCGGTCCCCGGCGAAGCCGAGCGCATCGATCTCCACGGCGGGGACAGCGCACCCGCGAAGCGACTTGACGGGATAGATGAACAGACCGGCGACGGAAGGCATGCACGAGACGTAAGTGCCCGCATCCGTTTGTCGACTGGCTAGACGCGGAGGTGGACGCCGCGATCGCCCAAGTCGACGGGCCGCAAGATCATAGATTCGACCCGTTTTTCAGTCCCCCGTCGGCCTTGCGCGAACCGAAGTGGCGAGTCTGGATGATGGGCTACAACATCGTGTGAGCAGTCGCATCCCTACTTCAGTTCAGATCGGACGCATTGTTGATGAAAGAGGCAGCGGGTGTCTCTCCGGTTGACCAAGGAAAAGTGGCACGAGGCGCGCCAGTTACTGGGGTGTTCAGTCAGACGTAAGCGAAGTTACCTCTTTAAAATATAGAGGGTTGATAGCCGAGAAGCTGCTCATTGCGCAAAAGCCTCAACCGTTGGCACGCTCGTTCGCACTGTGCTTTGGTTGGCCTGTGGGTTCACGTTTCACTGCTATTATGATGGATCAGTCCGATCCCTCTGCTGATCCGCACACATGAAGGCCGGCTTTCCAGCTTGATATTCGCCATAGAAGACTGGAGGGTGGCCACGTATTTGAATAAATACTAGGTTTCCATCTGCATCGAATGATGTTGTTCTTTTCGGTTTTTCCTGACTGTCATGATCATACAGCGCGCGAGCTGCGATATGGCCATCTTTATCATAATCAACACGCTCGACCAGTCGTTTTTCATGATCGTATGTGCTTTTGCAGACCGTGAGGCCATCCGGCATCTTCATTAATATATAGGATGTCCCGTCGGCGTTCTGATGTTCCTCGAATACGTAATCTTCTTCGTTTTTCATGATCGACTTTATTGTGCGAGGACGGCCCCTCCGATGCCGACCCCCATCAACGGGAGATATGGCCCGGCAATTCCTCCGGTTGCCACTGTTGCTGCTACACCAGTAGTAATTAGTGCTCCTTGTTGAATCTGATTGAGCGTCTCGTCGGTGATAGAAATACTGTTTATCCAGTTATCAAAGATGCTAACCTCAACCCTAAGGGGTCGGCTCGGCGTTGCACGCTGAGCTTCTATACTCGCATACCCAGGAAGAGGCTTTTTCTGGCCACAACCACGGTCGTAGTATGTTTGAATTGCATGTCGCAACCGTCGCTGTTGTCCTTCAAATTGTTCTTGATGGCCTCTCCAACTTCCTTTGCCTGTGCCGCGGGTGCCATATAGGCCTCCTTTATCCAACAACATATCGTTGTAGCGACCTCTAATGTGTCGCGCCAAATCAAGAATATCCTGAAACAGCTTTTCGCAGGGATCGTTGTGCGGGTCGAATTTGCTCGGTGGCGAGACGGAAGCCATCCCAAGCAATACAGTAGTGTTTTCTCTACTGCCCGTGTCGCGTGGTCGGCCGAGGCTGTCGAAATAAACATCATTGGGATATGGCGCTATTTCGGATTCCGTGTCATTTCTACCACCTGAACCACCGCCCGAATCACTGTCGCCGGGACTCGGTCGCCAATAAAGTGAGCATTCCGTTTCCTCCGTCCAGTCCCAATAGGAATTGTCACCATCTATTACAAATACCGATGTATAGGTCGTCGTGCACTCCCATTCCCAGTCCAACCCGAGTCGGTCCCAGCGATTCGGCGCACCGTTGCCGACATAGGCGTAGAGGTTCAGTCCGCCGGCCGCCCCGATGGGATCGCGGTTGATGAAGCGGCCGAAGCCGGGGTGGTAATACCGGTGGTGGTGGTAGTACATGCCGGTCTCGCTATCCTGGTAGAGCGAGGCGTAGCGGATCGGTGCGGTGGTGTAGCTGCCGCCGCTGGCGACGGTTTCGCCGAAGGCGGTGTATTCATACGCAGCCACGATGTTGCCGGATTCGTCGAGGTAGCCGCGGACGTTCTGGCGATTGTCGTAGATCGGCAGATAGCGCGGGCCGGCGTTGTCCTCGCGAATCATCAGCAGCGCGCCGGTGCCGCCGGCGCCGCCGAGGGTTCCCATGGCGTCAATGCCCCAGGCATAGCTGCGCTTCACGTTGCCTGCGCCGGAGCCGTTGATATTCAGTCCGTCCAGCTCCGCGATGAGCTGCCAGCCCACCCAGATGAACTTGGTGTCCTCGAGGACGGTGGAGCCACTGACCTTTTCCTTGCGCACGCGCCGCCCGAGGTAGTCGTAACTGTAGCGGTAGAAAGCGCCCGAACTCGGCGTGGCGGTCCGCAGGCGGTTTTCACCGTCATAGGTGTAGGTCCAGCCGTTCTGAGCCGTCATGTTGCCCGTCCAGTCGTAGGTCGGATTGCCGAGGTTGACCCCGCCGCTGGGGGTGGCGGTGACTTGATTGAGATTGTTGGCACTCCAGCCGAGCCAGGAACCGCCGGCGCGCTTTTCCTGCGTGCGATTGCCGATGGGGTCGAAGGTCCACTCGCGCATAGCGCTGGTCGCCGGGGTCACGGTGTCGATTGCACCGCCGCTGGTGAGCTTGTAGGGTTCGCTCTTGGTGACCTGGCTGCGTGAATCGTAGGTCCAGACGTTGGCGTGACCATAGGGTACGCTCCAGCCGGAGAGCGACTGGGGCAATTGACCGGTGACCTTCTCGTCGGAGCGGCGGCTCATCCAGTCGTAGTTGTAGGCGAAATGGGCCTTGGGGGTCGAACTCCAAGTGGTGGTGACCGAGTCGGTAAGTTCCCGCCAACTCTGCCAGGCGTTGGTGCGCACGTAGCTGCCCGAGGTGAGCGTGGAAATATTGTGACTGTTGCTCTGGTAGGCGTAGGTGAAGGAACGGGCGCCGAAGCCGCCGCCGGTGGTGATCGTCTGCGGACGACCGACGCTGTCGTAAGACAACCGATATTCGAGAATGGAGTTGTGTTGGGTCCCCCAGCCGACGTCGTAGCCGGTCGGGCGGCCCACGGTTCCAGAGGTGCTATCGTAGGCATACCAGACATCCCTGCCGGTGCCGTTGGAGCCGTAGTAGCTTTGACTCAGCCATTCGAATTCGGGCTGACCGTCGTGCAGCCGGTAGCCCAGGGTGCGGCCACCGGCGGCGTCACCGATCCAAGTGGGCAGACCCAGCCGGCTGTGGCCGCTGTTCTGCGTATAGGAATAGGACACGGTGGGGGTGCCGTCATTGTAGGAAATCGATGTCAACTCACCGGTACGGGCCGTGGAGGTTTCGCTGTAGCCGTAGGTGGTGACTACGTTCACTCCAGAGGCGCGCTGGGCCGTGCGCGTGGCCACCTGCTGGCGGGCGTTGTAGGTGAACGATGTGGTGCGACCGGCGGCGTCGGCGATCGTGGTGACCAGGCCCGAGGCGCCGTGGATCGTCCAGGTCGTGGTGTCGGCCGTTCCGGGGCTCGGCCAGGTGCTGCTGTCCCAACTGGCGCTGGTCGAACGGTAGGTGGAGAGGGTCAGAAGCTGGTTGGTGGACGTGTCGTAGGTGCGGTAACTGGAGTTGGTGGCCGTGCCCCACTCATGGGTCACATTTCCGCGAGCGTCGAAGGCGCGACGTTCGGTGACACTGGATGGGCTCGTGCCGGTCTTGGTCGTGCGCAGGGTGTTGCGGCCCATCTTGTCATAGGAAAAGCTGATCCACTCGTTGCCAGCGGAGCCGAGGTTGGCATTGCGGACGGCAGAGGGTAGTGTGGTGCCGGAGTAATAGATGTAGTCGGCACGCACCGAATCGCGGCCCTGGGTACGACTGAGGCGACCGAGGGTGTCATAGGTGTAGGAGGTGAGCACGCCGGTGGAGGTGCGTTCCGAGGCGAGGAAACCGTTGCGCGAATCGGTATAGGCCTTGGTGGCGGAGCCGGGCACCGTGGTCTCAATGAGCAGTTGGGCGATGGAACGACTGATCTTGGTTTCGGTCTCGGTGAGATTGTCGTTGGGATCGAAGTGACGGGTCATCCCCCGACTGGAGGAGGAGTTGCCGGCGAGACGCCGCTTGGTGGTCTCCTGCAGGTGATAAACGCCATCATTGGCGTTGGTGAGGACCAGGCGATCCACCACGAGCCACCAACCGCTGTTGGATTCGATGGAGTACTGATAGTTGACCATGCGATCGGAGCTGGAGCTATCGAGGTTGCTGTTCCCGTTGAGGTCCCAGCCCTCGAATTCCAGATCGCCCATGGCGGTATAGTAAAACCGCTGGGGCGCTAGGATGGCCTGACCCGAGCCATTGAACCACTGGCGTGACTGGATGCGGGACCGGCAGGAACAGCCACTGCTCGTGCCGTAGGTAAGGCTCTCGTAGGACGTGGAACCGTCGGCATTGGCCCGGGTGAATCGCACCATGCGGTCGAGCCAGTCCATCTGCTGAGAAGACCAGGAATTGCCGGTGACGCTGTCGGTGGCTGCCGTCGTCTTGGTGATGTAGCCGGCCGTATCGACATCGTAGAAGGTGTAGCTGGGAACGGTGCCGCTACCCCAGGTGGCACGGTGAGTGCCGTCACGGTGGATCTTGGAATACACCTCACCGTTGTCGGGATTGAGCCGGCGCGTGACCCGGAAGTCGCCGCCCCAAACCTGATTGTAGGTGGTGGTGACATTCGTAACGGAGGAGCCGTCGACTGCCCGGGTCGTCTGAGATGTGAGCCGATCGGCCCAGTCGTAGGCCCATTGCTCGAGCAGGTGGGTGCCGTCGTCGCCGCCGGTCGTGGGAGCAAGGCGTTTCGTGATCAGGCGGCCTGGACCGTCGTAGCTGTAATGGGTGTAAAGGGTGCCGGAATAGGGTTGGCCGGTGACCTGCGAGCGGCTGTCCATCGACACTCGTCCATTGTGGTCGTAGGCGAAGGTGGTGGTGACGCCGACCTCGTCGCGGGTCCAGGTGCGGAAGCCACCGACAAAACCCTGTTCCAAGGTGTAGTAGGAGGAGGTGCCGGTGCCTTCGTTGCGGTAGGTATAGGTACGATAACCATTGATGCCTTGGATGTGGGCGTGAAGGTCGCTGGCAGTGGTGGCCCAGCTCGAACCCGTGAATACGGATTTGATTTCACTGATCTGGTCACCGCTGGAGGAATGATTGCTCGTATGGGCGGTCGATCGACCGGCCTGGGCGCGAAACCCGGACTCCAGCGTCCAGCCGCCCCAAGTGCTTACGGGCGAACCCGACGAGGTAAAAGTATGACCTTCGAGGCGCGTGACCGCGATCCAGGTGCCGCTGGAGTTGGGGGTGATGGAGCGAAAATCTGTCGAAGGGATTCCACGCACGTAGGCGTAGGCGGTCATGGTTCCGTCGGGTCGGGTAACGCTGTGCGGCTTGCCGGAATAGTAGCCATTGATTTCGTCGGCCGAGGGGGCGTAGGTGACCGTCACGGTGGGCAAGGTGGTGCCGCTGGAAGCGTAATCGGTGCGCGTCGTGATCAGGACCGGGAGGCTGTTGCGCGTACTGGTGGAATAGCTGTAGTCGCTGCGACGGGTCGTCGCGACACTGCCCGAGGTTTTCTTGTGGGTGGTGATGACGCTGGTCGGCTTGATCACCAGGTAGGTGGTCGGGGAGCCCGGAATCGTCGAGGCGAAGGCCACCGTTTGGTAGGTCGTCGTGGTGACCACGCCGTCGGTGTTGCTGGAGGATGACGGGACGGTGGTGACGTGATCGGCGAAGGGTTGGTGTGTCTTCCAGATCTTCCCGGTGTAGGGGTAGCTGGTGTGATAGTCGAACCGGGTCCAACTCCCGTCCGACTTGACGATCGTATTGACCTGGCCGGCGACGCCGGCGGGATCGGTGCCGGGCTTGTAGGTGTAGTCGGTCGTGAAGGGATAGGGTTGTCCGATGCCCTCCTCGCGCTTGGTGAGCTGCCCGCTGCTATAGACGAGATGATCCTGGGCTTGGGTGGTGCCGTCGCTGCGTTGCCAGGTGATGTAGCGATCGCTTTGGGCGGCATCGGTCGCCCACATGCGGGATGTGGACCAGTTGGGCCAGGCTACCGCAGAATTGGTCCAGGGAATGATGTGCCAGGAGTTGCCGAACTGCTCCATATGGGTCCAGTCGGTCCGGGTGCCGCCCAGGTTGTTCGTGCGGGTGATGCGGAGGATCGGGTTGTATCCGGTTGGGCGGTCGATGGCATATTCGGCGAAGGGACTGCCGGTGAAGTTCCAGGTACCGTCGCCATTCTGCGTGGTGATGGCGGTATAGGCGTAGCATTTGAGGTAAAGCACGTTTGATGCGGTCGAGATATCGACGAGGCATTGGGGTGCCAGCACCTGTCGGAAGGTGCCGCCCACGACGATTCGGTCCACCTGAGGATTGCCCGATTCGAGGATGAGGTCGTTTGGACTCAGGGAGGCCAGGGCGTTGTCCTCCCGCAGTTGGATTACGCCGGCCGGATCACCGTTGCGCAGGCTGCCGAGTCCCAGCGACCAACGGACGCGACCCACCCCCAGGTCGGAACTCTGACCTGCGGGCAAGTACTGCGTCGACCGCAAGTGAGCGCGATAGGTGGTGTTGGTCTGACCTCCGGGAACGGTGTGCCGTACGCCGTCGGACTTCACTTCTCCGAAAACCACCTCGTAGCCGGCGGGCGCCGAGAGAAAGAATTCGAACTGGGTGATGCTGCTGAAGTTCGAGGTGAAGTTGTATCCTTGGCCCGGCACCATCGAAATGTAGGCCTGTCCGGTCTGGCTGCCGGAGCCGGAAGCCCCCACTGATTGATAGCCGTTTTCGGCCGTTACGCCGATGGTGAGAGATCCGGATCCGGAGATGATCTTGCCTTTGAGACCAACGGAGACCGCCAGCGGATCGCCGGGAAGCGCGGCGGACACGCGGCTGGTCAGCGCAACGGAAACAACCAGCAGAAGCGTGCAACCGAAGGAACGGAGAAAGGATGTCGACGATATCATCGGAGGTAAGGCGGTTGCGGTTCAGTTCCCGGGGGTGGAATGCGGGGCAGGTGGGGTGGGTTTTCCGTCGCCAACGGGAGACAGTTCATCCGGTTGCGGAATGGAAGGGACGTCCGTTGCGCCATCGGGCATTGCGGCGTAGGCGTTGCGAAGCGCTTCGGCGTCTGCAAGGTGCTGCCGATCCCGCTGGCGTTTGGCATTCAGCAGCGTCCGGAGGTGAACAGAGCGCGGGTTTTCGGGATCGATCTTCTCGGCGGCGGTCGCCCATTTTTCCGCTTCGTTGGCATCGCGCAGGATATTCCAGGCGAACTCTCCCCCATCCAGGAACGCGGAGCTGCGGTCGGCCTTGGGGCCGGTCGTCGCGGCTTCGCCGAACGCCTCCAACACGATCTTTTGCGCCCGCGTCCTTTCCGTTGAATTCCAATCCCGGCCGGCCGCCGAGAACACCGTGGCGAGCGCGTTCGCCTTTTCTCGTGCGCTCGCTCCGGGCGGACTGAACGCATCTTCGGCCTTGCCTCGATCCCCGGCCTTCAGTGCTGCCAACGCCGACTCGATCGCGGCCTTTCGCTGATCGTTCGCGTCACTGGAATCCGCAGGAGGATCCGATGCCGGTTTGTCAGCCGGTGGAGCTTCCTGGGCAAAAACGAAAGCCTGTGAACATGCGGCGGCAACGAGGCAGAGTCGGCGGATTGAAAGGAGCATGCCTCTACCGCTGCCCGTTGGCGGTAGCTCGCTCAATCGCCGCAAGGTATCTATTTAGGTAGATCCGATTGACAGGGGACCGACTACGGTTTGTCTCCCGAGCACTCGACTCAGCTCCCTGTCAATTCCTTAACATTGGCCGGTTCTTCAACCCCTATTCCGCCAATGTTTCCCCCGCAGCGTGATGGATCAAAGAGCTATAAAATTTTAATCGTCGAAGACGAGGGCTTGGTCGCCGAAATGGTGACCAAATGGTGTCGTCGAGCCTTAACCGTTCGCTCCCCGAACGGGGTCGATGTTCCCTTGATTGTGGACATCCAATGGACCTCGACCTGCCACATGGCCGAACAGCGGGCGCTCGAATGGCGGCCCGATTTGGTGGTGATGGATATCGGACTGCCGGATGGTTGTGGAGCCAGGCTTGCCATACGCCTGCGGGAAAAGCTCCCGCCCCTCCGTATGCTTGGTTTCTCGGCCTTGAAGAACGAACGCGCAGTCTGGTGGGCGGACCGCGCCGGTTTGGATGGTTTCGTACTGAAGTCGCCGTCCGGGGCGCGTGAACTCGGGCAGGCGCTCGCTGCTGTCGTGCAAGGGGAGTCCTATTTCATGTGCGCCGAAGGGGAAATCGCTTACGCCATGTAAATGTAGGGCTGCCGCTTGCCGGCATGCCGCACTTGCCTATCAGCCCTCCGTCAGCCAGCGGCGTGCCGACAAGCGGCAGCCCTACAACCGTGCTATGCTCGGTAGGAATGTGAATTATGCCAGTTAATCCTCCTTCACCAGCGTCACCACGCATTCGAGGTGGCGGGTTTGGGGGAAGAGGTCGAAGGGTTGGACGGCGGTGAGGCGGTAGTTGGACCGGGTGAAATGGACGAGGTCGCGCATCTGGGTGGCCGGGTCGCAGCTCACGTAGATGACGGCGCGGGGGCCGTATTCGAAGAGCTGGGACAGGAAGCTTTCGTCGCAGCCTTTGCGCGGGGGATCGATGAGCACGACGGTGTCGGCGGGCGGCAGGTCCGCGGCGAGTCCGGCGAAGATCGCGGCGGCGTCGCCGGCGCGGAAGGTGGCGTTGGTGATGCCGTTGGCGGCGGCGTTTTCGGTGGCAAAACGCACGCTGGTTTCGCTGATTTCGATCCCACGAACCTTTTCGAAGGCCGACGCGCAGCTGAGCGCGAAGAGGCCGCTGCCGCAGTAGGCGTCGACCAGGTAGCGCGCGCCCGTCGCGGCTGCCTGGTCACGGGCGTAGCCGGTGAAGGCAGGCAGGATGAAGGGGTTGTTCTGGAAGAAATCCCGGGCCAAGAAATGCAGCTTCAAGTCGCCGACCTGTTCGTGGATGACGGCGTCGTAGTCGGTGACAACACCTTCGGTAGCGTGGCGGAGCAGGAGCGTGGCGCCTTTTTTGTAGGCGCCGGCGGCGAGGTCGGCGCGGACGCGGGCGCGGATCTCGGGGAGCGCGGCGTTGATTTCCGGCGTGGCGATGGGGCAGGCCGGCACGTCGATGAGGTCGTGGCGGGTGCCCTGGCGGAGAAAGCCGATCGGAGTGGCGGCGGGGTCCTGGTCGGCGCGGGGAAGGTTGAAATGCGGGGTGATCTTCGAGCGGTAGCCGAACTCGCGGGGCGAGCCGATGACGGGGTTCACCGGGTGGGTGAGACCGGCCATGTGCTGCAACAATTCGGCGACCTGCTGACGCTTCCAAACCAGCTGGGCCTCGTAGTTGAGGTGTTGATACTGACAGCCGCCGCAGCGACCAAAGAGCGGACAGGATGGATCGACGCGGTCGGGCGAAGGGGTGAGGACTTCGATGAGGTCGGCTTCGGAAAAGTTCTTCTGATTGCGGAAGACGCGGGCGCGGACGCGTTCGCCGGGCAGGCTGAAGGGGACCATGATGACCCAGCTGGATTTACGATTTTGGATTTCAGAATTACGATTGTCTGAACTCAATCCCGGCGGATCGTTCGCGGCTGCGGCCGGATCGCTCTCCAACTCCACCCGGCCGAGGCCGACGCCGCGGTTGGTGAGCGTCGTGATCTCGAGCTCGATTTCGGTGTGGTATGGGAAGGGGAAGTCCCTGGGTTGCTGTTTCTTTTTTTTGCCCACTGGTGGGAGGTCCTAAAGTCTCTGGAGGGGTCTGCGCGACCGGGAAATGCGGTTCGGCCAAGGCGGACGCGTCGGCGGCATACCTGGAAGGTATGTCCCGGTGCGGTCAACACCGGCCCAACCGCGTTTTCCGGTCGCCCAAAGGGTTGCGAGCCCTTCCCACACCCGCAGCGTTGGGAGGAAGAGGATAGCCTCTCCGAGGATACCCCCCTTCCTCCCGCCTCGCGGAACGTGTGTTAGCTCACAACGCAGACTCCTCCAGAGACTTCAGGACCTCCCGGGTGACACGAAAAGACACGAAAGCGGAGGAATGCAGTGTTTTCTTTTCGTGTCTTTTGGTGTGTTTGGTGGGCTCCTGATATCCATGGAACCCGAGGTCATCACCAGTCTGCAGAATCCGCGCGTGAAGCAGCTTGTGAAGCTGCGTGACCGGCGTCCGCGGGATCAGGCGGGACAGTTTCTGGTGGAGGGTTATCGGCAGATTCGGCGGGCGCTCGACAAGGGTTATGCCCCCGTCGAGCTGTATGTCTGCCCGGCGTGGTATCCGGGTGAACAGGGCAACGAGGCGAGCTTGATCGCCGACGCGTCGGCGGCGGGAGCGCGGGTGTTTGTGCTGAGCAAGGAGGCTTTTGCCAAGGTGGCCTATCGGGAACGGCCGGATGGCTTGCTGGCCGTGCTGCCGCAGTGGCGACACGGCCTCGACAATCTGCCGCTCTCCCCCACCCCGTTCCTGCTGGTGGTCGAGGCGATCGAGAAGCCGGGCAACCTTGGGACCATCCTGCGCAGCGCCGACGCCGCAGGGGTGGATGGGTTGATCGTGTGCGATCCGGTGACCGATCTGTTCAACCCCAACGTGGTGCGGGCCTCGACCGGGGTGCTGTTTTCGGTGCCGGTGGCCATCGCGGAAAGCGACGCGGTGCGGGCGTGGTTACGCGGCAAGGGTATCCGCAGTGTGGCGACGACGCCGGCGGCGACGCAGCTGCACACCGATGCCAACCTGACCGGGCCGCTGGCGATCGTAATGGGGAGCGAGCAGTATGGTTTGAGTGACGACTGGTTGCGCGAAGCGGATGATACCGTGCGCATTCCGATGGCGGGCCAGGCGGATTCGCTGAACGTCGCCATGGCGACGATCATCACACTGTTCGAGGCGGTGCGGCAGCGGCGGCCGGCGGCCGCCGCAGGGAGTGAGTGAGAGGGAGGGCTGCGCAGTGAGGTGTGAAAGGGACGGCTGCGCAGGGAGTGAGTGAAAGGGGTGCTGTCGCAGTGAGGTGTGAAAGGGAGAAGTGAAAGGGAACGTAGCCGAATCAAGGCATCGGTTCCCCCCTCACGCCCTCTCCCTTTCACTCATCACTCACTCCCTTTCACTCTCGCGCGGATGCGCGATCGGCTGCGCGAGCAGCTGTGCGGTGCCTTCAGCCATGGTGACGGTGGGGCGGTAGCCGAGGTCGCGTTTGGCGGCGGTGAGGTCGAACCAATGGTCCTTGGCCAGTTCGGCGGCGATGAAGCGGGTCATCGGCGGTTCGCCGCGGAGCGGGAGGACCCGCCAGAGGCCTTCGCAGACGGCCCCGATCCGCGTGGCGGCGGCGAGCGAAATGCGCTTCGTGAGCGGTGGTTCGCCGAGGCCGGTCAGGAGCTGGTTGATCCAGTCCCAGAGGTTTACCGGCTCGTCGTTGGTGATGAAATAGGCGCGACCGGCGGGGGGAGGAATTTGAAATTTGAGATTTGGAATTTGAGATGCGCGAAGCGCTGCTTCGGCGGCGAGGTGGGCGGCGGTGGCGTTGGTGATGTGCACCATGTCGACGCGATTGTTGCCGTCGCCGACGATGCGCAGACGGCCGGCACGGGCGCGGGCGAGGATGCGCGGAACGAGATGCGGATCGCCGGGGCCCCAGATGAGGTGCGGGCGCAGGGCGGTGGTGAGGAAGCCGGGGCGGTTGGCGGCGAGGACGGCGCGTTCGGCGAGGGCCTTGGTGAGCGGGTACGGGCTGGGGCAGGTGGTGGTGAGGGGCAGGGATTCGTCGGCGCCGGCGAGGTCTTGGCCGTTGTAGACGACGCTCGGCGTGCTGGTGTGGATGAAGCGCTGGACGTCGGCGGCCTGGGCGGCGGCGAGCAGGGTTTCGGTGGCGGTGACGTTGTCCCGATGGAAATCGGCATAGCGGCCCCAGACGCCGACGCGGGCGGCGACGTGAAACACGGTGGTGGCGTCGCGCACGGCGTCGGCGCAGACGGCGGGATCGTGCAGGGCGCCGGTGACGACGCGGATGCCGCGGGCGGCGAGGGCGGGGCGCGGCTGGCGGGAGACGACGGTGACGGGCCGGCCGGCCGCGAGCAGTTGATCGACGAGGTGGGAGCCGAGGAAGCCGGTGCCGCCGGTGACGAGGACGGGGGAGCGTGGAGCGGGATTCGACACGGCGGTCACTGAGGGAGCACAGAGGTCACGGAACGGGGACAACGAAGGCCGGGGGGCAGGTGCGGTCCCGCGGTCGCGGGAGCAAGCGGCAGCCCCACAGCGCGGGGCGGGAGTTTATTTTTTGGGGTCGACTTCGAGGCCGGTGGCTTCGGTCTGAGCCCACTTGGCGAGGGTGAGGCGGTGGATCTTGGCGTTGTGGCGGACGTCGACCGGGAAAGCCGGGTGGAAGAAGAAGGTGGTGATGCGGCCGGCGTGGGGGTGACTGCGGGTGAGTTCGCGGAGTTCGCGGGCGAGGGTGCGTTGGGCGGCGGTGGTGCGGAGGACGTCGGGATCGCGGGGTTCGACGACGAGGGCGGCGCGCTGTTGCGGGCGATTGCCGAGGCCGATGAGGGCGGTGCGACGGACGCCGGGATGGGTGTTGAAGGCGGGCTCGACGAGCTCGGTGTAGAGGGGGCCGTTGGCGGTTTCGACCCGTTCGGCGGCGCGACCGCAGAACCAGAGACGGCCCAGATCGTCGAAGTAGCCGCAGTCGCCCATGCGGTGCCAGACGGGAGTGGCGGGATCGTCGGCGGGGATCTTGGCGCGGGCGGTCGCGTCGGGCAGGCCGTCGTAGGTCTGGGTGACGGAGGGGCCGCGCACGATGATTTCGCCGACGCCGTAGGTGGGGGCTTCGGCGACCTCGGCGAGGGCGGCGATGGGGCCGTCGGTTAGGGCGATGATTTTGACCTTGTTGGGCGGGATGATGTGGCCGACGCAGGTGCCGGCGCCGCGGAGCGTCTCGGCGGCGGTCTCGGCGATGACGGTGGTGGCGTTGATGGCGGAGACGGGCAGGGCTTCGGTGGCGCCGTAAGGGCTGTGGAGTTCGCCGTTGGGCATGAGCGGGCGCATGAGTTCCCAGAGCTCGGGCGGGACGGGGGCGCCGGCGGAGAGCACGCGCTTCATGGTGGGGAGCACGATGCGTTCGCGGTGGCAGTGGCGGGCGATCTTGCGCCAGAGGGTGGGCGAGCCGAAGGAGTTGGTGACCTGCTCCTGGTTGATGGCCTGGACGATTTTGGCGGGGTCGACTTCGGCGGGACGGGAGGGGTCGATCTCGGGCACGATGGTGGTCATGCCGAGGGCGGGGTTGAAGAGGGCGAAGATGGGCAGCATGGGCAGGTCGACCTCTTCGCGCCGAATCTGGAAGGCGTGGCGGATGAGGTCGACCTGGGCGCTGAACATGCCGTGGGTGTAGCAGACGCCCTTGGGCGCGCCGGTGGAGCCGGAGGTGAAGAGGATGGCAGCGAGTTCGTCGGGCTCGGACGCGGCGACGGCGAGCTTGGTGCGGTCGCCGGGTTTGGAGAGGCGGGCGGTGGTCGAGCCGCTGGCGGGGAGGCGGACTTTGACGGACTTGAACGCGCGGCGGAAGACGTGGCTGAGCAGGCGGGCGAGCGGGATACCGAGCAGGACGCGCGGGCGGGAGCGTTCAACGCAGGCGAGGAAGCTTTCGCGGCCCATGCCGGGGTCGATGACGATGGGCACGGCACCCTGGGCGAAGAGGGCGAAGACGCTGGAGATGAGCGGCAACCCCTGGCGGACCATGACGAGCACGCGGTCGCCACGTTCGACGCCGGCCTTGCGCAGGCGTTGCTGCCAGGCGGCGGCTTCGGCTTCGAGTTCGGCGAAGCCGAGGGTGAGGTAGTCGATGGCGCCTTCGGCGGTGCGGCCGCGGGGCACCTTGAGGGCCGGTCGGTGCGGCTCCTCGCCGGCCATGCGCGGAAGGTGGCGGGCGATATTGGAGGAATCGGCGACGGGCGGGGGCGGCGGCACGGTGACCGACAGAAAACGCGCAGGACGGGGCGCGTAAAGCCCGACCCATCAGAAACGTGCGGGGCGGGTCGACTTTGTCCGACTATTTACGAGGCAGCAGGGCCCTGGATGAAGGCCGGCAGGGCCCGAATGAGCTCAGCCTGCCAGGGAAGAAGGAGCGTATCGAGTTGCTCGGGACTGCGGGCGACCTGGGCGAGCTGGGAGCGGTTGGCGATGAGAGTGGGGTCGAGGTTGAGCTTGGCGGCGAGTTCGTCGCGGCCGGCCTTGAGGCGATCCTGGAAGGCGAGTTCGCGCGGGGTGAGCGGACGATGGTCGCGGAGGCGTTGGCGGCGCGGCAGGCTGGCGGGGTCGGTGGTGAAGCCCTGGTGCACGGCGGCGGTGAGGGACTTGATGAGGCGGGTGTGGCGACGACCGAGGTTGATGGAGGCGAGGACGGTGGCCTCGGAGTCGCCGTGTTCGGCGTGCTCGGCCATGGTGATCAGCAGCTTGTTGTTGCAGACCTTGAAGGGCGGGGTGTCGAGGCGCTCGGCCTGTTCCTCGCGCCAGTGCCAGACGGCGTGGAGGACGGCGAGGCCGCGGCCGCGGAGTTTTTCGGACTTGCCGATGCGCCAGGCGTTTTCGTCGCCGTTGGGGAAGCCGGACTGGGCGGACTCGATCTGGCGACGGCATTGCTGGTCGAGCCAGTCCATGCGGCCGAGTTTGCGGAGTTCCTTGCTGAGCAGGTCGCGGAGCTCGGGCAGGTGCCAGACATCGAGCGAGGCGTAGTCGAGGAGCTTGGTGGTGAGGGGGCGTTTGGACCAGTTGGCCTTCTGCGACTCCTTCGACATGATGAGCCCGAAGTAGTCCTCCATGAGGGCGGCGAGGCCGACGCGTTGCCGATTGAGGAGCTGGGCGGCGAGCATGGTGTCGAAGATGCTGCGGGCCTGGAAGCCGTTGAGGTCGTGCAGGAGGCGCAGGTCGTAGTCGCTGCCGTGCATGACGAGGTGCTTGGTGGCGAGCTTCTCGTAGAGGGCGTCGAACTTCATCGGCGCGAGGGCGTCGACCAGGTAGACCTTCCCCTTCACCAGGAACTGCAGGAGGCAGATCTTGGTGCGGTAGCAGTTCATGTTGTCGGCCTCGGTATCGAGGGCGACTTCGTCGACCTGATCGATGGCGTTGAGCAGCGGGGTGAGTTGACCGGGTTGGTCGAGGAGTTCGTAGGCAGGGGCCTGGGGCTTCATTTTGACGCCGAAAAACTGGCGGGCGGGACGGGGAAGGAAACGTTTGATCATGCGCGGGCATCCTCCCCGGCCCAGGCGGTGAGAAAGGCATCGACGAGTTGCGGCAGGTCGTCGCTGTAGCCGCCTTCGAGCACGGCCGCGGCGGGAAGTCCGGTGCCGCGGAGCCAGGTGCCGAGGGTGGCAAAATCGGTGATTCTCAATGTCATGTTGGTGATCGGATCGCCCACGTAGGCGTCGAATCCGGCAGAGACGAGCACAAGGTCCGGGTCGAAGGCAATCACGGCGTCAAGGGAGGCGCGCAGGGCGTCGAGAAGGACGGGCGGGGGCGCCAGGGGAGATATCGGCCAGTTTTGGCAGTTGCTGAAGCTCGTCAGCCCGGTGCCGGGGTAGCAGGGGGACTGATGGACGGAGGTGAAGAGAAAGCCGGGTTGGCCGGCGAGGAGGGCTTCGGTGCCGTTGCCGTGATGAGCATCGAAGTCCCAGAGGGCGACGCGGGTGGCGCCGAGGCGTTGGCGGGCGTGTTGGGCGGCGATGGCGATGTGGTTGAGGTAGCAGAAGCCCATGGCCTGGTCGGCTGTGGCGTGGTGGCCGGGCGGGCGCATGAGGGCAATGGCGGGGCCGCGGCCGGCGAGGGCGGCGTCGGTGGCGGCGAGGGCGGCACCGGTGGCGCGGTAGGCGTGGGCGGCGATCTCGGGAAAGAAGGGGGTATCAGGATCGAAGTCGGCGGCGACGGCGAGGCGATCGAGGTGGGCCGGAGTGTGGCAAAGGGCGGCGTCGGCCGCCGTGGCGGCGGGCGGCTCGTGCCAGATCCAGTCGGGATGAGCGCGGCGCAGGTGAGGCACGGTGCGGGCGAGGCGGGCGGGCCGTTCGGGACGGGCGGCGGTGCCGTAGTCGGTGCAGCGGGGATCGTGGAAGAGGAACATGGCGAGTCTTTTTCGTTCCTCTTTATCTTTGTCTTTCTACCCGGGTTCGAGCTTGTTGCGCGAGGGGCGGATTCCGGTCGGTGGGGATGCAGATAAAGAGAAAGAATAAAGAGAAAGATTGGGCGGAGGGGGGCGGCGCTGCACGTTGGGGTTATGAAAGTCGTGGTGCTTTGTTCCGGCGGGATGGATTCGGTGACGGCGCTGTATTGGGCGCGGGAACGGCACGAGGTGGCGGGGGCGTTGAGTTTCGATTACGGAGCCAAGCACAATGCGCGGGAGATTCGGTTCGCGGCGGTGCATGCGGCGCGGCTGGGGGTGCGGCATGAAGTGGTGGCGCTGCCCTTTGTGGACCGCTTGTTCGACTCGGCGCTATTGAAGTCGGGCGGGGAGATTCCGGAGGGCCATTACGAGGACGCGACGATGCAGCAAACGGTGGTGCCGTTTCGTAACGCCATCCTGCTGAGCATCGCGACGGGGGTGGCGGAGAGCCGGGGGGCGTCCGGGGTCGTGATCGCCGCCCACGGAGGCGACCACGCCATCTATCCTGACTGCCGCGAAGCGTTTATGGGGGCCATGGACGAGGCGATGCGGCGGGGCACCTATGCGGAGGTGGCCCTGCTGCGACCCTTTATCGAGTTGAACAAGGCGCAGATCGCCGCCGCGGGGGCGCGGCTGGGGGTGGATTTCGCCCGCACCTGGTCCTGTTACAAAGGCGGAGCCGTGCACTGCGGGACGTGCGGCACCTGCGTGGAGCGACGGGAGGCGTTCGCGGCGGCTGGAGTGCCCGATCCGACGGAATATGGGGAGTGACAGGGAACGGAAGTGAGTGAAGGGGGCCGGACCGTGGCGATGAGGAGGAAATAGCAATCCCGCGGTTGAGGAAGTCGGGCGAAACTGTCTACCGTCCGTGCCGCCTATGAGCTTTGCCAAACGTCCGCCGTCCCCCGAGGAACACCGTCAAGCGATCGCCCTGCGCCTGGGACTACTGGGCTGTCCTACCGGTCCCGGCGACGGATCGGCGCTGACGGCCCTGGCCGATCCCATCTTTGCGCGCCACCGGGAGATGACCCGCCAGATGGTGGAGCGTTACGCGCCGGTCGACGGGCGCATCCAGCATTTCCTCAACCAGTACCTGGCCGATCTCGGGCCCGCCCCCACCCTGCCCTTGCGCACCTTTGTGCTGGATCAGCCGGGCCTGGCGCGGGAGTTGTCGCTGCCGGATCGCGGCGACGCCGTGAAGTCGCCGCTGCTGGAGAGCTACCGGCTGCGCAATGGCGTGCTGCACAATCCGGCGAGCGATCGCCGCACGACCCAGGGGGTGTTTCACATCGCCGAAGGCGGGCTGCCGGTGCCCGAGGACAAGAAGGCGGTGCCGAAGCAGGCCTTCGCCAAGCTGCTCGAGCTGGCCTGGCAGGCGCCCGACGAACTCATGCGGCTCCCCTACTCCGCCGACTGGAACGAACCCGCCTCCGCCTGGGTGACGCTGCTGCTCCGGCCGCTGGTGGTGCCGGAAGTGCGGGGCTTCACCAAGGCGAAGCGCATGGAGACGCGCTTCTTCGTGCCGGGTTCGCTGGTGGCCAATCTTGACTTCGTCGAGTCGATCTTCGGCAACGGCGGTGATCCCTACCTGCCGGAAAACGACGCGGCGCTCGATATCGACGGTTGGACCGGCCACACCGGCTGCGTGATCCTCGCGCCGCATCTGGTGAGCGTGCCGAAGGTCCTGCTCGGCCTGCCGCACTGGGACCTCGCCACGCCGCGCCAGCGCCGCGACGGCATGTGCTGGAAGGAGGAGGGCGAGCTCTACAACCACGGCTCCGCCTTCAAACTCTGCGCCCGCGATGCCCGCGGCGTGGTGGTGACGCTCATCGCCGACAACTACTTCGGCTACTGCAAGAAGGAGGTGAAGACCCAGATCGGTTATGCGGCCAACCTCTACGGCTGCGCCGAGGAGGAGCACGCCGGCGGCGCCCTGGTCTACCCCGCCTACGATCTGGGCGAGGAATTCGCCGGCAGCGTGCACGTGCAGTCGCGCGGTCATTCCTTTGCCGAAGTCGTTGAAAAGTACGGCGACCTGATCGACGTGAAGCCGGAGGGCTACGCCGTCGACAAGGAGTATCCGACAATCTACTACGTGCCGGAGGACGTGCGCTTCGACCTGCCGACGCAGAAGGTGGAGTGGACGGGCGAGGATGGTTCGCCGCGCACCCTGCCGCTGCGCGCCGGCATCACCTATGTGCGCCCCTCGGGCTACAAGGTCGAGTTGGAGCAGCCGCCCGGGCACACTTCATGGAATCTCGTCGGCACCGTCGCCGAGGGCACCCTCTGCCACAAGCCGTGCACGGTGTCGGGCGGCGGCAAATCGGAGATATCCAAGGCGATCTCCGACGCCATCCTGCCGGGGCCGGTGTTCGTAGCCGACTTCGAGCGCGACATGCGCCGCGTGCAGGAGCTGCTCGAGCATCCCTACCACGACCGCTTTGCCGACCCGGCCAAGTGCGGCAAAGACAACCGCCCCATTCTGAGCGCCGACCGTTCCCTCGGCTCGGTCATCAAGCTGCTCACCCCCTCCAGCGAATACTCCGAGGAGTTCAACGACTGGCTGCGGGTCATTCCGCAATACCTCAAGGAAATCGTCTTCGTGGTGAAGCGGCACTACCAGAGCGACTGGCGCGACGATTGGCGCAGTCACTTCTCGGTCGACATCATCAATGGCACGCCGGGCAACGAGTTGAAATGCGACAACCGCAAGCTCACCGCGAGCTACCTGCGCGTGGGCTTCCGCGACGACGGTTCGTGGCGCGTCTTCGGCCTGCGCGAGGATTTCCATCCCGCGGCCAAGGTGCAGATGGAGGACGACATCACCGCCTCCGTGGTGGTGCCGGCCGACCGCCTGCCCCACTTGGCGGCCGGCAGTTCGCGGCCCTCGGAAAAGTTCGTGCAGAACTGTGAGACGCGGCTCTTCCAGCGGCCCGACGACGCCATCCATCGCGGTTACGACAAGCAGACCGAGCGCGACCTCGCCGGACCGGGCAACTTCATCTCCAACTTCGAACCGCTGCGCCGCGAGGACGCGCGGGAACTGGTGGCGGACGCGGTGGGCTTCTTCAAATGGACCGAGCCGGTGAAGGCACTCATCAAGCAAGCCGCCTCCGCGCCCGACGGCCCGGCCTATTTTGTCTCCCCGGCGCACCCGCGCATCGTCGACGGCAAGCCGACCAAGAACCCGCGCTACCTGCAGATGCGGCCCGACCTGGTGAATCCGCGCGCGACCCATCTCGCCCACATGGCGACGCGCCTGCATCGTCGCGTCGCGGCCGACGCGCCGGTGTACACCCCGGTCGACGCGGTGGTGCCGGGGCGGCGTAACAATCCGCCGGATACGAAGGCAGGCATCCGCGCGCTGGCAGTGTTCAATCCGATCCACTATTTCGAGCTGCCGGAGCTGTTCCTGGAGTTCATCAGCTCGATGACCGGCAAGTCGCCCTCGACGACCGGGGCGGGCTCGGAAGGGGCGCTGACGAAGGGACCGTTCAACTGCCTGCCGGCGATCTACGATCTCAACGCGGCGCTGGTGTCGCTGCTGCTCACGGGTCACCCGGTGTTCGTGTCGGCGGCGGGTTACGTGGGGCCGAAGATGCGGGTCGATCACGATGTGAGCCTGCTCATTCCCGAAGTGTGGTGCCGCATGAAGACCGAGGAGCGCGACCCGCAGTTTCTCATCGGCCACGGCTACCTCGAGAAGTGCGAAGACATGGAGCACGGCGGGAACAAGGTGTTGGCGAGCCGGCTGGGTTACCGCATCACGGCGAAGTTTGCCCGCACCTTCTTCGGTCGCGTGTTCAATCATCCGCACGTCGTCTTCACCGACGAAATGCTGCGGCCGGAGCTGCAGGACATGGACCTGTTTGCCGAAGGCGTGGACGTCATTTGTGTGACGCACCAGCGCGTAGCGCAGGCGTACTTTGACGACGGTACGATTGCTGAGGCCTGTCCGCCGCTCGAAGCCCTGCTGCACATCATGGCCAAAGGCAATTGGAACGGACACGGGCTCGAATCGCCGGAAGTGCGCGGCATGTTCAACCGCGAAGCGCTGCTGGCGAGCGATTGGTATCAGGCCCGGCTGGAATCCAAGCAGCGTTGGGACGAGAACCTGTGGCGGCGGCACATCGAGTCGCTGAAACTGGTGCTGGACAACCCGGCGACCGCCGATGTGGCGCTGCGGCTCGGCCTCTCGGCCAAGCTGTGCGAAGCCGAGGCGGAATTGGCGCGCGTGAGCGGCGACGCCTATCGCGCCTCGCTGGTCGGCACGATCGGTCGTCAACCGGTGTGAGGCGAGGAATCTGACGCCGCCGAGCCTTTTACAGAAGGAAACGAAGAGAACGAAGGTTTGGGTAAGGGGCGTCGGACTTTTTCAGCCACGGATACCACGGCTGATCACGGATCTAGATTCCTCGTGGCATCCGTGTCGATCTGTGTGATTCGTGGCTGAAACGGACTGGAGAACCTGAACTGCTCGGGTCGAATTCAGTCTTTTCGGGACCCTACGTTTCGTCCTGTTTCTTTTTCTTCGTCTGGTCGACGAAGATGCGGATCTCGGCGTCGCGGCGGCCGAGTACCTGGGTGGCGCGCTTGAGGGCGTCGCGGGTGGAGACGGTGGGGTTGGCCGGGTATTCCTTGAAGAAGTTTTCCGGGCCGAGTTTGTCGATGAAGCCGGAGTTGCGCAGCACGCGGGTGACCTCGCGGCCGGCGCCGGAGACGAGGAGCTGGCGTTTGGATTTCTTGAGGAAGTCGTGCAGTTCCTCGATGGCGATGGCCGCGGTGGCGTCGAGGTTGCGGGCGTTCTTGAGGCGCAGGATGATGACCTTGAGCGACGGGTCGCGGATGACCTCACGAATCTGTTGGGAGAAGATTTCGGTCGAGCCGAAGAACAGGTCGCCTTCCGCGTGCAGGATGGAGATGCCGGGCACGTTGCGCCGTTCGGGCGTGGGGATGGCGGCGAGCTGCCCCTCGGGGTTGAAGTTGTACTCCACCAGCTCGGGCTGACCGGCCTTCTTGAGGAAGAGCATGATGGAGGTGAAGGCCCCGAGGTAGATGGCGGCGTCGATGGTGAGCAGCATGGCGGCGCCGAAGGTGACAAAGAAGACGGTGGTGTCGGCGGGGGTGGTGCGCAGCGCGAGCAGCAGGTTGCGGCGGTTGATGAGCGAGCAGGCGATGCCCATGACGAGCACGGCGAGTGCGGCGGTGGGGAGGTAGTGGATCAGCGGTCCGACACTGAAGAGCAGGATGAGGACGATGAGGCCGGAGTAGACGTTGGCGAGGGGCGAGCGGGCGCCGGAGGTGTCGGACAGGACCGAACGGGTGAGCGAGCCGGAGGCGTTCATGCCGCCGCAGAGGCCGCTGGCGACGTTGGCCACGCCCATGGCATACATCTCCTGGTTGACGACAAAGCGGTGGCCAGCGCGCGAGGCCAGGGTCTTGCCGATGGAGCTGCCCTCGAGGATCGACACGAAGGCGAGGGCCAGGGCGGGGGCGGCCAGATCGCCGATGAGCTGGTAGTCGAAGGTCCCGGGAAAGAGGCGGAGGTTGCCGAGATCGAAGCTCTGCAGGTAGGAGATGTCCCAGCCGACGTAGCGGAAGCCGAAGCCCAGCAGCGCGGTGAACAGCAGGGTGCCGGCGATGTTGGGCAGGATGCGGATCCAGCGGATGAGGCCGAGATTGATGGCGAGCGTGCCGGCGGCCATGGCCAGCTCCGGCCAGTGGGTATCGGGAAGCTTGCGGGCCGTGGCGGCGACGATGCCGACGAAGGTGGAGGCGCCGTCGGTGCGCACGCCGAGGATGTTCTGGATCTGGTTGACGAAGATGAGCGCGGCGGCGGCGGTGATGTAGCCGGTGATGACCGAGCGGGAGATGTAGTTGATGAGCAATGACGCGCGGGCGATGGCGCCGAGCACGAGGAAGACGCCGACGAGGATGACGAACAGGGGAACCGCCAGGGCGCGGGCGCTTTCGGGCAGACCGGTGGAGGCGACGCCGGTGAGCAGGAGGATGGCGGTGGCGTTGGTGGGCCCGAGGCAAATGAAACGGGTGCCGCTGAAAAAGGGACCGACGATCGCGGCGACCGCGCAGCTCACGAGACCCATGAGGGCGGGCACGCCGGCGATGAGGGAGAAGGCGATGCTCTGAGGAAAGCCCAGGATGGCGACGTTGAATCCGGCCTGGGCGTCGGCGATGAAGGTGGCGCGCTGCGGTTTGCGGAGGAGCCGGCGGCCGGGAAACCAGTCGAGGTCGATCGCGCGGACGACGCTGCGGCTCCAATAACGCAGAATGCGGCCCCAGTGGCGGGGATGCGGGCGCGGACCGGTGGCAGGCGGGGCGGGCGCCGGAGAGGCTCCGGCGGATTCCGCGGATTCCGGATTGGAAGTCGGTTCGCTCACTGGTCGCACAGACGCTGAGGTGAAAGCGGGGAACTCGTCAACCGGTGGTGAACCCCGATTGTTTCCGCCGGCCCTGGCCCCGTTCGGAACCGGGACCCGCGGCAGGTGTCGCAGGTGCCAGCCCCCCTACCCCATGAACTCTGCTCCGTCCCCGTTCCGATCGAGTTCCAAGACCTGGCACCGAGTAAGCCGAACCCTGTTGCTTGCGATGGTCACCTGCACGGGAGTGGTCCGCGGGAGCGGCCAGGAGGATCCGGCGGTCGATTCTCCGCCCAAGGTCATCGCGCGGACGACGCCGATTTATCCGGAGGCGATGCGTCGCTCCGGCGTGGAGGGCGAAGTGATCGTCAACTTTGTGGTCAGTGCCGAAGGCGAGGTCGTTTCCGCCCACGTGGAACGATCCAGTCACCCGGGATTTCGCGAGGCGGCCATCGCAGCCGTTCAACAGTGGCGCTTCGAGCCCGCGCTGAAGGATAGCCGGAAGGTGAACGCGATGATGCGGATGCCGCTGTATTTCGGAATCGACAGGTCGACGGTGTCCGGCGGAACCACGTCCAAACTGCGGAGGCCGATCCTGGGCGATATCAACGCGGGAACGAAGCCCGTCGCGGTTCCGCCCGTCGAGCCGAACCGAGGTTGGCAGTTCAAGCGTCCGAAAAAGTGGGGTGAGGAAGTGCCGGAAAGCTGCCGCTGGGATGAGGCCCCGGAGATGCTGGAGTATTCCCCGCCGGTTTATCCACGGGCGGCGCTGTTGGCGCGAAAGAAGGCGAAGGTGACCGTCTCCTTCGTCGTGGGGCCGGACGGGGCGGTGGCGATGGCGACGGCGCTGGAGCCAGCGGTCGACCCGCAGCTTTCGCGGGCGGCGGTGGCGGCAGTCGAAGCGTTCAAGTTCAAGCCCGCCCGCCAGGCCGGACAGCCCTGTTCGGCCATTCTCAAAATGGAGTTCGATCTCCGCCCCTCGTCCAAGGGAGACGCGCCCTACTCGAAGGAGACCCAGCGCATCGCGAACCTGCTGGCCGACGAGCACGAGCAGCTCGCGACGATCGATGAGCTGGATCAGCCGCCCCGCGCGGTGGTGCAGCGCGCGCCGACCATTCCGCCCAAGCTGCGGCAGGCCGACACGCCGGCGGAGGCGTTGGTGGAGTTTGTCATCAACCGCAACGGTCTCGTCTTCCTGCCGAAGGTGGTCGAGACCACGGATGAAGCCTTCGGGTACGCGGCGGTGCAGGCCGTGGGCGACTGGGGATTCATGGCACCGATGCGTGACGGCGAGGCGGTCGATACCCTCGTGCGCGTGCCGGTTGTTTATCGGCCGACCGCGGTGGTTTCGACAGCGGCCTCACGGTGATAGTCGTCATTCGTGGCTGGCGCATGCGGGCCGGCTTTGCTTAGTACTTGGACTGTGCAATCGGCCTCTCCCTCCCCTGCCCCGTCGGGGCCTGCGCTCGGTCAAGTTGCGATCACGGTGAGTGACGTGGCGGCGGCAAAGGCGTTTTATCGCGAGATTCTCGGGCTCGAATTCCTCTGCGATGCCGGACCCAACCTCGCCTTTCTGCGAGCGGGCGAGGTGCGGGTGATGTTGAGCACGCCGCAGGGGCACGGCGAACCGGGGAAGAATTCGGTGCTGTATTTTCGGGTGAGCGATATCGTGGCGACCCACGCGGCGATGGTGACCCGGGGCGCGACCGACGAGCGGGCGCCGGCCCTGGCGGCACCGATGCCCGATCACGATCTGTGGATCGGTTTCCTGCGCGACCCGGACGGCAACCTGGTGGGCTTGATGGAGGAGGTGCGGCCTCCGGTGGGACGATGAAAGGCACGATCACAGCCCTCTTGCTACTGGCGGTCGCCATGGCCGGCGTGTGGTGGTATGCCGACCAGCGCAATACGCGCATCGCGGCCGAAAAGGAGGCGGCCCGGGTTGCGGCGGAGGCGGCGCTGCGCGACGAGCGGCGCTCGATGTTCGGCGAGGCGGCGCTGGCGGAGGACATCACCTGGTCGGAGTTCGGGCTGGGCATCAAGCACCTGCGGGAAGGATCGGGATCGCGGCCGTATCCGGGCGGGTATGTGAAATTCAACTACGTCGTAAAGCTGGCCGACGGCACGGAGGTGCAGCGTACGGAGAAGCCGACCGAGGCGCGGATCGGGCAGATGATCCCGGGCGTGTCGGCCGGCCTGCAGCAGATGAAGGAAGGCGGCCGCGCGATCCTGTTCATCCCGCCCAAGCTGGGCTACGGCGGCTCATCGTATGGCAGCATCCCGCCGAATGCCGGACTGCTGTTCGAGGTGGAGCTGTTGCGGCCGTAGATCCTCGGAGCGGCGACAACGGCCGCCCGCCTGCGCCAGGCTCAGGGTGCCGGGTTTCCGCGGGAACGGAGATGGGCCGGCTGGCGTGATTTCGGCGCGGGACAGGCGCAGCCGTCGGACGTGCCGCAGCTGCTGCCCGGCTTGTTGCGACGGAGGTTGCGCAGCAGATACACCACCGCGCCGAGCACGACCAGGAGGGCGATGAGGGTTTGGAGGGGGGGAGTCATGGTGGTGGATGGCGATCAGAAGCCGAGGGCGGTGCCGGTCTGGTAGAGGACGAAGCAGAGCAGCCAGGCGAAGCCGGTCTGGTAGCCGATCTGGAAGAGGGGCCAGCGCCAGGAGTTGGTTTCGCGGCGGACGACGGCGACGGTGCTCACGCACTGCATGGCGAAAACATAGAACACCATGAGCGTGAGGCAAACGAGCGGGGTAAAGAGCGGTCGACCGTCGGGCCAGGTGGCGTTGCGCAGGGCCTGCAGGAGCGGCTCCGTGTTTTCTTCATCCTCCTCGACGTTGAAAACGACACTGGTGGCGCTGACGAAGACCTCGCGCGCGGCGAAGGAGCTGATGAGGCCGATGCCGATTTCCCAGTTGAAACCAAGGGGCTTGATGAGGGGTTCGATCGCGTGACCCGCCTGGCCGGCAAAACTTTGGGCCACCTGTTCGCCGGGCGTGGCGTCGTCGCCGGCTTTGGGATACGCGGTGAGGGCCCAGAGCACGATGGAGATGGCGAGGATGATGGTGCCGGCGCGCTTGAGGAACAACCAGGCCCGCTCGACCATGTGGAGGACCACGTCCTGCATGCGCGGCAGGCGGTAGGGCGGCAGCTCCATGATCATGAGGGGCGGCTCGCCCTTGAGCAGGGTGCGTTTGAACAGCCAGGCGAAGGCGAAGGCGCCGGTGGTGCCGAGGCCATACATGAGCAGCATGAGTCCGACCTTGGTGAGAATCGGCACTTCGCCCGTGGGCACGAGGGCGGCGATCATGAGCAGGTACACTGGCAGGCGGGCCGAGCAGCTCATGAAAGGAGCGACCAGAATGGTGACGAGACGGTCCTTGGGATCCTCGATGGTGCGGGTGGCCATAATGCCGGGGATGGCGCAGGCGTAGGAGCTGAGCAGTGGTATGAAGGATTTCCCGTTGAGCCCGACGCGGCTCATGAGCCGGTCCATGATGAAAGCCGCCCGGGCCATGTAGCCGGTGCTTTCCAACATACCGATGAAGAAAAACAGAATGAGAATCTGGGGCAGAAAAACGACCACGCCCCCCACCCCGGCAATCGCGCCGTCGGTGATGAGGTCACGCAGGTCGCCTGGTGCCATGGCGCCCTTGATGACATCGGCCAGAGCGGCGATGCCTCCCTCGATGAGCCCCATGGGGTATTCGGCGAGGGTGAAGATGCTCAGGAAGAGCACGGTCATGATCGAGGCCAGCGTGATCCAGCCCCATAAGCCGTGGGTGACGACAGCGTCGATCTTGTCGGAGACGTTCTGCGGCGCGACGGAGGAGGCGGCCTTGACGCTCAGTTGCGTGAGCGCGCCGATGGCTTCGTAGCGGGCGCCGACGAGGCTGCCGGACCAGTCGGTGTTTTCCTCGCGCCAGCGCTGTTTCCATTGGTTGAGGATGGAGGCGGTGCGCTCGCTGAGGGGCTGGGAGCCCGCGACCCGGAGGGGATCCTGATCGGTGAGCAGGAGCAGGGCTTCGGCGCGCGCAATGAGCGGGGGCTTGCGATCGGAATCCTGGAGGGAGGCCTGCAGTTCGGCGACGGCGGGAGCGATGGCGGCGGGGACGGACCAGCGATGTTTGGGCAGCGGCAGGTCAGCCCGGCTCATGGCGAGTTTGAGCTCGATGAGGCCCTGGCCGCGGGAGGCTTGGGCGGCGATGACCGGGATGCCGAGTTCCTTCTCGAGGTGATCGATGCGGATCTGGAGGCCGGCGGAGGTGGCCATGTCCATCATATTGACCACGAGGATGACCGGCCGACCGAGGTCGAGGATTTGATGGACGAGGTAGAGGTTTCGCTCGAGGTTGGAGGCGTCGACGATGCAAACGATGCGATCGGGCATCTGGGTATCGGCGCGACGGCCGAGCAGGACGTCGCGGGTGACGGCTTCGTCGGGTGAGCGGGCGGCCAGCGAATAGGCGCCGGGCAGGTCGATGACGGTCATGGGGTGACCGTGCTGTGAGTAGGCGGTGCCGACCTTGCGCTCGACGGTGACGCCCGGGTAGTTGCCGACCTTTTGTTTCAGGCCGGTGAGGGCGTTGAACAGGGTGGATTTGCCGCAGTTCGGGTTGCCGACCAAGGCATAAACCGGGGCGCGGGGCGGGGTTTTGACGTGATCGGGAAGCTGCATGGCGGGCGATCCTCAGGCGACGGGCTCAACCAGAACGTGGTCGGCCTCGGTTTTGCGGAGCGTGAGGTTGTAGCCGCGCATTTTGATTTCGATCGGATCACCCAAGGGCGCGCGGCGGACGAGTGTCAGGGTCGTCCCGGGCAACATGCCCATTTCGCGCAGCCGCAGGAAAGCGTTACCGGTGACCGGACACTCGCGGACCGTGGCGGAGGTGCCGGGCGTGAGTTGGGACAGAGGGACGGGTGAAGACATGGCGGGAGCGACCGGGAAACGAACCGGAAGAAACGGCGGGCGGAATCCGGAATTAAGCCGTTCGGACCTGCGGACCGGGAGCGATCAGGATCTGTTGCGCGGCGGCGTGGCTGAGGGCAATGCGGGTCCCGTTGACTTGGCAGATGATGGTGGAACGACCGGAAATTTTGGTAACGGTGGCCGATTCGCCGAAGCCGAGCTCGCGCACGCGCTGCTTGAAGGCCCCCTCGCCCGTCAATTCGCACACTTGTCCCGACACGCCGGCGGGAAGCTGGCAGAGGGGCAGACGGTCTGAATTGAGATCCTGTTTCATTGAATGGGCGCCGAGTCGACTGAGACTCAGTTTCATTGTCAATCGACTCTCGGTGGACGGATTGAAAAAGGACAAAAAAAGCGCACCCGCGAAGGGGTGCGCTTGAGGCAAAAGGAATGAGTCGCGCCGGATCAGACGGGGCTGACGACGATGTTGTCGTTCGGCACCTCGATTTCGACTTCGGTGTCGACGACTTCCTGGGCGGCTTCGGCGGCGGCGTCAGTGGCCTCCTGGACGACTTCGGTCGTGCCGCCGGCTTCGGCGGCGCCTTGGGCGGCGCCCTGGGTGGAACCGGTGGCGGCGGCGTTGGCGATGGTGGCGGCGTCCTGGCCGGAGGCATTGGCGCCGGCGATGGCGCCGGAGGTTGCGCCGGTGGAGGCCGCGGTGGAGATGGCGGTGGCGTTTTGGCCGGTGGCGACGGCCGCACGCACGGCGCCAGCGGTGGCACCGGACGCGGCGGATTGGGCGACCGATGCGGTGTCGGCGCCGGCAGCCGCAGCGGCCTGAACCGCGCCGGAGGACGCGCCGGAGGACGCGGATTGGACCACGGAGGTGACGTCGGCTCCGACGTTGGCGGCGGCTTGAACCGCGCCGCTGGTGGCGCCCGAGGAGGCGGCTTGGGCGACGGTGCTGACATCAGCACCGGCGGCGGCCGCGGATTGAACCGCACCTTGGACCGCGCCGGAAGAGGCGGCTTCGGCAGCGGCGGCGACGTCCCCGCCGGATGCGGCAACGGATTCGGTGATCGTCTCGGTGACGATGGCGGACACGGCCGCAACCACGGCGGTGTCGCCCGGGGCCTCGGCGGTGACTTGGGCGGAAATCGAAAGCGCGGCGGCTTGCACGGCCGCAGCGTCGTTCAGATTGACGCCGGCGGCAGCGAGAGCCTGTTGGACGGCTGTTTTGGCGCCCGCACCGCCGGCGCGGATGGCGGCGCGTTGAGCCGGGGTGAGAGTGAGGGTCTGGGCCAAGGCAACTGCGCTGATGACGAAGCTGACCAAGAGACCCTTGGCGAGGAGGCGGATGAGTTTCATGGCGGTGTATTAGGAATTAAAGCGGGAGGTATGAAATCTAGGATGAGGGCCCGAACCGCAAGCCATTTGAACCGGCGATTAGAGGCAAACTAATTGCGGTAGACGGAATCCGAGTACCGTACCTCCAACAGCACAAAGCCCGCCAAGCCGGCGGCCGGCGTCGGTTGAGGATCGTAAAAGGCGGCGGGAGCCGCCCGGAACCGGATAAATCGGCTCAGCGGCGGCGGCGCTTGATGCCGAGTTGAGCGACGGAGAAGCGCACGACGCTTTCCAGTCGCTCGATTTCCGCCGGATCGAGCTTGCTGTCCTTGGCGTCGCGCAGGGCTTCCTGGGCGCGCTGCATGGCCTTTTCGACCGCATCCTCGTCGATGGCGTTCTCCTCGATCGCGTGCTCGGCGAGAATGGAAACCTTGTCGCCTTGGACTTGGACGAAGCCGTCGCCGATGACGAGCGCCTGGACGGCACCGCCCTTGGTGACGCGGAGTTCGCCGTCGGCCACCTGGGATAGCAGCGGCAGGTGACCCGGAAGCACGCCGATCTCGCCTTCGACGGTGGGAATGACCACGTTGTCGACGGTGTCGGAGTAGACCCGGGCCTCGGGCGTGACGATTTCGAGAGTCAGTGACATGGTGTTTTAACCACGAAACACCCTAAATACACGAAAAGCTAAAATTAGGCTCTTCAGGACTTTGGTGTGTTTCGTGTCTGTCGTGGTTAAGCCAAAGGGTTATTTTTTGCCGGCGGCCTCGAGGACTTCCTCGATGGAGCCCTTCATGTAGAAGTCGCCTTCCGGCACGTCGTCGAGTTCGCCGTCGAGGATCATCTTAAAGCCGCGCACGGTGTCCTTGACGCCGACGTACTTGCCGGGCGAGCCGGTGAAGACTTCGGCCACGTGGAAGGGCTGCGAAAGGAAGCGCTGGATCTTGCGGGCGCGGAAGACGGTGAGCTTGTCCTCGGGCGAGAGTTCATCGAGGCCGAGGATGGCGATGATGTCCTGCAGATCCTTGTAGCGCTGGAGCACGCGCTGTACTTCGCGGGCCACCTGGTAGTGCTCGTCGCCGACGACGGCGGGTTCGAGCGCCTTCGAGACCGAGGCGAGCGGATCGACGGCCGGATAGATGCCGAGCTCGGCGATGGCGCGCTCGAGCACGATGGTGGAGTCGAGGTGGGCGAAGGTGTTGGCCGGGGCCGGGTCGGTAAGGTCGTCGGCCGGTACGTAGACCGCCTGGAAGGAGGTGATGGAACCCTTCTTGGTGGAGGTGATGCGCTCCTGGAGGAGGCCCATCTCGTTGGAGAGGGTCGGCTGGTAACCCACCGCGGACGGCGAGCGGCCGAGGAGGGCGGACACCTCGGAGCCGGCCTGGGAGAAGCGGAAGATGTTGTCGACGAAGAGCAGCACGTCCTGGTTCTTCTCGTCGCGGAAGTACTCGGTCATGGCGAGGGCCGAGAGGGCGACGCGCATGCGGGCGCCGGGCGGCTCGTTCATCTGGCCGTAGACAAGGGCGACCTTGGACTTGGAAATGTCGTTCTGGTCGATGACGCCGGCCTCGGACATTTCGTGGTAGAGGTCGTTGCCCTCGCGGGAACGCTCACCGACGCCGGCGAACACGGAGTAACCACCGTGGGCCTTGGCGATGTTGTTGATGAGCTCCATGATGACCACGGTCTTGCCCACGCCGGCACCACCGAAGGCGCCGACCTTGCCGCCCTTGGTGAAGGGAGCGATGAGGTCGATGACCTTGATGCCGGTCTCGAGGATCTGGGCCTCGGTGTCCTGGTCGACCAGCGCCGGGGGCTGGCGGTGAATGGGATACTTCTTCTCGTGCGGGACCTCGCCGCGGCCATCGACGGGAGCGCCGGTGACGTCGAAGATGCGGCCGAGCACGCCCTCGCCCACGGGGACGGAGATGGGGGCGCCGGTATCCGTGACGCTCATACCGCGCTTGAGACCCTCGGAGGAGGACATGGCGATGGAGCGGGCGATACCGGCGCCGAGGTGCTGCTGGACCTCGAGCGTGAGGCGCTCGGTCTTACCGTTGACCTCGAAGTCGACGGTGAGGGCTTGGTAGATGGGCGGGATGCTGTTGTCGCCGAACTGCACGTCGACGACGGGGCCGATGACTTGGACGATTTTGCCGGTATTCATTATAAAGGTTGGCGAAGGGCGGAAGCGGGAGGCGTGGAGGGTGGGACGGGATCAGGCCGCGGCGAACTGGGCGGCGGCGATTTCGAGAATTTCCTGGGTGATGGCGGCCTGACGCGCCTTGTTGTACTGGAGCGTGAGGTCGTCGAGGAGTTTGGAGGCGTTGTCCTTGGCGGTCTTCATCGCGACCATGCGGGCGCTGTGTTCGGAGGCCTTGGTGGAGAGCGCGACCTGGTAGAGGTAGCGCTTCACGTAGAAGGGCAGCAGGGCTTCGAGGACGGTCTGCGCGTCGGGCTCGAAAATCATGAGCCGGTCGTCGGCGAACTCCCGGGTGCGGTCGGCGGTGTGATCGTCGGAGAGGGTTTCGACGAACTGCCGCAGGTTCGCGAGCGGGAGGAGTGGGCGATGGATGGGCTCCTGCACGAGGGTGTTCTTGAAGCGCGGGTAGATGACTTCGATGGTGTCGATCTCGCCCTTGAGGAAGAGGTCGATCATGAAGTCGCCGATGACCTGGATCTCGGTGAAGGGCACCTTGTCGTGGATGCCGAAGTCGGCGACGACATCGCGTTTGGTGCGGGCCAGGAACTGGGAACCCTTGCGGCCGGAGACGACGAACTTGGCGGGACCCTTGATGTCGCCGACGAGCTTGAAGAGGTTGGCGTTGAGGGGACCGCAGAGGCCCTTGTCGGTCGTGATGAGCAGGATGCCGCGGGTCTTGACCTCGCGGGGCTGGAGGAAGGGATGGAGGCTGCCGTCGACCTTGGAGGCGAGCGAGGCGAGCATGTCGGCCATGAGGACGGCGTAGGGTCGGCCGGCCACGGCGGCCGCCTGGGCCTTCTTCATCTTCGACGCGGCGACCAACTCCATCGCCTTGGTGATCTGGCGCGTGTTTTTGACCGACTTGATGCGTCGGCGGATGTCGCGGGTGGAAGGCATTTAGGGATTTTCGATTTTTGATTTACGATTTTCGATTCGCGGAATCGGCGGAGCCGAACGGCGGATCATTCGTAAATCGTAATTCGTAATTCGGAAGTTAGCTGCGCGCGGAGGCCCACTCGTCGCAGGCGGTCTTGAGCTCGGCTTCGATCTCCGGGGTGAGTTTGGCCTCGGTGCGGATCTTGGTGAGGAGGGCGTCCTTGCGGGTGGCGAAGAACTCGCGCAGGGACTCGGCGGCGGCCTGGACCTTGCTGGTGTCGATCTTGGCGTAGTAGTCCTTCTGGAGGGCCCAGAGGGTGACGACCTGCTGCTCGATCGGAATCGGGTTGAAGGCGGGCTGCTTGAAGAGTTCGACGATGCGGTTGCCGCGGTCGAGCTGGGCCTTGGTCTTGGCGTCGAGATCGGAACCGAACTGGGCGAAGGCGGCGAGTTCGCGGAACTGGGCGAGTTCGCCCTTGAGTTTGCCGCCGACCTGCTTGGTGGCCTTGATCTGGGCGGCGGAAC